>DAOTVB010000124.1:0-37591 GCA_034436755.1 Chloroflexaceae bacterium | reverse complement strand
TAACCCCTAACCCCTAACCCCTAACCCATCACGGCAACACCGGCGGGTTGTGGCTGCGCAGGCTGGCCGGGAGGTCCGACTTGCCCATCAGGTAGAGGTCGATCTGGCGGGCGACATCGCGCCCCTCGCCGATGGCCCAGACCACCAGCGATGCGCCCATGGCCGCGTCACCGGCGGCAAATACCCCCGGCATGCTGGTCATCATCGTCTTGTCGGTCTTGATCGTGCCATAGCCGGTCATCTCCAGGCCGAGCGCGGCAAAGGGGTGCATCTCCGCTCCGCTAAAGCCCACCGCAACCAGCACCAGATCCGCCGGCAGGCAGATATTCTGCTCCACAACGGTGCGCTCCTTGCGCCGCCCATGTTCGTCATAGGTCCAGGCCACCCGCTCGGTGATCAGGCAGTCTACATGCCCGTCGCCATTCTCGTCGCGGAACTCCATCGTCTCCAGAGAGTAGCTTTCTGCGCCGCCCTCCTCCTGCGCATAGCTCTTGCGGTAGGTTCGGGCCGGCTGGGGCCAGGGGTTGTAGTCCGGGCGCAGCAGCGGCGGCTGTTCGCGGATACTGATCTGAATCACTTCCACCGCCCCCTGGCGATGCGCCGTCGCCACACAGTCCGCGCCGGTATCGCCGCCACCCAGAACGATCACCCGCTTGCCCCGGGCATCCAGTTCATCATCAACCGGCTTGCCCGCCTGCTGCCGGTTGGCCCGCGTCAGATACTCCATCCCAAAGGCCACGCCCTTGAGGTGGCGTCCGGGCATGGGCACATCGCGGTGCGCTTGCGCGCCAATCGCCAGACAGACCGCGTCGAAGTTCTCGCGCAGCGTCGCAAACGGGATCGTCGTGCCGACCTCGGCATTGGCCTGAAACTCGATGCCCTCCTGCGCCAGCAGATCCACCCGCCGTGCCACCTTGTCCTTGGCAAACTTGAAATCGGGGATGCCGTAGATCATCAGCCCACCGATCTCATCGTCGCGCTCAAAGACCGTCACCTGATGCCCGGCGCGGTTCAGTTGCTGCGCCGCTGCCAGCCCCGCCGGGCCACTGCCGACAATCGCCACCTTGCGCCCGGTGCGCTGGGTCGGCGGGTTGGGCTTGATCCAGCCCTCTTCCCAGGCGCGGTCATAGATCGCCCGCTCAATATCCTTGATCGTTACCGGATCGTCGTTGTAGGAGAGCACACAGGCATCTTCGCAGGGAGCCGGGCAGGTGTAGCCGGTAAACTCCGGAAAGTTGTTAGTGGCATGCAGCGTGTCCAGCGCCTCTTTCCAGTCGGCCTTACTCACCAGGTCATTCCACTCCGGGATGATATTCCCAATCGGGCAGCCGCCCATGCAGGTAGGCACGCCGCAGTCCATGCAGCGCAGACCCTGCTCGCGCAGTTGCTCCTCCGACCAGGCCGGCTGATAAATCTCACCATAGTCGCCAATCCGCTCTTTGGCGGAACGCTTGCCAATCGTCGTGCGCTGAAATTTGCGAAACCCGTCGGGATGGCGCTCGTGACTCATTGCTCTACTCCTTCCAGCAAGACCGCCGTCGTCTTGTCCCGAATTGGCACCGAGGCCGACTCCGGCGGCAGCGGCCGGATATCCACTCCCTGCTGGAGATTCCGCTGGACAATCTGCGCATACGCCTCCGGCACCACCTTGACGCAGCGGCTGATCCAGCTCTCCCAGTTCTCCAGGATACCCTGCGCCTTGGTGCTGCCGGTGTAGGCGTAGTGGTTCTCCACCAGGCGGCGGACCAGCGCCTGATCACGGGGATCGAGTACCGGCTCCAGATGGACCATCGCCGGGTTGACATTGACCTCCAGGTCGGAGGCTTCATGGTCGCCTGCCAGGATGTAGGCTTCACCGCCACTCATCCCGGCCCCAAAGTTCTTGCCGATACCGCCCAGCACCACCACCACACCGCCGGTCATATATTCGCAGCCATGGTTGCCGACGCCTTCCACCACCGCCATCGCACCCGAGTTGCGCACGGCGAAGCGCTCACCGGCGATACCGTTGGCGTAGAGTTGCCCGCCGGTTGCGCCATACAGCGCCACATTCCCGATAATCGTATTGCGTTCGGCGGGATAACCCGCGTTAGCCGGAATGCGGATCGAGAGCTTGCCCCCGGAGAGCCCCTTACCGACATAGTCGTTAGCTTCGCCCTCCAGATGCAGCGAAATACCCCGCGAGAGAAATGCGCCAAAGCTCTGCCCGGCGGTACCAGCCAGCTTCACCTGAATCGTATCCTCGGGCAGGCCATCCTGACCATACTTCTGCGCCACCTGCGAACTGAGCAGCGTACCAAAGGTCAGGTCACGGTTGGAGATCGGCATCTCGATCTCGACCGGCGTCCGATGGTCAATCGCAGGTCGTGCCCGCTCGATCAGCCCATGATCGCACTTCTGCTCCAGCCGATGGTTCTGTTGGCGCGTATTGCCGCAGCAATCCTCCGACTCGGGCTGGTAGAGCATGGCCGACAGGTCCAGCCGACTGGCGCGCGAGTGCGCCACCTGGCGCTGCCGCAGTTTGTCCACTCGCCCGATCATCTCGGTCATGGTCCGAAAACCTAGCTCGGCCATCAACTCGCGGATCTCCTGCCCCACAAAATGCATGTAGTTGATCACATACTCCGGCTTGCCGGGGAACTTCTTGCGCAGTTCCGGATCTTGCGTCGCCACGCCCACGGAGCAGGTGTTGCAGTGGCACTTCCGCAGCATAATGCAGCCCAGCGTCACCAGCGCGGAGGTACCAAAACCATACTCCTCGGCCCCCAGTAACGCGGCAATCACCACATCGCGCCCCGTCTTGATGCCGCCGTCAACCCGCAGCCGCACACGCGAGCGCAGCCGGTTCTCCAGCAGCACCTGATTGGTCTCGGCCAGTCCTAGCTCCCAGGGCGTCCCGACATTCTTGATCGAGGTCTTGGCAGCCGCGCCCGTCCCTCCGGAGTCCCCGGCAATCAGGATGGCATCGGCGCGGGCCTTGGCGACGCCGGCGGCAATCGTGCCCACCCCGGCCTCCGAGACCAGCTTGACGTGGATATCCGCCTCCGGGTTGGCGCATTTCAGGTCGTGGATCAACTGCGCCAGGTCTTCAATCGAGTAGATGTCATGGTGCGGCGGCGGCGAGATCAACCCCACGCCGGGGATGGTAAACCGCACCTCGGCGATAATCTCGTTGACCTTGGTGCCCGGCAACTGCCCGCCTTCACCCGGCTTCGCACCCTGGGCCACCTTGATCTCCAGATGTTTGGCATTGACCAGGTAGTTGCTGGTGACACCAAAGCGCCCACTGGCAACCTGCTTGTTACGACACTCGCGCTCGGTGCCAAAGCGTTCCACCTGCTCGCCACCCTCGCCGCTGCAGGCGGTCCCGCCGATGCGGTTCATCGCAATTGCCAGCGACTCGTGCGTCTCCTTGCTCAGCGAGCCAAACGACATTGCCCCGGTGAAAAAGCGCTTGAAGATCGCCTCCACCGGCTCAACTTCCTCGATGGGGATGCGCTGGTCCGGATCGATCTGAAATTCCACCAGACCGCGAATGGTCTGCAACTGCTCTTCCTGCTCGTTGATCAACTGGGCAAAGCGCTGGTAGAAGCGCGCGTCACCCGTGCGGCTGGCGTGCTGCAGAAAGCCGATGGTATCCGGGTTCCACTGGTGAAACTCGCCATTGCGCCGCCAGTAGAAATCGCCGCCCTGCGCCAGCCGCAGGTTGCCGTCCAGCCGCTCGCCAAAGGCCAGGTGATGGTTCTCGCGCATATCCGCCTCAACCTCAGCGAGGCCCACCCCACTGATCTGCGAGACTGTGCCGGTGAAGTATTCGGCAATAAAATCGGGATTGAGCCCGATAGCCTCAAAGATCTGCGCGCCCTTGTAGCTATCCAGCGTCGAGATGCCCATCTTCGACATCACCTTGAACATGCCATCCTCGACGGCAGCGATGTAGCGCTCAACCGCCTCCGGCCAGGCGTTTGCATTGCCGTTCAGCATCGGCCTGATGCTCTCAAAGGCCAGGTAGGGATTGATCGCGTCCGCGCCATAGCCCACCAGCGTGCAGAAGTGATGCACAGCACATGGTTGTCCACTCTCCAGTATCAGCGCGGCGTGGGTACGCAACCCCTGCCGCACCAGATGATGGTGCAGGCCTGCCACCGCCAGCAGCGCCGGCATGGGCAGCCGGGCCGGGCCGGTTGCGCGGTCACTCAGCACCAGGATCTGGAAGCCCGCCTGGATCGCCTGGATCGCCTGCAGGCATAACTCGGTCAGCGCCGCCTGCAGGCCGGTCTCGGGCGCGTAGGTGATATCGAGCGTCTGTGCGCGAATGCCCTTTGCCTGGATCGCCTGGATGGTAGCAAGCTCCTGGTCGCGCAGGATCGGCGAGCGCAGGAAGAGCTGCCGGCAGTGCTCCGGCGTCTCGTCCAGCAGATTGCGCTGGCGACCAATGTAGCTCTCCAGCGTCGTGATCAAATCCTCACGAATATAGTCAATCGGCGGGTTAGAAACCTGCGCAAAGGATTGTTTAAAGTAGGTAAAGAGCGTCCGCGTACGATTGGAGAGCACCGCGGGCGGCGTATCATCGCCCATCGCGCCCACGGGATCTTTGCCGTCCTCGGCCATCGGCTGGATCAGCCGGGTCAGCGACTCCTGGGTATAGCCAAAGGCGCACTGCAGCGCGGTAAGGTCGCCAATCGCGGGTGCGGCGGTTGCCTCGGTCTGCGCCGCCACCAGATCGCTCAGGCGGACGCGGTTGTGCGCCAGCCACTCGCTATACTTCGGATCGGTCAACCGGGTGAAGACCTCTTCATCGGAGAGCACGCGGCCCTCGGTGGCATCGGCCAGGAACATCTGACCGGGCTTGAGCCGGCCCTTCTCGCGGATATCGGCGGCGTCAATCGGCAGCACCCCGGCCTCACTCGCCATCACCAGCCGGTTATCCCGCGTGATCAGGTAGCGGCAGGGGCGAAAGCCGTTCCGGTCAAGCATTGCGCCGATGCTGTAGCCGTCGGTAGCGGCGACCAGCGCCGGTCCATCCCAGGGCTCCATCAGCGTCGAGTGGTACTCGTACCAGTCGCGCTTGGCCGGGTCCATCACCGGATCTTTATTCCAGGCTTCCGGGATGACCATCCGCAGTGTGTGCGGCAGCGAGCGGCCACTCTCGATCAGCAGTTCCAGCACATTGTCCAGCATGGCCGTATCGCTCTGGCTGGGGTGCGTAATCGGCTTCAGCTTGTCAATGGCGCTGCCAAAGCGGGGATGTTCCAGGTCGGCTTCGCGGGTGCGCATCCAGTTGTAGTTGCCCCGGAACGTATTGATTTCGCCGTTATGGACAATGCAGCGGTAGGGATGGGCCAGCTTCCAGGAACCGAGCGTATTGGTGGAGAAGCGTGCATGGACCAGCGCCAGACTCGACTCGACGCGCGGGTCCAGCAGATCGGGATAGTAGGTTTCGACCTGCGCATTGGTCAACAGACCCTTGTAGACGATCCGGCGGCGGTCCAGCGAGCAGACGTAGAACATATCGCTGCCCGGTGGATCTTGCAGGGCGACCGCATTCTCAATGCTGCGGCGGAGCAGGTAGAGCCGCGTATCCAGTTCCTGCGGACTGGTGGGTTGCGCCGGTTGCACAAAAAGCTGGCGTACGCGGGGCTCCGACATCAGCGCGGTGCGGCCCAGATCGCTGTTATCGGTAGGCACCTCGCGCCAGGCTGTCAGCGTAAACCCCTCTTCTGCGACGACTGCCTCGATCAAACGGGTCAGCGCAGTGCTGTCCTCCTCCCGGGGCAAGAAAAACTGGCCCACGCCATAACTATCGAAGTCACCCAGGGCCGGGATCAGCGCCTGAAAGAAGGTATGGGGTTTCTGAAGCAGGATACCGGCACCATCTCCGGTATTTTCTTCGGCCCCACGCGCGCCGCGATGGTCCAGGTTCTTGAGGATCTGCAAGCTATCCCGGACAATCTGATGGCTCTTGTGCCCCGACAAATCCATCAAAATACCAACGCCACAATTTGCATGTTCAGGCCGGGCACCCTGCAGGCCCCGGTTCACCTGGTGTGCATGCTGTCCATTTTTGTTCATGTAGCTTTTGCCTCCGCAGTACCCCACATTGACACTGCTATTGTTTCAATGGAAAAGGGTTCCCAGCTAAAAGGAAAGTATCACAAGACAGACCTCAGCGTGCTGCCTGAAGCCTGCATAGACTGGATGTATATGCTCCTGTGGGCGAAATCGCATGCATTATAGAGCAACAGATACAACGTATCTACATGTACTATCGCATCGTTGCGGAGTAAAAAAAAGACCCACAATGCGAAGCCAGTGGGTTAGGGCACGTCTGCCATCGCGTCACTGCGGAGTTCGTCAACGTTCTACGCTGAACGTTCGTGTGGAATACATATTCCTGCCAGATATTGGATAATTTCCTGGCAGGTATACCTGTTTGTTATCACTATCACTGGGTATATTGAAAGTTTTATAGCATATCTCGCCAGCGGTTGTCAAATAGCCGGCCAGTTTGGAGCGAACCGAGAACAAAGCAACAGCGAACAAAGCGCACCAGGGCCGCGCTACTGGACAGTGTGTTGGTTCTTTGTTGGCTGTTTGCCTGTTCTCTGTATTATGGTATCCTGACACAGCACTAACCCATCTCATACCAATAGTCATGGCTCTACGAGCCACCAGGAAGCATGAAAATGAGCGGTCAGTACATGCGTGCTGAATACAGCCTGTTTTCAGAGGAATGTGCCGGCAAACCAGCAATCCGCCGGAATGGACGCAACGGGCGCAGTGCCGGCACATTCCCATGGATCATCGCTGCGTCCTCGGTGTTCGCTGTGGCGATGACAACAAATCGGTATCAGGAGGAGGAGCTACCATGCCTACCGCAACCAGTCGTCTGGCCCGCCCGTTGCTCTGGCTCGGCCTGCTCTTCAGCCTGAGCAGCCTGCTGAGTGGCTGCACCGGAGCGCCCGCCGCTACCGGACCGGCTGCCGCCACACCGACCGCCATTGCAACTCCGACTCCGGCAAGCACCACCACCCCGGCAAGCACAGCTACCCCGCTGCCGCCAACCGCAACGCCTTCACCTGTTGCCACGCCCACTCCGGCCTATGCCTTTGGTGAAGAACTGGCGACGCTACGCGGGCACACCGGCGGGCTCTGGGCCGTGGCCGTCAGCCCCGATGGTGACACGCTGGCCTCGGCCTCGGCGGATGCGACGGTGAAGCTGTGGGATATGGCAACTCGCCAGGAGATCATAACCCTGGCAGGCCACACTGATGGGGTGCGCTCCGTGGCATTTCACCCGAATGGGCAGATGCTGGCGACCGGCGCGGTTGACACAACGATCAAACTCTGGAGCCTGCCCGACGGCGCCGAGCTTGTCACCCTGACCGACCATACCGATGAGGTTGCCGGGGTGGTGTTCAGCCCGGACGGGACGCAACTAGCAAGCGGCTCCAAGGACTACACTGTCCGCACCTGGGATGTTGCACAACCGGCACTCCGCCAGACCTTCACCGGCCATAGCAACTGGGTCGAGAGTGTGGACTGGAGCCCGGACGGGACGCTGATCTCAAGTGGTTCGTTGGACTACACCGTGCGGCTCTGGGAGGTGGCGCAGGGTGCGCCGGAACATATTCTGGCGGGGCATACGCACTGGGTGCTGCCGACCGCCTTCAGCCCGGACGGGACGCTGCCGGCAAGCGGCTCCAAGGATGCCACGGTGCGGCTCTGGGAGGTGGCAACCGGCCAGGAGCAGCAGGTACTAACCGGCCATCTGGACGAGGTGCGCTCGGTCGCCTTCAGCCCGGATGGGGCGCTGCTGGCGAGTGGCGCAGAGGATGAGACGTTGCGGCTCTGGCAGATCGCCACGGGCGAATCGATCCTCACGCTGGAACCCGGTTCATCGGCGGCCTGGGTCGCGTTTAGCCCCGATGGGCAGACGCTGGTCGCCGCGCTGGGCAATGGGCTGGTGAAGCTCTGGCATGTGGGTGATGCAGGGTAGGGACGCGTAGAACAGGTGAGGGGCGGACGCGCAGAAGCGCGTCCCTACCGAGTATCGTCTCACCGTTCGCCGAAGTTGATTGTCCAGTAGTGCCCATAGCCGCCGGGTTGCTGCACATAGCCCACGCCCACCTCGCGCATACCCGGGTCGAGGATGTTCCCGCGATGCGGCGGGCTGTTCATCCAGAACTGCATCGCCGCCGCTGCGGTGGGAAACCCAACGGCGATATTTTCACCGCAGCGGGACCAGTTATATCCGGCTGCCTGCATGCGCTGTGGTGCGGTGCGCCCATCCGCGCTGGTGTGGCTAATTACGCCGGTCGTGGCCATATCCTGGCTGTGTCCCTGCGCCGCTGCCATCAACTCCGGCGCGGGGATCAGCGCCGGCAACCCGGCCATGGCCCGCTCCTGGTTGATCAGCACGATAAGCTGTACCACTACCCGCTCGTTCGCCATGGTTGGCGGCTGCGGCTCCATCCCCAATTGCGGTACATACAGTTCCCGCCCCAGTAGTCCCAGCGTAACCTGCCGGGTTGCCGGGTCAAACTCCAGTCGGGCGCGCTCGGTGTACTGGGCTACCAGCGTTTGACCAGCGGACGTGCGATAAACCAGCGGCGGCGTAAGCGGGTAGCCAAACACGGGCATGCCACCCCCGGCCTGCCAGTATGCGGCAAACGGCCCACAGAGTACCTGATCCGTCTTGTCAAAGGGAAGACAGGTGGTATCCGCAGCGGGCAGGAAGGGTGCCGCCAACGCTCCGGCAGCCGGGAGCAGCGCATCCGCTGTTTCAGCCGGCAGTTGGGCCAGGCGTTGCGCCCCCAGCCGTCCCAGTTGAACCGGCATTGCTGCGCCGGGATGATACTCCAGCCGCACCCGCTCAAAATATTGCACCGTGTAAACCTGCCCATCATCAGGGTTCTGCTCCGGGAATTCCGGCGAGATGGGGTAGCCAAAACGCGCAACCCCGCCCTGCTGCCAGAAGGAGAGAAAAGGCTCCCCGACGGTATAGCCGGTCTCGGTGAAGACCTGCGCGGGAGGATTGGCAAAGCTGCCACGAACAACCAGGGTAAAGAGCACCAGCAACACCAGCCCCAGGCCATATCCGGCGTGACGCATACGTTCTCCTTGTGAGCTTCAATGCCTGTCCAGGTTCAACGCATGTCGCGACATTCGATGTGGGAGCAAGCGCGCGCCGCCGGCCGGCGTACCAGCGCGGCGTGTTGTGTACACGGAGCAAGTATACGGGGCCGACTGTAGCTCGTAGTGTTACAAGAAGTTAACAGGAGGTATAGAAGGAGAACCGAGAACCGAGAACCGAGAACCGAGAACCGAGAACCGAGAACCGAGAACCGAGAACCGAGAACCGAGAACTGAGAACTGAGAACTTTACATATCACGTAGCGCTGTGTACACGCGGGACCACTCCTCCAGTGTCACCGTTTCGGCGCGGCGCTCCGGGGCGACACCGGCGGCCTCCAGCGCGGCGACGGCCGTCTCGCGGGGGATCTGCTGCCCCATCGCGGCCAGCCCGCCGGGGAGGGCGTTGGAGAGCTTTTTGCGTGGCTGCAGAAATCCCGCCTTGATTACACGGAACAGCGCATCGATCGAGTCAACCGCAACGGCGGGGGTGGGGTAGACCTGCAGCCGCAGAATGGCCGAGTCCACGGCGGGTTGGGGAAAGAAGCTACCGGCTGGAACGCGCGCAACGATCTCCGGCTGCGCATAGATCTGGACGGAGTGGGCCAGCACGCTGAGGTTGCCGGCAGTAGCCGTGATGCGCCGGGCGACCTCCCACTGGATGAGGATCACCAGCAGGCCCGGCTTGTGGGCTGCCTCCAAAAAGTGACGCAGCACAGGTGAGGTAATCGCGTAGGGCAGGTTTGCCACCACCTTGTAGGGCGACTCCGCGCTGAGGCCCGCCTGCTCAAAAATGTCTGCGGGTGGCAGCTTGAGGATATCGGCCTGGATCACCTGGAGCTGCTGCGCGGCTGCGAACTCCTCGCGCAGCCGCGCAGCCAGCCGTTTGTCCAGTTCAACCGCCAGAACCTGCCCGGCCTGCTGTAGGAGTTCCCAGGTCAGCACGCCCAGGCCGGGACCAACCTCAATCACCCGGTCGGCAGCGGTCAGTTCGGCGCTGGCGACAATCGTTTGCAGCACATGCTGATCAATAAGAAAGTTCTGGCCCATGCCACGGGTGGGACGTAGTCCCAGGGAGTGCAAAGCGGCCCGAACCCGCTGGGGCGAAAGGTAAGGATTCATAACGCACTATTCGAGGGGGACAACAATGTTCACCGTTGTCCCTTCGCCGGGAGCCGACTCCATATCGGCGTTGCCACCGACCAGGCGGGCCCGTTCATCAATATTGAGCAGACCGAACGAGCCACGTTTCTCGTACGAGCGCAGCACTTTTGCCTTGTCGAAACCTTTCCCATCGTCCTGCACAATCGTTGTGAGGTTGATACCATCGCTCTGGAGCCGCACCCAGATATGCTGGGCCTGTGCATGCTTGAGCGCATTATTGATCGCTTCCTGGATAATATTGAAGAGCGTTCCCTCGGTCTTGGTATCGAGCGAGACATCATCGACATTTTCCGTTTCGAGGATAATCTCGGTGCCGTTGTTGTTCTCGCTATTCTGAAAGCGCTCCAGATATTGTTCCAGCGTCACGCGTAGCCCCTGGGTTTCCAGCACCAGCGGGCGCAGTTCAAAGAGCATGGTGCGCACCTCGTAGGTTGTGCGTTTGGACAGGGTACTCAACTTATCCAACTCTTCGATGACGCGCTGCGGGTCACGTTCAAGCAACCGCTTGATAAACTCGATATTCATCGTAATAGCCGCCAGTGCCTGTGCCGGGCCATCGTGCAGGTCACGCGCCAGTTGTCGCCGGACTTCTTCTTCTTTGGAGATCAGCTTGTTGCGCTCTTCCTTCAGATCAATCAGCAGTTGCGCGTTGTGCAGCGCAATAATCGCATACTGCGCCAGCGCATTCACCATATCGAGTTGTTCGGCGCTAAACGCATTGTTCCGTTCGCTGGCGATCAACATAATGCCGTAGGTGCGTAACTGGGCGCGGAGCGGAATAATACAGGCACCCTTACAGGTTTGCAGCGTCTCGATATGCCGCAGATCCGGCTCATGGCTGATATCATTCGCCAGCCGGGGATCGGGGGAGCGCAACGCATTGGCAATATTGCCCTTCGCCACCTGAATGCGGCGCCCCATGTCACTGGTCTGGATGCCGTGACCGGCAGCAAGATAGAGTTCATCGGCCACCCCGGTGGAGAGCAGCACCAGTCCGGCGGTGTAGGGCACCAGCTTCTGGCTCTCCTCGAGCGTTGACTCCAGCACATGCTGGTAGTTCATCGTGGTTGAGAGCGCATAGGCGACCTCGTAGAGCGAGCGCATCTGATCACGGAAGGATTGGGCCGCGCGCAGGGCTTCATCCGTCTGCTGCTGCGCGGCGACAACACTGCGCCGGTTGCTGGCGGTCCAGCGCTCGGCCAGCCCACTGGTGAGCCAGGGAATAAAGCTCAGTGTCAGCACCTGCAATCCCAGGGAGACATAATCCAGCGGAGCCAGCGCCAGGGTGGTCTGCTCCGCATCCATACTCCCGCCGACAATTGCCATAATGTAGAAAAACGAGGCCACAATGCCGGATAGCAGGCTGACAGCGGGTTGCTGGCGAATGGCGGCACTGATCAACGGCAGCAGATAGAGCGGGAAGAAGAGCATCATCGTCCCCCCACTAAACAGCGCCAGAAACGAAATAAACGCGATATCGATCAGATAGGCCAGGTTGAGCAGCAGGCTAAGCGGGGGGATAAACAGCGCTATGGTAGTCAGGACAGCAAACCCGGCATAGGCCCACAACAACATGACCGTCAGATCACCCGAGGTGATGGGCCAGACCGGAATAGGTGTCAGCAGCGGGCTGATGGCAAACAGCAGCAACAGCATCAGCCAGCGCGCAATAGCATAGAATCGCTCGCCTCCAAGCATTTGCCAGCGATCTTGATTGGTAAAAGTTGATGTGCTGGTGGTTGTGGCTTCCACAATGCCCCTCTCTATCTCGTTGTGTGCCGGGTGTACTTCATGGCGCACGGAAGATCCCGGCGTGCGGTGGTGTTGATGAGTGGTACGCATACGAAGGTACAGAAGTTAAAGTTACAGTGGTAGAGCAGTAATCGAAGCGGTACAGAATGTACGTGGTGGGCACCCGGACCGGGCGATGAGTGTATGTGCCACACCATTTGTCTGCGGCAACCTCTTTCTTTTTTTCTGTTTTTCCAAAAGATAGTAATCGCTTCCACTCTGCTGGAATTAAACTTCATCCGGTTGTCTGACGACTATATATCATATCTCCTGGACTATTATACAACAATTATTTTCGCTCTTCTCCTGGTGTTGGTAGTTTCGTCATCCCATTTGTTAGCAAACTTTGCTTACCGCATTCCATGCAGGTTGTCTCAGCATAAATCGGGAGTGTTCGGAAAGGCGGCGGGGGAACCGGTTTTGCACGCAGCTATCCGCACGGTGCCTGCTCATCACATGCACCGTGCGGGGAATAAACCGACGCGACGGGTGGATTTACATGGACTTCAGTGTATTCAGCGTGTTCCGTACTGCATCCGCCGACTTCTGCAAGAGCGCCTTCTCATCATCGGTGAGTGACAACTCAATCACCCGCTCGACGCCGCCCGCACCAACCACAACCGGCACGCCAAAGTAGATGTCGTTGAGCCCATACTCGCCCTCCAGCATGGCGGCGCAGGGGAGTACCCGCTTCTTGTCATGCAGAACGGCCTCGACCATCTGGGCCGTCGCCGCCGAGGGCGCATAGTAGGCGCTACCCGTCTTGAGCAGTCCAACAATCTCGCCACCACCTTTGCGGGCACGGTCTACAATCGCGTTGAGCCGCTCCTCCGAGATAAACTGGGTCACCGGGATACCGCTGATGGTGGAAAAGCGCGGTAGCGGCACCATCTCGTCACCGTGGCCGCCCATCAGCATGGCCTGAACATCCTCAACCGAAACATTCGCCTCCATCGCAATAAACGTGCGATAGCGCGCGCTGTCAAGCACACCCGCCTGCCCAAAGACCCGACTCTTCGGGAAACCACTGACCTCGCGGGCCAGGTAGGTCATCACGTCCAGCGGATTATTTACCATAATGATGATGGCATTGGGCGAATACTTCGCAACATTGGTGATACAGTCGCGGGTGATATCCGCATTCTTCTTAATCAGATCCTCGCGGCTCATCCCGGGTTTGCGGGGCGCACCCGAGGTGACAACCACGACATCCGAATTGGCGGTGTCGGCATAGTCGTTCGTGCCGATAATGTGAGCATCAAAACCGACGATGGGGCTGGCTTCATACAGGTCCAATCCAAGACCCTGCGGACGACCCTCGATAATATCGACCAGAACAATATCGCCCATCTCCTTCGCCGCCAGCCAGTGAGCGGTGGTCGAACCGACAAATCCAGCGCCGATGATACTGATTTTCTTGCGCATAAGTGCTCCCTACCTCCTTGTAGCTAGACCAGTACACAGAAGCCCATTGTAGCATAAACCTCAGCGGGTGTGAGCAACGGCGCGGAGTTTCGCCAGCACTGTCTGCAGATCTTCCGGCAGCGGCGAGGTAAACTCGCGCCATGTGCCGCTGGAAGGGAGGGTAAACCCCAGCTTGTAGGCATGCAAGAACTGGCGTTTCAGGCCAAAGGTGGCGCGCGGCTTACGTGGCCCATACATCTGATCGCCCAGTACCGGACGACTCCGCGAGGCAAAATGGACGCGGATCTGATGGGTGCGCCCGGTTTCCAGCCGGGCCTCAATCAACGTATAGTCGCCCAGTTCCTCCAGCACCTGATAGTGTGTCCGCGCGGGTCGGCCCGTGGCGCTAATGGTCTGCCGTTTGCGATCAACCGGGTGCCGCCCGATCGGTGCATCAATCACCCCGGCCAGTTCCTTCATGCGCCCGTCGATAACGGCCAGGTAGGCTTTGTGCATGGTGCGCGCCTTTTGCTGCTCGGTAATTATACGCATCGCCTGATCATTGCGCGCCACCACCAGCAACCCGGAGGTATCCTGATCCAGTCGGTGGACAATGCCGGGCCGCAGATTGCCGCTGACCTGCATATTCGGATAGCGTGCCAGCAGCGCGTTGACCAGCGTGCCCCGCGTATGCCCGGGTGCGGGATGCACCACCATGCCGGCGGCTTTATTCACGACGACAATATCGTCGTCCTCGTATACAATATTGAGCGGAATAACTTCGGGTTCGATGTCGGTTGGCTGCGCTATGGGACGGCGCACCAGGATCACATCGCCGCTGCGCACGGGCTGGCTGGGTTTGGCAAACCGTTTATTAAGCTGAATATGCCCATCTTCGATCAGTTGGCGGGCATAGGAGCGCGATATTGTGTCAATTGTTCGGGTTACATAGCGGTCAAGGCGTTCGCCCGCCTGGTCGGGTGCGACCTGCAACCGCACAACCTCCTCCCCCACACTATATTCTGCATCCTTCACGATGATCTCCCCCAATTTGTATGGTGATATGATGATGGGGACAGTAGCCCTTTACCTTTTACGTTGCGCGCCGGCATCCGGATGTTTCAACCTGCCGGGCATGTTCCATGTTACTGCGGCCCCGACTCGCGCGATCCTACCTCGCGGCTGAGCAGTTCGCTCAACAGGGCATCATCGCGTGGCGGAGCGGGAGCCGCATCCAGATCCGGTGCCAGCAGCAGATAAAACGCCAGCAACACCACACCGACACTAATGCCGCTGTCGGCCAGGTTAAAGGTCGGCCACCAACCCACCTGGATAAAGTCCACCACATGCTGCAACAACAGCCGGTCGATCACATTGCCCAGCGCCCCGCCCAGGATCAGGCCGGTACTGACCTGTACCCAGCGGTTGCGATTCGGCAGATAGAAGAGATAGGCATAGATAATGCCCGCCGCTACCAGCAGCGCCACCACTGTAAAAACGGTGGACATGCCTTTGAAGAAGCCAAACGCAATCCCAGTGTTTTGCACATAGATCAGGCTGAACCAGTCACCCACCAGAAAGATCTGACGGTTCCCCGGCGTTGGCCCAAGTTCCTGCACCACCCAGCGCTTACTCAGTTGGTCAAGCACGAGCAGCAGTGCAACCACCAGTCCTGGTACCAGCCAGCGCTGTTTAAGCATGGGCAATGAAGGCATGCTACACAATCCCCCCTGGCATCACTAAACCGTAACCTGTTCCCGGCGGCGTTGGGCGGCCTCGATCCGGGACATGCCCAGCAGCAACAGCGCCGCGCCCACGCAGATGGCACTATCGGCAATATTGAACACCGGCCACCAGCCCACCTGGATAAAATCGACCACATACCCCAGGCGCAGCCGGTCGATCACATTGCCCAGCGCCCCACCGACGATCAACCCCACGCTGACCTGGATCAGCGGGCTGCGATTGGGCATATGCCGCGCATAGGCATAGATCACACCGGCCGTAATGCCCAGCGCGACAATCGTCAGAAATTGCGGTATATTCTGAAACAGGCTAAACGCCACGCCCGTGTTATGCGAGTAGATAAAGCGGAACCAGTCACCGATCAGCGGAATGGCCGCCGTCAGTGGTTGCGGCCCGAGCGTCTGGATGATCCAATATTTGCTGGCCTGATCCAGCACCAGGATCACCATACTCAACAGCAGCGGTACCAACCAGATGCGGCGTAGTTGATGGAACACCGTATACTCTCCCAAATGTTTGTGATTTACACTACTCATATGACAGGACTTACGCGGTGGACGTTTGGACCACGAACGCCGCGAAATGAGCGAAAAACGCGAAACGGCCAATGCTGATAGGTATCAGACGATCCCGCGTTTGGCGGGGGTTATCGCCTCCGGCAGGGCGGAAGATTCCTTTCTTTTGTACAAAAGAAAAAAGAGTACCATGCTGCCGCAGGCGCATCGGGTTTTCATCGGGTCAAACGCTCGGTTTGAACGCCCACCGCGTAACGCGTGTCATATGAAGATTATAGCGCATGTTTGGGAAGGAATGAGAAAATCGCTGGTATCAGTTTACCATGCTGCCGCAGGTGAAATGCTCTGCCGCGGCAATGACCGCGTAACGCATGTCACGTGATACTGAAAGGAAATCCTATGACCCGCTCAACCCTGACCCATCTGGAATGCAGCGCAACCGGCGCAACCTACGCGCCCGACCAGTTGCTCAATCTCAGCCCGGCCGCCGGGAAGCCGTTGCTGGCCCGCTATGACCTGCGCAAAGCCGCCGCTACCCTGACCAAAGCGTCCCTCCGGCAGCGCCCGGATAACCTCTGGCGCTATGCC
The DNA here is from genome assembly GCA_034436755.1 of Chloroflexaceae bacterium. Classification (GTDB taxonomy): domain Bacteria; phylum Chloroflexota; class Chloroflexia; order Chloroflexales; family Chloroflexaceae; genus CAKZQX01. The sequence continues at coordinate 21,248 of DAOTVB010000124.1, read as the reverse complement.
GAGGTGCTGCCGGTGCAGGACGAAGCGGCCCGCATCGCGCTGGGCGAGGGCTGGACGCCGCTGCTGCCCGCGCCACGCCTGGGAGCGCAGATTGGCTGTCCCCAGACCTACATCAAAGACGAGTCGCTCAACCCGACCGGCAGCTTCAAGGCGCGTGGGCTTTGCATGGCGGTGAGTCGGGCCTACGAGTTGGGCGCGCGCGAACTGGCGATTCCCAGTGCCGGCAATGCCGCCGGCGCGATGAGCGCCTATGCCGCCGCTGCCGGACTGCCCGCGCATATTTTTATGCCCGCCGATGTGCCGCAACTCTTCCGCACCGAGTGCCGGTTGCTAGGCGCACAGGTCACGCTCGTGGACGGGCTGATTAACGACTGTGGCGCAAAGGTGCGTGAAGGTGTCGAACAGCATGGCTGGTTTGATCTTAGCACGCTCAAGGAGCCCTACCGTATCGAGGGCAAGAAGACGATGGGCTACGAACTGGCCGAGCAACTCGACTGGACGCTGCCCGATGTGATTATCTACCCGACCGGCGGGGGTACCGGGTTGATCGGAATGTGGAAAGCCTTTGCCGAACTGGAGCAACTGGGGCTGATCGGCGCACAACGCCCGCGTATGGTTACGGTACAGAGTGAGGGCTGCGCGCCGATTGTTCGGGCCTTCCACGCTGGTGCGGAGCATGCCGAACTGTGGCAGGGCGCGCAGACGGTTGCCGACGGGCTGCGGGTACCCGTCGCCGTGGGCGATTTCCTGATGCTGCGCGCGCTGCGCGAGAGCCATGGCACCGCCGTCGCCGTCACCGATGCGGAGATGCTTGACTATGCCCGCACGATGGGCGCGCTGACGGGCGTCTTCCCTGCGCCGGAGGGAGCGGCCTGCCTGGCGGCTCAGGTGCGCCTGCTCCAGACGGACTGGATCAAGCCGGACGAGACGGTGGTCCTGTTCAACACCGGGTCGGGGCTGAAGTATGCGCATCTGTGGGCGTGATGACGCGGGGGGGCGAGGAGGTGGGGAGGCGGGGAGGCGGCGAGGCGAGGAGGCGAGGAGGCGGGGTAATTATAGGTTTTTATTCGGTGATGCAAGAGGGGGTGAAGGTACCGAATTGCAAGTTAATGAATAGCCCCGTCGGGTAACTGCTCCTCAAGCTGTCGGGCCGTTTCATCGCTCTCCTTTCAACAAGTGCTTTTTTGCTTTACAGCACGTCACATCTTGCGCACACCGTTTCGATACACTATAATTTAATCATGGAACAGTGCCGATTGTAGAGGGCAACCAGTGGCCTTCATCGTTATTATCAAGCCGGATGCGGAAGATGATATTCAATACTATCGCGTTAATGAGCAACGCATCATCATTGATGGCATTAAAACTCATCTCACAGCAGAACCAGACACCGCAACAAAGCGAAAGAAAAAACTTCGCCCCAATCCCATCGCCCCCTGGGAGTTGCGAGTAGACATATACCGTGTATTCTATGCGATACATGGAACCACAGTATATGTTGTTGCTATCGGTCACAAAGTTCATAACAGGCTTTACATACGCGGTAAGGAGGTAGACTTATGATAACCCTTGATCTGCGACAGCGGCAGATTTCACTTGACGAAATCCTGAATGCCGTTGATCAGGATACGGTCATGATCATCCGTCAGGATGGAAAGCGACTTTTACTCGAATCCGAAGATGCATTTGCGCAGGAAGTCGCCACACTGGGCCAGAGCGAGAAGTTTATGGCCTTTCTTGCAGAACGCGCCGGCAAACCTGGTGGCATTTCCCTTGAAGCGTTTGAGGAGCAGTTGGCTGAAGAAGAGCGAAAGACACCGCAGGTAAATACGGATTCGGAGGATGGGTAGTTAGGAAAGGGTGTGTGTATCTTTAGTATAGTAATGGTTTTGGAAAAATGAAACAAATTATATTGGTTCAGTATGTTTAATTATTTTTTTGTGGTAATAAATAACCGTTACTGCAATTATATAAAATTAGTTGAGGAAGATAATGAATGAGCCTGGAGTTTACAGAGAACCGCAGGCATTGGCAACGCTTCTGCACCGCGTGACTGCTGTCACCGGGCAACTGCTGAACGAAGGTGCGGTAGCCTGAGCAGTTGTTCGGCTGTGAGCGATCCCTCTTCCAACCTTATCTATCGGTTGCCGCTTCCAGTAACGCGGATATCATCACCACGGTAGACCGCCGTAGCCGTAGGGTGCATTCAATGCACCGTTCTGCTGCTGTATGTTATGCCCGCACTGAGTAGGGCGCAGCATTGGCCGGATATTTTGGCGGCAGGCGGCATGTTATGGGCCAATGCTGCGCCCCTACACGGCGAACACAATGCAACCATAGCGATGCAGCGAACGCGGCGCGGGGATGGTATGATGGTGATAGGCGGTGCAGGGCAATCGCGTTATCGGTGGAAGATCGATCTACCGGAAAGGAGCGGAAAATGGCGGAACTCAAGACGCAACCGAACGAGCAGAGCGTTACGGACTTCCTGAACGCGGTTACGGACGCGCAGAAACACCAGGATTGCGCAACCATTCTGGAACTGATGCAAGAAGTTACCGGCGAGCAACCCCGGATGTGGGGCGGCAGTATCGTCGGCTTTGGCAGCTACCACTACAAATATGCAAGCGGGCGCGAGGGCGACTGGTTCCTGACCGGGTTTTCGCCGCGCAAGCAGAACCTGACCCTCTACATCATGGCCGGGTTCGACGCGTATGACGAACTGCTGCAACGCCTGGGCAAGCATAAACTGGGCAAATCCTGCCTCTACATCAAGCGCCTCGCCGATATTGACCTGGCAACCCTCAAGGATCTGGTCCGGCAATCGGTTGAGCATACGCGCAAAACCTATGCGTAAACTGCAAGCCCGGAACGATGGTCCCCGGTAGGGACGCGCTTTTGCGCGTCCGCCACCCGCCGTGATACCGGCCCGCGCACAAACAGGTTTTCGGTAGGGACGCGCTTCTGCGCGTCCGCCAGAAAATTCAAAGCCCACTCCCGCAATATTTGCAGTAGGCCGCATCCGGGTCATGCCCCTCGCGGCCACATGTCGGGCAGGCTTCCGTTGAGACAGGCACCTGGCCTGCGCGGGAGAGTTCAAATGTGACGATGCCGGTCGGCACGGCAATAATGCCATAGCCGAGCAGCATCACCACCGTTGCCAGCGTCTGGCCCAGCGGCGTTTGCGGGGCCACATCGCCATAGCCGACCGTCGTCAGTGTAACAACCGCCCAGTAGATACCGGTAGGAATATCGGTGAAGCCGTTTGCCTCGCCCTCGATGACATACATCAGTGTGCCGATAATGACCACCAGCGTCACTACCGTAAGCAGAAACACGCTGATCTTGCGCCGGCTCACCCAGAGCGCATGCCCCAGCACCCCGGCCTCGTTCAGATACTCCGCCAGTTTGAGCACGCGGAAGACCCGCAAGAGCCGCAGGATGCGGATCACCAGCAGATAGCGCGTGCCGGGCAGCAGCAGGCTTATGTAGGTCGGCAGGATCGAGAGCAGATCCACCAGACCAAAGAAACTGGTCGCATAGGCGCGGGGCCGACGGACGCTGAGCAGGCGCAGGATATACTCTGCGGTAAAGAGCAGCGTAAAGCCCCACTCCAGGATCAGCAGGGCAGTCCCATACTGGGCGCGGATACTACTCACGCTCTCCAGCATCACGACCAGCACGCTGAGAACAATACTGCCCAACAGGACAATATCGAACGCCTTGCCGGCCGGTGTCTCAGCTTCAAAGATAATCTCTTGCAAACGTGTGCGCCAGGGTGCCCGTGAGTCATGCGAATTTATATCTGTCATACCGGGATCGTACCATAAAATGCTGCGAACATGGCGGGATGCGCGCTACCGCCCGGTAAAACGTGACTATTGCGATGGAAAGTGTGCGCCTGACCACTCGTCGTGCTTCCTGATGAAGTTTGAACATCTAACCCGGACATCACTGAGGCAGCATTGACCGTTTCGTGAGTTTCGCTCATGTCGTGTTGTTCGTTGTCCAAACTCCCACCGCGTAACGCGTGTAAGTTGCATGTCCGGTCTTCTTTCAACATTCATCAGGTGAGTTCCAGCAGCGCACCGGGACACCACAACTGCCCGATTCGTGTTCGCGCCACATACCGACGCTGATCGACAACCGCGACAGACGCTTCCTCACGCTGTAAAGAATTGGTAATAGCCGTATGATATTATTGAAGTTGTCATAGAACGGGCACATTCTCTTTGCCCTGGCCGGCAACCTCCTTGATTATGTCAGGTCCAATCTGAAAAAGAGTTAACATTTTGTTGAGACACTTACTGAGCAGAATGATACTATGGGCCAGTTCATACATAACCTGCCAATTCAGAACGAATGACGAAACTGTCACCTACGACAGTACATAAGTTTATTGATTTCGGATGATCTATGGACTATACTTTTTGTAAGGCGCGTACGAAACTAGACATCTTCCTTTCTTTGTTGACCGGCTTTTCCGTCTGTCTCATTAGTTGCAAGGGACACGGGCAATGCGCCTGCTATGGCAAGAACTACGTTCACGATTACAATATAAAATAGTCCTTCCGTTTGTCCTGCTCGCCCTCTGCGTGGCTCTGGCCGGGTCGGCCATTGCCTTTAGCCTGGTGGCGAACTCCTGGCAAGAACGCTTCGATAACCAGCTTGCCCAGGCAACGCGGATTGCCGGCGATAAGCTGGTTGATCAGGAGCGCGCGAATCTCCAGTTTCTGCAAGAAGTGGCCTTTGCGCCGCCGAATGACCTGGTGGATGCGCCCGCGGTTGCTGAGGCCATAGCTGACGATAATGCCGAGGAGTTGATCCGGGCGCTTGAGCCCTACTTCAACGTTGGTGTGCAGCGTTCGGGGGTCTGGCTTGATCGCCTCATTGCCTTTAACCGTGCTGGTCACACTATGGTCGATATGGAACGTCTGCCCGCCGGTTCCAACACGCCCTACACAACCTATGCGTCGATGGACTTCTCCCAAACCTGGTTTGTCCCCCGGATACTGAACGCTGACTCGGACCAGTACGGCGATAAATTTGCCGGCATCGTCCAGTTGAATAACACCGAAACCTTCTACTTCTGCACCATTGCCCCGGTGCGGCTCGGCGACGAGATTGTCGGTGGCCTGATTATCGGTATGAAGGTTGATAGTCTGCTGAAATCGCTGCAAGATCAGGCCCAGGCCGCTGTGCTGACGATCTATGACAGCGAAGGACGCACTCTTGCCAGTACGACATCACCCGAGAATGGACTGACATCCTTGAATATCAATCAGGGCATCATGGAAAAATTTTGGCAAGAGATTGCCCCGAATGAGCATGGTATTTTCGATGTCAAATTAATTAATGGACGCGATTATCAGGTGGCCTATACGCCGCTGCAGATTCGGAACACGACGGTCGGCGTGCTCTCAGTGGCGCTCTCACGCGACTATGTTGTCCGTGCATGGGGTGACGCGCGTGTTCCGCTGGCCGCCCTGACGCTGGCGGCAATGTTTGCCATTATTGTGCTGGGCATCTATATTGCCCGTCTGATCACCGCGCCGCTCAACGAACTGGTGCTAACGGCCCGCTCAATTACTGCCGGCAATTTGCACCGCCGCAGTCAGGTGCAGTCCAAAGACGAGGTCGGGTCGCTCTCGAACTCATTTAACCACATGACCGAACATCTGATCCGGCTCTATGGTGCAGTCCAGGCCGAATCAAACCAGCGCGCGGCGATCGTTGAAAATATTACCGATGGAGTAGTTGTGTGTGACGCTGACGGCAAGGTCTTGATCGTCAACCGGGTGCTCCGAACGATGCTGGGCCTGCAGGATAACGCTCTCCTGCCGGCGCAGATGAGCGACCTGCCCCTCATTCATCTGACCGAGGGTATGCCCGACTTCGACTCGCGCCGCACAACTGAACTCTACAAACTAAATGACTACATCGTCCGGGTCGCTATCGCTCCGGTGATTACACCCGGCAGGGCCGAAACCCACTATGTCTGTGCGATCCAGGATCTGACCAGCGAGATCGGGATTGAGCGTGCCCGCTCCAACTTTATCGCTACCATCTCGCACGAACTGCGCACGCCGCTGACCGTTCTGCGTGGGAATACCGACCTGCTACTGCGGGGACTGGTTGGCCCGCTCGAGGATGACCAGCGTATGTTGATCGAGTCGATGCGCCAGCACACCACTAATATGTCTGCGCTGATTAACAACGTGATTGTGCTCGCCAATCTCGACTCCGGACAACTCCAGACGAATCTCGAACCCCTGGAACTGACCCGGATCGTCGAGGAGGCGGTCTGGCCGCTGCGCAGTGCGATCAAAGCCAAGGATCTGGAACTGGAGATCGACATTCCGGACGAACTGCCGCCCGTGCTGGGCGATATGGACCAGCTTCGGACGGTTGTGCAGCAACTGGTGGACAATGCGCAGCGCTACACCGATAGCGGATCGATCTATCTTGGCGCAACCCGCGAGGGGCAGTTTGTGCGTGTCGATGTCCGCGATACCGGGCGTGGGATTGCCCCGCATATGCATGACCAGATCTTCCAACGGTTTATTCGTGGTGATGGCACCAACGAGGGCATTAACTCAGCTCAGCGCGGGATAGGATTAGGACTGGCAATTGTCAAACAACTCGTCGAACGGCATGGTGGGCGCGTCTGGGTAGACAGTACACCTGGACAGGGCAGCACCTTTAGTTTTACACTCAGGTATACCAATGCAACCGGAAGCCCCGAAAACTCAGGAACAGCGTTCGCGGAAGCGGCGTAGAATTCGCCTGCTCACCTGGCTGGTCAGTAGCATTATGCTCCTGGCCTTGCTGGGTGTTGCCTGTATCTCCCAACTAGCCATCTTGATGGTCGCGCCGCGCGCCGTGGCCTACCCCCAGAACCTGGCGGCTGTGGGCGAGGCCGACTATAGTCGTTGGCAGAATGGACTGCTGCTGCCTGCCATTGACCCGCAGGCAGTAACGGCGATTGCCCAGATCGAGCAGGAAGAAGCTAACGCATTGTCCCCGGTTCCGGTTCCTGAGAATAGTGTTCCGGTTGTCGTCATTGATTCGCCGCTGCCCAAAACGCCATCAACCACCGCCCGCCCGCTGACCCGCACACCCGTGGTAGCGCGAACAACACTGCCAACCGCATCACCTATCCCGCCCACGGCAACGGCAACAGCCAGTCGCACACCCACACCCACGGCAACTGTCCCGCCAGCCAGCCCGACGCCATTCCCGGCGGTGAGCCAGCCATCAGCCACCCCGCGACCGGCGGCAACGTCCCGTCCGGCAGCTACACCGACGCCGGTGCCAACGGCCATGCCGCAACCCAGTGTGACCGCGCAGCCGAGTGCTACCGTCCAGCCGAGTGCCACCGCGCAGCCGAGCGCCACCACGCAGCCGAGCGCCACCACGCAGCCGAGCGCCACCACACAGCCGAGCGCCACGGCGACGCGTACACCGACGCGTACACCGACAGCGACACACACACCGACCAGTACACCAACAGCAACACATACGCCGACGCGCACACCAACGCCGACGCAGACACATACGCCAACACCAACCAGCACACCTATGCCGGTTGAGGTAGAGTTTGCGTTCAGTACCCAGGATGCCGATGAGAGCGACGGTACCGCCGGCATTAAGGTCATCCTGAGCGCGGCATCGCATACGCAGGTGACGGTTGACTATGCTATCACGGGCGGCGATGCCACCCGGGGCGAGGATTACAACCTCAGCAACGGTACGCTGACCTTCGATGTGGGTGAGACTAGCCGAAACATCTCCGTCAGGATAGTTGACGATGCCCTGGATGAGCCGGTCGAAACTCTCCGGCTGGAACTGAAGCAACCGACTGGTAATGCCGTCCTGGGTGGACGAACCGGCACCCAATTGGAGATTAACGACAACGATGACGAACCGATTATCAGCATCGGTGATATTACCGTTACCGAAGGTGATAGCGGAACAACCAGTGCTACCCTGGAGGTTAATCTGTCGGCGAAGAGCGGTAAATCAGTTAAAGTGGACTACACCACCGCCGCCGACACGGCTACCGAGGGCGAGGACTACAACCTGAAGAGCGACACCCTGACCTTCGCGCCGGGTGAGACCAGCAAGACCATTACGGTCAAGATTATTGGCGACACCACCAACGAGGCCGAAGAGCGCTTCTTCGTGAAGTTGAGCGCTGCGGTCAATGCCGCCCTGCCTGACCCGCAGGCTGCGGTGACAATCGCAGATAATGACGCCACCGGGCTCTCGATCACTGATGCAACCGTGATTGAGGGTGACACTGGTACTGCCGGCATGACCTTCACGGTCAAACTGTCGAACATCAGCAACCAGACGGTGACGGTAGACTATGCCACGACGGACGGTAGCGCGAAGGTTGCAGCCAATGATTATGAACCGATCACGGGTACTCTAACCTTCAATCCGGGCGATACCATCAAGACCATCACCGTTGAAGTTACGGGCGATCCGGATGATGAAGTGGACGAAACCTTCCTGGTTAACCTGTCGAACCAGTCGCCGGGCAGTGTGCCCATCGCCGACGGGCAGGGTGTGGGGACCATTGCGGATGACGACGGGCCGGAGGTTCAGTTCGATAGTTCCGACTACACCGTGGATGAGGATGCAGCAACGGCGACGATCACCGTCACCCTGAGCGCGACCTCCCCGCAAACGGTAACGGTGGACTATGCAACCAGCGACAGTACGGCCACTGCGCCGGAGGACTACACCGCCGCCGGCGGCACGCTGACCTTTGCGCCGGGCGAGATTAGCAAGACCTTCACCGTGAGCATCATTGATGATGCCGTTGACGAAGACGGGGAAGATATCAGGTTGACCCTGAGCAACCCGGACAACGCCACGCTGGGAACTCCCAGCAGCGCCACGCTTGCCATCGTGGATGATGAAACTCTGCCGACCGTGCAGTTCACCGCGCCGAATGTGACGGTGGATGAAAGCATCGGTACCGCAACCATCCCGGTTACGTTGAGCAACCCGTCGGCGTTCACCGTGACAGTGGATTATGCCGTGACGGGGGGCGACGCGACCGCGGGCGATGACTATGATCTGCCTGGCACATCGCTCACCTTTGCGCCGGGTGAGATAACCCGGACTATTGCGCTCAACATTACCGATGATCCAACAGACGAGGCTGATGAGACTATCGACATTACACTGAGCAATCCAGACAAGGCTATCCTGGGAGCACCTGCCGACACGACAGTAATCATCAATGATAACGATGGCGTGCCGACCGTGCAGTTCGCCACAGCGGACAAGACGGTAGACGAAGGTGACGGCACAGCAACTATCCCGGTCACGCTCAACAACTCGTCGGCGTTCACCGTGACGGTGGATTATGCCGTGACGGGGGGTGACGCGACCGCGAGCGATGATTATACATTGCCGGGCACATCACTCACCTTTGCGCCGGGTGAGATAACCCGGACTATTACCATCAACCTGACCGATGACAACATCGATGAGGCTAATGAGACCCTGGAACTGACCCTGGATAATCCGAGCAATGCAGATCTGGGGATGCCCGATACCGTTACGCTTACGATACAGAATAACGACACCGCGCCGGAGATCTCGATTGGCGATGTAACGGTGACGGAGGGCAGCACGGCACCCTTCACCGTAACGCTCTCGAATCCCAGCAGCGCAGTGGTGACGGTAGACTATGCCACGGCGGACGGTACCGCGCTGGCCGGGAGCGACTACAGCACCATCAGCAGTACACTTACGTTCGATCCCGGCGACACCAGCAAACAGATCACCGTTCAGGTTACAGGCGACACGACCGACGAAGATGACGAAACCTTTGTCGTGGAGTTGAGCAACCCGACCAATGCCACGCTTGCCGACAATCAGGGCGAGGGGACAATTACTGATGATGATATCACATCTATCTCGATAAACGATGCTACCGTAACCGAGGGTGATGATGGCGATACGGTCGATGCCGGCTTCACCGTGACGCTCTCGAATCCCAGCAGTAAAGAAGTGCGCGTTGACTACGCCACGGCGGACGGTACGGCGACCGAGGGTAATGACTACAGCCTGAGCAGCGGCACGTTGACTTTTGCGCCGGACGAAACCAGTAAGTCTATAATCGTTCAGGTCAACGGTGATACACTGGACGAAGTTGATGAAACGTTCCTTGTGAACCTGAGCAACCCGGACAATGCCACGCTTGCCGACAATCAGGGCGTGGGCACAATCAGCGATGATGACGTCGCGCCGGACATTTCGATTGACGATGTGACGGTGACGGAGGGTAACGGCGGTCCGGTTGATGCCACCTTCACCGTCTCGCTTTCAAAGGCAAGTGGCAAACCCATCAGCGTAGATTACACCACCGTGGACGATACCGCACTGGCCGGGAGCGACTATACCGCCCTCAGTGGCACGCTGACCTTCGCACCGGGCACAACCAGCCGGACCGTCACCGTAGAAGTGCTGGGTGACACACTTGACGAGGCGCAAGAAACCTTCTTCGTGGACCTGACCTCGACTGACGCAACCATTGCCGACGGTCAGGGCGAGGGAACCATCAACGACAACGATGCCCAACCCACTATCTCGATAAATGACGTAACCGTGACGGAGGGTGATAGCGGCAGCGTTGATGCGACCTTCACCGTTTCGCTGTCAGCGCCCAGCGGTCGCGCCGTTATGGTGAAATATGCCACCAGCGACGGTACGGCTCAGGGCGGAAGCGACTACACGGCTACGACGACCAGTACGCTTAACTTTACTCCGGGTCAAACAGTCAGGACGTTCACGGTTAAAGTGAACGGTGACACAAACGATGAAGCCAATGAAACCTTCTTCCTTAACCTGAGCAATCCGGTCAATGCGACCATCACCGACGGTCAGGGCGAGGGAACGATTATCGATGACGATGGGCCGACGGTCAGCTTCGCCAACGCCGGTTACAGCGTTAATGAAGATGGCGGGCAGGCGATTATTATCGTCACTCTGAGCGCGACCTCCCCGCAAACGGTAACGGTGGAGTACGCAACAAGTGACGCAACACCGCCCTCGGCTACTGCCGGGAGTGACTACACTGCCGCCAGCGGTACACTCAGCTTTAAGCCTGGCGAGAGCAGTCGGGTCTTCACTGTGGATATTACGAATGATACGGATGTAGAGAGTCCTGAGACGCTGCAACTCACGTTGAGCAATCCGGATAATGCCGGCCTGGGAGCGCAGACCACCGCCACCCTGGAGATTATCGACAACGAGCCATATGTTGAGTTCCGAAGGAGCAACTACAACGTTGACGAGGATGACCCTGCTGGGACGGCAACGATTGAGGTGCGCCTCAGCGAGCCGGTGAGCGAAGAGGTGACGGTGGAGTATGCCATTGGTGATGGTCCATCGCCGGGTGCGCGTGCAGGTGATGACTATATCCATACCAGCGGCACACTCACCTTTGATGCAGGCAAGACCAGTGCAACATTCCCCATTTCCATCCTGAATGATAATCTGGGGGAAGATAACGAACTGGTAAATCTAACCATAAGCAACCCGTCGGCGAATGTCTGGCTCGGCTCCGACAACACAGCAACCCTGACGATTAAGGACGACGAGCCACGCGTGCAGTTTGATTTCAGCACCTATCCCAACATTGCCGACGAGGATGCCGGGACCGTAACGGTTGAGGTGGTGTTGACCAGGCCGGCGGGCACACCGGTACAGGTAGACTACTCAGTGACGGACGGTTCGTCGCAGGCGGCAAATGCGGGCAGCGACTATGTCGCCACCAGCGGCACCCTGACCTTCAATCCGGGCGAAACCAGCAAGACCTTTACCTTCACAATCCTGGAAGATAACCTGGGTGAGTGGGATGAGCGGATTCAGTTGATCTTGAGCAATCCAACACCCAATGTCTGGCCGGGTTCGCCGCATAACACCGCGTTTAAGATTGATGATAACGAGCCACGGATTAGATTTACCAATAACACATTTGATGTGGACGAAGATGCTGGATCAGCCACCATCACCGTAGAGCTGAATCGCACGTTTACCGAAACCGTCACGGTGGATTATGCTACCAGCGATAATGGCGCGGATGCCGGGATTGACTACACTGCTACCAACGGCACGCTCACGTTTGATCCGGGTGATACCAGTAAGACTTTTACTGTGGATATCCGCGACGATAACGAGGGTGAGAATAACGAGCGGGTGAAGCTAACCTTGAGCAACGCAAGTGCAAATGCGCTCATCGGCGACTCTACATCCAACCTCAGGATCCAGGATGATGAGCCGCATGTGCAGTTTGCGGCAAATACTTTCACTGTTGATGAGAACGCCGGCACGGCAACGATTGAGGTCATACGCACCGGCCGCGATGATCTGGTCGTGACGGTGGACTATGCCACCAGTGATGATACGGCCAAAGCCGGCAGCGACTATGACGCCACGAGCGGTACCCTGACCTTCGGCGTAGGGGAAACCAGCAAGACCTTCACCATTCCGATCAACAATGATAGTCGAGATGAGTATCGGGAAGAACTAGATCTGACCTTGAGCAATCTGAGCAGTAACGCCTGGCTGGATGATGGCACAGCGGAACTGAAGATCGACGACGACGACCCGGCGGCGGAGATCAGCTTCAGCCGTAGCAACTACAGCGTTGATGAGGGTCTGGGCGGGCAACCTGTTACCGTCACCCTGAGTGAGCCAACCGATAGAACGGTGGAGGTGAACTATGCCACCGCGGATGGTAGCGCCGTCGCGGGTGTAGACTACTTTGCAACGGATGGCACGCTGATCTTTAATGCCGGTGAGACCAGCAAGAGCTTCACCGTTACCATCATCAATGATGCAAACAGCGAGAGCAACGAGACGATCACCCTGACGCTCAGTAGCGCCAAAGATGCCGCGTTGGGCACACCCTCCACGGCAACCATAACCATCGTGGACAACGATTGATCTTGTTGCACCGGCCCACAACCTGATACCAATCTGGCATCAGTCTTGCAAAACACAGCATGACACCCTGTAGGCCAAGACGCGTACACAGGAGGAACCAATGGGCCGCCGGATGCAGATTGTGCCGCATGTGTCCGTGGAGGAGGTGACGGAGAAACTCAAGACCACGACCAATGATCGCCAGCGCGAGCAATGGCTGGTCATCTCCAATGGGCTGGTCGATGCCCGACCGGCCGACAGGATCGCCTTGCATACGGCCACGTCACGCTGGTTTGTCTCTCATACCGTGTCGGATGATAACCAACTGGGTTCCGCCAGTATCGCGGAGGATCGGCGCGGCGGGCGGCATCACGCCTCTCGCACGCAGGACGAAGAACAGGCGTTCCTGGAACCGTTCATCGCGCAGGCGGAGGCCGGCCACCTCGTCACGACCCACACGATCCAGCAGGCCTTCGCGGACCGAGTCGGCCAGTCCGTCTATGCCAGTACCATCGCTGATCTGCTGCACCGGAATGACTGGCGCACCATCACGCCCCGTCCGCAGCATCCCCAGACGGATGCGGAGAACCAGGCGCGATGAAGGGAGACGTTTGCGGCCCAGGTGGATGCAGTGCTGGCGGAGCGGGCCCCCCATGACACTCGTCCAGTGGTCCTGATGGTCGAAGATGCGGCCCGCTTTGGGCGCATCAGGCCCGTGCAGCGGGCCTGATGCGCCCGCCGGTATTCGCCCGACCGTGCCGCACCAGATCGTGCGGGAATCGCGGTCTGCATATGCGGCAGTTGCGCCCGCCCTGGGGAACATGACCACGCTGGTGTTACCACGCACGAATACCGCGATGATGAACCTGTTTCTGGCCCAGGTGGCCGCCGATTTTGCTGACTCCTTCGTCGTGATGCACGTGGATGGGGCAGGCTGGCACACCTCAGCGGATCTGCAGGTACCCGACAATATCCGTCTGATCGTGCAACCGGCCTCCAGCCCCCAGCTCAGTCCGGTGGAACATTTGTGGGATGATATCCGCGAAAAAGCGTTCCCGCATGTGCTGCATGAGTCGCTGGACGCGGTTGAGCACGCCGTGAGTGAGGGGCTGCGCCGGCTCGCCGCAGTGCCTGACACGCTCCGTTCCATGACATTTTTTCCGCATATGCGAGATGCGTGGACGCATGTGACCGGGGCAGGAACATGCACTGGCTGATTGTTGCTATTTTGAACCCGAATTGGTATTAAACGCACCCTCCGGCTACTGAGTTGCCCCAGCAGTCTGGTGCGTAAAACGCACCCTACGGCTACTGAGTTGCCCCAGCAGTCTGGTGCGTAAAACGCACCCTCCGGACTGAGTTGCCCCAGCAGTAGCCAGGTAGGGTGCATAAAATGCACCCTACCTGGCGTGCCGCTGTGTGTTTCGCGGTTTTCGCGCAATTTCGTGCTGTTCGTGATCCAGACCGTTCCCCACCTGGTACCGGGCATAGCCAGGTAGGGTGCATTTTATGCACCGCATGACTGGCGTGCCGCTGTGTGTTTCGCGGTTTTCGCGCAATTTCGTGCTGTTCGTGATCCAGACCGTTCCCCACCTGGTACCGGGCATAGCCAGGTAGGGTGCATTTTATGCACCGCATGACCGTTGGAGGGGCCCATCCGCGAGCACGCCACGGCTGCTTGGTGCATTAAACGCACCCTCCGGCTACTGAGCCGCAAAGCCGCCAAGCCGCCGCGCCAGGTAGGGTGCATTTTATGCACCGCATAACCTTGGGAGGGGCCCATCCGCGAGCACGGCACGGCTGCTTGGTGCATTAAACGCACCCTCCGGCTACTGAGCCGCCAAGCCGCCAAGCCGCCAAGCCTGGTAGGGTGCATTTTATGCACCGCATAACCTTGGGAGGGGCCCATCCGCGAGCACGCCACGGCTGCTTGGTGCGTTTAACGCATCCTCCGGACTGAGTTTGAGTTGCCCCAGCAGTCTGGTGCGTTAAACGCACCCTCCGGCTACTGAGCCGCCAAGCCGCCAAGCCGCCAAGCCTGGTAGGGTGCATTTTATGCACCGCATAACCTTGGGAGGGGCCCATCCGCGAGCACGCCACGGCTGCTTGGTCCGTTTAACGCATCCTACTTTTTTAACGCCGAGCCGCAACGCCGCCGAGCCGCCGCGATGTCCACGCGCCCCATTCGTGCATTCGTCGCCTTATTCGTGGACGGTTGCCCCAGCAGCCTGGTGCGTAAAACGCACCCTACTTTTTTAACACCGGGCCGCCGCGATGTCCACACGCCCCATTCGTGCATTCGTGGCCCGATTCGTGGACGGTTGCCCCAGCAGCTCGCCACTCCCCACGCGCCACGCGCCCCATTCGTGCATTCGTGGCCCGATTCGTGGACGGTTTCCCCAGCAGCCTGGTGCGTAAAACGTACCCTACTTTTTTAACGCCGCGCCGCCGCGCCGCCGACATTACCCAATCGCCAATCGCCACGCGCCAACCCCCAATCGCCACGCGCCACACCCCAGCCGTGTAACAATTGGTAACATCTCGTTCACGCCCCGGTCGTAATTCTGCCTGGCGGCGGTAAAATGTTGTTGCTATACTTTATTCTGAGAGGCGAGGAAACGATGAGGCGATGAGGCGATGAGACAAGGCGGAGAGGCGAGGAAACGATGAGGCGATGAGGCGATGAGACAAGGCGGGGAGGCGATGAGGCGTTCGACTAGATGCAACCTGTCACCTGTCACCTATAACCTGTCACCTGTCACCTATAACCTGACAAACAAAGGATAACAGTTATGCGAGTACGATTACTTTCACTGGTGTTGCTGCTGATTAGCGCGCTGGCGCTGGCCGCCTGTGGTGCGGAGCAGATCACCGCCGAGGAGATTGTGGAGCGGATGGAGACCGCCCGCGACGCAACGCAGGATCTGCATGCGACCGTGGAACTGGACTTTACGACGAACGAGAAGAGCGGTAGCATGCTGGTTGAGGGCTGGATCGAGAAGACCGGCGAGACCGACGAGGAGGGCAAACCGGTTTACAACATGCGCGCCGAGGTGCTGGAGGCTTCCGAAGCTGAGATCGAAGGCTCGCTCCTGGTCAGCAACGGCGAGACCTTCTGGGCCTATAACCCGGAGGAGAATACCGTCCTGACGGGCAACAAGGCCGATATGCCGGAGCGCCCGGAGACTGACCCGGCCGGCGCAACCGAGGCCTTCCAGGATATGCTGGAGCGCGGCCTCGATGCTTTTGAGATCGAGGTTGTGGCCGAAGAGGAGATCGCCGGTCAGTCCACCTGGAAGCTGGAGTTGACGCCGACCACGGATACCGAGGAGCAACTGCAACTCGACGGCCTGATCGATATTACTATGTGGGTCTCGCAGGATGAGGAGTTTGCCCTGCCGCTCAAGCTGGCGGTGGATGGCAGCGATATGGGTCAGGGGACGCTGGAGGTCCGTTCGTTTGAGCTGAACAGTGGCCTGGACGCTGACCTGTTTACCTTCGATATTCCCGCAGGGGCCGAGGTAGTTGATGCCGCCGAACTGGCCGAGCAGATGCGCCCGCGCACGATGACGCTGGACGAGGCCGCCGCCGAGGTTGACTTCCCGCTACTGAGCCCGACGGTACTGCCCGGCGATGCGGCGCTGGTTGAGGTGCAGGTGCTGGGCGGCGAAACGGTCATCCAGAACTATGTCGGTAGCGGCGTCACCTTTAGCGTGGTGCAGAGCAGCGATGATGTCGGTGCGGAGCGCGAGCCGCCCATCGGCAGCGAAGTTGAGCAGGTGACGGTGCGCGGTCAGGCGGCCACGCTGGTCACGGGCAACGGTGCGCAGCAGGGCAGCCTCCTGCGCTGGGAAGAAGACGGTGTGCGTCTAGTTGTGGCCGGGACGCTGAGCGCCGAGGACGCGCTGCGTGTGGCGGAGTCGCTGGAGTAGTTGCTGGATGCAGCGATGCGGCGTGAGGCGATGAGGCGATGCGATTGCTAATTATGGCATTCGCATCCGCGCCTCATCGTCTCTTCGCGTCATGGAACAGAGAAAAGCAAACTGTGACAACAAATCAAACAGCATTTATTCGCGCCCGGGGGCTGGCCCGGCGCTACCCGATGGGCAAGTCGTTTGTGGATGCGCTGCGTGGGGTCGATCTGGAGATCTGGCGCGGCGAGTTTGTGTCGCTGGTCGGTCCCAGCGGCAGCGGCAAGTCTACGCTGCTGCATCTGGTGGGTGGACTGGTGCGGCCCACCGGCGGCGAAGTCTGGGTGGGCGATCTGGAACTGGCAAGCAGCAGTGACCGCCAACTGGTGGCCTATCGCCGGGATATGCTCGGCTTTGTGTTTCAGAACTTCAACCTGATGCCGATCCTCAGCGCCGTCGAGAATGTCGAGATCCCGATGATGCTGGCAAAAATGTCCCGGCGGGAGCGCCGCGAACAGGCGCTGGAACTGCTGGCGCAACTGGGCCTGCGCGAACGCGCCGATCATCGTCCGTCGGAGTTGAGCGGCGGGGAGCAGCAGCGCGTGGCGATTGCCCGCTCCCTGGCGAATACGCCGCAATTGATCCTGGCCGACGAGCCGACCGGCAACCTCGACAGCAATACCGGGCGCGAGATTATGCGCCTGCTGCAGCGGCTGATCCGCGAGGAAGGACTGACGCTGCTGCTGGTGACGCACGACATGAATGTGGCGCGCTATGCCGACCGGATTGTCTACCTGGCGGATGGACAGGTGCAGCGAGTCGAGACGGTGGCGCATCCCGATGGCGTGGCGGTGCCATGATTACCGCACTGATCTTTGATTTCGACGGCCTGATCATCGACACCGAAACGCCCGCCTTCGCGAGCTGGCAGATGATCTATGCCGAATATGGCCTGGAACTGGCGCTGGAGCGCTGGCAGCATGCGCTGGGCAGCAACCGCAGCTTTGACGCGGTGGCGCATCTGGTGACGCTGCTCGAACAGGGTCCGATGCCGGAACGGGCGCACACGCTCGACCACGCCGAGATGCGGGCGCGCCGCCAGGAACTCAAGCAGCGCCTGAGCGCCGATCAGCCACTGCTGCCCGGCGTGCTGCAAAGGCTGGACGAGGCGCGCGCCCTGGGACTGCCCTGCGCGGTCGCCTCCAGCAGTGGGCGCGATTGGGTGGCTGGCTGGCTACACCGGCACGCGATCTACGAGCGGTTTGTCTGCGTGTACACGGGTGATGATGTGGCGGCGACCAAACCCGCCCCCGACCTGTTCCTCAGCGCCGCCGCCGGCCTGGAACGCCCGCCGGAGCAGTGCCTGGTCTTTGAGGACTCGCCCAACGGCATCCTGGCCGCCCGCGCCGCCGGAATGCGCGTTGTGGCGGTGCCCGGCGCGATCTCGCGGCACTTTGATCTGCCGCCCGCCGATCTTGTGCTGCCCACGCTGGATGCGCTGCCGCTGGAGGCGTTGCTGCAGCAAGTAATGCATAGTTCATGAAATGACGCCAAAATTCAGACAATGCGGGATGTTATAATTAGGGTCAACTATACCGACTATCAGTTACGTCTGGTGTTCATCAATGTGCAGCGGGAGGAAATTACCCAATGGATAAATTAGATCAGTACCGAACAATTATTAAAAACATCCTCGAAGCTGATGCGCATTACAAACCCTCTCACGGTGACATTGACCCGATCATCATTTTTGATGAGCAGCATGATCATTATCAACTCATGTACCTTGGTTGGGATCGTCCCCGGCGGGTGCATGCGGTGATTGTACATCTGCGACTGCATGATGGCAAAATTTGGATTGAATATAATGGCACCGCAGAAGGTGTGGCCCAGGCACTGCTTGATGCCGGTGTACCGAAAGAAGATATTGTCCTGGCATTTCACCCACCCGAAAAACGCCCCTTCACAGGCTTTGCCGTCGCATAGCCGGCTGGACGCGCTGCTCCACGCCGGTCGTCAACTCCCCCGCACCTGTTCTCATTTGTGGTAGGGACGCGCTTCTGCGCATCCGTCGCCCGTCCCAATGACGATAACCAGGAATCCCGGCTCCGGGTTACATTCCAGCCTGCTTCAGCCGGGCCGCCCATGCACAACTAATGTCGGCTCGCTATCATTCACATTCTTTCTGGAAATCCATAAAAACCCTCAATCCTGTTGCCAGATGAGTGTGTTAGTAGTAGGATGCGTGTATATCCCAGAACACCTGTGTATACCTATTGAACAAAACCTGGGAAATACCTTTGCACACCTGGTTCATTGGTGGGAGGTTCTTTCATTGACAGAAATCCCTGTCACCCTGTCAGGACACTGCCCCCATGTACCAGCCCCTACCGGATAGGCGTCTGTCACTTTTGAACACTCAATTCGTACAATGGCGGAAGCAGACGGATCTGCTTCTCGTCCCTGGCAAGGAGACATGTATGGCTGATCGGGAACAACTGACCACAGCACACGGCGCACCAGTCGGCGACAACCAGAATTCGCTCACCGCCGGACCACGCGGTCCGCTCCTGATGCAGGATTACCAACTGCTGGAGAAGATGGCGACCTTCAATCGGGAACGCGTACCGGAGCGGGTGGTGCATGCAAAGGGTTCTGGGGCGTATGGTACCCTCACCATCACCAATGATATTACCGGCTACAGCAGTGCCCGGCTTTTCTCAGAGGTGGGCAAGAAGACCGATCTGCTTATTCGGTTCTCGACAGTCGCCGGGGAGCGCGGCGCAGCCGATGCTGAGCGTGACGTGCGCGGCTTTGCTATCAAATTCTACTCCGAAGATGGCAACTGGGATATGGTCGGTAACAACACACCGGTCTTCTTTGTGCGTGATCCCTACAAGTTTGGCGACTTTATCCACACGCAGAAGCGCGACCCGAAAACGAACCTGCGCTCGCCGACGGCAATGTGGGATTTCTGGTCGCTTTCACCCGAAAGCCTGCATCAGGTGACCATTCTCTTTAGCGACCGGGGGCTGCCGCAGAGCTACCGCTTTGTGAACGGCTACAGCAGCCATACCTACAGCTTTATCAATGCCCAGGGTGAGCGCTTCTGGGTCAAGCTACACTTCAAGACGATGCAGGGCATCAAAACCTGGACCAATGCCGAGGGCAACCAGGTGATCGGGCAAAACCGCGAGAGTTCCCAGCAGGATCTGTTCGAGTCCATCGAAAATGGCGACTATCCCCGCTGGCGCTTCTGTGTCCAGATCATGCCCGAGGCCGAGGCCGAAACCTATCACATTAACCCCTTCGACCTGACCAAGGTCTGGCCCCACAGTGATTATCCGCTCATCGAAGTCGGGATTGTCGAACTCAATCGCAACCCGGAGAACTACTTCGCCGAGATTGAGCAGGCCGCGTTTGAGCCGTCCAATATTGTGCCGGGCATTGGCTTCTCCCCGGACAAGATGCTGCAGGCGCGCCTGATGTCCTACGCCGATGCGCATCGCTACCGCATTGGGGTCAACTATGCCGGCCTGCCGGTCAACAAGCCGCAGTGCCCGGTGCATACCTACCACCGCGACGGCAACATGCGCTTTGACGGCAACTATAGCGGCGCGGTCAACTATGAGCCCAACAGCTTCAGCGGGCCGGTGGAGTCGCAGCAGTATCGGGAGCCGCCGCTGAAGATCTCCGGGGATGCCGACCGCTACGATCACCGCGCGGGCAACGAAGACTACAGCCAGCCCGGCAACCTCTTCCGCCTGATGAACGCGGAGCAGCAGGCACAGCTTTTCAGCAATATTGCCGAGGCAATGGGAGGCGTCCCCGAGCGCATTATGCAGCGCCAACTGGTTCACTTCTACAAGGCCGACCCGGCATACGCGGCAGGAGTGGCCGAGAAGATGGGGCTCTCGCTTGATCTGGCGGCAGCCTGGGCCGACCTGTCGCTGGCCGACCTGGTCCAGAAGACCAGCGCGGAGGGGTATCCGGCGGCAAAGGGGGAGCAGTCCTCCCGGATCGATGCCGCCGCGGCTGACTAAACTGGTCAAGGGATAGGAGACAGCGAACAGGGGACAGGGGACAGGGTGAACGGAGAAACAGATGACACACTTACCCCTGTTCAACCCGGGAAAACTGTGGTGAAACTTGTCCTATCGTCCGTGTAAACGCAATGCTCCCGGCAGTCTGGCAACTCGGATTGCCGGGAGCATTGCGTTCCGAATAGTTCAGACAAAGAACAAAGAACAAACCGGCTACCCACCGCGTATTGTTCTCGGTTCTCGGTTCTCGGTTCTCGGTTCTCGGTTCTCGGTTCTCGGTTCTCAGTTCTCAGTTCTCGGTTCTCGGTTCTCGGTTCTCGGTTCTCGGTTCTCGGTTCCCCGT
>DAOTVB010000123.1:0-10967 GCA_034436755.1 Chloroflexaceae bacterium | reverse complement strand
TCCACAATCCGCTACGCAGTCCCGCCGATATTGCCGCGCTGCGCCAGCCTGACCCGCGCGAGACCGTCGCCTACACGCTGGATGCTATCCGCCTGGTCAAGCAGGAACTGGCGGAGCGCATCCCGCTGATCGGCTTTAGCGGCGCGCCCTTCACGCTCGCCAGCTATGCGATTGAGGGCGGTTCCACCCGCGATTTTCGCAATACCAAGCGGCTGATGTACGCACAACCGGAGATCTGGCAGCAACTGATGACGAAACTTACTACGCTGGTGGGTGACTACCTGCTGGCGCAGGTCGAAGCCGGGGCGAATGCGCTGCAGATCTTCGATAGCTGGGCAGGTGAACTGGCCCCCGGTGACTATGAAGAGTATGTGCTGCCCTACGTCCAGCAGTGCGTCGCCACCGCGAAGCGCAGCGGTGTGCCGGTGATCTACTTCGGCACCGATATGAACGGCCTGCTCCCGCTGCTGCGCCGGACCGACGCCGATGTGCTGGGGCTGGACTGGCGCGTCTCGATTGATGATGCCTGGGCCGAGCTTGGTTCCGGCGTGGCTGTCCAGGGCAACCTCGATCCCGGTGTGCTCTTCGCGCCCTGGCCGGAGATCGAACGCCGCGCCGCCGATATTCTGACCCGTGTTGCCGGGCGGCCCGGACATATTTTCAACCTGGGCCACGGCATCATGACCGAGACGCCGGTTGAGCATGTAAAACAACTGGTGGACTTTGTGCATCGCGCATCGGCGACCGGCAGTTAACCGTCTACATACAGGTAGAGGAATTTATGCACAAAACATATCCCGAGTCGGAAGATCTGTTTATTGACGCCCTGAAAGTGTTGCCCGGCGGCGTGAACTCGCCCGTGCGCGCCTTTCGCGGCGTCGGCGGAACGCCCCTGTTTATCGAGCGGGGCGAGGGAGCCTACATCTGGGACGCTGACGGCAACCGCTATATCGACTATGTGCTCTCCTGGGGACCGCTCATCCTGGGCCACGCCCACCCCACCGTGGTCGAGGCACTGATTGCGCAGGCCCGCCTGGGCAGCAGCTTTGGCACCCCCACCCGGCTGGAGACCGAACTGGCCGAACTGGTGATCGAGCTGATGCCGGGGATCGAGCAGGTACGCTTTGTCAACAGCGGCACCGAGGCCACCATGAGCGCACTACGGCTGGCGCGAGCCTACACCGGTCGCTCCAAGATTGTCAAGTTTAGCGGCTGCTACCACGGGCACGCCGATATGCTGCTGGTGCAGGCCGGCAGCGGCGTTGCTACCCTGGGCCTGCCCGACAGCCCCGGCGTCCCGGCCAACACCACGGCGACCACGCTGGTTGCGGAGTATAACGACCTGGAAGCGGTCAAGGCGCTCTTTGCCGCCAACGACGACATCGCCGGGGTGATTGTCGAGCCGATTGCCGCCAACATGGGCTTTGTTGTACCCGATCCGGGGTTCTTGCAGGGGTTGCGCGAGCTGACTCACAGCCACGGCGCGCTGCTGATCTTTGACGAGGTTATGACCGGCTTCCGGGTTTCGCCGGGAGGCGCGCAGGGGTTGTGGGGCATCGATCCCGACCTGACCTGCCTGGGCAAGGTCATCGGCGGTGGTCTGCCGGTGGGCGCGTACGCCGGCAAGCGCGAGATTATGCAGCAGGTCGCCCCCGCCGGGCCGATGTACCAGGCGGGCACGCTCTCCGGCAACCCGCTGGCGATGACGGCCGGCCTGGCCACGCTGCGGCAGTTGCGCACCGATGGCGTGTTTGAGCAGATTGCCGCCCACGCCACCACCCTGGCCGAGGGTCTGCGCGCAATCGCGGAAGAGGAGCAGATCCCGCTGCAGGTTGACAATGTGGGAACGATGTTCGGCTACTACTTCCTGCAGGGGCCGGGGCAGCAGATCACCAACTACAGCAGTGCGCGCCAGTATGCCAACACGAATCGTTATGCGCAATACTTCTGGGCCATGGCCGACCGGGGGATCTATCTTGCGCCCTCCCAGTTTGAAGCCGGGTTTGTCAGCCTGGCCCATGGTGATGCCGAGATCCGGCAGACGCTGGACGCCTTCCGGGAAGCGCTCAAGAGCCTGATGTGAGACGGCTGATGAAGTTTGAACCGTAAATCTGGACATCGACTCGCAGGAGTCCCGGCTTCAGCCGGTTCAGGCGTTCCCGGCAGTATGCCCCGGCTCATGAACGTTGAAATGGTAATCCGGACATCGCGGGATTGGAGTCCCGGCTTCAGCCGGTCCGGACTTTCCCGGCAGGCATGCCCCGGCTCATGAACGTTGAAATGGTAATCCGGACATCGACTCGCAGGAGTCCCGGCTTCAGCCGGTCCGGGCGTTCCCGGCAGTAGGCCCCGGCCCCGGCAGGCATGCCACCGGCTAAAGCCGGGACTCCAGGGCATCACATATCCGTACTATTTTTTCAAACTGCATAAGCCGGGACGCCATAGTGCATAGATCGTGTGACGCCTGTTACGTGCGCCATATCATCCTGTGATATGATGTATGGAACGGAACGATGAGTTGCCGGCCGGACTGGTTACCTCCTCGTTCCGTTTCACGACTCACGGCTCACGTTGTATGATCGGGAGGAAGCCATGCCATCCCCTTCGCACCGCGACACGGTCATTGACCTGATGCAGGCGGCGCAGACCAAGCTTTGTACACTCTTTGAAGATCTCGACGGCAGTACGACAACATTTACAAGTCATATCTGGACCCTGCCCGATAGTGGTGGCGGGACGGCCCGGGTCTTGACCGACGGCGCAGTATTTGAGCGCGCCGGGGTGAACTTCTCGGCGGTCCATGGCGAACGTATTCCTCCCAGTGTGGCGCAGTGGCGACCAACGGCGCAGAATCAGCCCTTTTTTGCCACGGGTATCTCGATGGTGCTGCACCCGCGCAATCCTTATGTTCCCGCTTTCCATGCCAACTTCCGCTACTTTGAAGCCGGCGAGGACTGGTGGTTCGGCGGTGGAATGGACATGACCCCCTGCTACGGCTTTGAGGAAGACGCGGCGCACTTCCACCGCACCCTGAAGATCTTCTGTGACCGCCACGCGATTGCAGATTATGCGGAGTTGAAGAGTGCCTGCGACCAGTATTTTTATATCCGCCACCGGAATGAGCTACGCGGCATCGGCGGGATCTTCTTTGACTATCTGCATCCCGCTGACCCGGACGGCTGGCAGCAGGGCTTAGACTTTATCCAGGAAGGGATCGAGACGATCCAGCCGGCGTATATGCCGGTGGTGCAGCGGCGCATTCAGGCATCCTATGGCGACCGCGAACGCGACTGGCAGCTCTACCGGCGCGGGCGTTATGTCGAGTTCAACCTGGTCTATGACCGGGGAACGGTGTTTGGACTGCAAACCGGGGGCAATATTGAGGCGATTCTGATGTCGCTCCCACCACTGGCGCGCTGGGAGTTCGACTACCAACCCACCCCCGGCAGCGCTGAGGCCGCACTGACACAATTTCTCCAACCACGTGACTGGGCCACTCGCCCCGTAGCGGGCACCGAGATCAATAAGTTGTAGAGGCATACCATGCAAACGATGGATGACGGACCATCCAAAGGGCTTCACCAGATTACCCTGCTTAGTCAGGATGCGCGGCTCAAAGGTCGCCCCAAGTTGTGTAGCGACTGCGGCCTGTGCGACAGCAGTCTCCGGCCAATGATGCCACAGACCTGCGTCTTTGTGCGCAACCAGGTAGCGGATATCGAGCAGCGCCTGCATGGACGCACGCGCCGGCCGGATGATGAACTGCGCTTCGGGATCTACCGAGCGATGTATGCCGCGCGGATGCGCCAGCCCGCCCCCAACGCGCAGTGGAGCGGGATGATTACCACGCTGGCGGCGCGTCTGCTCGAAATGGGCGCAGTCGAGGGCGTGATCACCGCCCGCGCCGTCCCCGGCACCCGCTTTGCCCCGCAGCCGGTTCTGGCCCGCACCCCAGAAGAAGTGCGCGCCAGCGCGGGCAACAAACCCTGCCTCGCGCCCAACCTTAGCCTGCTGGACGAGGTGCGCGCCGGCGGCCTGAAACGGCTGGCCTTTATCGGTACCAGTTGCCAGGTGCATATGCTGCGTGCCGCCGAAGCGGAACTGGGGCTGGAGCAGTTGTATGTACTCGGCATCCCCTGCAGCGATAATGTCACCTACCCCGACCTGACCCACTTCCTCAGCCTGGTGTCGCGCTCGCCGGAGACGATTGTCCACTACGAGTTTATGCAGGATTTCAGCCTCTGGATGCGCCACGAGGATGGGCAGATCGAGCGGATCAACTTTATTGACTTTCCGATGGAGAAGCTGGAGAATATCTTTCCCTCGGCCTGCCTCTCCTGCTTTGACTACCCCAACAGCCTCGCCGACCTGACCATCGGCTACATGGGTGCGCCGCTGGGCTGGCAGTGGGTGCTGGTACGCACCGAGCGCGGCGCGGAACTGTTTGATCGCCTGTCACCCGACCTGGAGTTTGGCGAGTTGATCGAGCGGGGCGACCGACGCCGGGGCATGCCGCGCTATATCCAGATGCTGGCACAGAAGCCGGGCAAGCCCCCGGCGCTCATCCGCAAGCTGATTGCCTTCCTGCAGCGGCGACGCGGCCCGCATGGCCTGGAGTTCGCCCGCTCCGTAATCGAGATGAAGCTGCTGCGCAACCTGACCTATGTGCGCACCCACTTCCCCGGCCACGAAGCGCGCACTGTGCCCTACCATGTCTACGAGGCGTTAAAGCCCTACGCGCAGGACTACACCACAACGTTTGGCCGTGAGTTGGAACCGCAAGCCGGCGGAAAGGTCAAACACTCAATGCTGGAACAGGTCAGTTAAGAGGATATCCATGAGCCCCTTACAACACACCGCAGCGCATGCCGTTATTCCGGCAACCGCCGGGCGCATCTACGCAATCCTGGTTGACTATCACCAGGGCCATCCGCAGATTCTCCCGAAGAAGTTCTTCTCCCGATTGGAGGTTGAGGAGGGCGGCATCGGGGAGGGAACGGTCATCCGCGTGTATGTCCGGCAGTTCGGGCGCGAACGGGTTATCCGCATGCAGGTAGCCGAACCGGAGCCGGGCCGGATGTTGACCGAAACCGACCCGGAGAGCGGACTGGTGACAACCTTCGTCGTCACACCGCTGCTGGATGGACAATCGACACAGGTCACGATTGCGACGGCTTGGCAGCCCCCGCGCGGGATGGCCGGCATATTCAACCGCCTGTTCATGCCGCGCATGCTACGATATGTCTATGCGCAAGAGCTGCGCCAGCTTGCGGAGTATGTGGCCGCCGACGGCAGCGGGGAGGAAGGTTAGGCGGCAGCCTCCCCCACCCCCGCCTGCCGCTCGGCTTTGCGCTCCGCCCGCGCGCGCTCGTTCAGCCCCCACAGGTTGAGCAGCGCCGCCGGCAATGCCCCGCCGCTGTCCAGCATCATATCGGTGATGGTATCATCCAGCCCCGGAATAATTTCCAGCGGTGGGCGTTTGGACCACGAACAACACGAAATGAGCGAACACCGCGAAACGGCCAATGCGGTACGCGGTGGTTCTACAATGAAAACCCATGTCATGGTGAGTGAAGCGAACCATCTCACCGATTCTGCAACGTCAGCCTCGCTGAATCCACAGCGTCACTATGCCGTGAAACCCCACCGCGCACGCCCTGCCCCACCCATGAAATCCCATGTCATGGTGAACGGAGTGAACCATCTCACCGATTCCCCGTTGTCCCCCATTGAACTGCATCGCATTACAGCGAGATGCCTCCCGGAGCATGCCCTGAGCTTCGCCGCAGGGGTCAGCATGACATTGGGTTTCGGTGTGATACAGTGCTGCTACGCTGCCCTGCAGCGAGATGCCTCCCGGAGCATGCCCTGAGCTTCGCCGCAGGGGTCAGCATGACACTGGTTTTCGCCGTGACACGGCGTGCCATGGGATACCGCCGCATACGCCGTGCGGTTCTCCGTTCTCCGTTCTTCGGTTCTTCCGTTCTCCCGCTCTGCGCTCTGCGCTCCCCCGTTCTGCGCTCTGCGCTTCCCGCTCTCCAGTTCTCAGTTCTCAGTTCTCAGTTCCCCCGTTCTGCGCTCTGCGCTCTCTAGTTCTCAGTTCTTCTCAAAACCGCTTGACGCGCATCCACCGCACTGCTATACTTAGGAGCGCAAATGGCGATGACGGGGACGAGTAGGCGCGCTTTCTCGCCACCAGCGAGCCTGGGACGGTGTGAGCCAGGCAGGTTGAGCCGCGCTGAATATCCCCCCCGAGCCGGCCGATGAACCCGTGAGCGCTGTTGTGGATGGCAGATTATTGTCACGCAACACCCACGCAATTAGTTAGGCCCGGTTTCGTCCACCGTTATCCGGACGGAGAGTTGTTTGACTCTCACCAAGAGTAACCCGTAACGCGGTTGGATTGTTGCTGATGTGCATTCAACGATCCAGTGGCGACTATGGGTTGAAGCGGGGTGGTACCGCGGAGCAGCAGCTTC
Organism: Chloroflexaceae bacterium; assembly: GCA_034436755.1. Taxonomy (GTDB): domain Bacteria; phylum Chloroflexota; class Chloroflexia; order Chloroflexales; family Chloroflexaceae; genus CAKZQX01. Next base: position 4,488 of record DAOTVB010000123.1, on the reverse strand, counting down.
GTCCCTGATGGGGGCGGAGTTTTTTTGTTGGTCGGCACTACGGTTCCGCCACCAGGTTGCGCCGATACGACAAGACGAAAGTTCAAAAGAGAGTACATTTTATCAATCTGATGAAGGTTGAATATGTAATCCGGACATCGTTCCAGAATCCCGGCTTCAGCCGGATCAGGCATTCCCGGCAGGATGCCGCCGTCCCGGCAGGCATTTAACCGGTTCAAGCCGGGACTCCAGAAACTACCGTGGTGGTGATATCCGGGTTGAATTTTTACGGAATTCAGACTACAGACTACGGCATTTAGACAAGGAGCACCGCATGTTCCAGGCTGTCACCAGTAATGTTTCATTTCCACTCCTGGAGAATGAGATCCTGGAGTGGTGGTACGCCAATAACATTGTTGAACAGGCGTTGAAATCCGGCGATCAGCCCTTTGTCTTCTACGAGGGGCCACCGACCGCGAATGGCCGCCCCGGGTTTCACCATACCATCAGCCGCTGCTTCAAGGATATCATCCTGCGCTACCGCACCATGCAGGGCTATCATATCGTCGGGCGGCGCGAGGGATGGGACACACACGGCCTGCCGGTCGAGATCGAAGTTGAGAAACAACTGGGATTTAACGGCAAGCCAGATATTGAGCGCTATGGTATTGCCGAGTTTAATACCAAATGTCGTGAGAGCGTCTGGCGCTACATCCAGGACTGGAAGCAGTTCACCCGGCGGATTGCCTACTGGGTCAGTGAGGATGCCTACATCACCTACGAAAATAAGTATATCGAGTCGCTCTGGTGGATCTTCCAGCAGCTCTGGCAGCGCGACCTGCTCAAGCGGGACTACAAGGTGACAATGCACTGCCCGCGCTGTGGCACTAGCCTGAGCGACCACGAGGTCAGCCTGGGCTTCCGCGATAATGTGGACGATCCGAGCGTCTGGATTCGCTTCCGGGTGAAGAATGCCGCCGGCGGGAATGGTAGCACCGCCCATCCATTATCGGCGGAGCTGGCAAACAGCAGCTTCGTGGCATGGACCACCACGCCCTGGACGCTGCCGGCAAATGTAGCGCTGGCGGTCAAGCCGGACGCCGACTATGTACTGGCCGAGGTAGGCATGCCCCCCGCGCCCACCAACGGCGATGCGCCCACCGCGCAGTCGGCGAACCGGATCGAGCGGCTGGTCATGGCCGCCGCGCTGGTTCCGCAGGTGCTGGGGGAGGATGTGCGGGTGCTGCGCACCATCAAGGGCGCGGACCTGGTCGGGCTGCGCTACGAGAATCTCTTCACGGGCGTGCCCGGCGCGGGTGAAACGGTTGACTGGGACAGCGCCTACCGCGTGGTCGCCGACGACTTTGTGAGCCTGGAGGACGGCACCGGCATTGTGCATATCGCCCCGGCCTATGGTGATCTAGAAATTGGGCGGCGCTACGGCCTGCCGACGCTCTTCTCAGTTGACCTGAGCGGCATGGTTATGCCGGAGTTTGGCGACCTGGGCTTTGGCGAAAAGTTCTTCAAGCAGGCCGACCCGGACATCACGCGCAACCTGGAGGAGCGCGGGCTGCTCTTTAAGAGCGGGCGTGTGCAGCATAGTTATCCCTTCTGCTGGCGCTGCGGCACCGCGCTGCTCTACTATGCCAAGCCCTCCTGGTATATTCGGACGACAGAGTTTAAACAGCAACTGGTCGAGAATAACCAGAAGATCTACTGGGTGCCGGAGCATATCCGCGAGGGACGCTTTGGCAACTGGCTGGAGAATAATATCGACTGGGCCGTCAGCCGGGAGCGTTACTGGGGCACGCCGCTGCCGGTCTGGGTGAGCGATGACGGGCAGTATAGCGAGTGCATCGGCAGCCTGGCCGAACTGGAGGCAAAGGTCGGGCGCTCGCTGCAAGGGCTGGATCTGCACCGCCCCTATGTGGATGAGTTGACCTGGGAAGCACCCGATAACCATGGCACCATGCGCCGTATTCCCGATGTGGCCGATGCCTGGTTTGACAGCGGCGCAATGCAGATTGCGCAGTGGCACTACCCGTTTGAGAATACGGATGCGCTGGAGCATGCGCATCCCGCCGATTATATCTGCGAAGCGGTAGATCAGACGCGCGGCTGGTTTTACACCCTGCATGCGCTAGGGACACTGCTCTTCAAAAAACCGGCGTTTACGCATGTGATCTGCCTGGGGCATATTCTCGATCCCGAGGGCCAGAAGATGAGTAAGAGCCGGGGTAATGTGGTTGATCCCTGGCAGGTCTTTAGCGACTATGGCGTCGATGCGCTGCGCTGGAATCTCTTTAGCGCCGGCCCGCCGGGCAATCCGCGCCGCTTCAGTGTGGCGCAGGTTGGCGAGAGTCTGCGCCAGTTCCTGCTCACGCTCTGGAACACCTACTCCTTCTTTGTCACCTACGCCAACCTGGATGGCTGGCAACCGGGGGCGGAAGGGGCCGGCAGCCAGGCGCTCCAGCCGATTGATCACTGGGCGCTGGCGCGGCTGAATGCCCTGGTGCGCGATGTCACCGCCGGCATGGAAGCCTACGATGTAGTGACATCCTCGCGCGCGATTGAGCATTTTGTCGATGAGCTATCCAACTGGTATGTGCGGCGCAACCGGCGGCGCTTCTGGAAGAGCGAGGCCGACGCCGACAAGCAGGCGGCTTACAGCACGCTCTACACCTGCCTGGTAACGGTGACCAAACTGGCCGCGCCCTTTGTGCCCTTCATCACCGAGGCGATCTACCGCAACCTGGTCGCCAACGCCGATCCCGATGCCCCGCCGAGTGTGCATCTGGCGCGCTGGCCGGAGTTTGACGCGGCCCGGATCGACGAGCGGCTGATCGCGGATACACAGGCACTGCTGCGGGCGGTCTCGCTGGGACGCGCGGCACGCAAGAATGCCAATGTCAAGGTGCGCCAGCCCCTGAGTGAGATCTGGGTGCGCGCCGGCAGCCCGGCGGAGGTTGAAGGGGTGCGGCGCTTCGAGGACGAACTGGCCGACGAGTTGAACATCAAGACGATCCGCTACCTGGACACATCGGCGGATTTTGTGGACTACCGGCTCAAGCCGAATCTGCGGCTGGTGGGCCGCAAGTTCGGCAAACTGGTGCCCGCGCTGACCCAGGCGCTGCGCGAGATGAGCGCCGAGGATGCCCGCGCCGCTGCACACGCCGTCGAGGGCAACCAGCCAGTATCGCTGGAGGTGCAGGGGCAACCAGTAACGCTCCAGCCGGAGGAACTGCTGGTCGAGACCAGTTCACCGGAGGGCTACGCCGTGGCCGAAGAGGGCGGCATGCTGGTGGCGCTCAACACCACCATCACACCGGAACTGCGGATGGAAGGTGCCGCGCGCGATCTGGTGCGCAATGTGCAGGATGCCCGCAAGAATGCCGGCCTGCAGATCAGCGACCGCATTCAGCTCTTCCTGACGAGCAGTGAGACGACGGATAGCGCCTGGCTGCAGGAGGTCATCACCACCTGGGAGGAGTATCTCAAGGCCGAAACGCTGGCAGGCGAACTGACCTTTGGGCCACCGCCCCCGAATGCCCACACCGAGGCGATTGAGTTGGACGGCAACCCGGCCATGCTGGGGATCGTTCGGCAGTAACACCAAACCACCCCTCCCACAGACTGGTCTGCGGGAGGGGTTTTGCAATATGTGTCAGACGGACCATTGCCTGATGAACTAATTTTCATTCCAATTATCACATTTTGTTACGTTATTCATAGAGATCAAATGTACGATACAGGGCGATAACCTATCACTACGCAGGAGGTAAAAGCAATGGAAACCGATTACACCCTATAGGAAACGCATCCGCAGGGCCGTGAGATCCTGAAACAGATCAGCCAGCCCATTGTGGCGCAGGTAGCGCCGGAAGAAGTTCAATATCTTGATGAATTCGCAGATGAGTTTATTGAAGATCCAACTCCACCGGATCTATCCTCAGAAGATGGCGATGTAGTACTTGGTTCGGGCCTGAACGAGATCCTCACGTTTGCCTCTCCGGCTGTTTTTGCGATGCTGACTCTTGTTATGTCACAAGTTACAAGAGAGATACTCACGCAACTAGGCCAGGAGTCGATCAGGGAAGCTGTCGCCGTATTTCTAGAGTGGCTCAAAAAGAAGTTTACACGCGACGAGAATGCGACCACCGAGGCATCAACGGCGACTGCTTCCGCAGACCAGCCGGCCCCTCCAATTCCGCCCTCTATCACCGTAGTTATCAACATAGACAACCGACAGCAAACGGTTATGCTGGGTGCGGACACACTACAGGCCGTGATTGCGACAGGGGTAGTCCTGCATACCATAGTGGTACTGTGGTACACTGCATGAAAAAGCTGAGAGGAGAATCGCGATGCAGTGTCCCCAGTGCCACAGTGACCAGATTATCAAAAATGGCTCTACCCATAACGGGAAACCTAAATATGCGTGTAAAGCGTGTCGTCGCCAGTTTGTGGAAGACCCACAGGATTGCCGTGTTCCCGATGCAACCAAAGCCC
>DAOTVB010000122.1:0-14087 GCA_034436755.1 Chloroflexaceae bacterium | reverse complement strand
TATTTTCCGCTTTGCGCTTTGCGCTTTGCGCTTCGATCGCTTTGCGCTTTGCGCTTCGATCGCTCTGCGCTTTGAAACAGGAGGGTGACAGATTTGGCGGCAGAAGATCGGCACGACAACTTGCGTGGGCGCACCAAAGCTTATGCCAGCCGCATTATTCGCCTGTATAGTCATTTGCAACAGACGCATCATTTCAATGATGCTGCGCTTGTCATAGCGAAACAGCTTTTGCGCTCCGGCACATCCGTTGCCGCCAACCATCGCGAGGCAAAGCACGCACGGAGCAAAGCTGACCGGGCAGCTAAATTTCAGATCATCTTGCAGGAGCTTGAAGAAAGTGCGTTGTGGCTGGAACTGCTGCTGGAACACGATATGGCGCACCCGGATGGGCTGAACCAGCTTCTTGATGAAACGAACCAACTCATTGGCATTTTCATCACGAGCACCAAAACGCTGCAAAGCACGTGAGCGGTCGAAGCGCAAAGCTTTTAAGCGCAAAGCGCAAAGCGCAAAGCGGAAAACAGGAAGAATGCAACAACAATATGCGATCCTGTTCTATCAGCAAAAACGGCTCACGCTGGCACAGGCTGCCGCGCTGGCGCAGACAGACCGCCTGGTGTGTTTTGCGCTTCGACCGCTCTGCGCTTTGCGCTCTGCGCTTTGCGCTTTGCGCTTAGAAGCTTTGCGCTTAAAAACTTTCCGCTTGAAGGAGCCGAATGGTATACTAAAACAAGCACTGAACAGCTTGCGTGAAAGGCACACCCTATGACAACCCGTGCGGATATAGCGGATATAGCGGTCTATGATAAGCAAGACCAGCTTGTGCTGGTGGGAGAGGTAAAGAACAAACTTGCGGCGGCACCGGAATGGGCCGGACGATTCCGCAGGAATATTCTCGCGCACGGCATCTACCCCAGTGCGCCATTTTTCCTGTTCGCCTTCCCGGATACATTCTACCTGTGGACAGCTTCACACCAGCCTCTCGAATATACGGAGCCAGACTTCACCATTGATGCACGGCCCCTACTGCGCCCGTATTTTGAGCAAGCAGGAGTACAGCCAGAGCAGATCAGCGAATCAAGCCTGGAGCTTATTATTGCCGCGTGGCTTGACGAAATCATCCACACCACCGTAGCACCGGAGGCACTGACGGCAGGCCAACCGTGGCTGATTGAGTCGGGCTTATATGCGGCCATTGCAGGCGGCAGGCTCGCGCAAGAGGTTGCTGTGTGAATATCTATGGTGCAAGAACTTGCTGCCTACCATTGCCAACTGATACCCCGCTTCGACCAGGGCTTCAGCTTTATACAGGCGCAGATACAGGCGTGAAGGCACGTGCGCCATGCAGATTGTGTGTATCATGGGTGCATTTGTACCCTGGGGTACGGGATATACTACCAACAGACACCTATGAAATGAGGAACCGTATGGATATTCACGAACAAACAGCCGAGAAAATTCGCCACTTGCCCGAACCGCTGGTACAGGAAGTCAGCGCTTTTATCGACTTCCTGCTGCTGCGTCAGGACGATGTACGCTGGCAGTTGTGGCTTCAATTCTCTGAATCGCAATTCTCCGAATCGATTGATATTGCCGAGTCGGATATGACCGACTATCTGACCAACCTGGAGGATTACGAAGAGCGGCTGGCACGTGGAGAAATCGCGTGGTAACGATCACACGCGGCGATGTAGTATTGTGCGACCTGAACCCGGTGGTCGGTACCGAGCAAGCAGGGGTACGGCCCACAGCCATTCTCCAGATAGACCGTGCCAATGCTGCCAGTCCACATACCATCATAGCACCGTTCACCACGCAGATTCATCACTCAAGGCTGCCTTCACATGTGTTTGTTCCAGCAGGCAACGGTGGACTAAGCCAGGACTCGGTGTTGCTGTGTGAGCAGGTGCGCGTGATTGACAAGCGCCGGATCAGGCGTGTACTCGGTCATCTGGACGATCCCATACTGGACGCTATCGGGCGGGCGCTGCGAACGATTTTAGGGATATAGATGGCTATGCCACAACGAATCATCCGCGAACACCGGGGCGACGGCATCCCCTACATCATCGACAACCGCGCGGACAGTATCACGCTGGCGGACGCGCTTAACCTGCTGCTCCAGCACCATCCCTGGGCCGACTTCGCCACCGGCTACCTCTCCCTGAGCGGCTACCGCATGCTGCGCAACGGGCTGTACCACCTGCGCGACTTCCGCCTGCTGTTCGGCGAGAGCCGCATCGGGGACGAGATCCTGCGCGACCTGCGCAGCCAGCGCTACAGCGCCGGCAACCGTGCCCTGGTCGCCGACCTGCTCCAGTTCTTGCACCAGGAGGGCGTGCAGGTGAAGCGCTACGCCGGGCCGTTCTTCCACGCCAAGGCGTACATCACCGACGGCACCGCGATTATCGGCTCCTCCAACTTCACCCACAACGGCCTCACCTCCAACACCGAACTGAATGCCGTCCATAAAGAGCAGCCCATTGTCGCGGAGTTTTCCGCCTGGTACACGCGCATGTGGCACGACGCGCAGAGCGAGGACTACAAGGACACGCTGATCGACCTGCTGGAGCGCTCGCAGCTTGGCGGCTATCCCTACACGCCCTACGAGGTGTATATCAAGGCGCTCTACACCTATTTCAAGGACGACCTCGACAGTACGCCCGATATTGACCCGCTGCGGTCGATTGTCGAACTGACCGCCTTCCAGAACGAGGCATTCCAGAAGGCGCAACGCATCCTGCGGCGCTACCACGGCGTGATGGTGGCCGACGCGGTGGGTCTGGGCAAGACGTTCGTGGGCAAGAAACTGCTCGAACTCTACGCTTACTACCAGCGGCTGCGGGCACTCATCATCTGTCCCGCCCAGCTTCAAACGATGTGGGAGCGCGAGATCGACGAGTCGCGCATCCCGGTGCGCATCGTGTCGATGGAGCGGTTGGGGCAGGCTGACCTGGATGTGAGCCGCTTTGCCGATGTTGAGGTGATTCTGGTGGACGAGTCGCACAACTTCCGCAACTCCGGTACCAATCGCTATAACAACCTGGCAAAGATCATCGGCAGCGGTGATCCCAAGCGTGTGATCCTGCTCACGGCCACTCCGATCAGCAACACGCTCTGGGATCTCTACCACCAGATCGCCCTCTTCACGCGCAACAACGACGGCTACTTCCGTGATGTGGGCATTCCCTCGTTGCGGCGCTACTTCCACGAGGCAGAGGCGGCAGGCGGTGCAGGCGGCACGCTCTTCAATCTGCTGGAAGAGGTAGTCATCCGCCGCACGCGCAGCTTCATTCACGATAACTACCCGGAGGCGACGATCAATGGGCAGCCGCTGCGCTTCCCCACCCGCCACCTGGACACGATTGAGTACAGCCTGAGCGAAACCTACAGCGGCCTGTTCGACCAGATCATCGCCATCATTGAGCAGTTGCATCTGCCCGCCTACAATGCCGAGGGCTACAAGCAGCAGCAGACCCGCGCCGAACGCCGCCAGGAGAACACCAATACCGCCCTGATGGGCCTGCTCAAAACCAACCTGCTCAAGCGGTTCGAGTCGAGTGTGGAGGCGTTCCGCATCAGTATCCACCGGCTGCGCAGCTTTGAGGAGCGCTTTCTGTGTGAGTTTGAACAGGGCCGCCTGCTGCAAAGCGGCGCGCACCGTGTGTTGTTGCAGTTGGAGGAGGATGGCGACGACCTGGGACTGGAACAGGCGCTCGAGCGCCTGCAACCCGTCGAGCCGGCCGCGTACGACCTGCCCCGGCTGCGCAGCGACATTCAGCATGACCTCGCCACGCTTGACCGGGTGATCGCCCTGGTGGAGCCCATTACCCCGGCGCGTGACCATAAACTCGCGCAGTTCCGCGCCCGCCTCTATACGCTGGCGGGCCAGAAGGTGATTATCTTCTCCTACTACCGCGACACAGCGCGCTACCTCTGGGAGCAACTCCGCGCTGACCCGCGCCTGTCCCACCTGCGCGGCACCTGCCTCTCAAGCGCGGTTGCGCCCCGCGAACGGCAACGCATCATCGAGCGCTTCGCGCCCCACTCCAGCCGCGTCACCGTTGCGCCGGAAGCGGAGTACGATCTGCTGATTTCCACCGATGTGCTCTCCGAAGGGCAGAACCTGCAAGATGCCGCCCACCTGATCAACTATGACCTGCACTGGAACCCGACCCGGATGATTCAACGTGCTGGACGCATTGACCGGCTCGGCAGCGTCCATACGGCGATTACGATCTCCAACATCTTCCCCGACCAGGAGCTTGAAGCGCTGCTGCGCCTGGTAGAGCGGCTGCAAGACCGGCTGCGGGCTATCAACGCAACCATCGGGCTGGATTCCAGCGTGCTGGGCGAACTGATTGATGCGCGCACCTTCAACACCCTGCGCGAACTCGCTGCCGGCGACGACTCCGCGCTCCGCTTCTGGGGGCAGGTATCCGAACTGGCGGGCAATGAGATGATGCGGCAGCAACTGCTCACCTACCTGCGCGAACACGGACGTGAGATGGTTGAAATGCTGCCGGACGGCATTCATAGCTGTCTCCGGCGCGGTCAGGCCAGGGGCGTGTTTGCCTACTACCGCCACAAAGATCGGCACTTCTGGCGCTTCTGGCAAACCGAGGGCCGCTATGCCATCGACAACCGCTTCGAGATCCACGACCTGATCCGTGCGACACCGGGTGAAGCCCGCGATGAGGAGTGGCTGACGACAGCAGCGCAAGAAGAGGCGCTGGAAGCGATTGCCCAGGCCATCCTGACCGATGTGGAGTCGCGGCGTGGTACTGCGCTGCTGGGGGAACAGATAGACAAAGTGCAGCGTGATGTGAGTACCATTCTCAAGGCCAACTGGAACAGGTCCGACGTTGACAAAGCCGTAGCGCAGGCGATCTACAGCGTGCTGCGCAAACCGCTGCCGGCACCGTTTGTGCGCCAGATACGCACGCTGCACGTCGCGTATGGTAGCACGGGCGATTTCGCTGCGCTACTGGATGGTCTCTCGGCAATGGTTGAGGCATACGCACTTGACCAGGCTGCTGCGGCCGCCCTGAGCCCCGCCGGCGAGCGCATCACCCGCGACGACCTGCAGCTCGTCTGCTGGACCATGGTCCGCTGATCAGCCAATAACAGGAGTCAGGCGGTTGGTTCCAAATCAGGTGTTCATCTGGTGAACGGCCCGATTCGCCTCCGGCAGGGTGGAAGATACCATTATCGGGAGCAAATGGCCCGTTTGAACGCCCACCGCGTAAGTCCTGTCATGTTACACGCGTGACGCGGTGGGCGTTTGGACCACGAACACCACGACATGCGCGAACACCGCGCAACGGCCTTTTGGGAAAGCCTGAGCCGGCTGACGAATGGTGAAAAAATCGTCCGGGTATGGCGTGGAGTAAACGGTGCATAGAATGCACCCTACGGCTGCTGGTGCAGGATAACAACGCCTCCGGCCGGGCGGAAAATTCCATGCTTTTTCACAAAAAAATTCACTAAGTGAATTTTTTGTGAAAAGAAAAAAAGGAGTACCATGCTGCCACAGGCGATTCTGCCGTTCACCGGGTGAAATGCCCGGTGTGACGAACCACCGCGTAACGCATGGCAATAAATCTGGGAGGAACCCAACCTATGCCCACAGCGCACACACCCGCCCACAACCTGAGCACTATCGCGGATCACTACCTGGACGATGATGAGTTTCTCACCTACCAGCGGGTGGTCACGACTCACCGGCGCGACTCCCTCGCTGACATCCAGGCGATGATTCAGAGCTTTGTGAACAGGGAAACCGACATTAAAGACTTTCGCTCCCGGCTGGATAAATATCTGCGGCAGCCGGAACATGATGCCTGGGGCACCAAGGGCTTCTGGATGATGACCCTCAACCAACTCGCCAACAACCACGACACCGAAGCCGAGGCGATGCTGCGCCAGACGCTGGATGGCCTGAACGCGCAGAATGTTGCCGAGCGCTTCGAGCAGTTCGCCCACTTTCTCTATGCGGAGAAACAGCGCTTTCCCACCATAACCAGGAGCCTGGCGGCACCGGGACGGAGCGCCTTTTTTATCTCGTTGTTTGCCAACTGGCTCGACCCGGACGGGGATGTGATTGTGGTCTGGCCGACTGTGCGCGAGGGATTGGGAGTGCTCTACGACCTGAATGTGCTGCCCGACACCATTGCATTGAGCCGTACCGGTGGCGGAGAAAGTATTCAGATCGATACACCGCAGCAGTATGCCCTGGTACAACAGGTATTCCACTGGATGGCAACCACCGCGCCGCGCCTGACCGAGGCGACCGACTGGTGGAGCGAGCGCTTTATGATCTGGGTGCGCGATCACAAGCATGATCTGCCGGCGCTCCTCGCCGGCGGTGACAATGGGGAACATCCCGAACACATTCCGGATGCTCCCCTGGCTGTTATCCCGCCGGAGCGCCTCGCCGCGCGCATTGCGGCCCTGCGCCATCACCTGCTCATCCCGGCAGAACTGATCGAGCGCGTCTACGCCACGCTGATACTGGGGCAGCATGTCATTCTGAGCGGACCACCGGGCACGGGCAAGACCCGCCTGGCAACCCTGCTGCCGCGCATGTTGTGGGAAGGCGAGGAACCCGGCACAGCCGCCGCCACGCCCTATACCCCGAACGGCTCACCCTACCAGGTGGTCCCGACCACAAAAACCGCCTACGATACACATCTGGTCACGGCTACGGATGAGTGGACTCCCCGGCATGTCATCGGCGGCATTGTTCCGCTGCTCCAGGGAAAAACGGTCAGCTACACCATCGCCTATGGCTGCCTGGCCCGGGCCATCTTTGATAACTGGGATTTCGATGAAGATGTGCCGCAAAGCTGGACGACTGAGCAGCGCAAACATGTACCGGCAACCGGCCGTGATGGACAGAAGGCGGAGTATCGCGGCCGCTGGCTGGTCATCGACGAGTTTAATCGGGCACCGATTGACCTGGCTCTGGGCGAAGCCCTGACCGCCCTGGACACTGGTTCCGCCAGCCTGCAGGTGCCTACCACCCGGGGCAGTGCCGCGCTGCCGATCCCCCGGGACTTTCGGATCATTGGTACCCTGAATAGCTTTGACCGGCACTTCCTGAATGAGATCAGCGAGGCGCTCAAGCGGCGCTTCGCCTTTATCGAGGTGCTGCCCCCCACCCGGTCCGAACGCGCCGCAGAGCAGGCCATGGTGCTGCAGCAGGTGTTGGAACGGCTCACGCGCATACGCCCCGAGGCGATTACGACTGACGGCACAGCACAGCAGTGGGCCGGGCTAGTCCAGGTAGCGCCGGGGGCGCAGGTGCCCTGGGACTATACCTGGGAGGACGATACCGCCGCACGTCGTGGCTTTGAAGCGGGATGGCGCCTGTTTGAAGTTATCCGGCTCTACCGACAGTTCGGTACCGCGCAGGCGATCACCTGGGCGGCCAACTATTTTGGCTCGGGCCTGCTCCGGCAACTGGCTCTGCAGGACAAAGCGGCCTGGCACCTCCAGCTTGGCGCCGCCTTCGCCGACACTCTCGCCGACCAACTGCAGGTCTTATTCCCGGACGAGATCGAGGTGCTGCTGGCCTATCTGCGTACCGGGGATGCCGGCACGTTTGCGCAGACCTATCACGCAATCCTGGACAACCTGATCAGCCCGAATCGCCGCCAGGCGCAGATGCTGGCCCTGCAGAGCATCAAAGATACCCAGGGACAGCCCTACCTGACCTATGACCAGGCCCGGCAGATCAGCGAGCAGAACCAGCCGGTACCGGATGATCTCTTAACCCGGTTGTTCCATAGTGATCAGCCCCGCACCGACCTGCCCCAGTTTGCCGAGCGGTTGGAGCGCTTCCTGTTTGAGCGCACGATATAAGCTGACACGCGTTACACGCTGGGCGTACCAGCCAGACGTTTGATCATGACGAAGTGCCGATTCGCCGGCGACAGCGTGGTACGACTTACGCGGTGGGCGTCTGGACCACGAACAACACGACATGCGCGAAACCCGCGAAACGATCAGTGCTGCCATGGATCAGGCGATCCCGCGTCTGGCGGGGGATATCGTCTCCGGCAGGGCGGAAGATACCTTTCTTTTTCACAAAACATTTGCCCACAGTGCAAATGTTTTGTGAAAAAGATAAAAACAGCACCATGCTGCTGCAGGCGCATCGGGCTTCCATCTGGGCAAATGTCCAGTTTGCGTATGCACCGCGTAACGCGTGTAACATGACAGGTGATGAAATGGATGGTTCCATAGATACAGACACAACCTCAGCCAGCCTGACGCCCGCCGACCTGCAGGCGCAACTGCAGCGCCGGGTGGCGCGTCTGCTGCTGCGTCACGACCACCGCACCTTCCGTGGGCGCTTCCGCGAACTGTTTACCCGAAGCACCCTACCACAACCGGCCCAGTTGCGCGCCTACGACGAATATGTGAAGCTGCTGGCGCTGGCCGGTGAACTGCTGGACGAAATCCTGCCGCGCATCCGCCGCCAGATGAGCTTTCAGGCCACCCGCGAGATTCTGGATGAAGAACCACCGCTGCGGGGGCAGATCGACTGGCCGACCTCGCTGACACGCGCCTGGGCCGAACGCCCCGACCAGCCGCCGACCCGCTTTACCACCACGCTGCGCCGCCGCAGCTTCGCCACCCCGGAGAACATGCTGGTAGTAGCCGTGCTGTATGCCTATGCCCGGGCGCTCAAGCAGATGCGCACCCAATCACTGTTTGTCGATGCCCCGCTAACGGAGGGCGAAACAGACGAACTACGCCAACTGGAGGACCGCGTCCGCCGCTCCCTGGCAACCACCCATTTTCGCGCGCTGGCCCGCGAGGCGCAGACCTTCCATCCGCCGGATCTGATCGGCAGCGTGGAACGGCATCTGCGCCCCGGCAAGAATGCCTATCGCGACCTGATTGCCTGGTGGCGACGCTTCCAACAACTCCATCTCCGCCAGGGAAGCAGTCGGCAGGCGACCAGGGTGCTGGATGACGAGGCACAATTGAGTTTGCTGTACCAACTCTGGATCGCGCTGGAACTGGTGGGTTTCCTGGCAGAGCATAACGCGCTTGATGAGCCACATATCCAGACGGATCAACTCCGTATCACATTTACCTGGCAGGGGCGACAGTTCCGCCTGGTGTATGACCGGCAGCCTAAAGCGCACCTCGCCTGGGAGGGCGCACCCGGCGAACGCCCGGATTACTTCATCACTCGTGCCGATCCGCTTATCGTCAAAGATAAGCAAACCAACCAGACCATCTGGCACGAACCGGGCGTGCTGCTGGATGCCAAGTGCTTCACCGGGCAGCAGCCAGACCGGGCCACGGGAGCCATCAAGCGCATGCTGGCTGATCTGCAACTGGTTGATGCAACCCGGGGCATCCTCATCCTGCCGGACATAGCAAATCTTCCGGCGGACCGGCTACACCCCAAAACCGAGCGCTACCTGGGCAGCGTCGATCCCGCGCTGGAGATCCAGTTGCATGCGCTGCGTCCGCTGGAGCAGATCGACATATTGCGTGTCAATCTGCGCCGCCTGCTGGATCAGGTAGCCGCCTCGTTGCCCGAACGTGAACCCATCGCCTGCCACGGCTTTCTGCAAGATGTGGACACCATCAATCCGGGGGGCACCGCGCCGCGCCGCTGCCCGGACTCCGACGCAGTGCTGGCGCTCTGCCCCAAACCGCACATCAGCGCGCGGCGGATCGATCTGGTCTCACCGACGCATGACTGCCTGCAACAGCCACACCTCTGTCACATTATGGGCCTGGAGCAATTTGCGGAAGCATTACCACCCTTCATTCGGCGGGTGCAGAGCCAGGAACAACTTATTGAGACGATTGAACAACTGCGGCGGCTGGTGCGCAACAAGATTGCCGTAGACGATCATAGCCCGGAAGCGGACGTGGCCCGTTCCCAACTGCTGCATGCGATTGGCACGCTGACCGAGACCTATCGGGAATTCCGGCAGCCCGATACGCTGGATATCGAAGAGAAACTGGAACTTATCTTTGGGCAATACTGGCAGCAGTCGGCAGATACCCCCCGCGGATTGCCGGAGGAGGTTCGGCAGATGCTGATATCCGGCGAGTATGTGCGCGGCGAGCTGAAAAAGGCGGGCATTCAGGACTGGGCCGCGTGTGCGGTGCAATATGTGCGCGCGCTGGAACTCGAACTCAAGCGGCGGTTGTACCAGACCTCGGGCAACCCGTCCAAACTACAGATGCCGGCAAAAAAGTTTACCTATGGCACTGTTACAACTGCGTACAACCAGCGCCATACCAGCCCGCACTGGCAGGTGTTTCTCAGCGAAGCGGTGCATCCCAGCCAGGCCGATCCTGCCGCATTCGCGGAGGTGATTGGCGCACTCGACCCGATACGCATAGCGCGGAATAACATCGCCCATGGTGTGCAGACCACCCGCACAGACGCCGAGACGGTGCGCGACCGGATTCTGCGCGGGCCGGACGGCGGGCACAAGGGAATCTTACCCCGCCTGGTAGCCATGCTGAATGCACCAGTACCCTGATGAAAGATAAGGTGCGACGATGACAGACCAGACATATACCAGAGAGCCACATCTGCGATTACATGAACACTGGCTGCCACTGGCGCAACAGGAGAATAATGCCCGGCAGTGGGGATATGACGCGGCAGGATTGGAGGCGCTCATTCTTGCTGCTGCACCTGCACTGCGCCAGACCCATACGCTGCTGGCGGCGCGGGCGATCCTGTGGCACTACCATCGGCAGACTCTGCTTCATCCACTGGGGACGGAAGCATGACCGCACCGCGAAGGGGCACGAAACGCAGTTCCTGGTTAACTTTCCGCCGTCGTCTGATTCTGGTGCGGGCACTACTCCGTGCGCCATCCGGTCGGACCGACCTGGTAACTGCTGTGCAGCATGAACTTGGTGATGAAGGTTATCCCAGTGACACGGCCAGCGCGTTCAAAAAAGACCTCGATGCCTTAAAGCAAGAATACGGCTGCCGGATACGGTTTCATCGCACAATGAATTGCTACGTACTGGAAGATCTGGGGGATCTTGCGCTGCTTGATCTCCCCGATGACTGTATGGAAGCGCTGTCGTTTCTGGACGCCAGCTTCCCATCAGGAAGCGACATCGCAGCTCACGCGGGGGTACGCGCACTGCTTGATCGGATCTTGAAACTGCTCCCAGGGCAGCGACAACACCAGCATACACAGACCCGTCATACCGTCAGCATGCAACCACTCGGTGCATCAACCGGGTCGATTGATCCCGACGTGTTGATGGCTGTTCGCCGGGCCATCGCGCAGCGACGCGAATTATCCTTCAACTACCGCAGCAATACAGCCGACCAGACATATACCCGGCATCGGGTTGCGCCCTACGAAATTTATGTGAGCGCTGAAGGACACAGCTATCTGGATGCGACGCTGCTCGATGTGTCACCTCGCCATCCTGCGACTGTTATTCCCGCTGCTATTCCCTACCGAATAGACCGGATTGTCGCAGGAACCGTCATCGTGTTAAACACTGTCCTGCCGAAAGAACGTATGAAACCACGGAGCTATACACTACGATATCGCCTGGTGCCGGCGGTGGCCCGGCGACGCGATGTGAGCGCCTATTTTCCCAACACCGAAATTATCTACCACGAGGATGGCAGTGCCACGGTCAGTGCAACAATAACCAATCTCTGGCAGACGCGGCAGATCCTCCTGCGCTACGGTTCGGCCTGCGAGGTGCTGGAGCCACTGGAGTTAATTGAGATGTTTTGTACAACGGTTACTGGCATGGCGCAGACATACCGCAGGTATCTCGAAGCGCAGTGCAACGAGTAGTCTCCATCACCGGCAGGGTGCGTAGCCCGGCACAGAATCGGTGTAACGCACAAAAGTTCTATGAATTACCCATCCGCCGCCGCAGTTCGCTTGCCCATGCACTGCCCCATACCCGCCGGGTACTGCCCATCCTCTCATCCTACCTGTCCCTGAGGTTACTGGCCGCAGGCGCTGTGCCTTACGTCGGATCGCCCTCCCGATCATCCAGATTGACATCGGTTACTTCGCTCTCGTCCTCGGCGGTGATCTGCTGGGTGCTTGCGCGCCGGGCACGCATGCGCGCCTGCTCAATGTCACTCTGATCATCGGCAGTGACATGCTGGTCACTGCCCGGCCCGCCCTGCATATCCACCCTGTTTACCCGGCTCTTTTTGCGGGCGATGATTACCTGGGTGCTGCCGGCCGGCACGACAGGAGCCGCAGCCGGAACATCGGTCGGTGGAGCCGTCTGCACCGGTATGTTGAACGGTGGAAGCGCAAGCAGATCGGCGGCGACCGCAAAGGTCGTATCCCGATCTTTGTGTGAGCGCCCCGCGTCCCATGTCTCGGCGACCACACCGATGACCAGGTTACGCGTTTCATCGAGAACTGCCGCACCGCTCATGCCGCTGTCAATGTTCTGTGAAGTCAGCATAACCGGTTTATGCTGGAGCGTGCGGTTGTCCGGTATGTCGGCTAACCCGGCAATCGTGCCATGGGCGGGTAAGCCCTGGTATGCCTGCAGGCGGCGATATCCATAACTGCTGAACGGATGTCCCGCCGCATACCGGGCCGTGCCCAGCCGCGCAACATGCTGGGGGTCAAGCGTAAGCGGCGTACCGACCAGGTGCAACATGACGATATCGTCGTCATAGCCTGAGAAGCAGGCAGCAATCGTGACCTGCCGTGGCTGCCGGTGATGATGGGCGAGGAACGGGAGCAGCACGCCAATCGCTGCCCCACCGATGATGGCCGGGTCCACCCCGGCCTCACGCACAACGTGTGCGCAGGTGATGATCTTTCCATCCGGCGAAACCACAAACCCGGTGCCGACGATGTTCTCGCCGGCGGCACAAATTCCAACCGTAAAACTGGACACAGATTGCTGCGGAACGATGCTGGTCATTGCCTGTCCCTCCCACTCCTGCTATGCTGATGATACCCGGTTATGCATCGTCGTGCTTTTCCCAGACGAGCTTGACATTGATGCTTGCTTCCATGCCGGCCTTCGCCAGGACTGCCCCGGCTTCCGCGTCAGACTTGATACCAAATTCCACTTCCGCCTGTGACGGTCGCTCGACAAGGGGGATCGCCTTGAGCGTCGCAACCGTTTGCCGTGACATGCGGTAAATCGATTGCATGGCGGTCTGGATAGCCGCGTTCGATTTCTTCGCCAGATCTTCGGGCGATAGCCCGACCTGCTTCAACCCCCGCTCAGCGGGAAACTCTACAATAATCGTTATGTCCGTATCGGGTGTAAACGTAAACGGTGTTTGTGCATCCATCGTCATTGCTTCATGCTCCTATTGTGTCTATAGTGCTGCATACCATAATCAGCGGTCAGTGGTCAGTGGTCAGTGGTCAGCGGTCAGCGGTCAGCGGTCAGTGGTCAGTGGTCAGTGGTCAGTGGTCAGTCAAATTCTTTACACCCTCACCCGGCAAAAAAATCGCGGTTGGGGGCATTGCCCCCAAACCCCCGCAGGATTCAGAACGCAGAACTCAGAAGCCAGAATCCAGCATCCAGAAGCCTTATGTTGACGAGCGCGGGGACCGGACAACCCGAAAACACCAGTCGACGTCCCTGACGCCCGGGTCGTCCCTGTCACGGGAGCCGCAGCACATTCGTTCTGAACTATCATTAAATGCACTCCACCGAACAACCACCCCATCACTGGGTGTAAAGTCTTTTTGCGCCTCCACCTGCTGGTCTTTGGCATCTGGCGTTCCCGTCCACTCATCAACATTCCCGGCCATGTCCAGCGCACCACACTCGGCGCTCCCCGCAGGGGAGCAACCGACTGGCGAGGGTGCGCCAATGCCGGTATCATCATAATTCGCTCGCTCGGCATCCGGCTCGGCATCGCCCCAGGGGTAGCGCCGCTGGTCGGTGTGGCGGGCGGCCCGTTCCCACTCCAGCGAGGTCGGCAGGCGGATCTCATCGGTCGTGGGCAGCCAGCCCTGCCTATGACCCTGGTCGGTGAGCCAGGCACAGTAGGCCACGGCTTCGTACCAGGACACGCCCACGACCGGCTGGGTCGGGCCATTGGAGCGGCTGCGATGCCA
>DAOTVB010000121.1:0-4808 GCA_034436755.1 Chloroflexaceae bacterium | reverse complement strand
CCAGAAGATCCTTATCTCCGCTGAGGATAGCCGTCGCGCTTCCGGTGAGGGCCAACTCCAAAAATTTGTTATCGTTGGGATCACGACAGTCAGTGACATGGGTGGTAATCGTGAGGAGGGTTGTCTGCCGAAGCAGCAATGATACTACTAATCGCCGGTTCGTCTGGGGAATATAACGGTCAAACTTTGGCCGTGTAATAACCTGCATGACCTCCAAGATAGTTGGTTCTGAAACGAGCAGTTCCCCAAGCGTAAGCACTTTATCGAGTGCCTGGCGTGCAATCGATTGGGGAAGGAGTACGGCACTAATACATGTGTTTGTATCAACAACGTAGCGCTTACTCATCTTCGTTTAACAGTTGGTCGAGAATCTCGGGAGTTAATCCTCGTCGCTGTGCCTCATTTCCAATGACATCCAGTATGTGCTGTGCAGAGAGCGTATCAGGCACGATCATATCTTGCAGAAAGAGACGAATGAGAAGGTTAATCTTCTGCCGCTCTTCGTCGGATGCAGTATTATATTTTTCAGCCACATCTTTATCGAGTGTAATAGTAATCGTTGCTTCACTCATTGTACACGCCCTTCATATTCATAACTGCCAGACCTCGATCACGAGTATAGCATGTGTTGGAACGGCGCGCTCCACGGTTCCGTTTGCAACATAATCTGATGGTAGTGCCGTCTGTAGCGGCCCAACGGTGGCCGTCACCGGCGCCGCTGGCAGGCGGTGTGATCGATACCGACCGCAGGCACAGCCATCACCGTCCAAAGTCGCGCCCAGGTTGGGGCCGCGCCCGCGGCGTCCGTGTGGACGGCGGTGTTGAGTGGAAGACGACACAAAAACTTTGATCTTAATTCTTCAATTCAGCCAAGTGTCTTTCCGCCTCAGATCTCCATTTATCTGACACACCAGGTAAGCCCAAAAAGTACTCAAGATCAAGAACGGCCTCCTCGTTGCGTCCTATTCGTTTATATAGCAGGGCACGATCGTAGTAACTAAAGAACACATCCTCATTTTGATCTTTCAACTTATTAATACCATCAGTATGGGATTGAATGGCGAGTTCAACTTCGTCTTGACGCACATAACACCAAGCCTGTTGGCGATATGCAGAAAGTCTACCTCTTTCTATAGCATCAGCATAGTCTAGTAATGCCTGCTCATACTCTTCGTTTTGACAGTTCGCATCCCCCCTTCTTTCATAAGCATTAGCAATTATTGCTGAATCACCATTATTGTTGATTACTCTTGTATATTCCGCAATCGCAGAAGCGTAGTCTTGTAACTCATAGTGCGACACCCCCTTATTTAGATATGATTCATCTACCTCGTAATCCGCTTCTAAGGATAGCTCAAAATCCTCTATAGCCTCTTCATATCTTTTGAGAGAAATAAACGCTAAACCTCTTTGAAAATACACTTCAGCAACTGGATCATATCCTAGTTTTATAGCTTTATCAAAACTCTCAATTGCGCCTTCGAACTGACCCTCTTTACGATACTGCTCTGCTTGCTGAAAGAAAAGGTTAGCGGCTTCCTGCAACAACTCAGGATTGTCACTTATTTCAGTACCTGCCGCGACTCTTCCTTGTTGAATGCCAATCTCATACCCTATCCAAGTAGTAGAGAGCAATAACAAAAGAACAGCACCCACTCCAGCAATAACTTTTTGCCATTTTTGATGAAGAATAGGAACTGAAATACCAATCAATGAGCCTGCAATAAACACTACTACTTGATAAAAAAAGTCGCGCATATAACCACCTTTCAATATACCCTATACTAACTATCACTTACTGTGGCAAATCCTACCATATATTTACTCGTCTTAATTACTGAAATTGGTAAGGATTTACAGCCACCCAACGGTAGCCTTCACCGACGCTGCTGGCAGGCATCGGGATCGATACCCACCGTTGGCACAGCAGAGCCTCCAAAAGTTGCGCCGAGATCCTGAACGCGCCGGCGGCGTCCGTGTGGACGGTGGTGTTCGGCCGCGGATGCTATGGAAACACTTTCCGACCCAAAGTGCTACCATCTTTGGTGATTTCGTTCAAGTCTCTACTAACAAATTCTCCTATCCACCCATCATAGTTCACTATGAACGCAGGGACTTTAGTTGTACGTCCTTTATGATGTTTGTAAACGGCAAAGATGATCTCATCATCTAGACAATAGAAACTATATACGGGAGTAGTTTTGCAATACCATACTGAAAATTCGGCTTTTGCGTCGGCACCAGAAAATATTTTTTTGAATGCTTCAACTGATCCTTCTATCGTAGCACGTAGATCACCAGGGTCTTGGTTATCAAAACGATTCGCAAGTTCATTGACCAGTGTATCGTCGTTAGGGTCTGGTACTATGATACGAACTTTCGCATTAGGATTCCGGGCGAGTAACTCTAGTTCTTCATAATGCCGATTTCGCCAAGTGCGAGCATAGGTAAAGAAGACGTCAAGCCGATGATTGCTTGAAAGAATTTTCTTCCAATCCAGGTCATAAAAATCACGCAGAATGCGACGAATACCTGCATGCTTTACTTCCTCAGACAAGTTCGCTATTGCCATTACTTCTTCTACTAATGATCTTTTAGCAGATAGTTCCCAAAACATTGCGAGTGCTACTGAAGCCACAAACAAAGCTCCAGTGTCCCTTGCAACAGCTTGCCAGTTCGGATGACTGTTCAGAAAATCCCAACCTGATATGTACAAAAGCAAAATCCCTATCATGCCAGCAGCAACCGACAAAAGTACTGTTCTATAATTTGTAATTTCTGCAAGTATACGCCGATTCATTTACTTTAACTTTCTAACTCAAGCTCTGTATTTTAACAATTGTAAAGATTCGTTAGCCACCGAACAATTATTAGACAAATCTTCCCACATAAACATTTACACAGAACCCTCCCGATAAACAGTTCACTAACTCCAGGGCTACGTCAAAGCCAGAGATAGTGACTATCCTGGTGATCTTTTTCGGCAGCAGGAAAAGATCGAAGAACCGCCTGAAGGCGGCACTACACGCATGTTCCGGGACTTTGATGCAGCCATGACTGATTCTACTCCCACTTGACTGCATAGTCAAGCCCTGCGGGTTAAACACTATGTCATCCGCACCGAAGAAGCTTACATACACTGGATTAAACGCTTATGTCATTCAGAGCGGATTATACCAGGTCAGGAACATGCTCATCCTCGTATTTCTCGATCAACACGCCGATGATTTCCATCAGTGAGGCGAGGGGATGATCCTCATCCTCCCCAACCAGATCGATCAAAGTATCGAGCATCTGAACCAGACGATCGTAGTCGCGTTCATTATGCGGGACAAACAGGAGTGGTGCTAAGGTCGGCCACACCTGCTCGACGGTTTCCATCTCGCCGGTCGTCATAGCATTATTCCTTCCATTTGCCTTCGTCATATTCATCATGGGTCAAAACCGCCCGAATGTACACCTTCTGACGGTTGTAGTGGATGGCGGCGATGAGGCGGGCGGTATTGCCGCCAATATTGAAGACAGTTAGTTTGCCGACTTGATCGGCGCTCGGAAAGAGCGCATGGAGTTCTGCAAACGAGCGGACGGTAGCCGGCTTGAGCGTCCGCTACCAGTGGACAAGACCAGGTTTCATCGTCGGGTGTTTCGCAGCAAACTCGTTCAAGCGCTTGCGGGTAATGATGTGCATAGGTTGTCCTTGCCCACAGGCGGTTGCTTTTGCCTCTGACTCTATCCAATAGCATTGTAGTTGCGAGCAACGGGAACTGCAAATGGTCATCGGGGTAGCAGAAGGAAGAACAAATGTCATTTACCACGACGTTGATGATTGCTGCCCAATGGCCTGGGGTTCAGCGGTGCGCGGCCTCGCCTACCACCCCTCGCCGAAGCCGAAAAGGTGCATCGATTACCACCCGCGTGACCGAAGGAAGCGCGTCCGCTGCAACCCCTTGTTCGACGCATAGAGGGTAACACTATCAGCAATGACTTTTATCAGCCAGGCTATAACCGATGCCTTTTTGCCGGATTTCCGATTCTCCTTGATTTTCCTTCGCGCTTCGGTTACATCGACTTCCAGCAGCGCTTTGACGTGATGTTTCTCACGTCCGATCCGCCCCAGGTCGAATGTGAACCGCCGGCTGGATGGATATTCACTTTCGTACATCTGATTGTCAGACACTTTTTATACCGCCTTATCCTTCAGCCACCCAACGACCAGACTCACCGGCGGTAATGGAACGTAGCGGAATTGCCGTCCGGTGCAGCGCCTTGTTAGCTGTTAAGTTCCAGGTCACTTTCTTCAAATCGACGTATAACGAAACGTTCTGTTTCAATTGGTGTTTTCATTATTCGATTCCTTCGGTGTATGGCTTTGCAGCTAACGCCCGCCTTCACCGGTGCCGCCGGCAGGCGTCGGGAGCGGCGACCACTACAGGCATACACCGAGCGCCAAAAGTCGCGCCCAGGTTGGGGCCGCGCCAGCGGCGTCCGTGTGGACGGCGCTATTCGGCGGCAAATTGCTTTACAGTTACAGCCTACTTCACTACGTACCAAAAATAAAATCAAATATTATATTGTACATTTTTACTCACGCTTTGTCTCAGGTTGGCGCGATGCGCGGATGGCCGCAGCGATGTCTGCGACACTCATCGTTCCATACAAACGTTCTTTTTCCGCAACCGAGTCACCAGCACCCATCGTAAACTGGTGAATAAACCGTGTCGTATTGACTATGCCCATTTCTTCGACTAAGAGCCGTAATGCTGTTTCATTCACGTCAATAAGTGGCGCGTTTGGCGTGAGCGTCATAG
>DAOTVB010000120.1:0-38005 GCA_034436755.1 Chloroflexaceae bacterium | reverse complement strand
TATCGGCAAAGCGCATATGGGCGTCCCCGTCGGGGGTCTGCATGGTAATCTGCTCAGTAATCATCAGGGTGTGTGGATCGTCGGTCTCGGCCCAGAAGACAATATCGGTCTCCAGGCCGTTAATGCCCAGGATGCCCTGCATATGCACGCGCAACTGATCACGGCCCTTGTAGTAGCGCGGCTCCTTCAGGAAGCTGCTGATGAGCAGCGCATCGTCGGTATACTGGTCCAGCAGCGCGTCGATATTCTTGTCGAGGATATGCTGGATATGCTCGCGGTACATGCGCCCCAGTGGGGTATCCGGTACGTTTTTCATGGTGGATTTCTCCTGAGATACCTTTAAAGCTAGACTAGGTTGTACGCTCGCGGATCATGCCGGCGGCTTTATCGCCAATCATCGCGGTGGGCGCGTTGGTATTGCCGGCGGTTACGGTGGGCATGACTGAGGCATCTACCACGCGCAATCCTTCGACGCCATAGACCCGCAACTGCGGATCAACGACGGCTAGCCGATCACGGCCCATCTTGCAGGTGCCGGCCGGATGCCAGAGGGTGGCGGCTTGACTGCGGACATACTCCACCAGATCCGTACCCTCACCGGGCGCAATCTCGCCGTCATTCACGGCAGCAAAGGCGTTGGTGGCGGCCAGTTCCCGACAGAGTTTCACCGCCGATACCAGCGTCTGCACATCGGCGTCGGCTTCAAGGTAGTTCGGGTTGACCAGCGGCAGATCCTGCGGGCGGGCCGAGCGCAACCGCACTTCGCCCCGGCTGAAGGGCCGCACTAGAATGTTTACAAAGATGCATACCGGATTGGGGAACTGCATCGCGGCGGCGAGTGGACCGGGTACCGTCGGGCTGAAGATAACCTGTAGATCAGGGCTGGCGGTGTCCATCCCCGGGCGCGTGCGTGTAAAGAGAATATTACCACATAATGTCTCAGTTGTCGGGACCGCGATTTTTGATCCATAGATCACCGGCAGTTGCATGTGATCCTGCAGGTTCTGGCCAACCCCCGGCAGATCCACTAGCACGGGGATATCATAGTCCTTGAGATGTTCCGCCGGCCCGATGCCGGAGAGCATCAGCAACTGCGGCGAGAAGAATGCGCCGCCGCTGATGATCACCTCGCGCTCGGCGCGGGCCTGCTGCGGTTGACCATTCTGCGTGTAGGCCACGCCGACGGCACGCTTGCCTTCAAACACCACTTTGCTGACCGGGGCATTGGTCTCGATCACCAGGTTGGTGCGCGCGCTGACCGGGCGCAGGAAGCCCTCAACCGAACTACCGCGCCGTCCTTCCGGCGTGATTGAGAACTGCAACGGCCCAACCATATTTTCGTTGCGGGGACCGTTGTAGTCGCTGTGGGGGCCTTCAAAACCCAGTTCCACGGCGGCATTCAGAAATGGCTCCGAGACGGAGTTGGGATCATAGCCGGTGCGGACATGCAGCCCGCCACCCGCGCCGCGATACTCCGACGCGCCACCGTCGTAGTTCTCAATTGCCTTGAGATGGGGCAGCACATCCTGGTAGCTCCAGCCGTCCGCGCCGGACGCGCACCACTGGTCATAGTCCAGGTGGCAGCCGCGCACATACATCATGGCATGCAGTTGGGTACTCCCGCCCAGCAGATTTCCCTGGGTTATCATCAGCGCGCGGCCATTCAGTCCCGGCTGCTCGGTCGTCATGATCTTCCAGTCGAGATCGCCCCCCCAGAGTTTGGTAAAACCGGTCACATTGCGCACATCTTCATACTCATCCGGCGGGCCGGCTTCCAGCAGTAGCACCCGCACATTGGGGTCTGCACTCAGCCGGTTGGCTACCACTGCGCCGGCGGAACCACTACCGACAATAATGTAATCAAAGCTTAATTGACCCATGGATTTGCCTCGACTTTCTTATAAATGTATTCTGCGTGACAACCTTAATCTGCGTGAGATACCTCAGCAGGAGCGACCCAGAGATTCTCCAGGAATGCCGGGTAGCTCAGGGGGATTATTTCGAACTGGAGAAATCCGGCTTTTGCCAGGGGCAGGGTGTTCAGAATCTCCCGGGCTTCCTCGACGCCGGCGCATTCGAGCGTATTCACTACTCCCAGTCGATCCGTACGAAAGTTCATATCACGGAAGATCCCGGCGGCGTATAACTCCCAGGCCCGAGCAGCTTCTTCCCTCAAATAGGGTCCAAGATCTTCCGGTCTGGTTCCGGGCGTCAAGTCCATCAAGACGAGAATTTTCATGGCTCATTTCCTCACTTAGTATCATGGGATTACCGTACCACGTAAATGTCATAACGTACGGTCATCTCCTGGCTATCAAACTGCCCAATGCCCAGGCAATGCACCCGATTGAGCCAGAGATACTCCGGGTGCGCCGTGTGGCACTGCACCCCCGTGCGGTGATCGCGGTAGCGGCTCAACTGCCCGCCTTCACCGCGTGCAACCAGTTGGTAGGCATCTTCGCCAAAGTCGCTGACGCCGGTACAGGTGACATAGATCAGTGCGCCCTCTGCGGTCTCAATCGTCAGGCGATAGTCGATCAGGGCCACCCCATCGGGGCGCAGCACCGGCCAGTTCCCGCCAACCGGACGGAGTTGACCACGTACGCGCGGCCCTTCCACGCTGCCGCCGGTGGAATAGGCATTGGTGCGCAGCCCCTCCGGGCAGAACCCAATCAACTCCAGCGTGGCAATGCCGATGGTGAACGAAAAAATATAATCCAGTTCAAACTGCAGGAGTTCATGTGCTGCGGCCATCTGCGCCTCCTTGATTGCATGCGCGGTCACGTGATGGTGTCAAATTATCGCATCAAGCTGTACACGTCGCTCAGAATAGTGCCCCCGGTCATCCGGTCGTTTGCAAAGACGAAGCAGGTCATACCCGAAATGGACGCCACGTTGCCGCTGGCGGCGACGTTGTTCCAGGTTGCCCGATGCTTTGTGGTATGCATGTGCCGGCGCGCTGCGGCCGTGTTGCCATCAAGATGATCGCGTCCGCAACGTAGGGCAGATGTTCAAAAGCGCCGTGGTTGGTCTCCAGAATGCGTTTGAAGGTATCCCGCCCACTGGTCTGCATAAAGCTCAAGACATACGCGAACTCCGGGGCCAACAGTTCATCGACGGCCTGCATATCCTGCTTGCTCCAGATGTCGTCAAACCAGCGTGTGACCGCGGTGATGGCCGCATCTTGGGCGATGGTCGTGTCCGCTGTCATCAGGTACGCCCCTCAATTCCTGCCCATTTATTTCGGGGTGTTCGGGTGCGGCAGCATGGCTGCCGCACTCCATACTCCATACGCCACACGACACAGGTTACGCGACCGGCTCGGCGGCTCCGGGCGGTGGTGGCACAACTCCAAGTTGCTGGAGCAGGCCCAGTTCATCCACGTTGGCCCAGCGCTCCACAATCTTGCCGTCCTGCATACGCACAATCGTTGTGCCGGTGAGCGTCAACTGCTTGCCACTCGGCGGCATGCCCATCACGCCACCCGTATCGGTGCCATTCAGCATCCAGCGATGCACGACTTTATCGTCGGTGTAGATTTCGTCCTCGACCGTCAGTTTGATATCGGGCATGGCCGAGCGAAACATGCCGACAATCTGGCGAAAACTGCCCGAGCCGCGCTCCACCTTCTTCTGGCCGCCGACCGTCGAGTGATCCAGCGCATCCGGGGCAAGTAACTCCTCGTGAAACTCACCCTTGTTCCAGGCCGAGTCGAAAAAGCGCATGGCGATGGCGTTATTTTCCTGAGGTGTCATGGTCATCCTCCTTAGTGATTGAACATTCCTTAGTTCGTGACGTATTTAATTGCACCTAACTGGGTGAGCAGACTGAGCGCATCGCTAATTGCCGCGGCATCGACAATCTTCCCATCCTTCATGGTAAAGAGTGTCATGCCCTTCAACGAGACATCTTTGTTGGTGGCCTTGATGCCCTGCCACTCGCCAATATGCTTGCTCCGCATACGCCAGAGAATAGCCACCTTATTCTCCCCACCCGTGATGTCGAGAATGTCATAGGTCAGATCCTCAAACACCTCGCGGTCTTCGATCATGGTCTCCTTCATCTGCTCTCGATTGACATCGTAGGGCGGAACGCTGTAGTGCAGCATGAAATCATCAGCGAGAATTTCGTAGAGGGTGTTCAGATCCCCCTTGCTCCAGATCTCGGTAAAGAACCTGCGCGCCAATTCTTTATTGGCTTCAACGGACGTATCTTGTGCGACAGACATAGCAAATTCCTCCTGTGGTGTGATTGAGGAAACCCTCGGCGTTACCGCCATATTCGGACAATGCCCGGTGCATACGCATCCCCAGTTATACCGGGAATGACCGGACGGCATAGATATCGAAGTCAAGCGGCTGTTCGCGGTCCCGGGGAAAGGGGATATGCTCGCGATTGATCCCGACTCCCACGCCCTGAATGCGATTCAACCACTGATAGTCCGGACTTCCGGTCAGGAACCGTACCGCTACATGAAATGGGATGAAATCGGGAAATGCGCCCTGCTGTGTAACCCGCGTAAACCCATCCGCACCCAGATCAGATACGCCCGTCATCGGCATATAGATCAGGGAGCCGTCATTCGTTTCAATGGTCAGGCGGGCATCAACCTGGCCGACCCCGTCCTGCCGCAGCATGAACCAGTCCCCCCCGGTCGGACGGAGTTTGCCGGTGAATTTCGGTCCCCAGACTTCACCACCGGCAGCCAGTTCATGGGCCTGCAATCCACCCGGCACCGGACCAAGCATGTCGATGTTGATGCCGAAGAGCAGGCGAAATGAGAAGATATGCTCCAGTTCGTACGGAAGGCGATCAGTATACTCGGCCATGGGTATTCCTCCTCAACCTGAAAATGTTGCTGCCAGACAGTCCCTACAATCATGCCGACTTCGGCTGCAACTGCTGGAACAGGCCGAAGTCATTCTCGTTGACATGCACGGTCTTGATCTTGCCCTGCTCAAAGGTGAAAATATCAATCCCGTAATCCTCAACGACATTGCCACTGGCGGGCATGCCCAGGAACTCGCCCTTGTGGGTACCCTTGATGCGCCAGCGGGTGGCGACCTTGTTGTCGCCGGCAATCTCCCGCTCCACCGTGAAGGTGATATCGGGGAAAGCGGTGCGCAGGTAGGTCACAAAGCCCTTCATATTGTCATAGCCGGCAATCGGCGCGGGCTGGGTCGGGATGATGAACTGGAAGTCCGGCGTCATGATCTCTTCGATCAGATCCAGCTTGCCCTGGCTCATAATCTCGTTGAAGTAGATGTGCGTCGTCTTCAGGTTCTGCTCCGGGTTCTCGGTGACCAGCGGGCTGGTGGGCAGGATGCCCAACTGGCTGAACATGCCGACGGTGTCTTCGTTGCCGTGGGTCTCGACGATCTTGCCATTCGCCATCCGCTGCCAGGACATGCCGTCAATCTCGAACGTGCGGCCACTGGGCGGAATATCGCCGGCCACGGTGTGGATGGCTGCGCCCAGGTGGGTGCCGCCGCCGAGCCAGCGTGTCACGACTGTGTCCCCAAAGGCGACCATGTCCTGCGGGTGGATGTAGAAATCCGGGAAGCAACTGTGCAGCATCGTCACCAGCTCTTTGAAGCCGTCTGGTCCCCGGTAGGGTTCGGGATGGGTGGGCAGCGTAAAGACAAAGTCGGGCGCGATCAGTTCATACAGGGTTGCCAGGTTGCCATCGGTCATGATTTCCTTGAAATAACGCATGGCAATATACTTGTTCTGGACTGCGGACATGGATATACCTCCTGTGCAGTGATTGCTATGGATGCTTACATCAGCCAATCGCCGTCGTTATGTTCGTACGTAGTTGTTCGCGTGGCGCTGTCTTTGCGAATGGGGCATTTCCTGGTACATCTCATTCGCGGGCTGTTCTTAGAGCGGCACGGAGCCTTCCCGGAGGGTCAGACCATCCACGGTATAGATGACGATGACCGGCTTCCCGCTGGTAGGTGAACGTCGTACCACCCAGGTCTGAGCCGCATCCATCATCAACCGCTCGCTCTTTGCGGCCGGTGGGTTCCAGCGGCTGGCTTCCCAGTAGACCACCAGTTTGATGTCGGCCTGGCTCTGGTCCGCATTGAGGGCGATTTCCAGCGTTTGCAGGGTGTGAACTTCATCGAAGAAGATGCGGATCACGCCCTGGTACCAACCCTCGAACTCGGCGAGGCTGCGCAGGGTGGCCTCCGGGAAGCGCATCTCCAGCCCTTCTTCGGCCAGCATGGGCAGGACTTCAACCATCGGGGCATGCACATCCAGTTTTTGGTACCACTCTTCAACGACCTGCTTGACTTCGTCCTGGGTCAGGGGTGCAAGTTTGCTCATTGGTCTCTCCCAATTCGTGTTTGTGTCCGGGTGGCAGGACAAGCGGGCCGGCGCATGCCTGCACCCGGAGCGGTTTTATGTGAATGGCGTAAATGCAATCAGTCCGGTAAAATGGTGTGTGGCCTTGTCGTCTTTGAGCATAAAGACGTTGTAGACGCGGGCCGCACCATGGGCGGTCAGGATCGTGGCCTCAAAAAAGATCGCGTCGTCGGTTTCGGTGAAGCGGTCGGTTGACTTGAGTTTGATCTGCCCGACCTGGGCCATGTAGTTGGTAAAGTGCGCAAACAGCGCGGCGTGCCCCTGCACCGTCGTATCAAACCCGACCAGGGTCGCGTCAGCGTGATACTGTTCCGCGATCAACCGGGGGATATCACCGGCTTCGAGGCAGGCGACCTGCCGATCATAGAATTGTCTTCCAGGCGTTGACATCATTCTGGCTCTTTCGGACGGATCAGATAACGCAGCACTCGGCAGATCAGGCACCCGGAACCTGGTTGCTAATGACCAGATCCAGCAGGAAGGGGCCGTTATGCTCCAGCATCTGCCGGATCGCGCCCGCCACCTGATCGGGATGTTCGACCCGGGCTGCCGGCACGCCCAGCGACTGCGACAGCGCGGCAAAATCGATCACGGGATTGTCCAGATCGAAGCCATGTGGAAATGCATGCACTTCGACACCGACCTGTTCCTGCCAGTATTGCAGGATGTTGAGCTTCAGCAGCATGTAGCTCTGGTTGTTGCAGATGACAAACTTTGCGCCGATGTTATAGCGCGCCGCCGTCCAGAGCGCCTGGATGGTGTACATGCTGCCACCGTCGCCGGTGAAGCCAATAACTGTCTTCTCGGGATGCGCCAGCTTGAGCCCCAGCGCGCCCGGAATACCCACACCCAGCGAGCCGCCCCGGGTCTGGAAGAAGTGCCCCGGCAGCGTTGGTGGCATATAGCGGGTCAGATCGGGCGAAACCGTCAACGCCTCGTCGAAGATCATCACATCCGGCGGTACCTGCTGCGCCAGTTCGGCCATAAAGCGCGCGGCATGCAGCGGTACCTCGTCACGCACGGCGGCGTCACGCTCGCGCTGCTGCGCCAGCGCGGACTGATTGGCGGCGGCGGAAGCCGCCGTCCGGGACTGGGCGGCCTGCCGCTGCCCGGCCGACAACTGGCGATCCAGGGTCTCAGCCAGAGCTGCGAGGGTCAGCTTCGGATCGCTCAACAACCCCAGGTCTACCGGGAAGTTCTTGGCAATCTCGTAGCCGTTCAGATCAATATGAATGGTCTTGGCGTCGGGAGCAAAAACATCTTCCAGGTTGGGGTAAACCTCCGGGAAGACATAGGTGCCGACAATCAGAATGGCGTCGGCCTGCAACGTCACCTTGCTACTGGCGCTGCCGAACATATGCCCCAGCATGCCCTTGAACAGTGGATGGGTGTAGCTCAGGTTGACCTCGGAGGAGTCCGCGCCCCATACCTCGGCCCCCAGCAACTCGGCCACGCGGGCCAGTTCGTCCTGCGCGCCGGCGGTGGCAATGCCGTCGCCCATGATGATCAGGGGACGCTGCGCCTGCGCCAGATAGGTGGCGGCCTGTTCAATCAAGCCCGGCTCCGGCACAACGCGGGTGGAGGGAATCACCGTCGGCTGGACCGGCTCGCTGTTCAGCGCATCCAGGACATCGGCAGGCAGGCACACAAACACCGGGCCCATCGGCGGGGTTGCCGCAATCTTGACTGCCCGGCGTAGCACGCGCAAGAGCGAGTCGGGGCTGACCACACGGGTAGCCCACTTGGTCACGGGCCGGGCCATACCGACCAGATCCGCCGCCATCTGCGCATCCAGCGCGTCATATTTGATGCCCGCCTCACCCGCAATCACCACCAGCGGCGCATGTCCGCGCATCGCCTGGTAGAGCATACCAATTCCGTTGCCCAGGCCCACCCCGCTGTGGAGTTGCACCAGCGTGGGTTTTTTGGTCGCACGCGCATAGCCGTCAGCCATCCCGACCGCGATGCTCTCCTGGAGCGTCAGGATGTACTGAAAAGCGGGATAGCTCTCCAGCGAGTCGAGAAATCCCTGCTCAACGGTGCCGGGATTGCCGAACATGCAGGTCATCTCGTCGGCCAGGAACTGCTCAATGATCGCAAAACGCCCGGTTTTCTGGCTCATCTTCTGCTCTTTCCTGTTCACAGAACTGAGAACTAAGAACTAAGAACTTGACTAAGAACCAAGAACTGAGAACGAAGGACTGACTTCAGTTCTCATGGTTCTCGGTTCTCGGTTCTCGGTTCTCCGACGACTACCACCCCCAGCGGCGCAGTTCATGCTCCAGCGCTTCGATCATCTTCTCGCCGACCAGCCGCGAGTCCTGAGTCGAGCGGCCACAGAGGAAGGGATAGTCCAGAATGGTTGAGATGGTGCGGCCCACCCCGCCGTGGAACTGCCCTTCCGGGCCGACCGCATCGCGCAGAATGTACTCCAGGGGATAGAACGGCGGGCCAAAGTTGGCATTGACGCCGAGGACACCCGTGCCGTCCTTGTAGTCATACTCCAGGGCGTGCCCGGTGACATGCTTACCCCGAATAATGCTCTTGCGCTCGGTCCACTCGCGGGCGAAGGCCAGGCAGGTAACGGCGTAGCATTCGGCGGCGATCAGCTTGTTCTGGTAGTAGAAGCCCAGGATGACATCATGCAGCCGCTGGTTGTTGACCATATCGATCATCGGGCCGCTGCCGCCAACCATCAACAGCGCGTCATACTCTTCAAGTTCTTTCCAGCACTGATCGCGTTTGTTGTGGTAGGCTTCCAGCTCATGACCGAAGTTGGGATCATTAAAGTAGGGGCGCTCCGGGAACCAGGCCGACAGATTAACCGGATTATCCAGGCGGTTTGACTCATCAATCTCGCGGGTTCTGCGGGCGTAATACTCGTCGGTGACAACCTTCTTCAAGGGTGGATCAAAGTAGCCCGCCTCCATGCTGGGTGGCAGCGCATGCGGGCGCTTGCCCCGGGCCGTCATAAAAGTGCTGGTATACCCATGCTGATCAAGCACTTCAAGCGGACCGACGAGTTCCTCGCCCCAATAGCCCCACTCCGAGAGCATGACCAGGACTTTTTTTGTTGCCATGAATTTCTCCTTGTCGAATTTGCCGGATTTGTAGAATAATTATTCGGATCGATGCTGCGTGATACCACACTCATTTGGCAGCCGCGATAACGTGGAGCGCAGATGCGTCAGCAGGGCATCAATATCGGCAAAACCATGACGCTCCCCGGTCTGTGAGTCTTCCAGGCTGTACCGCCAGATTGTAGGCATATGCGCGTGGGAACTGCGCTCTTCCCAGCAGCGCAACAGGTAAACCTGATAGCGGGGCGGCTTCAGCATGGGCTCTATCCTTAAAGTATCTCTGGGTACTAACGCACGCAGGCCAGCATAGCAGGCAGATGTAAAGGGATCGTTAGCTACTCACGGCGTCTGGCGGAATTATCGTTAATTCTGGATCAGGCTGATATCGGGGAGCGATACGTGTCAGACAACGCCGGCTCTGCTTTGCCGCACCATAAACGCTATGCAGGCGGCGGCTGAGCGCACCGGACAATCGTTAATTCGACCAGCGTGTGTCGCAGCTTTCTGGTACTTTAGTCCCGCGCATCAGGGGGGAATCGCGGCATTATTCTTATTGCGTGACAGGACCAGGAGTCATTGCGCCGTTAGCTGCAGATCAGTAGTATTGTTTAGTAGTTCAATGATGAACATAAAAAGCTGCCGGAAATAGTACTACAATGAATGCCAATCGGTTAGAGGGGAGCGACTTCCGTGAGTGAAGGGTTAAAGCTGGAATTGCTGGGAGGAGTTTCACTTTGTTACGATGAAGCCCCGCTTGCCGGATTTGTTTCTACCAAAGCTCAGGCGCTACTCTGTTATCTGGCAGTCACAGGCCAGGTCCATGCGCGGAGCAAGCTGGCCGAGCTCTTCTGGGGTGATCGCACCGAGGCGGAAGCCCGGGCCAATTTGCGTGTAACACTAACCAACCTGCGTCAACTGGTTGCTCCTTACCTGACCATCACCCGACAGACCGTCGCGTTTAACCCTCAACCCGATTGCTACCTGGATGTAACCCATTTTCAGTCCGGCTGCCGGATGATCGGCACTGTCCCGACGGAGGCGAGTATGGCTCACCTGCAGCAGGCCGTCGCCGTCTACCAGGGTGACCTGCTGGCAGGCTTGCATGTGCGGGGCGCACCAATGTTTGACGAGTGGCTGCTGCTGCAGCGGGAGCATCTGCGCCGGCAGGCTATTCAGGCGCTCTATACCCTGGCGGCCTACCATACCACCCGGGGCGAGTTTGCGGCAGCGATTGACTATACCCAACGACTGCTGGCGATCGAACCCTGGCATGAGGAATCCCACCGCCAGTTGATGCTCCTGCTGGCCCTCACGGGTCAACGTAGTCAGGCCCTGGCCCGGTATGAGATCTGCCACCAGACCCTGACCCGCGAACTGGGCATCCCCCCCTCCGACGAGACGACAACCCTCTACCAACATATTCTAGATGGACAGTTCAATTCCCCCGCACACGCAGCCGCAACCCTTCCCTCAGCACAATCCAACTCCCCATACTACCGGGAACCGTTGCCCCTGGTCGGGCGGGGCTCCGCGTATGCCTGGCTCTTTGATCAGTGGCAGGCGGCCCGTGCCCGGCAGGGTCAGATCACGCTGGTTGCGGGAACTGCCGGGATTGGGAAGACTCGCCTGGTTGAAGCGGTGCTGCACCACGCCGCCGGGATGGGTAGCCGGCTGCTGATTGGCCGTTGCGCCGCATTTGAGCAGGCCATACCCTACCAGCCCGTCGGTGAAGTCTTACGCAGCCTGTTCCACAGCGATCCGGCGGCCTTCGATACGCTGAACGAGATCTGGCTCAGTGAGTTGACCTGCCTCCTTCCCGAAATGGTTGAACGCTATCCAAAGCTGCTGCGGCTACCGGCAACCAGCGACGATGGTTCCCGTATGCGGCTCTTCGAGGCGGTTGCACAGATATTTGTGGCCCTCGATGCACATGACCCGGCGGTGATTGTATTTTTTGATGATCTGCATACGGCTGATCCAGCCACCACCGATCTGCTACGCTACCTGTCCGAGCGCCTGCAACATACCGCTATCTGGTGGGTGGGCACATACCGACCGGAGGCGCTTGCAGCTAACCCGCCCATGCTGCGACTGCGGCATGATCTGGCGCAGGCCCGGCGGGTGGCGCAACTCCATCTGCCGGCGCTGAATGTAGCAGCAATCGCGCAACTGGTTGAGCAGCGGTCCGGGTTAGCGCGGGAGCAGGCCGGGCTATTGACCGAATTTCTGAGTGTATGCTCGGAAGGGAATGCCTTTATTCTGGCGCAGTTTCTGCAGGAGCTAGAGCGCAGTGAAATCTTACGCACCGGATCTGCGGGGTTGCATCTGGATAGCCGCCGGCTGGTGCAGCAAGCGATAACCGTTCCGGCCGGGGTGCAGGCGCTGATCCAGCAGTGGTTGCAGGGACTGACGCCCGCGGCACGCACGCTGCTGGATCTGGCGGCCCTGATTGGCCGAACCTTCGATCTGCAGGTGCTGGAACAGGCCGCCGGCATGGCCGGTGCAGAGTTCTACCGCGCGTTGGAGTTGTTGCTGGCCCGCCAGATCGTACGCGAGGTACATTCTCCCAAGCCGTTTGAGGCCATGCACGAGACGCTGAAGTTCTCCTACCGGCAGCATCTGGATGGGGTGGATATGCTGCACTGGTCCGATGACACGACAGTCCCATCAACCATGAACCGGGTGGAGTATGCGTTTACCTACCAGATTGTGCAGCAGGTGGTGTACGCCGGCCTCTCGCCGGGACACCGCCGACAACTGCGTGAACAGGTTGCGTGGGCGTACGAACAGTTGGAAGATACGTTTAAACCGGTAGCGCAGCCGATTCCGGCGGGATGGCAAGAGCGTGATGCGCTACGCAAGACCGCCTGAGCGATAGCCGAAGATGCGCGGGGAGCAGTTCGGATGAACCGCTCCCCGGCGTGCTGCAGCAGGTTGCGCTACTGCGCCGTTGCGTCCATCTCCATCATCCCGAACATATTCCCCTCGGTATCCTTGAAGTAGGCCACATAACCAATACCGGGAACGGCCATTTTGGGCACAACGATCTGGCCGCCATTCGCGGTCACACGGGCGCTAAACTCATCAACTGAGGGCACATCGATGGTATTCACAATATGCTCATCAGCCTGGCGGTGCATCAGCGCCCCGTCAATCCCCGGCTGATCCGGCGCGCCCGTCCGGGCCATCCAGTAGTCCTCCGGCCCATCCCATTTGGTAAACTCCCAGCCAAAGACGCCGGTATAAAACTTTGCGGCCCGATCCGGATCATCGACAGCGATTTCGAAGTGAACAACGCGTGGCATACACCCTCCTCTGCTGAACTTCTGCGCCGCCACAGGCGTGACAGCAATCGCTCAAATGTTCGGTAGCATGTATGTTGCCAGTATAGCCGATCCGCCGCCGGAAAACTTCTCGAATCTTGCGCAGTTTGCACGCCTGTTCGTATTTTTCTCGTGCCTTGCGCCCAATTTCATATCTTTCGCGGTCCAGATACCGACCGCGCAACGCGTGTCAAATAACATGCGTTGCGCAGTGGGCATCCAGACGGGACATTTCACCCGGTGAACGCCAGAATCGCCTGCGGCAGCATGGTACTTTTTTCTTCTTTTTTTACAAAACATTTGCACGTTGTGCAAATGTTTTGTAAAAAAGATGGGTTCTTCCGCCCTGCCGGAGGCGGAATCTCCTGTCGGTTCAATGACCGCGTAAGTCGTGTTATCTGACCCGACTTACGCGGTGGACGTACAAACTGTACGGTTCACCCAATGGAAGCCCGATTCGCCTGCGGCAGCATGGTGCTTTCTGTTTCTTTTTCACGAACATGTGGCTTGGAGAGCCACATGTTCGTGAAAAAGAATGGTCTGTTGGTCTGTTCCACCCTGCCGGAGGCGATATCCTCTCAGGTGTAGGCTTTTTATGGTAGGGACGCGCTTCTGTGCGTCCGCAGCCCGTCCCAATGCGGAAAATACTGCACTGGAGCGGCAGCCGCTGCCGGTCCCATTGACCGCATTCCAATGCGATCCGGCGAAAAAGTCTACGCTTGAGAGGAGGCGATATCCCCCGTCAAACGCGGGATCGTCTGATCAATGCCGGCATTGGCAAGTTCGCGGGTTTCGCTCATGTCGTGTTGTTCGTGGTCCAAACGCCCACCGCGTAACTTCACTGGCCGTTTCGCGGGTTTCACTCATGTCGTGGCTTGCGTGGTCGGAACGCCCACCGCGTAACTTCTGTTACCTGCAAGGCACGGGCCTCAACTGAGCAGCGCCGGCAGGAAGACCAGTAACGGCGGGTCGGTCAGGCGGGGCGGGCGTAACGCCACATCGGTCGCGCCATACCAGCGGCCATGCTGCCGGGTAAGCGCTCCCGCACTGCTGCCCACCAGCAGATCCTGACCGGGCAGCAGAAACGTCTGCGGGTCGGACGACCAGGGCAGCGCGGCAACCAGCAGATGGTACGTTCCATCGGGGACGGCGGCGATCCGGTAGGGTCCGGGGGCGGCGAGGCGGGTGCAGGCCAGCGGACGTTTTTGCGGAATGGGCCGGGGGAAGAGCCCCACGAAGATCAGGCGCGGTGCCGGGTCGGGCGCGCTGATCTGCCCGCTCAGGCAGCCGTCGGCGGGCAATGAAGGCAGCAGCGCGGCCGGCCCACCCTGTTCTCGTTCCAGGACGGGGGGTACAAACCGGCCGGCCAGTTGGCGCAGCGTGCGCGGTGCCAGGCCAAACCGCGCAGTAAAGCGGGTGGTGAATGAGCCGGGACTGCTGTACCCGATTTCATAGCAGATCGTGGTGACATCCAGCGTGGTGGTGAGCAGCAACTGGCGGGCCGCATCCAGGCGCAGCGCCGCCAGAAACTCCCCCGGCGGAATGCCGGTTACCTGACGAAACACCCGGCTAAAGTGGAAGGGACTGAGCCCGGCAATCACGGCCAGCGTCTCCAGCGTCAGTGGTTCGTGCAACTGCGCGTGCATCGCCTGGATCACCCGCTCCACCGCCTGTTGGTGTGCCGTCGCCGTGTCAGATAGCGTGTCCTGCATCCCGCACCCCCAGGATTACCTCTGTCGCCACATTCCGCCCGGTCAACAGCACAACCACGCGCCGGTCGGTCACATCCGTCACCAGGCCGTTGAGCAGCGCCGCCACACCTACCGCGCCGCTTCCCTCGACCAGGAGATGATGCTCGTCCAGCAGCCAGTTCATTGCCGCCGCGATCTGCGCCTCGCTCACCAGCAGCATCTCGTCCACCAGGCGCTGCATCAGCGGCAGCGTCATTGTATCAACCGCGACACTGCCCGCCAGCCCATCCGCCAGCGACGGCGCATCGGGCAGCGAGACGATCTGCCCGGCCGGGAGCGAAGCCGCCATCACCGCCGAGACTGCCGGCTGGATGCCGATGATTCGGATGGTCGGGTCAATCGCCCTGGCCCAGAGTGCCACACCGCTGATCAACCCGCCACCCCCCACCGGCACCAGCAGCACCAGCGGGGCTGCCGACGCACCCGGCAACTGCTCCAGGATCTCGCAACCTATGGTCCCCTGCCCGGCAATAATCGCCGGGTTGTTGTAGGGCGAGACAAACGTGCGCCCCTCGGCCTGCGCAATCCGCAGCGCTTCGCGTTCAGCATCGTCGTAGGAGTTGCCCTGCACGATGAGCCGCACCGGGTAGCGCCGGAGCGCGGCGATCTTGGCAGACGCGGCACACTCGGGCAGCACCAGCGTAACCTCGCGCTCCAGCAGCGCTGCCGCATGCGCCAGCCCCAGCGCATGATTGCCCGCGGAACATGCCACGATTGGCGTCTGCCGGTAGCACTCCAACAGCGCGTTGGCCGCACCACGCAGCTTGAAGCTACCCGTGGCCTGCACACACTCCAGCTTGAGAAAGACCTCGCCGCCGGTCAGGGCCGTCAGCGGCATACTCAGCTCCAGCGGGGTTACGGCGACCATCCCGGCGATCCGCCGCCGCGCCGCCAGGATGTCGGATGGTGTGGGCATGGTTGTGCGCTCCTGCATTGCACGGTACCGCACTCTGCGGTATCCTTAGACCCATACGTTTCCATTCACCACGAAGTCCACGAAGCACACGAAGATGTCGAAGAAATGAATGCTGGTTGTCGGCTTATGAACGTTGAATGTTTAATCCAGATATCACCTCATCACCACGCATTGTATCACGAGCATAACCGAGGAGCATTGTGATGGAATATGTTCGTTTGGGCCGCTCCGGGCTCAAGGTGTCGCGCATCTGCCTGGGCACGATGACCTATGGCACCCCGGCCTGGCGCGAGTGGGTGCTCGACGAGGCGGCGAGCCGGCCCTTTCTGCAGCGCGCCCTGGAGCTGGACATCAACTTCTTTGATACGGCGGATATGTACTCCCTCGGCGTGAGCGAGGAGGTGGTCGGGCGGGCGTTGCGCGATTTTGCCCGCCGGGACGAGGTGGTGATTGCCACCAAGGTCTACTTCCCAATGGGGGATAAACCCAACCAGCGCGGCCTCTCCCGCAAGCATATCCTGGAGGCGGTCGAAAATTCGCTCCGGCGGCTGGGCACCGACTACATCGACCTCTACCAGATCCATCGCTGGGACGATGAGACGCCGCTTGAGGAGACGCTAGAGACGCTGCATCGGCTGGTGCAGTCGGGCAAGGTGCGCTACATCGGCGCGTCGAGTATGTATGCCTGGCAGTTTACCAGCGCCCTGTACACCGCCGACCTGCACAACTGGAACCGCTTTGTCTCGATGCAGCCGCACTACAACCTGATCTACCGCGAGGAGGAGCGCGAGATGCTGCCGCTCTGCCAGCATGCCGGCATTGGCGTGATTCCCTGGAGCCCGCTGGCGCGCGGCCGGCTGGCCCGACCGCAGGCGGCGGAGAATGGCACGATCACGAAGCGCGGCCAGACCGATACGCTGGCGCAAAACTTCTATGGGCAGATGGAAGTACACGATGCGCAGGTGATTGACCGCGTGGCGGAACTGGCGCATCGCTATGGGGTGCCGATGGCGCGCATCGCGCTGGCCTGGCTGCTGCAGCAGCCGTTTATCACCGCCCCGATTGTAGGAGCCAGCAACATGCAGCATCTGGAAGATGCCGTTGCCGCGCTTGAGGTCAAACTGTCGCATGAAGAGTTGGCCTACCTGGAGGAGCCCTACGTTCCGCATCCGATTGCGGGACTGGTTCCGTTTCGCTAAAGCGTTGGAGTTTAAAGGAGAGGAAGGAGGGGGTTGGGTTAGGACTTCTGCGCCAGAGCCGCCCCCATTGTTCGATAGCATATGCCTATGAAACCGAAGTGCTCGCTATTTCGACGTTTATGTCAACCTGTACATCCCCGGACGACCGGCATCACCCTCGGCCTCCTGTTTATCCTGATCATCCTGCTGCCGCCGGCAACCGGCGCTATGCCGGTTACTCCGGCCGCCGCCACCGTCGCCCTGCTGGATCAGTCGGTACCCGCGTCGGGCAGCGTCAAATTCCCCAGCATCGCCGCCGGCACGGACAACCTGGTACATCTGGCCGGAAATGCCGACGCGAAGGCGGCCTACTGGCAGAAGGCCGATGCCGCAACCAACTGGTCGGAGCGCCTGCTCCTGGGCGAGGCAAGTGGCGAGCCGGATTTTGCCACGGCTGCAACGACACTCGGCCCGGATGGATCGGTTTATCTGGCCTGGATTGACCGGGAGAGCGAGCGCATCTTGCTGCGCCGCACCGTTCCCGGCGGTGGGTTTGGCCCACTGCGCACCGTTGCCTCAACCGAGGGGTTCGCCGTCGCGGTTGACGTGGCGGTCTCCGCTGCCACGGGGGAGATTTTTGTCGCCTGGCGCGGCGATTTCCGGATGCGCTACCGGGTCTCCAACAACGATGGCGCCAGTTGGTCTTCAACCCGGGCCGTCGCCGGGGATGAGGTTGCCCGGGGAACGCCGGTCATGGCAGCGGGACCGAATGGCACGGTGGTGATTGCGCATGCCTCCGAGAATGGGGCGATCTTCGCCTCAATCTGGAATGGCAGCCAGTTTATCAAAAGCCGGGTCGATGGCGGCGGGAACTTTTTTGCCGATCCCTCGGGCGCGGTTGGCCCGGATGGAACGATTCATGTAGCCTGGCGCGGCGTGGAAAATAATGAGGTCTGGTATGCGGAACAGCGGCCTGATGGCACCTGGGCGCGCTCGTTGATCATTGTGAGCGGCGAAGACCGCCCCGTTCCCGGCCGGGTGTCGGTCAGCGCCGATGCGCAGGGCAATCTCTACCTGATCTGGCTCAGTGAGCAGACCGACGACCCCGAAGTGTTTGCCGCCTTTAAGCAACTGGATCAGCAGTGGGCCGGTCCCACCCGCGCCAACACCAGCGGGTTTATCGCCAATGTTGATAGCGCGGCCAACTTCCGCGAGGGTACCTCGTTTGGGCACGCGGTGTACGAGTCGCCGGGGGCGGGGCGGGTGCGCTACACGCTGTTTGCGGCCGCAGGTAGCATTATTCAGACCAGCGGGCAGATCCAGGTGAATAATGATGCGCCGATTACCGGCGCGCGCAGTGTGCTGGTGCAACTAGGCTCCGGCAGCGGCAATCCGGACCAGTACCAGTTGAGCAACGATGGGGTCGGCTTTACCGACTATGCGCCGCTTCCGGACGACGGCGATGTGGCCTGGGAACTGGCCCCGGCCGGCGGGAACGACTGCGCCGTGCGGACCGTCTTTGCCCGCCTGCGCAACGCCACCCGCCCGACCTTCGCCTCGCCCATTCTGACCGACGCAATTCTGCTCGATCCCGGCGTGGCCGCTCAAGTAACCGTGCGGAACCCCTTCCTCAACGGGAATACGGCCCTGACCGCTGTTGCGCTCCGTCAGGATGCGGCGCTGAGTGGCGCTAACGGAGGCGATCCACGCTACACCCGCGTGCCGCGCTTCCTGCTGGATATTCAGGCCTTACCCGGCGAGTGCAGCGGCCTGACGCGCTGGCAGATTGGGGATACACCGGTGCCGATCCAGGGCAACGCCTACCGCGCCGAGGTGCCCTTCCTGTCGAGCAGTCCGCCGCAGGGCGCAAACGACCTGACGGTAAGCATAACGGATGGGAGTGGCAATCAGCAGCCCTACCCCCGGACGATCTTCCTGGACACGGTGCCGCCGGTTGTGTCGGCGGGAACGCTGGACCTGGTAAACACGACGGGTGAAACTGATTTTATCCTGGTGACGCCGCGCTTTACCAATGTCACCGTAAGCGATAATCTCTACGGCAGCAATGGCGAACCTAAACCTTTCTGGGGGGTGATGCTTGCCAACAGCCCCCGCGATATTGCGCCGAATGACTACACCCAACTGAACACGCTGAACTGGGGTGCGGTGCCGGTACACAGCGCCACGCAGACCGGCGGGCAGTTTACCTTCGCCATCCCGAACTGGAGCCTGTTCAGCGGCCTGCCGGCGGATCAGCGCGTCGGCGATACCACCTTTTACATCTACGCGGCACTGCTGGATGGCGCGGGCAATCCCTCGGCGCAGGTATTGAAAACCCAGGTCCGCCTGAGTGCCGACTATCGGGTGCCCACGTTGTTCATGCCGCTGGTCAGAAAATGAGTAACAACCTATGATCTGCTACATCGCCTATCCTACCAGCCTGACGCTGCAATCGGCCAATGCCCTGCAGACCTACCTGACCCTGCGGGAGCTGCATGCCCGACGACCGGACACGCTGGCGCTGATTCCGCGCTGGGGGCTCGAGCCCTCCCGCTTTGGCGAGGTTGGAGCGGTTCACCTGCCGCGCCTGCCGGTCGGCAAACTCTCACGGCTGCATCGCTCGATGCTGCTCTACTACCTGGAGCATTCGCTCTTTGCGCTGGCCTGTGCGCCGGTTCTGGCCCGGCGGCAGGCGGCTGCTAACACGCGAGTCGAGGCGATCTATGTGCGCCAGACGGTCTGCGCGGCCTGGTGGAGCGGGTTGCTGGGGCCGCGCCTGGGCATCCCGGTGATCTACGAGGCGCATGATCTGGAGTCGCACAATCCTTCGCGGGCAAAAGAGCCCTGGGCGCAGAGCCTGCTACACCTGATGGATCGAACGGCCATCACGCGCGCGGCGGCGGTAGTCTCGCTGACCGACGCGTTTCGTCACTACCTGCGGCATATCGGCTGGCGACCGGCGGACGAGGTCTTTGTGGTGCCGGACGCCTACGACGCGCAGCAGTTCGCGCCCCAGGATCGAACAATGTCCCGCGCCGCGCTGGGCCTGCCCGCCGAGGCCGATATCCTGGTCTACGCCGGCATGACCTTTGCTTACCGCTGGCTGGATGGGCTGCTCCAGGCGGTAGCGCAGATGAAAGCGACCCACCCACGCCTGCTGCTGCTGGTCGTGGGGGGCCGCCCCGCCGAACGCGCCACACTCCAGCAACAGGCCGAAGCGCTGGGGTTGCAGGTGGCGGATACGCAGGCGCTCACCGATCAGTTGCACCCCGTCACCAATCCCCAATCGCCGGTCGCCGATCTGGTGCTGGTAGCCCCGCGTCCGCAGCCGGAGGTTGTGCATTACCTGGGAGCCGCCGATGCGCTGGTGATTCCCGACACCGTTACCGATATGACCGCTTCGCCGCTCAAGCTGTTTGAATACCTGGCACTGGGGCAACCGCTGGTGCTACCCGATCTGCCTGCCCTGCAGGAGATTGTGCCGCCCGACCTGGGGCACTACTTCCCGCGCCGCGACCTGACCGGGCTGATACGCGCCCTCGCCGCCGCACTGGCAGCACGCAACGACAACGACAAAAGTGCGGCCCGGCGCCGGCTGGCCCAGGACCACACCTATGGTCGCCGCGCCGAACGCATCCTGGAAGTGGTACAGCAGGTGACAACGTGAGGGATCGTCTATGGGGCACCGCGTGAACCGCGTGAACCGTGAACCGTGAAAACGTGAAAACGGGCAACGCACCAACGTGAAAACGTGAAAACGTGAAAACGTGAAAACGCACCTAAGCCAGCGAGATTTCGGCAATGATGGTTGTGCCCTGGCCGGGAGCGGTTTCGATAAACAGGTCGCCGCCGACCAGCCCGACCCGCTCGTACATGCCGGAGACACCGCTTGAGGTGCCCGCGTTGAGCGCCTGCTGCAGATCAAACCCCTGGCCCTCATCGAGAATCTCGATCACGATACATTGCGGATCGTCCCGAACCGCTATCTGCACCTGCACGTAGTCTACCCCGGCATACCGCGCTACGTTGGTCAGCGCCTCCTGTACCACCCGGTAGACCACCGTTTCAAGCTCCGGGAAGAAGCGGCGGTCCAGCCCCTCGTGGTGAAAATCAACCTGGATGCCGGTCTGCCGGGTATAGCGGTCAATCTGGATAACCAGGGCGGGCAGCACGCCCAGGTTATCCAGAACCGAGGGGCGCAGATTGAGCGACATGGTGTTAATCCGCTCCATCAACTCGACTACAATGCTATCGGCATTAGTAAGCTGCGGCTGCTGCTCCGGGGTAGCGCTACGGCGGAGCATCCCCAGTGAGATCTGCAGCCTGGTCAGCGCCTGCCCCACCTCGTCGTGCAATTCGCGGGCAATAGCGCGGCGCTCCTGTTCCTGGATATCCAGCAGCCGCCGGGAGAGTGCCGCCATGCGTTCCTGGTTGGTCTGCACTTCTTCAAAGAGCTGGGACTGCTGGATAGCAACGGCCAACTGGTCGGCAATCTCCTGGGCAATGCCGATATGTTCGTGCGCGAAGGCGTCGGTTGCAGGTGCGCCAAACAGCAGCATACCAGTTGTCTGCTGCTGCGCGACCAGCGGTATGCTCAACGTCGCCTGCATGCCCAGTTGCTTCAGGTAACTCTCCAGGGCTGTGTAGGGTGCCTCCAGCGTGCCGATCTCGCGGGCCAGGCAGTACTCACCATGCTGCAACCTGAGCAGCGGCTCGAGCGGCGGCAGGG
Organism: Chloroflexaceae bacterium; assembly: GCA_034436755.1. Taxonomy (GTDB): domain Bacteria; phylum Chloroflexota; class Chloroflexia; order Chloroflexales; family Chloroflexaceae; genus CAKZQX01. Next base: position 16,656 of record DAOTVB010000120.1, on the reverse strand, counting down.
GCATCTGTCCGTTCTGCTCCTGTGCGGCGGCTCCGTCGTCAAATGAACGGGCGCGGACAATCGCCATGCCGGTTTCCGGCGCAAAGATGATCACTGCCGCATGCCGGCAGGGGATCAGCGCCCGGACATGTTCGAGGGTGACATCGACAATCTCAGGAGGTGAGTGAGCCGCGAGTAGCGCCTGGTCAATCGTGCGCAGATGGCGCAGGCGCGCGGCAAAGTTCCGCGCGCGCCGTTCAACCTCTAACAGGTCGCTCACATCGCGGAGCATCCAGCGGATGGCAACCACCTGCCCGGCCCGGTCAACCACCGGGGCGGCGGTAATGGCGGCATCGAACACCTGAAGCCGGCGCCGCCGCATCTGCCCGATCCAGGGCGCGACCGGCTCGCCCCGGCAGAGCTGCGCTATAAGCATGCTAACCCGGGAGTGTTCCTCTGGCGTGGTAAAGTTTAGTAGCAGCCGTCCCTGGAGAAACTCCGTGGCAAAATTGAACAGGGTCGCCGCCGCCTGGTTCGCCTCCTGGATCTTGCTCCGGGTATCCGTTACCAGGTAGCCATCCGGCGCAAACGTAAACAACTCCTGATAGCGTGTGCGCTCGGCGTCGGCCTCGACCCGTGCTGTTTCCAGTTCTTCCTGCTGCTGGCGCAGTTCCTCGTCGGTCTGATCAAGCTGTTCCAGGGTAGTATGCAGCGCCTCAAAGGTCTCCTGGAGCAGGTCAGGTGATATCTGCCCGGATTGGGCCCGCTCCTCCAGGGCGGTAAGCTGACGATGCATAGCGGCAACGGCGCTGGTCCAGCTCTGGATGTTTACCGGGTTGAACTCTTCGGCTTGAATGGCGACCTCCTTTCGGCTGCTACCCGTTGGAACCCCATTGTACCACGAAGCGCCCGCAGGCAGGGAAGCATTGCTGGAGCAGAACGGCGTGCCAGACCTGACATCGCGGCATCGGAGTCCCGGCGTCAGCATCGCTGGATTGGAATCCCGGCGTCAGCATAACTGGATCGGCGTCCCGGCTTCAGCCGGATCGGGCGTTCCCGGTAGTATGCTGCGGTCCCGGCAGGTATTCTACCGGCTGAAGCCGGGACGCCCGGATGTTCTTCGGTATCCCACCGGCTGCAGCCGGGACGCCAACGCCGGGACCGGGTTGGAGTGAATGCTATCCAGCCACCCGCTATTATCAATGCTTCAGGAGTCCCGGCTTCAGCCGGATCGGGCGTTCCCGCCAGGCGGCCGCAGTTCCGGCCGGCATGCGACCGGCTAAAGCCGGGACTCCGGGATGTTCTTCGGTATTCTACCGGCTAAAGCCGGGACTCCGGGATATATTCGGCTGAAGCCGGGACTCCTGGTCAGTTCCGCGCCTCCGCGCCTCATCGCCTCATCGCCTCATCGGTTCACGCTTCGCGGCGGATGATGACGATGCCGCCCGCGCCGGTTTCCTGGTTGGGGAGGGGGTAGCCATGGGCTGCGTAGCGCGTGGTGCCGTCAAGGGTGCGGATGAAGAGCGGCATGCTGAAGCGCTCGCCCCGGGCCGCGCGCGCCTGCGGCCTGGCCTCATCCGGAATGGTCTGGCCCTGCTCGTCCTCGATATGCCCGTCCTGGCGCATCAGGTCATCATAGGCGGTATTGCTGAACCAGGGCTCGCCCGCCGCGTTGACCAGCAGCAGTGCATCGGGCAGCCGGGCAAACAGTTCGCGCAGCAGGGTCTGTTCCTGCGTGCCGGCCTGCTGCGCCGCTTCCAGGTCGCCGATCTGCGCCAGCAGGCGCTCGTTGCGGACCATCAGATCATTATTGGTTGTACTCAGTTCTTCAATCGTGCCCTGCAGCTCCTCGTTCAGCGTCTCCAGTTCCTCATTGGTGGCCTGGGTCTCCTCGTTCAGCGTTTCCAACTCTTCGGTGGCGGCCTGGGCCTCTTCGTTGGTCATCAGGAACTCATCATTGATGAAACGCAGCTCCTGGTTGGTGTTGGACAGTTCCTCATTCGCCTTGACCAGGTTCCGATTGGTCTGCATCAGCCGCTCAACATTCTGCGCATTCTGCTCCCCCCGTTCAAGCGCCTGCTGCCGGGCAGTTTCCAGGTCGGCATTGGCCTGCTGCAACCGCGCATTGCTCTGCTCCAGGTCGGCATTGGCCCGGCGTAGTTCGGCCACGGTGCGCTCCAGTTCCGCCGCCAGCCGCGCCTGCTCGTCCCGCGCCATCTCCAATTGCCGGCGATCTTCAACGGCTATACTGATATCACTGATCAGGATCAGCGCATAACGCAGGGTCTGCTCCCGTTCGGTAAACTGGTAGGGATAGCAGGTCAGTTGCAGGTAGACTTGTTGCCCGGTATGCAAATCTTCTATCGCAACTTCGTCCAGTGGGACACTCCGGTTTTCTTCAAACATCTGGTTAATCGCCTGCAGCAACTTGCGGGCGGGCAGGTTCTGCGCCAGATGCACAAAGTCCTGCCCGATCGCCGGGCTGTAGATCCCCAGCAGGCGGCGGGCGGTGCTGTTGATCTCCTGGATATCATACTGCTGGTTGACCACCACCACGCCGACCGGCAGATTGAGCAGCAGCGTCTCGTTGGTGCTGCGGCTGTGTTGCAACTGCTGCTGTACGCGCGACAACTCGGAGACGATACCCTGCCGCTGCCGGCGCACGGTGCGCTGTGCGGCGGTATGCGGGGTATCCGCATCCAGGGGCGGCGGGATCAACAGCCGCTCGCCGCGCCGCCGGTAGATCTTTATCTGGGGATGATCGGTCACAAAATGCTCAGCCGAAGGGCTGACCGTTTCGGCCTTGCCCAGCACCAGATAGCCATCGTTGCGTAGCGAGAAGGCAAACAGCCGCAGGGTACGCTGCTGCAGATCGCGGGTAAAATAGATCAACACATTGCGGCAGACCACCATATCAATCCGGGGGAAGGGCGCGCGCTGGGCCAGATCATGCTCGCCAAAGACAGTCAGGCGGCGGATTATGCGCGAGACTTCATAGTTGCCGTTATGCTCAAGAAAGTAGCGGTTGACCAGATGACCGGGCACGCTTGCCAGCGCCGACGCCGGATAGATCCCGCGCCGGGCAAAGGCCACCGCGTCCGGGTCCAGGTCGGTGGCAAAGATCTTGACATTAATCCGCTCCAGCCGGTCGCCCAGCACCTCAGATACCAGGATCGCCAGCGAGTAGGCCTCCTCGCCGGTGGCACACCCCGCCGACCAGATGCGCAGTTCGTGGGTGCGACTGATCTCGGCGCGCTCAGCCAGGACGGGCAGGATATCGCGCTGGAGTATAGTAAACAACTCCTGGTCGCGCATAAACTCGGTGACTTTGATCAGAAAGCTGCTGATCAACCGCTGATACTCCTCGGCATGCGTGTCGATATAACGCTGATACTCCGCCAGCGCGGGCGTGCCGACGGCAACCATGCGCCGCTGAATGCGCCGCTGGATCGTCCCGCGCTTATAGCTGGAGAAGTCCACTCCGCTGACATCGCGTACCTGGGTCAGCAACTGCTGCAACTCCGTCTCAGTATCGCCGGTAGCTTCTTCACCGGGATAACGCTCCGGCACCAGTTCCCCCATCAGCAGATCATAGAGGATCTGCCCAATCTTCTCCAGGGTCGCGGTAATATCCACCACCGAGGGCTGCAAAGAGAGCGGCATGCTGGGGTAGGCGGCGGTCTGCGGATCTTGAATAATCACCGTGCCGCCGCGCTCCTTGACATACCACGCCCCGGACGCGCCATCGGAGCCCATGCCGGTCAGGATCACCGCGATCAACTGCTCGCCATAGATCTCGGCGGCACTCTTGAGCAGATGGTCAATCGAGGGCTTGGGCCGCTCCTGATGGTCCGGCGTGCGGGTGATATCATGGTCGGTAATCTGCAGATGGTAGTTGGAGGGTACAACATAGATGGTGCCATTCTCCAGCGGCACATGCTGCTCCACGCTGATAACGGGCAGGGTGGCATGCCGCTCCAGGATGCGTGCCAGATGGCTGGGCCGGTTGGGGTCAAGATGCTGGGCAATCGCCATCGGAGCGGGAAAATCCCTGGGCAATGAGGCGACCAGCGTGGTCAGCGCCTCAATCCCGCCCGCCGACGCACCGACAACCACCAGTTGACGAATTGATTTGTTCTCTTCAATACTCATTTCTCATCTTCTCTCCGGGCAACTGGTCAGTCTGATCCGGCTGCGCACTGTAGAAAAAACAGACGAACAAAAGACAAAGAACAAAGCCATTTTCTGGGGGCAATACACCGGGCGCACGCGGTTCTCAGTTGCGCTGTTTCCAGGTTCTCTTCAGGGATTCTCTTTGCCGCGTGTCGGATGGAGTGGCAAAAGATGGAGCAGCAAGATTCGCATGCTCCCCAACGTAGGAAGGTACTCTGGCGTATGTCAATGCAGGCGGTGAAAAACTTTGATAGTTCGATTATACCACGGCCCGGTGTAGGTAACAATCGGGGAAGTTGTTCAGGGCTACAACAACGTCCTGTACCATGCTCGTCGTGCCGCCTGATGAATATGGCGTGGGGCCGAATGGCGTTCGCGCCAACCCGGCTCCGGCGTTGGAGTCCCGGCTTTAGCCGGTCTGCGGCCGTTCACCGGCTGAAGCCGGGACTCCGGGAGCGCTGTCCGGATTATTTTCGCAAACGGCATCAGCCAGGACGCCTGGGGCAACGTCCGGATGGATGTTTCAAAGTGCATCAGCCGGAGCAGTACGCCGCCGACATGGTGTATCATGGAAGCAGACGATCAGCCGGCGTACGCCATCCATGGCAGAGGAGGCACACCAATGGATACCCCGACCACGGAACGGGACGACTATGACCATCCCTGGAAGCAGGGTGCTGGAACACTACCTGGCCCCCTTCCTGGCCTTCTGCTTTCCGGCGGCCCACGCGGGCATCGACTGGTCGCGGGGCTATGTCTTTCTGGATACGGAACTCCAGCAGATCACCCGCGATGCCGAGTTGACCGGCCGCCACGTCGATAAACTGGTCAAGGTCTGGAAGTTCGGCGGGGAAGAGACCTGGCTGCTGATTCACATCGAAATTCAGAGCCAGGAAGACCCCAACTTTGCCGAGCGGATGTTCATCTACTACTACCGCATCTACGACCGCTACCGGCGGCCCATCGAGAGCCTGGCGATCCTGGGGGACGAACGCGCGGGGTGGCGCCCGACGCAGTTCCAGACGCCGCTGGTATGGGAGACGGCGCTCAACTTTCGCTTTCGCAGCGTGAAACTGCTGGACTATCAACCGTGGGAACAGTTGGAGGCGAGTACCAATCCCTTTGCCACGGTCGTGATGGCCCACCTGAAGACCATGGAAACCAGGCACGACAGCGAGGGACGGCTGCGCTGGAAGCTGACGCTGATCCGGCGGCTGTACGAACAGGGGCTGAGCCGTGACGATATCCTGCGGCTCTTTCACTTTCTGGACTGGCTGATGTGGCTGCCGGAGGAGCTGACCGACCGCTTCTGGCAGACCCTGCAAACCTATGAGGAGGAACACCAGATGGCCTATGTCACCAGTGTGGAACAGCTCGGCATCAAAAAAGGCCGCGCCGAAGGCCGCGCCGAAGGCCGCGTCGAAGGCCGCGCCGAAGGCATGCACGAGGAACGCTTAACACTGATCCAGCGGCTGTTGACGCGCCGCTGCGGGGAACTGACCCCGGCAACCGTCGCCCAGATCGAGCATCTGTCCATGGAACAACTGGGGGCGCTGGCCGAGGCGCTGCTCGATTTCAGCGGCCCGGACGACCTGCACGCCTGGTTGCAGGCCCTTCCACCGGCGGAGTAACGGCCCTGCGCGGTTGCAAACCGCGCCTACAATCTACGCGATGTTTGGATAAAAACTACGGGTATCCCCGGATAGCCGGAACCGGCCATCATCCGGTAAACTGGCAGCAAGAGAAGAGCGGAGATTCGCACGAGGGGCAGGAATAGCGCATTCCTGCCCCTTCCGCATGCACCGGACATGCGCGGCCTACGAGCGACTCCCGTAGATCGGTCTACGGGAATCCCCCGCAAACCTCCGTGAATCTACGGATAGCATTTTGGAGACGCAATGGTTAAACTGGAGTTACGGGGAGGAGTGAACGTTATTCATATGCGGGGCAGGATCTACGAAGGGATCTCCTCCTGCCCTGTCCCCGTTCTTGTCGCACATCCAACTCCTCCATCCAGACCAGTATCGTGACCGTCGATCCCGGTAAAGGAAATCTGATGCTGCAACCCATTATTATGTTCGTTGCAGACAATAGTGATATCTTCACAGTTTTAGGCGAAGTGCTGGATTGTCGTGACTATGCGGTGATCTACTACACCGAGCAGCATCTGCGCGGGGGGATGATACAGAATAGCTGGGCCCATGTCGCGGTGATTGATCTGCGGGGTAGCGCGCTGGCGCAGGTAGCACAACTGTTGCTCCAGTTGCGGCAGTTCCCATTCAGCCGGACAATTCCGGTCTTAATCTGCTCGGACGGCATATATTGTCCTACAACCTGCGCATCTTTAAGCCGGTCCGCGCAGCATTGGGACATGACGCTGCTGGAGCCGCCGGCCACGTCCGGACGCTTGCTGGATGCGATTGAGCAGCGGCTGCATCGTCTGCCGGTTTAGGATCAGGTAGGTGCCAGACCAGACAGGTCTCCGAAGACCTGTCTGGTCTCTATCCGGATATCCGGACTAATGTTCAACGTTCATAAGCCGGGACTCCTGGAGTGAAGTCCGGGTTACACGTTCAAACGTTATGCAGCAGACCCTACGGCTGCTCGCTCTGTCATTTTTTAAAGAGAGGAGAGAGGCTTTGAATGCAATACAAAAGGAAGTTGCTATGGCCCTGATCGCCGTTGTCAATGATGATGCCGACTACCTGGAGATGATGCGCGACCTGCTGGAAGACCTGGGCTACCAGGCATTCTTCTGCACCAAGGACAGTGGGGCATATGACGCCATCAAGCAGCACCGGCCCGATCTGATCCTGGCGGATGTACGCATGGAACGGCCCGACTCCGGGATTCGCCTGGTGGAACAACTGCGCCAGGACGGGGAAACGCAGGATATCCCGGTGATCGTGGTCACGGCGGATATCTTCTTCCTCGAGAGCCATACCGGGTGGGCGCACGACCACAACTGCGCCATCTTGACCAAGCCCTTCCTGATTGAAGATCTGGAGCAGTTGATCAATGACATGTTGCCGGGTGCGTGATACTGTCCACGCATCGGGCCACGAATACACGAATGCATCATGATGCTGTCACACCAGCGGCCAGAGCGGGGCCAGTAGCCACTCTACCACCCGCCAGTACCAGGGCCGCTGTTCCCACGCTGCGCGCCGGATCTCGCGGGCGCTGGTGCAGTCGCGCGCGAATATCTCCTCCATTTGTGCAGCCAGTTCAGCGTCAAAAAGCTCCGCGTTGATTTCATTCATCCCGATCATACTCAGGCGGTCCAGGTTGGTTGCGCCGATAGTTGACCAGCGTCCGTCAATTGTCATCGTCTTGGCGTGCAGTGTCGGGCCGATATAGCCGAAGAGCCGAATGCCGCCGCGCAGCAACCGGCCAAACTGACGGCGACCGATCCAATCCGGCAGAAAATGGTTTGAGGGCCAGGGGATCAGGATCTGCACATCCACGCCCCGCTCGGCTGCCCGGATCAGCTCGTTGATGATCGGCGGGTCGGGCGCGAGGTAGGCCTGGGTCACGCGGATGCGCTTCTGGGCACGCTGAATCGCCTGAATATACATATCGCGGATGGGAAAGATCAACTGCAGCCGGTCGTTGCAGTAAACCCGAATGTCGGATTGCCACTCACCGGAGGGCAGCGGCAGCGCCGGCAACTTCCCACGATAGCTGTTCCAGAAGGTGGCGAAGGCATGCGCCAGATCCAGCGCCGCCGGACCGCGCAGGCATACCTGGGTATCGCGCCAGGGCTGGTAGAGCGCGCCGATGTTGTAGCCGCCGACAAAGCCGACCTGCCCGTCCACCACCAGGATCTTGCGATGATCGCGTCCCAGGCGGCGGGGATCAAGCAGGTAACTGGGCTGGTGACTGATCGAGCTGTAGGGCAGCAGATGCAGCGTGGGCAGATCGGGGAAGCGCCGGAAGGCCGGGGGCATCATAACGTTGCCCATCCAGTCATAGATGATGTAGACCTGCACGCCGGCACGGGCGCGGGCAATCAGGGCGTCCTTGAACTGCTGCCCCAACTCATCGGCATGCCAGAGAAAGGTCTCGAACAGGATCGTCTCCTGCGCGGCATTGATGGCGGTCAGCATATCCCGGAAAAGCGTAGCACCAGTTGTGTAGATCTGCACCTGCGTCGTGCCCAATTGCGTGGGCAGCGGCTGCAGCGGCGGCAGATGTTCCGGGCGTGCCGGGGCCGGGTAGACTTTCCGCACAATCTTTAAGATGATGATCAGGCCGAGTTGTACCAGGAAGAGCGCGCCGATGGCCTTGCGCAGGCTCCGCCAGAGCGTTGTCAGGATAAGTTTCATAGGGAAGAACTGAGAACTGAGAACTGAGAACTGAGAACTGAAAATGGTGTTGCTGTGGTTATAGCACATATGGTGCCAGTGAGAGAACGGAGAACAAAGAACAAAGAACAAAGAACAAAGAACCGAGAACTGAGAACTGAGAACTGAGAGACTGTCTGAAAAGATGATTCGCGTCGGTCACACGGCATGCTGGGTGCCCTGCGACACCGGACAGCGCCCCAGGAGTCCCGGCTTCAGCCGGTTCCGGCCACACACCGGCTGAAGCCGGGACTCCCGCTCCGGGGCCGTAGCCCCATGACCAACCCGTTTCAGACAGTCTCTGAGAACCGAGAACCGAGAACTGGGAACAAATGCATCGTGCTGTCTTATGGTAAAAGTTGCAGCGGCACTGGCTGCGCGCCAACGCGCCGGTGCAATTACCCACCTTGAACGGAACCGGACGGTTTCATTGCTGCTGCGTCAGTATGCCAATGAGTACCACGGAACGTGCCAACGTGCCAACGTGCCAACGTGCCAACGTACCAACGTGCCAACGTGCTAACGTGCTAACGTGCTAACCGTGTTAACCCCCGCCCACGTAGCCCGTCCGGGGCCGCGATACCAAAGCGTGCCAGCAGCGTTGGCAGGATATCGTAGATCTGCGCACCCTCAACCAGCGTTCCGTTGCCGGGGCGCTGCGGGTCGGCGAAGATAAACAGGCCATGCTGCGCGTGGTTGGCATCATCGGGGCCGGTGTCATTCTCGCGGGTGTAAATCGTCCCGTGCCCCAGCGTTCCCACCGCGCGCCAGGCCAGATCGCCAAAGTAGACCAGCAGGTCGGGCGCAACCCCGCGCACCCGCCGATAGAGTTGCTGCGGCGTGAAGGCCCGTGTCCCCAGCGGTTGCCCATCCGGGCCGGGGAGCGCCTGAAGCCTCGCCGCCAGCGTCTCCCGCTCCTGCGCATACTCGGCGGGGGAAATCACGCCCTCCGGCTCGCGCCCCTTGACGTTCAGGAAAACCCGCCCGTAGTAGCCGCCCGCGCCCCAGGCCCGCGTACGACTCCAGTCAACCTGCTCCGGCTGGAGCGGCTGCGGCTTGCCTTCCCGCAGCGTCGGCGGCTCGCGCAGGGTCAGGTAGCCTTCCGCCAGCAGCCACTCATTCAGGCAGATGCCGCCCATCAGCGGGCGCGCGCCATGGTCCGAAACGACCAGCACGACGGTTTGATCATCGCAGCGGGCCAGCAGTGTACCGATGCGTCGGTCAACATGGCGGTAGTAATCCTGGATAGCAGTGGCGAAGGGAGAATTCGGCACAAAAAGCGGATGCTGCGGGTCCATATGCTTCCAGAGCGCATGATGAATGCGGTCCACGCCCATCTCCACCAGCAGCAGCAGATCGGGATCGTCACGCTCAAGCAACCGCTCGGCCAGGGTAAACCGCTGGTCACACAGCGTGTAAATGTCGCGGAGAATGCGTTCCTTCTCCTCGGAGCGAAAGTTGGGCACATCCAGCAGATAGTCGCCCACCCAGCCGGCAATATCCGCAGCAAGTTCGGGCGGGTAGGTGTACTCGGCGCGGTTGTTGGGGGCCAGGAAGCCGGAGACCAGCACCCCGTTGACCGGTTGCGGCGGAAAGCTACCCGGCACACCGATCACAGCCACGCGCCACCCGGCATCCCCCAGGATATTCCAGAGGCGCGGCACCCGCACGGCCCGGCTGTCGGCGATAGCCATCTGCTGATAGCCCCGGTCGGCGCGGTTGCGAAAGCCGTAGATGCCCAACTCGCCGGGGTCACGCCCGCTGAACATGCAACTCCAGGCGGGCACGGTAATCGCCGGGATGCAGCTCTCCAGCCGGCCAAAACTGCCCTGCCGCATCAACCGCGCCAGGTTGGGGAGATCATCACGCCACTGCTCAAACAGCAGCGACGGTTCGGCGCAGTCCAGACCAATAATAAGCAGGCGAGGTGACATAGTAAGGGTTATGGGTTAACGGTTATGGGTTATGGGTTAACGGTTACGGGTTAACGGTTATGAACGTTGAGAAAATAACCCGGATATGCCATCCGGGAGTCCCGGCTTTAGCCGGTTCGGATGCCTGCCGGGTCAGCGGCATACGACCAGAAAAGCCTGGACCGGCTGAAGCCGGGACTCCAGTTCAGCGATGTCCGGATTTAATGTTCAACACACTTAACGGGATACGGATTCGACGAGAGCTGCAGTGCATGCAGCAGAGCGCTTACCGGGGCGCACTGCCGTGATGTGCCGCGGACCGCACCCCTCCGTGTTCTCGGTGATCGCGGTGGCAAAAACACGTTACGGATTAGCCGGTTTCTCGCTGGTCCCTGGTTGCTCATCATCACCTACTTGCTCCGGGGTTTCAGTTCCCGGTTCTGCGCTCTGCGTTCTGCGCTCTGCGCTCTGCACTTCCGGTTCTGCGCTCTGCGTTCTGCGCTCTGCGTTCTGCGCTTCCGGTTCTGCGCTCTGCGCTTCCTGCGCTTCCGGTCCTCGATGCCGCCGGTAGAGCAGAATGGCCGAGCCGATCACGGCAACTGCCGACAGGATGTGGACCATATTGAAATTCGTGCCGGGAAAGAACCAGGAGTCCGTCCGCAGAAACTCGATAAAGAAGCGCCCGAACGGATACCAGATTAGATAGAGCAGCGCAATATCGCCGGCGCGCAACCGCGACTGAAAGCGCCGCGCAATCCAGAAGAGCAGCCCAAAGCCGATCAGGTTCCAGATCATCTCATACAAGAAAAGCGGATGAAACCGGGCACTCTCCGGATATTCGGCCAGGTTGTTGTAGGGCGGAATACGATGTTGTGGATCGATTCGCAATCCCCAGGGCAGCGTGGTTGGCGGGCCATAGAGTTCCTGGTTGATAAAATTGGCCCAGCGTCCAATCGCCTGCCCCAGCGGTAATGCCAGCGCAATCCCATCAAGATAGATCGGCAGGCGCAGTTTGCGGGCGCGGGCAAATAACCACATTGCCAGCCCACCCAGGAGAAAGCCGCCAAAGATATGCAGTCCGCCCTGCCGCAGGTCAATGATGCTGATCGGATTCTCGAGATAGCGCCCAAATCCCTCCGGGCCACGCGGCGACTGGATAAAGACATAGTAGAGTCGCGCGCCAATCAGCCCCGCGATCAATACCCAGAACAGCATATCCCAGACGTTATTCGGATCTTCGCCATGCCGGGCAACATAGCGGCTGGCGATCCACGTCCCCGCCAGAATGGCGGTCATAATGATCAGGCCGTACCAGCGTAACGCCAGCGGGCCAAACTCGACAATAATTGGATCAACTGGTGGATACATATCTTTTTGATTGATCCTTTTCAGTGATGAGATGAAAATCCATCAACCGGCAGACCCTACTCCAGGTAGCCCAGATCGCGCAGGCGGCGCTGAACTTCCGGATCATCATGGTCGGCTGTTCGGCTGGTCGGCGGTGGCGCGGTCGGTGCCTGCGCGACGAACTGCTGCAACTGCTCCTGCAGTGCCTCCACCCGCTCCGGCAGAATCGCCTCCAGATTGAGTGTCTCGCCCGGGTCTTCCACCATGCTGTAGAGTTCCAGGCGATGCTCCCCGGTCTGAATCAGTTTGTGCCGGTCGCTACAGACGGCGCGGCGAATCTGGTCGCAGTCGCGCGCCTGAATCAGATCCGGCTGCCGCCGCCGAATCATCCGGAGCGCATTCTGTGGCGGCAACGCCTCGGCAAACACCGTCCCGGCGTCCGGATCGCCAGTGGCACTCTGGGCCAGGGTCAACGTTCGCTCCGGCTCATCGGCCATACCTGCCGCCGTCAGCACCGTGTTAAAGAGGCGGCGCGTCGAGACAAACCGCTCCACAACCGTCCCGCGCGGAAAATCGCCATCCGGGTCACGAATGATCAACGGCACATGCACCAGTTCATTGTAGAGCGAGAAGCCATGCCCCATCATCTGCTTCTCACCCAGATGATCGCCATGGTCCGCGCAGATGATCAGCAGGGTATGCTCCAGGCGGCCACTGCTGCGCAGTTTATCGATAAAAGCCCCCACATGCACATCCTGGTTGGCAACCTCGGCATCATACATACCGTCGAGTGTTGCCTTCTGCTCAGCATTGATCGCGCTGTTCAGAGGCGCCAGCCAGCCATAGATATCGCTGTTGAACCGGCGCAGGTAGGTACGGGCCGTCTTATCGCGCAGCACATGCGGCGCAAACTGCTCCACAAAGCGGCGGGGCGGGCGGTAGGGCATATGCGTGCCCATCAGGTTGATAAAGCAGAAGACCGACTGGTCCCGCTCCACTCCCCGGCGCTCGACCAACAACTGCGCCGCATCGTGGAGCGACCGGCTGGTATTGCCCTTAAAACTGAGCGCCGTCTGCCAGAGCGGTACCACCATGGGGGTAAAGGAGAGCGCCAGCAGTAGATCGGAGCGGGCAAAGGCATCCTGCGCGCGGTTGAGCAGCGCCGCCAGGCAGCGCTTGAACAACTGGCGATACTTGTCGAACAAGTTGGAATGCGCCCCGGCCTGGTTCGGACGGGAGGTCATCAACCCGCTGTAGTTCAAAAAGCTGTAGAAGCCGCGCCGCAGCCCATTGTTGACCACGCCGACCAGCGGGTTATTACAAAAACCGGCCGTAAAAAAGCCCCCGGTACGCAAGCGTTCAGCGAGGGTGGTCAGCGTTTCGGGTAGCACCGAGTCCGACTGGTGTGTATGGTGACGGGAAGGGTAGACCCCGGTAAACATCGAGGCGTGCGCCGGAATGGTCCACTGCGCCGGAGCGATTGCGTGGCGGAAAAAGGTCGCATCACCAGCCAGAGCATCCAGGTATGGCGATGTGGCGGACGAGTGTCCGTAACATGAGAGCCGGTCAGCGCGCTGGGTATCGAGCACCAGCAGCACAATATCGGGGTGCCTGGACATAAATACTATTTCTTCATAGTACAGGGTTCACACCAGCCAGATATCCGGACATCTTGAGCCTGTACACACCTGGCGGCTACGCGCACCCTGTAACATATAAACTTAGCTAAGGGATTATTCTGCATACAAGCAATACCCGCGTACTTTACGCCGGGTGTAGCGAATTGTCAAATAACGCGACTGGTTGGTGCTGGTTTGGACCGCGAAAGCCACGAGATGACATGCGTTATGCGGTGGACATTGCTCCAGGAGTCCCGGCTTCAGCCGGTGAACGGCCGTCAACCGGCTGAAGCCGGGACTCCAAAGTCCGGGCCATACGGTGGTGAATGCCACCCGGTCCCCCTCTCAAGTGTAGACTTTTTGGGATAGATCGCGTCCCAATGGGATCGGTAGGGGCAACCCCCAGTGGTTGCCCGCAACGGCGTTTTCCGCATCAGGACGCCATAGGCGGGCACGGGGGCCTGCCCCTACGAAATAAATCCTACACCTGAAAGATCCGGTCCCCTCTATATCCGGATTTTTTCAATGTCCATCAAACAAAGATGGTTTCTTCCGCCCTGCCGGAGGCGATATTCCCTGCCAAATGCGGGATTGGCGGATACATGGCAGCATTGGCCGTTTCGCGGGTTTCGTTCATTTCGTGGTGTTCGTGGTCCAAACGCTCACCGTCTCATGTAAAGATCACACTCACACATGCAGGCTTTTTTGTGGTAGGGACGCGCAGAAGCGCGTCCGCCCGTCCCGATGCGAGAAATGTCGCTCTGGGCGGTCCTGATGACCTGAAACCGCCTGAAGGCGGCACTACTGGTCTTCCTGTCTTTGATGATCAAAATTCATCAGGAAGTGAGATTGCATCAACGCTCGGTCCCCACAGAACCCTTTTCAGACAGACCTTCAGTCAGGAAAATAGGGTGTGCGGCAGCTATGCTGCTGCACGCCAAATGAAAGACCGACCAGCACGCAACTGGTGCCGGTCGGTCCTTCATGGTTATGCGCATGTGCAGCGCGTTCCGCGTTACTCAACGGTATATTCGCCCTCGACGACGCCTTCATCACGGCCACCGGACTGACCGGGCTGGCCCGGCTGGCCCTGTGGCTGGCCTTCGCCGTACGCCTTCTGCGAAACCTGGTACATCTCCTGCTGCAGTTCCGTCGTCAACCGCTGGATGCGCTCCTCGTCTTCCTGGGCAATCGCGTCACGCAGATCCTTGATCAGACCTTCAATGCGCTCACGCTCAATGGCGTCTACCTTGTCGCCCAGTTCATTCAGCGTGCGCTCGCTCTGGTAAGTCAGGCTGTCGGCCTGGTTCTTCATCTCGACCACGGCGCGGCGGCGCTTGTCTTCCTCGGCGTGGGCCTGCGCTTCGTTGACCATGCGCTCAACCTCGTTCTGGTTCAGGTTGGTGCTGGCCGTAATGGTAATGCGCTGCTCCTTACCGGTCGCCTTATCCTTCGCCGAGACATTCAGGATGCCGTTGGCGTCAATGTCGAACGCCACCTCGATCTGCGGGATACCGCGCGGTGCGGGCGGAATACCCTCCAGGCGGAACCGGCCCAGCGTCATGTTGTCCCCGGCCATCTCACGCTCGCCCTGCAGCACATGGATGTCTACCGCAGTCTGCCCATCGGCTGCCGTGGAGAAGATCTCACTCTTCTGCGTCGGGATGGTCGTGTTGCGCTCGATCAGCTTGGTCATCACGCCACCCAGGGTCTCCACACCCAGCGACAGCGGCGTCACGTCCAGCAGCACAACACCCTTGACATCGCCACCGAGCACGCCGGCCTGAATTGCCGCACCAACCGCGACCACTTCATCCGGGTTAACGCTCTTGTTCGGCTCCTTGCCGATCATCTTGCGCACCAGTTCCTGCACTACCGGCATACGGGTGCTCCCACCGACCAGCACAACTTCGTTGATCTCGTTGGGCTTCAGGCCGGAGTCTTTGAGCGCCTGGTTCACCGGTCCACGCAGCCGCTCAGTCAGCGCGCTGGTCAACTGCTCAAACTTGGAGCGGCTCAGGCGCATCGTCAGATGCTTCGGGCCGGTGGCGTCGGCGGTGATGAAGGGCAGGTTGATCTCTGTCTCCATCATGCTCGACAGCTCCATCTTGGCCTTCTCGGCCGCCTCCTTCAGCCGCTGGAGTGCCTGGCGATCCTTGCTCAGGTCAATCCCCTGATCCTTGCGGAACTCCTCGACGATCCAGTCAACAATGCGTGCGTCGTAGTCGTCACCACCCAGGTGGGTATCGCCACTGGTGGACCGTACCTCAACCACGCCATCGCCGACTTCCAGGATACTCACGTCGAAGGTACCACCACCCAGGTCAAAAACCAGGATCGTCTCATCCTTCTTCTTATCCATCCCGTAGGAGAGCGCCGCCGCCGTGGGCTCGTTGATGATCCGCAGCACTTCCAGCCCGGCGATCTTGCCGGCGTCCTTGGTGGCCTGGCGCTGGCTGTCGTTAAAATAGGCCGGAACGGTAATCACCGCCTGTGTCACCGGCTCACCCAGGTAGGCCTCGGCATCGGCCTTCAGCTTCTGCAGGGTCATCGCGCTAATTTCCTGCGGCGCGTAGTCCTTGCCCGTCTGGGGAACTTTGATCCGGACATCGCCGCGCGGTCCCGCAGAAACCTCAAACGGTACCATATCGCGCTCAACATCGGTATCATCATAGTCACGCCCGATAAAGCGCTTCACTGAGAAGATCGTATTATCCGGGTTAATGGTGGCCTGGCGCTTGGCCGTCTGTCCCACCAACCGCTCGCCATTCTTGGCGAACGCAACCACCGAAGGGGTGGTACGATTACCCTCAGCATTGGGAATAACGGTCGGGTCGCCCGCTTCCATCACGGCGACAACCGAGTTTGTTGTTCCTAAGTCAATTCCTACAATCTTAGCCATTACGCATCTGCCTCCTATGACAAAACATTCATCTATCTTAACGGGCGCACAAGACGCCCCGGTGTTACGGTTACTGCAAACAGTTTACCGTCCTTTCACTAATAGCGCGCAAGATTCGCGTTAGATTTATGTTAGACTCATGCCGATTTCAGTACCTCTTTCCTAGTTTGCAGCAAGCCGTTCCGTGCTACAATAGGGCGGGAAAATAGTTTACGCTTTTGCAACCTCTCGACTTGATCTGGCCGCATCGCAGCGTGCCACCTATAAGGAGTGCAGCATGTCTCCTCTCTTCAGACACCAATCACGCCTGTTGTTGATCGTTGTGATGGTCCTGGTTTCGGTCGGTGCTTCCTGGTCACGGCCGGTGCAGGCGCAGG
>DAOTVB010000119.1:0-14117 GCA_034436755.1 Chloroflexaceae bacterium | reverse complement strand
TGGCATAATCATCGCGTCTTCACTCGTGGCGTGCACAAGGGTCAGAGTCCGCTACAACTCAGTGGCATGGTGGAGGCTCCGACCGATTGGCTTGTTGCCTTGGGATACGGGCCTTCCAACGGGGCTTCCGGTACATCGCCACAGCCGCCACTCGAGGAGGCACCGCTGGCGGCGTGAGCGTCAAACTGTCAAGCCGATTTGAAACATGTCTTAGTGGGCAACCCAACTCTTCGCAATTGGGACTTGGGAATACGGGCATTATGCACCAACCAGCCGTCATCACCCACAAAGAAGGTGTGGGCCTCGGCCAGGTTGACCATCGGCTGGTGGCGGGCGACGGGCATAACGGCTTCCACCAGCCCGTAGCTCCCGTCCACACGGCGCACGGCCTGGCCGGGATACAGGTCTTCCGCCGCCACCCACCCGCGCCGCATCACATAGAAAGGATGCTCCAGCGTGCTGGTAATGACCTCATCATCAATGGTGACGGCCAGCACCAGCGGATCTTCGTGCGCCCAGACCGCCGTCACCGTGTAGGGCGCGGTTGCTCCCGTCGCTTCATTATACCCTAACACCACATCGCCCACCGCCAGGTTCCCGATGGGCACCTGACCGTCCGCCGTCCAGACCGGCGTGTCCGGACTGAAGCTGTTGCGGCCCATCCGGGGGCGCGGGCCGGGATCAGACAGGACGAACCCACTACTGATCCAGGTAATTGGTGATTTCTCTATACATCGCCGCATCGAGAAGCCAGTTGTCAAGCTGGTCAGGGCGAAGCATGGGTGGGCCTCCCTGATTTGGTCGTGTCAGTAAAAGTTGATCGTCCCGCACCGTATCAATACCAAACCCGACGAGATAGTGCAAGTCCGATGTGCGTACAGAAGAATGCGCCTGGAAGAGCAGCGCTTACCACTCCACCTGCTGCTCAACTGAGATTGGTCACACGACCAGCATAATGGTCCGTAGGAACAGGACCATTATCGTCACGATCATCGTCATCGTTATCATCGTCATCGTTATCATCGTCATCGTCGTCGAGGATCACTGTTATTGATAGATGAATCGATAATCCCGCCTCGGCGACCGTCCGCACGAATTCCCGTGGAAAGGTAATGCCGCCCTGATCCGTGCGACGGACCATGCCGAGACGCAATCCCTTGGTGACATCGGTATCTTGCAAACGCTGGAGTGCTGGAGTGAATGCTTTGATCATCATCGCAATCTGGACAAAATGATTAATCCCTTCCGCATCTTCGGCAAGCGGTACTACTTCCCACTGCGCTAACCGTAGATACATGCTATCTACGAGACTGACTTCACCGTTGCGTAATACTTCGCCTCTCCGCTTCATCGACCAGGAACGACCAAACAGCGCAGTGATCTCATCATCGGGGGGTAATGTGCCTTCTATGTGAAGACTAGCGAGAAAGAAATTCTTCATAGCTTTTTCCTGGGAAAGTATTATTACGAATAAGCGATGGGTTACGTTGGTCGCCACTTTCCGATCATCGTCAGGGTGAAAGGTCAAACCTGGGCAAGAACAGTCCAAAAGTAGCACAGACACATGTGCAACTATTCCAGCCTTCCTTTGCCACTTGACCCAGGACTTCTGCGCACTAACAAGTAACTGTCGTATGTCAATACATGTGCAGTCGCTACTTACTAATTGCCATAACCATTAACTTACCGTTCGCTTATTTTTTAGGGCACTAAATGGATTTTTCACCCCACTTAAGCCTGAAAAACCGACAAAATTTGGAACACTCCCCCCACTTTGACGTACACGGTTGCGTAATTTGTAAAGCATTTCTGCAATGTTCATCGCCATGTGGGGCGAGATGCTTCCCACGTGGCCGTTTTTGACCGGCTAATGGGGAAATTTTACCAACTCGTTCCGAAAATAAGCGAACGGTGAGATTAATAATCCATTAACGGTTTGCCCGTCGGGAAAGACACGATGTATTGATGTACGGCAAACAAATACTTACAATGGCTATTGCCCCATAAAGTATGTTTTTCGGCATTCTTGTCATGGATATCATCGAACGAAATCCGAGCACAAATAACCAGAATGTCTAGAAGTATATTGGTGTGCTTTGACCAGAAAACTTTACGAAGCACTGTTCGCTAATACACGCCCGTTATTTGCATCCTATCTCTTCAGCATATGCAATCACAGCTTCAACAAGATTGGAGAAATCAAGATGATCCCCCCTTCCATATCCAATATCCGCCTTGTAATTTTCAAGCCACTTCCCAAATTCATTGGGATCAATGTTGCAACCTCGCGGTAATCGATGTCTGGCTTGATTGATAGCCGCCCGTATCTGACCCGACTGATTAGCTGGTCGTTTTTTTGCAAAATAAACATGAAATTCAACCACGACAACAGTAACCAGAACAGCCGCGACAAAATACGTTGTTATCGTAGAAATCATAGCGGCAGATGGGAGAACAACTGTCTGTAGCCGGAGCGCAAAGTTGAACATGTTCAACCCACTCGGGTCCACCGCATTCACCGGGTTGTTGGCGGTGTACACGTAACGGTTCAGTTCGATAGGGTTGTGGATATTGATGGGATAGGTATCCCGTGTCAGGAAGCGGCCCGTACCCTGATTGTACCACCGCGCGCGCAGGGAGTACAACTCCAGATCTGCGTCATAGCGCTCGCCGGTGAAGCGGTAGGGGTTCGCGGTGCTGCCGCTGCTGTGCAGTATGCCACCGAATGCTTCGTATTCATACTCGTCGGTGACCGTTCCGGCACGGTCGGTCAGCAGCCGCACCGTGCCCAGCCCATCGTAGCCGGTGAAGTGCGGCGTGGTGCTGCCCCCGCTCACTTCGTTCACACTGATCAGGTCATAGCCAGTGGCGTTGTCAGCAGTGATGGTGTTGTTGGTGTACTACCCTTTAAGGGTGTCGCTCATATTCATAGTGAACCGTTACCGATTTGCCTGCAGCCAAATCCATCAGTGCCTGATAGCTAGCCACTTGGATTTTGGAAAAAGTTAGTTCTGTTCCTTCCTTCAAGTCAGCTTCAGACTCATGGATTGCCATTTCGGCGCTCTCGAGGTCAATGGGATAGGCGCAACTGATAATTTTTCGCACCCCCACAAATTCCCAGACAGCTGGACGGCCCTCGCTGGTCACCTCGTCCACCTCACCCTCATACGCTGTACGTCCCAATTGCTCCGCTTTTGCGGACAGTGTTTGTTCGTTTTCAGCTGACAGCAGCAGAACATTTTCCCAAACAATATATTTGTCCTGTATGCCATCGAGAAACCGAACATACATAATGATATGTGCTGCACACCATTCCATAATCGCTCCTTCTCCTGAGTTTTGTGTGACTCATATTTAGGTGTAGTGTAGAATAGGTTTCTTAGCCTTTGAGATGCCTTATGCTGAGAGTGATACACGTGGCCTATGTCCAGACATAGTGCAGAGCACGTTTGTATTTGTGCAGGCTTCGAGATGATATATTCTGGGAGCAATACACACAGACTGGATATGAGCCATACACGCATAGACTAGATCTAGATAAGGATCCCATTGTGTTCATCTAGGTACCTCCTCGATGACGACAACCAAATGCTTTCTCGAGTCTTTCGAACTTTCTAGCTGCGGCCGTATCCCTCGCTGCCCTTGCGGCTAGCCGAAGCTCTTTCAGGTACGTACATATGTCCTTGCCGAGCCTTGTCGCTTCTTCCTGTAATCTCCTGGCTTCATCACCCCTCAGATTTTGGTTCCCACCTTTAGCAAATGTAAGTACGGCTACTGCGAACAAGAATGTCAGGGCCACATTTTTCCCAAACTTGGCACTCACTGAAATGGTGGGAAGGAGCGTTTTTTGCGTCCGCATACTGAGTGACAGCATATTCAACCCACTCGGGTCCACCGCATTCACCGGGTTGTTGGCGGTGTAGAGATACCGGTTCCACTCGATGGGGTTCTGGGCATTGAGGGGATAGGTATCCCGTGTCAGGAAGCGGCCCGTGGCTTGATTGTACCACCGTGTGCGCAGGTAGTACAGATCCAGATCCGCATCATAGCGCTCGCCGGTGAAGCGGTAGGGGTTGGCGGTGCCACCGGTCTGCCACAGCAGGCTCCCGAATGCTTCGTATTCATACTGGTCCGTGACCATTCCGGCACGGTCAGTCAGGAACCGCACCGTGCCCAGCCCAACTAGCCATCTTCTGCTACGGCACGCCGCTGCTGGATTTTTTCTTGTACGTCTGGGACCACCTCATCAGAGAGCGAACCGTATATATGGCTCTCGCCTTCCGGGATCCGTGCCAGCATACGGTTCAAGCGCGGGAGCACGCGGCTATCCGCCAGGCGACCTAACGCCACCACGATAGCACACACCGTTTCCATGAAGCAGGGATAGTGTGTTTCCCGCTCGTCATTCCCAGCAAGCTGTTCGAGCGCTATCAGCAACGGTTCCACAGCGCGCTGGTCACCAAGACGCCCCAGTGCATAGGCGGCGTCCATATTGACCGGATATTCATATTCACTCGCCACAACATAGGTCGCCGTATCATTCAGTACCGCGATCAGGTCTGGTACAGCCTGCGGATCACCAATGTCCCCCAGCGCATGTGCCGCTTCTGCGCACACCGTCGGGTTGTGATCGTGGAGACACGCACGCAGCGCCGGCACGGCTGCCCGCTCGCCCAGTTTCCCCAACCCCCTGGCCGCCGCTGCACGGATCGTGTCGGTCTTATGGGTCAGCATGGCAGTCAGACTGGCGTGTGCCTGCGGACCACCCAATGCGCCGATTACCCTGGCCGCTTCATCGTGGAACGCTGGATCCGTGAGAGAGGGTATCAGTGGTGTGACGGTCGTCGTATCGCCAACATATTCTAACGCGGTGATAGCATCCAGGCGCACCCGCGCGTCGGTATCCTGAAGCATGGCGATCACGGAAGCCGCCGCCCGCGGGTCGCCCAGGTCGGCAAGCGCCGCGAGGGCCCGGCGGCGGACGCCGATATGCGGATCATGCAGGTAGGCGATGATGGACGGCAGGGCTGGCGCTGCCTGCAATGCGCCAAGAGTCAGCGCCGCGTGATAGCGGATGCCCGGATTGGCGTGGTCAAGCGCATCAATGAGCAGATCACGCACCTGACCGAGCATACCCAACACCCACTTCCGCCGACCTGCTGATCGATACGCTTCCAGCTCATGCAGGAGTAAGACGAGTGCATCGTCTCCCCACTGCTGGAGTTCTACGGCAACGTTGGCCGGTTTCAGTCGCCGGCGCAGCATGTGTGCGAAGCGCTCCCGGCGGGTGTGATCGACCGAGTCGCTTGTTGGTAGGGGATAATCACTTGCTGACATCGTGTCTCCTCACATAAGCATACAAAATACTGCGCGAATGAATCGTGCAGTATTTTGTCTGGTTTTTCATGTTCCGTCGATGCTCTTTATCTACCCAGATATCCTATTCAGTTATTCCTTCGCTACCGAATTCGAGGAGAATGAGAAGTACAACCCCAGATCAGCATTGTGGTAATCGCTGGTCAAATACCATGGGTTCAAGTCACTATGTGTGTTGCAGAAGGCTATTAGATAATGCATTCCTACGGTAAAGACGTAACAAAAGGGTTACTGTACCATTTTGTTACATCTCCCCAACGCTGATAGCATTGGAAAGCTTCGGAGTCAAAGGGGGCTTTCTGTCCTATTTCCTGGCGGTGATACCGGACACGGTATCCCTCCGGAAGTGTCTTCCAGTATGTCGCCATCCAGGGTTGGATATGCGTCCATTCAATCGTTTCCATGACAACATCACGATGCATGCATTGGAAGAGGGACACCAACTCTTCAACAATCTGCTTACTTCCACCATCGATGGTTTCAACACCTATGTTAATGGTACTTGTTTGTGTGAACTTGTGCCACTGTGGATGTGATAGTTCTTCCCATATTGATGCGCCATAATCAGTTACTGCATAATACAGATCTCGCTCATCCATGAACGCCGCATGCAGCAATGCTGGGTCAGGTTGCAGCAGCCACCGTGTTCTCTCCCTGATATCTGCGCTATCAAACAGGGTAAGATAGCCAGCATGCCAGAGGTTCAAGATTGTTTGCGTAAGGTGGTCGCGATCCATGCCGTGAAAGCTCCCCCGGAAGAGTCCTTGGATTTCTTCCGGTGCCAGGGCCAACACACTCACGGGATAGGGTGCTACAATTACGGAGTCAAGCAGCCAGTATTCTGAGCGTTGCATAAAACCCTCTCTTCATAAGAAAGAGTAGGTAGTAGTAAACGTCTACTCCATATGACGCTGGTTGACCAGATGCTCAAGCAACTCCTCGGCTTTATCCGGCTCTGCGATAGCAGTGATTGCCCACCGTGCTTCGTCCCGAACGGCCCACCAACCGGGTAGGACAGCATTGCTATGGGCCGCCAGTGCTTCCAATTCCGGGATGACCTCCGGACCACCCTGGTGTGCTAAAGCAAACGCAGACCAGAATTGTACATCTACGGCCGGGTCTTGTAATTGCTTCAGGAGCGTTTCTATAATACGATGCTCGCGTGGTTTGTAAGCCAGCCCTTCTGCCGCCTGACCCCGTACGCGTGGTGACTCTTGTTCATTATTGAGCACATCAAGCAAAACTCCTACCGAACGGGCATCGTTAAGAAAACTTAACGTATACGCTACAGCGACGCGTTTATCTTCATCACAATGCTCATGTAATACTGTGGTCAAGGGTCGCAGTGCTCGTTTGCTGTCAATCATTGCGAGTGCTTTCGCCGCCTCCCAATATATATGTGCATTGTCAGCACTGAATGCTTGTAATAATGCCGGGGCAGCACGTTTTTGTCTCAGTTGTCCAAGTAACCAGCAGGCGAGACTGCGAATATCGCTCGGCTCCGCTTCATCGCTTGCCAGACATGTTAGTGCCGTGAAAGAGGTTGCCCCTGCTTGAACGACAAGGTCAATATTCTGTCGAAATTGACTCTGCATATCCGCAGGGGCTCTCTCGACAATGGCGTTCAGTGTTTCGGTAAAGTCCATCGTCATCAATTCTCCGCACGATCAATGCTATTATGGTGAGGCTTCTCCTTAGAGTCATCGTTTCGTACAATTTACCCCTGCGGTGCAGTTAGCGCAGTGTTTAAGCCGGGTATTATTGGGTAGTTGTGCTTGTGCAGCCTGCCTGGCTGCTTCACACGCCTCTCCGAGAGAACTGCCTATTCCCATACCAGTTCTGAACCCCAAGATATCCTGACTCCCTCTGGCAAGGCAATAGTAGCATTTTCTGGTACATGTCCATTTCTGGCTTTTTGCTGCACATAGCCAATTAATCCCATCTACCTGATCACCGGTCAGGATTATGATAAATGAAGTTGCTGTTATCGATAATACACATGCTACCGCGAGGCCAATTGCTTCTACGATAACCTTAGTTAACCGAACGACTCTATCTTGCCGTATGGCCAAGTCTAATGCCATCAACCCGCTTGGGTCAATGTTGTTCACCGGGTCGTTATGAGTGTAGGTGTATTTGTGCAGAGTCTGCGGCGCGAAGGTGTTGCCGGCATAGGTATCCCGGGTCAGGAAGCGGCCCGTACCCTGATTGTACCACCGGGCGCGCAGGTAATACAACTCCAGATCCGCGTCATAGCGCTCGCCGGTGAAGCGGTAGGGGTTCGCGGTGCTGCCGCTGCTGTGCAGCATGCCCCCAAATGCTTCGTATTCATACTCGTCGGTGACCGTTCCGGCACTATCGGTGAGGAACCGCACCGTGCCCAGCCCGTCGTAGCCGGTGAAGTGCGGCGTGGCGCTGCCGCCATGCACCGCATTCACGCTGATTAGGTCATAGCCATAGGTCAGCGTGCGCTGCACCTGCCCGCTGACCTGCTCCTCCACGATCTGCGCATAGCCCGTCGGGTTCTGCGTGTCCACCAGGTAGGTCGTGGTCACCCCACCCACGGTCTGCGCCACCAGGTTGCCATCGCCGTCGTAGGTCAGGGTGATGCTGCCATCGGAGACCAGGCGGTTGGCATAGTCGTAGCTGTAGGTGGTGCCCGCCGCCGTCAGCAGGTTGCCGTTATTGTCGTAGGTGTCGGTGGTCGGGCGGTCATTGGCATCGTAGCTGACGGTCTGATTGCTTATGCCGCTCACTGTACTGGTGCGGCTCAGGCGGTTGCCGGTGTCGTCATAGTTATAGCCGATGCTGCCGTTGCTGCCCTGCGGGTCATTGGTGATCGTCTCGTTGAGCAGGCGGTAGGTGGCATCATAGCCATAGTCTACCGTGCGTCCGGTCTCGTCTACCAGTTTCGTGCGTGCGCCAGTATCGTCCAGGGTGTATGTGTAGCGTCCCAGCAGCGTCCCGGCACTGATGTCCAGCTCCGTGAGCCGATTCAGATCATCATAAGTGTGCGCCGAGGCGACTCCGTTGGGGTAGGTCAGCGTGTCCAGATTGCCCACCGCATCATAGGTGTAGCTCGTTGTGCCGGGATTGAGCCGCTGGTCGGTCACCGTCTCCAGGCGGTTCAGATGGTCATAGGCATACTGCACCGCGACGCCATTGGTGTTGGACGACTGCATGGTGAGCAGGTTGCTCGCGGCATCATAGGTGTAGCTTAGCGTGCCAAAGGGCGTGGCTTTCTCCAGCAGGCGGTCACGGTTGTCATAGGCATAGGTTGTTGTGCCGCTGGCATCGGTCATCGCGGCGCGCTGCCCGGTCAGGGTGGAGGTGAAGACCACAGTTGGTTCCGCCAGGGCCGGGTCAGGGACGATGGTGCGCACCCGATCCAGCGCGTCATAGGTGGAGGTGGTCGTGTGCCCGTTGCAGTCGGTGTGGGCGACCAGGTTGCCGACTGCGTCATAGGTGAAGGTTTCGGTCATGCCGAGCGGCAGTTCGCGGCTGGTCTGGCGGTTGCGTGCATCGTAGGTAGACGACATAACCGGGCCGCATCCGTAGCACGGACCTGCGTCCAGGTATGTATCAACGCAGGTTGGGCAACAGCCGCTGGAGGGCGCGCATGCGGTCCCAGTCCGCCTGGGCCCCCCCCAGATCCAGCTTGATCAGGGCTTGCAGCGGGGCCAGTGCTGTGAGTGGATCCTCCCCGGCTACGCTGCGACTGACTGGGGTATCCCGCAGGCGTAACGTTTCCAGCCACGTCAACTGGCCCAACGCCGGCAACCCGGCAGCGCTGATCTGTGTGCCTTCCAGATCAAGCTCTCGCAGGTGAGACAACCCCGCCAGATGCACCAGATGTCGATCCTGAATATTCGTGTGGCGCGCAACCAGAATTCGTAAGTGTGGCAATGTGCCGAGGATGGTCCATCCCGCATCACTGAGGGCCACCTGATCCAGAAACAGCGTGTGCAGGTGCGGCAGATGGCGCAGTGCCAGCATATCCTCGTCTGCCAGGGTCGATGTGCCGATACCCAACCAGGTGAGCTGCACAAGGGCATGGAGCGGTACCAATCCGCCGGGAGGGATGCCGTCAAGCGATAAGTCGGTCAGGTTCCGGAAGGTACGCAGCACCTGCAGGTTTGGTGGCATCGGTACCAGCATAGGTAAAGAAGAGTTGGCGCAGTTCCAAAAATGGAGCCAGCGCCTGCACCCCGGCATCGTCTAGCGGAATTTGAAACAGGCGCAACTCCTGGAGCCGGGTCAAGGACTGCAGTGCTGTCAGGCTAGAACCACGCATCTGGGTATAGGAAAGACTCAACGAACGGAGATTGATGAGCGGGGCAAGCTGTTGCACACCCTGGTCACTGATGTTGGTCTCGGAGAGATCGAGCACTTCGAGGCGGGTCAGGTTAGCCAGGTATGCTATATCCTGGCCCGAAAACGAACTCCCAGTTAACCGTAGATCGCGGAGTGTATACAGATTGGCAAGCGGTCGCAAAGCTTCGTCTGCAATGTCTTCACTGAGCGATACATGCTCCAACGTTTGCGCGGCACACAGGCCGGCCATTTCGTGATAGGTGAGCGGCCCCTCCTCACTGCCAGGAAGAATACATAATGATTTGAGTACGGGAAGTTGTCCTAATTGTGGTAATAAATCACCAGCATGGAGGCGCGAAATATGAACGGTGGCTAAATGCGGTAGGCGTGCGAGTGGTGCGATCATCGGCATATCGATACCGGCCATGGTAAGCTAGCGCAGGTTGACCAGTGTCGCAAGCGCCTGAACCCCGTCTGCGGTTACCACTCCCGGCGCATCCCAACTATTTGAAACAGAAAGCCGGAGTTCCTCCAGAGACGCAAGCGCGGCCAGTACACGCATATCGGCATCGGTGATCGATGGCAGCAGCAGATCCAGTGCGCGGAGTTCTGGTGCAAGTGTCGGAAGTATGTCAAGGACTGGTACTCCGGGCATATCGATAGCGTAATAGGACAGGCGCAGAAGCCGGAGCTTCGGGCATGGCATGCAGGGCATATCATTCAGGGAAATATCGCTCAGGTTAAGCACTGTCAATTCTGGGAGCTTTCCCAGTGGCAGCAAGTCGGTCACCGTGAGGGGACGATAGGGCGTATGCGCCCAGGCATGCGGACGAGGCTGGAAAAGCTGGAGTTGCTGGAGCTGGTTCAGGCATGCGAGACGCTGAATGCCTTCCGTAGTCACCGCAAGATGCGCAATCTTCAGGTCATAGATCCCGGTGAGATGCTCCAGAAACCGGAGTTCCGTATCGGGGACATTGGCTGCTATCCCTGAAGAGATCGCAGGAACAAGGGTGAGACTCTGGAGATCAAACGCTCCAAGTTCGGTAAGGGGTGCCAGATCGTGAACCGTCGTTGGGCTGATATCCAGATGGGCTTCGTGGTAGGCGGGAATCACCACATCGCCCCGGGCCACGGCAAAAAATTGCTAGGTGGAGCGGTGCGTGGTTGCGCCCAGATGCGCATCATCGTGCCAGGGATGCACAAATAGATTGCCCATTACCCGGTTGGCGGGGAAGCGGAGATGACGGGGTTGCCCATGGATCTCGGGGAGTGACGGATACCCCCGTATACGGGTATAGATTGGGGCGTGGATATGCATCCATCCAGCATCATTCAGCATGGTTTCCTCCAAAGAAAGCATTCATAAAAAGTAGTGATCATATTCCTATTTTAAAATATTACCATAAACAGGACGATTATTTACCTATTACGATTGTACCAAAAAACTCCAAATTCACATTAAAACATAATATTATCTCCAGGTATTCGGCAACCTACGTCTAAGTTCTACTTCTCCCCACTTGTTAATATTTGTCCCGGTAACATTGAGAATTTCAAGTCCTTGAAGTAAAGAAAGATGCTTAAGAGATTGGTGGCCTATGTGTGTCCAACTAAGATCTACCTTTTCTAAAGCATTCATTTTTTTTAAGGCTGGCAAACCCATATCACTAATTTGTGTATATTGCAAGTCAACTTCACGCAAATTAGGTAATTCAGCCAAGTATTCTAAATGCTTATCCTGAATATTTGTATGGTTAACAGAGAGTTTTTGCAAATGTGTCAGACTGCCGAGTGCTCGCCAGCCTGCATCTGGAAGTTTTACTCTAGTGAGTATCAAGGTACGGATAGCCAACAAGTGTTGCAATATGGCAACATCTGCCTCACTCAAACTACAATTACTCAAGCTAAGATACTCCAGTTTTTTCAATTCAGAAAGATGTAATAGGGTTCCTTGCGGTATATTATCTAGTGAAAGTTGCCTGAGGTGCTCAAAACTTCGAAGGACATGTAGGTTCTCTGCGCTGTCATTGGAATACTTAAAACACAACTTCTGAAGTTTCACTAGATTAGCCAAATGTTGAACTCCCTCATCGCTCAGGGAAACACCGGACAGGTCCAGTTCGCACAATTGGGTCAGCTTACTTATATATGGCATACTACTACTACTCACCTGAGTATATGAAAGGTTGAGTGAATGGAGTTGAGATAGTCCTACTAAATGAACAATGCCTTCATCACTCACAATCGTGCCTGATAAATTCAGTTCTTCAAGTTTGGTCATCCCTGCCAATGTTTTCATATCACGATCAGTTACTGCTGTATTCGCTAGATATAGGGTGCGTAGATAGACAAGGTGTCTGAGTTCATAGAATGCATAATCAACAAACACATTACCAGATAGATCTACATAATCTAAGTTGTGCGCTTGGCAGAGTCCAGCGAACCCGGTGTTTGTAAACGGGGTATCGGGTATACGAATCACTAAGCGGCGTAGGGCAGGTAGTGTTCCCAGGTCAATCAGGATGCTATCCACCACACCAGGTTGGACATACATATTCTCGCCATCTGGTGGAAGGTCAAGCGTAATCAACTGATCCCTATACCGTTCAACGAGATCAGACATTTCAAGGTGGATTTCCTCTAAACGCGGCAAGGTATGTAGTGATGCCAGACTTGCTATATGAATGTCAGGCAGGTCAAGCACACGCAAGTTATGGAGAGAGCTGAGGGATTGAAACCCTTCTGGCTCAATCAATCTCAGTCTATCCATGCCGTAATGCTTGCCAGAACTGTTTGAGAGCGATAATAGCTCAAGGTGAGTAAGTACCCCAATATCAGATAGATCAATTGCACGTAGCCAGTCAATATCTATGTATAATGAACGTAGTGTATAGCGTAATGCCTGTAGATCAGCTAATCCTTGATAGCGGTGTAGACCATGCTGTAGAATGCTTACATGGCGCAAACGCTGGAGTGCGTCTAGCCCAGGTCCATCTAACGGTACATCTACAAGATAGATTTCCTCAAGTTGCGTAAGATCGCGCAAGAGTGCTAAATTCTTTCCGGTGAACCCCTCTCGATTTTCAGGAGCACGCAACCATAACCGCTGTAATCCACACAGCTTTGCAATAGAGTGCAAACCTTGAGTCGTTAAGTGTATCGCGTGAATATCCAAATCGTAGAGACCAACCAGATGTTCTATGTAGCGCAATTGATCATCGGATACCGGATCATTAGTGTACCAAAAATTGTATCGAATAACTATAGACTGAACATCGTAGGCTGACAAACGAGAAAGTGGTGTGAGATCTTTTGCAGAAACCCGATTAATAACAAGTTGGACCTCATATCCAGGAGGAATAGTGACAGATCCTTGTGCAACAGTTAAAAAAAGCCAATCACCCTCGTCACCATTATCATGTCGTCTTTCATTCCAGTGGCGAATCAAGACTCTTCCGATGTTATACTCTTCAGGAAAGTGTAGAATACGTGACTTATCTACAACAGGTGGCATTGACGGACGGTTGATGGGATAACTGGCATTGTGCAAGATACTGCGCTTTCGCAAAATTGTTCGATTATTTTTGCCTCTAAATGAGTTCATTGTTCTTCTTTTGCCTTGTCACACTATACTGCTTCGGTACTACCTTCATTATAGCAGATAGCGCTACTCAATGTCCTTGACCTCTTCTCTCGTATACTAAGTCCACGAGCGGGGCTGCTCCCGCTCACCAGTTGACAACCGAACCTGCCCGTGCGATGCTATCGCTGTGAACGACACACGTTTGACAGGATGGCCGGACAAACTACTTGCTTCTCCTGCGGTTCGACCGCTTTGTAAAGACTGTAGCCGCCGGGCGCGACCGTTCCTTCTTACCCGCAGGTTGTTCGTCCGTCGGGAGCCAGATAGTCCAACCAGCAAGCATGGCCTTACCTTTATTAACGACGACGTCTTCCACTTACGTGCGTGATTTCTCCTCCAGGTGAGACGTTCAAATGATTAATATCAACACCACACGAATCTGCAAGCCATTCAAACTGATTTCTCCCCCTTTCTGACAACTGTACGTCCCACTCAAAATGGTCTCCTCGTCTGCGTGGAGGACCACTGACCCATATGTTATTGAATTTGTCACGGTATCCTGGCTGATTGCCCCAGGGTGTTACCAACTTTCTAAAATTGTTACAAGCCGGATCGGGAACAAAGCGAATCTTGCCCTTAGGCATGTTTCAGAATCGGTCATTCCAGCTTGACAGTTGAGCCAAACGGCTTGCAGCAAAACTCCCTGTGTTGTATGGTTGATGTACCGCATCCACCATACACACAGGGAGGACCCCATGGGGCAACGCCATGCTAGCACACCCGACCAACGGATACAATGGGCCAGTCAGATGCTTGTTCACGACCATGAATACGGCTTTGTCAC
>DAOTVB010000118.1:0-42524 GCA_034436755.1 Chloroflexaceae bacterium | reverse complement strand
CAAAAGGAAGATAATAGCGTTCTTTTGGATCACGTTCTTCTCGGATCTCTGACCAGTTCCAACCAGCAGGGAGTGTATGCCCGGCCAGGAGCCAGACCTCAACCTCTTGCCAGGCATTTTCTGCTAAAAATAGACTATCTGCGTTCAGCATAGACCGTGCCTGCTGCTCAATATTGTTCAACTGATCGCGCCGGTCTACCTCACTATCACGATCAACACAGAGCAATAACAGGTCGTACATCCCGCCATAGCGTTCAACAATTCCCTGAATATATTCCCACCTGGTTGCCTGGCTGATGCCACGCAACCGTGGGTCTTGACAAACATCCACTTTTGCATAAGGTTTGCCCAACTCCTCCATCATTGCTGTGATAATCGGCTTGAGAATGTACTGATCTTTCTTAACGTCCTCTGGTATGATGAGTACCTTCATCTGCTATGCTCTCCTGCCACTGGCTGAGTTGCGCTTGCTGCATCTTCCATGAACTCGACTGCATCTTCTAACCATCCTGACTCATGTAAACGGGCTACATCTTGTGTCTCAACCAGATGGCGCGCATTTGGGAGATCAAGGAGCTTTTTGATACGCGTGTCAGGCTGATTCTCCAGCCGATAACATAATGACACATGCTCGATCGTGTCTGGTTCCAGCATAAGTAACAGTTGTGGCGAGTGTGTAGATGCCACGACCTGGATATCGTTCCGGGAAACACGTTGCTCAATCAGGCTCAATAGTAGACGTAGACGCGTCGGGTGAATGCCGCTCTCCAGTTCTTCAAAAAAGTGGAAGCGGGCCGGCTGTGGTCCCAGCAGCGCGGCCAGCAATGCCAGAAAGCGCAGGGTACCATCCGAGGCGCTATAAGCAGATATTCTTTGTCCATGCGCTTCAACCAGTGTGAGCAGAACGCGTCCCGCCGGATCAGACGGAAACTCGAAATCGGTAGCATCCATTGGTGTGAGTTCTTGTAGCCATTCGATAAATGTTTCCTTCTGGTGCGGATCATTAACAATAGAATAGAGCACCGCTGCCAGGTTTTCCCCGCGATCGCTCAGGATGGTCTGCCCAGGAGTAGCCGGTTGGCGCATAGCGTCTGGGTTGGGATCGAGAAAACGCATGTTTTTGAAGTCATCGAGGACGATCCGGGCGGTTCTGACCATATTTTGCGCAATATCAGAAAGATTGTTGTGCTCAATGCACTGTGACAGCACTGGTTGATGATCAGGCAACGTTAGTCGAAAATTCTCATCAACGATACTGCCAGGTTCAGCCAACTCAGAGAGCGTGACCAGAAGCGTAGCGGGCGTGGGCGTGAAAGACTCTCCATCTTCCAGTTCGGACGCAGGAAAAGCTTCAAAAATGGGAATATCATTATCTGCTTCCCTCAACCACTCTCTCAACACACGGGGAGTTTGCTCCTGGGCTCCAGAAACAACTTCAACTCGGTAAATCAGCTTCATCATTTGAGGGGTGGAGCGTTTGGTGAAAAAATGACTGGCTTGCGCTTGTACTTTGTTTGGCGATTTAGTGCTGCTACTTGAATGGACATTCAGTACCTTGTCTCGTAATCCTCGTGATCCTTGTGGTTGGTAAACTGATGCGGGTTCAATTTCTAGAGATACCTCCAGCGCAAACGTCTCAGCATCCTGAAATGCCAGCCCGCGTATGCCGCCGCGAATGCCGCCCCAGATCTTCTCGCCCTCGCTGCGTTTCTCGCCGATGATCTCGGCCAGGGTGTAGCCTCGCCCGATGCCATGCAGCAAGCGAAATGCATCGCGCAGGTTGCTCTTGCCTGAGGCGTTGGTGCCCACCAGCAGCGTGAATGGCCCCAGTTCCAGGGTGGCATCGGCAAAGCTCTTGAACCGTTTCAGGCGCAGTTGCGTAATCATCGGTCTCCTCGCGTTCGTTTGTCCTGCATTCTGTCGTGTATTTCGCACCTCGACAGCGTATCTGTATCATACCACACGCTACCCGCCGATCCTCCCGGCTCTTCCGGAACTGTTGTAGAATAGGTAGCAGCAACTGCGATTGGTTACTGCCTGCTGTCCAGAACTGAAGCGTATGCACCGGCCGATTCTGACAATGAAATGCAGGATGCCACCGCTGCGACCTGACCTGGTCCCACGGCCCGGTCTGTTTGCGCGCCTTGATGCCGGGTTGACCTGCAAGCTGCTGCTGGTCTCCGCCCCGGCAGGTTTCGGCAAAACTTCGCTTGTCAGCGCATGGCTCCGGCAGCGCAATCTTCCTGCCGCCTGGCTTGCCCTGGATGTCGCGGACAATGATCCGGCCCGCTTTCTGCTCTATCTGGTGACAGCGTTGCAGCAGCTTGAGCCGACGCTTGGTCAGACGGTTCCCAATCTCCTTCAGGCATCGCCGGGGCTGCCCCTGGAAAGCATGCTGGGGACGCTCATCAATGACCTGGCGACCCGCACTGCCCCGACCATACTGGTGCTGGAAGATTATCATTGCATAACGACCGGCTCCATTCACCAGGCGCTGGACTTCCTCCTCAGCTACCTGCCGCCGCAGGTCCATGTGATGATCGTTACCCGCGCCGATCCCCCGCCGGCACTGGCGCGGCTACGTGCATGCGGTCAGATGCTCGACATTCGGGCCGGTGATCTATGCTTCACACGCGAAGAAGCGATGCACTTTCTCACCCAGACGATGCACCTGGAGATCACGCCGGAGGAGGTTGCACTTCTGGAGCAGCGCATCGAGGGCTGGGTCGCCGGGCTGCAACTAGCGGCGCTCTCGCTCCAGCATACCCCGGACCGGCAGCAGTTCCTGCGCGAGTTTGCCGGCGATGACCGCTACATCGTGGATTATCTGGTCGGCGAGGTGCTTCAGCAGCAGCCGGAAGCTGTGCAGCAGTTCCTCTACCAGACCGCTATTCTGGAGCGGTTCAACGCCGCCCTGTGCGCTGCGGTCCTGTTGATGGGGCCAGATGCGGCGGCGCAGAGTCAGGCCATGGTAGGGGAGCTTGAGCGAACCAACCTTTTTCTGGTGCCGCTGGATACCCGGCGTACCTGGTACCGCTACCATCATCTCTTCGCCGAGGTCTTGCAGGGCCGGCTCCAGGCTACCTGTCCGGAACAGATTCCCATTCTGCATCGTCGGGCCAGTGCCTGGTATGCCCGGCATGGTTATACCTCGGAGGCGATTGGGCATGCGCTAGCCGCCGCCGATTGGGAGTGTGCCGCCGGTCTGATCGAGACGGTGGGTGTCACCCTGGTGCAGCAGGGCGCATTGACCACGCTCGCCGGCTGGATCAGGGCGTTGCCCAATGCGGTGATTCAGGCCCATACGCACCTGGGGTTGCTCGCCGCCTGGGTGTTGACGCTAACCGGGCAGCATGCCGCTGCCGAACAGCAGTTGCTGCTGATAGAGCGTACCATTCCGGCGGGTAGCCTGGCAACCGAGGAGCAGGCACTGCTGGCCTCTATTCAGGCGACGCTGTCCCGGTTGCAGGGTGATGTGCAGCGGACGATCCAGCGGTCCCGGCAGGCGCTGGATACTCTCCCACCGGATGCTCTGGCGGCGCGTGGGGCTATTGCGGCGCAGCTTGGTACGGCCTATGACC
Organism: Chloroflexaceae bacterium; assembly: GCA_034436755.1. GTDB lineage: Bacteria > Chloroflexota > Chloroflexia > Chloroflexales > Chloroflexaceae > CAKZQX01. The sequence goes on along the minus strand of DAOTVB010000118.1, from coordinate 38,943 downwards.
TGAGTGGAGATGCAACCCAGGCCGCTCAGTCTCTGGCAGTTGCGGCCACCGTGCATGCGGATACGCAGAGTCGCCTCACAACGTTGAGTATCCTGGGAGACCTGGGACGGTTTGCCCTGGCGCGCGGACATCTGCAGCAGGCACACTCCACGTTGCAGCAGGCGCTGGCTTATGTTGACGACCCGCGCGGCGAGCCGGTGCTACCCGCATGTGTGATCTTCGTGGGCATGGGCTACCTGCTGCGTGAGTGGAACGATCTGCCCGCCGCCGAGCACTACCTGGAGCAGGGTCTGTCGCTGGCGCACCAGATGGATAACATTGTCGTGCTGGTCATCGGGTGGCTCAGTCGCGCCTGTCTGCGGCAGTACCAGGGCGATGCCGAGGGTGCGCGTCTGGCGCTGTCCCGGGTGGAGGAGTTGCGCCGGCGGGTTGGTGCACTGCCGCCGCTCCTCAGTGGCATGGTAACGGCAACCCAGGTCTGGTTATGGCTGGCGCAGGGCAACCGGGAAGCGGCGTATCGGTGGGCGCAGACGAACGATCTGCCGCACGCGTCGATAGAAGCCGGGCGGATGGTCGAATATCTCGCGCTGGTACGGGTGCTGCTGGCCGATGGGCGTCATGCGGAAGCCCGCGACCTGCTCACACGCTTGCAGCCCCTGATCGAGGCATCGGGCCGCCTCCGCTATCTGCTAGAGGGGTTAGCTCCTCCAGGCGCGTGCAAGGCAGGCACAGGGGCAGGCTCCGGCAGCACAGGCTGCGCTGACAAGTGCTCTCGTGCGCGCCGTGCCGGAAGGGTATGTGCGGCTCTTCCTTGACGAAGGAGCCTGGGTGCCGCCCCTCCTGGTGCAGGGATTGGCAACCGGCGATTGGGAGTTGGAGACAGCCCGGTATGCCCGGCGTCTGCTTGATGCCTTTGCTCCCGCAAACACTGGTCCGCAGGCACCCCTTTCCGGTAGCCATTCCCGGTTAATTGAGCCGTTAACCGGGCGGGAAGCGCAGATCCTGCGCCTGCTGGCCGCCGGGCACACCAGCACGCAAATTGCTGACCAGCTTGTCGTTGCGCCCAGCACCGTTCGCTCGCACATCAAGTTATTGTATGGCAAACTCGACGTACACAGCCGCCACGAGGCAATCAGCCGGGCACGCGCGCTGGAACTGATACCCTGACCAATCGCTGGTTCCCCCAGCCTGTTCCCCTACTCTGCTCCCCTACCAGGGGAAGATAACTCCCCTACCTGCCGACTATACTGCTAAAGACGAACAATTGATAACACGCTACACGCGGTGGGCATCCAAACCGGGCGTTTAACCCGGTGGCAGCCCGACGCGCCTGCGACAGCATGGTCCTTTTGTAGCTGTTTCATCAACCATTTGCTCATGGAGCAAATGGTTGATGAAACAGCCGGTCTAATTCCGATCTTCTTCCGCCCTGCCGGAGGCGAATCGGGCCGCTTGTCTCGGCAGATGCCTGGTTTGGAACCGACCGCGGAACGCATGTTAAAGATGGCACAAGAGAAATGAACAAGCAGGAGAGGAGCATTTTATGATACCTCGACGACTCCACAGGGTAGCGAGTATCGTTGCTCTGGCAACCGTAGGAACATTCTTCCTGTCTACACTCACCGTTGAGTTGATCGGGAACGAGGCCGCGATTGCCGGGGTGAAGCGCCTGATTCTCTATGGAATGGGTGTGCTTATTCCAGCGATGATCATCACCGGGATCACGGGCAACCGAATTACGGGGAAGCGCCAGGGTCGGCTCATTCAGGCCAAACGGAATCGCATGCTATTTGTTGCCGCCAACGGCCTGTTGATCCTGGCACCTGCGGCGATTATCCTTGATCAACTGGCGCATACCGGACAGTTCGGGACAACATTCTATGTTATTCAGGGAATCGAACTGCTGGCAGGCGCAACCAACATTACCCTGTTAGGGTTGAACATGCGTAGCGGGTTCCGCTTGACGGGTCGCCTGCGCCGGTCACAGTCGGTTGGCTGAGCGAAAGCCGGCGCGAGACAGACGGTTGTGTGTCTCGCGCCGGTTCTTGCGTATCTGTGCCAGGCAGCGTTCAAGACGAGAACGGCGTGCTTGACAGTTCGTCGTGCCATCTTCGACGTCTGTGGTTCCAGTTCACAAGAATGATACCTGCAACTGAGATAAACTGCGAGTAGCATAACAGATTGGTATGTATTGCATCCCGGAATGGTTGCTACAATGGGTCTATCCGTCGTCTACAGTGAATACTACGCATACTGATGCGGTATCAGCCGCTTATTGCAAATAATTTACCTTTCAGAAGGATTCATTTGACGCTCCACCTGAGTTATGCTACTCTCCTATAGCTTTCTGATTATCAATGCTGGAGCATGGAGAATCGGTCATTCCGAATGGTGTAAAGGACTGCGTCTCGATGAGCTTGAGACGCTGTGTGCCCTTTTACGTAGTTCGCGGACATGACCCGGCGTAACAATCCACACCACGTTACGCTTTTGAACCTGGATTGGTCTCAGGCTGTCCTGTCGCCCGCGCCCTGACAGGAGGCTCTTTATCGCTGCAAGCAGCGGTCAGTATACACAGTCTGAGTGCCCGCCGTGTACGACGACAGTATGTTACGACAGTGCAGCCCCGTGAGTAAGTAGTTCAGTCTTCTTTTGAGTATGCCGGCGATGGTGCTAACTGGTCTGATTGATCAGTTGGCATGGCGCGGTTGATCTTACCTTTCGCACGGGGTATGGTTGAGTCCCACAATAACGTAAGGAGGTATAGGCAATGCATGAGCAAAAGACCTTCGCAACCAATGGTGGGCAGGTTGCAACTCAGCAAGCGCCACCAGCGGCAGAAACCCAGCGCGACTGGCGCAAGTACAACCCGCCCACGGAAGCAGCGGAAATTTTGGCGGCATGTCCAAGTGTTACTATCGCAAGTTCGATTGCCGAACTGGTGGACCTGGCCTGTGGCGGCCCGCAGAGTGACACCTATGAGGTGGCATTTGATACGCCGGGTGTCGGGCGTGTCCTCGAAGCAACCGTTGCGCGGGTACGCAATGGCGTCGCGGCCAACTATCCCGAGCCCTATATGCGCCGCCGTGACCCGGAGTGTATGGTCATCGCCGACGAACGGCCCACCAACAAGCCGCGCTTTTCGGAGCGTTTCGGGTATGACTTCAAACAACTGCGCGCCGAGACGTTTGACTGGCTCAAGACGCAGCCACTGGCACTCTTTGGTTTTATTGCCGGGCAGCAGGGCATGGGGGAAGACGCGCTGGTGATTGCACCGACCAATACGGGTTTCTTTGCACTGGGATTGGCGCTGCTCCAGGGAATTACGCCGTATGATCAGATTCCGGCCGGTTTTCAGCCGGAGGCGATTATCTATGTTGCGCCGCCGTTCCGCCACACGCATTTCGATGGCAAGCAGGTCGTTGCGCATCATCGTAGTGCGGAACTACACGAGATCTTCTCTTACAACCTCTATCCGGGACCAAGCGCCAAGAAGGGTATTTATGGGGTTTTGATCGGGCAGGGTGAGCGTGAAGGCTGGGTTACGGCTCACTGCTCGACGGTGCAGGTGGTGACACCCTACGACAATACTGTCACGTTTATGCACGAGGGGGCCAGCGGCGGGGGTAAGAGTGAGATGCTGGAGCAGGCACACCGTGACCCGGAAGGGCGCTTGCTCCTCGGTGAGAATATTGTTACGGGTGAGCGGCGCTACCTGGATCTCCCGCGCCTCTGTCGTCTGCTCCCCGTTACCGACGATATGGCGCTCTGCCATCCCTCAATTCAGGACCATACCGGCGATCTCCGGTTGCGTGTGGTTGATGCCGAGGATGCCTGGTTTATCCGGGTCAATCACATTGCACACTATGGCACCGATATCTATCTGGAACGATTGACGGCCCAGCCGGAAAAGCCGCTGCTCTTCCTGAATATCGATGCAGTCCCCCAGGGGCGGGCCTTGATCTGGGAGCATATTCAGGATGCCCCGGGTGTGCCCTGCCCCAACCCCCGGGTGATTATGCCCCGTTCAATTGTCCCCGATGTTGTCGATGAAGCGGTGACGGTCGATATCCGCAGCTTTGGGGTGCGCACGCCGCCCTGTACCCGTGAGCGACCAAGCTATGGCATTCTCGGACTCTTCCATGTGTTGCCGCCGGCGGTGGCCTGGCTCTGGCGACTGGCTGCTCCGCGTGGGCACGCCAACCCCAGTGTGGTCGAAACAACCGGGATGAGTAGCGAGGGGGTCGGCTCCTACTGGCCCTTTGCCACGGGCCGCCGGGTGGATCAGGCCAACCTGCTGCTCCGGCAATTCCAGGAGCATACCCGCATGCGTTATATCCTCTGTCCCAACCAGCATATCGGGGCATGGAGTGTCAGCTTTATGCCGCAGTGGATTACGCGTGAGTATCTGGCACGGCGGGGCAATGCGCAGTTTAAAGCCAGTCAGGTGCAGCCTGCGCGCTGTCCGCTGCTCGGCTATGCGCTCTATCAACTTGCTGTCGAAGGACGACCGATTGCGCGCTGGTTCCTGCAGGTGGATACGCAGCCGGAAGTGGGTGAGGAAGCCTATGATCAGGGAGCGGAGATGCTCTACAACTTCTTCCGCCAGTGCCTGGCCGACTTTGTCGAGCCGGACCTCGATCCAGTGGGGCGGCGGATTATCGAGTGCTGCCTGGATGGTGGCTCGGTTGAGGACTACGAGGCGCTGATCCCGACGACGTAGTTATCAGTTTGTGCCGATAGAAGCAGGCTCTGCGGGAGATTTGCAGCTTCCCGTAGAGCCTGCTTCTCATGAAATGGCTGATCTGCTATACTTATCTATATCCAGATGATGTACTCAGGCGCAGGAGGGAAACAGTGGCAATCGCTACCACCGTAAGCGGCAGTCTTGAACTCTGGGAAGCAATGCCCGAATCCAAACTTGAACTGATCGATGAACGGCTGATCGCCGGGAACAGCCTGGTTGGGAGCCACTACCTGCTCTGGTTTATGCTGCACACGATGGGACCAGCGGCTGCGCTCCCGTTCGCGCCGCTAGAGAAGTGGTGGGCTGCCTTGGCCGCCGTCTTCCAGGCCCCGCCAACCCTGGCATCCGGCCCGGCGTGGCAAGCCTGGGCCGAACCGATTGATGTTCCGCCACCGCCCCGGCCCGCCGGTCCGCATTTCTCCTGGCAGCATCATACCGCTTATAGCGCGTTGATGCTGGCGCTCTACCGGGCAACCGACAATCCGGCCATTGGGCAGAGCATTCAGCGCTTCGTGATGCGTCTGGGCGAACAGGCGTTTATGCCCGACTTGCAACTCTTTCGCGCGGAGCGACTGCATCTGCTGCGCACCTACTATTTCGATGGTCCGGCTGATCTGGTGATTGAGGTGACCCTGCCGGAGCAGGAATCTGCAGATACGCTGGTGAAACGGCGAGCCTATGCCGCCGGAGGTGTCCCGGAATACTGGATTGTCGATCCTGTGAAGCGAACAATTGCATTTCTCACGTTAACCGCTACGGGCTACGTGCCGCAACCGCTTTCCGCCGACGGTCACTACCGCTCAAGTAGTGTACCCGGTCTTGTCTGTACTCCTGCCCGGTTGTGGGAGCATCTTGCCGACGGTCTTGCCTATCGGCATAGGGCAACTGATGAGATCATCACCATCGATCCTACCGCTATGCCCAATGGTTCCCCGACGGAGCCGGACGATAGCCGGGAGTTGGGCTGGGAACTGCGCCCATTGATGTCGGGGCTCAGGCGGCAGCCTACACCGATCAGTTTTGATCAGTATATCACCTACTGTCCCGAAGCCAAATTTGAACTGGTTGACGGCAAACCGCATATCGGTGGATGGGTCGGAACCCGCGACACATTGGGTTTGCTGCTGCGAACATTTGGCATGGACGCGGCGCTCAAACTTTTGCCGCCCCGCACCTGGGTCGCCGGTCTGCTGGCGGAAGAAGCCGCCCGGCAGCATGACGCCGGCCGCCGGGATCACTGGTGGCAGGTGGCGCGGCAGGCTGCCGCTCTGTTGCATGAGCAGTTTGGGATCGAGCGCAGCGTGGTGATTGGTGATCTGCTGGACGAACAGCCGCTCAACTTCTGGTCCGAGTTGACGCTGGTGGCCTGGCACATGCCCCGGGATTGGTATGCTGCGTACCAGGCGCTGCACCGGCAGTTCACCGACCCGGAGGTCGTATTGCTGGACGCAGAACGGGCCACACCTGCCGAGCAGGAGCGTCTTGCCCGCCAGGGAGTGATGCTGGAGGTGTAGGCGCGTTGCACTGCACTGCACCTCACGTCCCACGCCACACGTTTCACGCTTCACGCCGCACCTACCCCGCATACCGCCGGGCAATCGCATCCACCTGCGCGCCGTAGCTCTCGCCGAACAGATTTAAATGGTTCAGCAGATGGTAGAGATTGTAGAGATCGCGCCGATCAGTGTAGCCCGGCTCCAGCGGCCAGGCTTCCTGGTAGGCATCGTAGAAGCGGGTGCTAAAGCCACCAAACAGCTCGGTAAAGGCAATCTCGGCCTCACGGTCGCCATAGTAGACGGCGGGATCAATCAGGGCCGGAACGCCACCCGGCCCGGTGATGACATTGCCGCCCCAGAGGTCGCCATGCAGCAGCGCGGGCTGCCGTTCAACGCCGGCTAACCAGCCGTCAAGCCGCTCCAGGAGCCGCTCCAGGCGCTGGCGGCGGCTGGTGGGCAGCAGCCCGTTGCGCTGGGCCAGTTCAATCTGCGGACGCAACCGCTTCTCGCGGTAGAAACGCACCCAGTCCGCTTCCCAGCCGTTGTACTGGGGCGTGCTGCCGATGTAATTGTCCTGATCCAGGCCATAGGCATCGGTGCCATGTCCATGCATAGCCGCCAGTTGCGTGCCAAGCAGCGCCTGATCGCCCCGGCGCGCGGCCCCGTCCGGTCCTTCCAGCCACTCCATCAGGATGTAGGCCGGTTGATCATCATCTGCATCGGTAGCAGTCAGCACCGCCGGCACGCGCACGGTCTGCGTGTCGTACATCAACTGCAATCCCTGGGCCTCAACGAGAAACATATTCGGCAGCGGGTGCGCATTCCACTTGAGCAGGTAGACATTCTGCGCGGTTTCCAGCCGCTGGGCACTGTTGATACAGCCGCCGCTGACCGGCTGAACCGACTGGATTGCCGTTGTGTCGCCGGCAGTTTCCAGGGCGGCGACAACCGACGTGACCAGTGCATCAGGCAGTGCCATCAGACCCCCTCCTGGGCACGAATATGCAACAGCAGACCCCGGCAGCCGGCCATCACCAGGTCGTACACCTGATCAAAGCCGCCGGTGTAGTAGGGATCAGGCACATCCAGCGGGCCACCCGCCGGGGCAAACTCCAGCAACCGGCGCACTGTTTCCGCTGCGTCATGGCGTAACCGGCTAATATCATCCAGATTTTCCTCGTCCATAGCGATGATGTAGTCGTAATGGTCCAGGTCAGCATGACTCAGTCGCTGGGCGCGCTGGTCGCCCACCGCGACACCGTTGCGCTGGAGGACCGCCTGGGTACCGGGATGGGGACGCTCGCCGACATGCCAGCCGCCGGTGCCGACCGAGGCGATCTTAAACCGGGGCGCTAGACCCGTCTCCTGCACCAGATGGCGAAACACGGCCTCAGCCATGGGCGACCGGCAGATATTACCCATACAGACAAAAAGAACACTAATTGGTTTATCGTGGCTCATGCTGCTCCTCGATACTAGTAGGGACGACGCAGCGGTCATCCGCAGGTTGCTCGTGACATCTATCATGGTTGATAAGATTATGTGTTATTCACAGGACTTACGCGGTTGAGATCCAAACCGGACGTTTGACCCGATGGAAGCCTGATTCGCCCCTGCCGGAGGCGAAATTGCCTTCCAGGTCAGTGACTGCGTAACTCCTGTTATTCAATCGACAATAATACCATGATCATGCCGATGATAGCGCGGCGATAATGCCGGCCGCTACGCCGGTGCTGTCCTGCACGGTGGCGAAATAGCGCGCTGCGGTGCCGACAACCAGCAGCGGTACCGGATTACGCGTATGCCCAACCGCCGTGCAATCTTCGATATTGCCATGGTCGCTGGTCAGCAGCAGCGTATCTTCTGGGCGTAGGGTTGCCAGGAGCCCGGCCAGCAGACCATCGATCCGTTCCAGCACAGCTTCAACATTCAAGGGCAGCCGTCCATGACCGGCAAGATCGGGCAGGAAACACTCGAAGAAGACCAGATCGTGGGTGTGGACCAGGGATGCCAGCCGCTCCCCGGCCAGTTGCGCCGTGATAACCGGTATGTCCAGCGCCGGATCACGGCGACTCAGTAGCTCATGGGTGATATCCCACATCAAGGCATGCCCGGCCCGCAGATCATCCAGGTTGCGCAGGCGCAGGTTCGCCCCCTCGGCCGCAATAACGCTGGCGGTGCGGCGCAGGCGGCGGTTGGCAAGTGCCTGCCAGTAGCCAGGCGTGAAGGCATTGGCAAACGTTACGCGCAGGCCGCGCGCCTGTACCTGCTGAAAGATGCTCTGTTCCGCCAGCAGCGGACGCAGGGCGACCGGCGGGTAGTAGGGCTGGTGGCGTCCAACCAGCGCGGGCGCATTAACGCCGGTCAGTAGCGCAGTCTGGCCGGTGCCGCTCTGGGGCACCCCCGGCACCCCCAGGGTCGTATCAATTGCCTGCAGCAGTAGGGCCGGTTGCTGCTGGATCTGCTCCTGCGTCAGCGGACCGCCCAGCAGGTGATGCAGCGTGGGTGTTGCCGCCAGCGCCAGCGGGTTGTGCGGATGTGCCGGAGCCAGCCCGACGCCGTCAAGGAAAACAAAGATAATCGGCATAAGAGCGCCTTAAGTTTGACAACCGCTAACGGTTACGGTATAATTCGCGCCATTGTAAAACATAAATGACATCCGCTTCAAGCGATCTTCCCAGCAGTTCCAGAAATTGGAAAGGTGACCCTTCACGCGGAGCGATTCGTAGGCAGCGAACCCGATTTCTCCTGTTGATGACTGGCGGTTAGCGTCATCCGGATGGAGAACGTGCCTTACAGCCTGGTAGCTCAGTTTGCGTCTGTTTCGCGCTTGCGCCTACCTTATGCACGGGTGGCGCTTTTTTTTGGACTGTAACCGGGGGGTTGCGCAGAGCGGGTGCAATCAAAAATCCATTTTTTAGGAGGCTTTATCTGATGACTGTACAATCCGATCAGACGACCCCAGAAGAGTTTGCATTTGAAGAAGAAGAGGATTGGACTAAACTGCTCGAAGCGTATGATTATGCCCGACCGCAGCGTGGTGAGTTGCGCGATGGCCTGATTATGCAAATCGAGGAAAATGGGGTACTCGTGTCTATCGGTACCAAGCGTGAGGGCGTGATTCCGGTGCAGGATCTGCGGCAGATGGGGGATGATTTCTCCGATACGCTTAACGTCGGCGATTCGATCCAGGTTTATGTGCAAGATCCGGAGAATCGTGACGGGGACTTGATCCTCTCGCTGACTATGGTTCAGGTTGCGAAAGACTGGGAGAATGCCGGCCGGCTCTTTGAGGAAGGCGGCGTCGTTCAGTGCAAGGTCGTCGGCTTTAACAAGGGCGGTCTGCTGGTCCAGTTTAATCGCATTCGCGGCTTTGTGCCGGCTTCGCAGGTAGCCCAACTGCATGGGCGCACCGCAGCGGAGGAGCGGCAGCAGGCCCTCCAGCGCATGGTCAACCAGGAAATTCCGCTCAAGGTGATCGAAGTGGACCGTGACCGCAACCGGCTGGTCCTGTCGGAGCGCAGCGCAACGCAGGAGTGGCGCAAGGCGCAGAAGCAGCGCCTCTTGACCGAACTCCAGCCCGGCGATGTGCTGACGGGACGGGTCAACCAACTGACCAACTTTGGCGCGTTTATCGACCTGGGTGGGGCCGATGGTCTGGCGCACATCAGCGAACTCTCCTGGCAGCGCGTGAACCATCCGCGGGAGGTGCTCTCCCCCGGCCAGGAGGTGCAGGTGCTGGTTGTCGAGATTGATCGCGACCGTGAGCGCATCGGCCTGAGTTTGCGGCGGCTCCAGCCCAATCCCTGGGATACGATTGATCAGCGCTACAACCTGGGTCAACTGGTGACGGGTCCGGTCACGAATGTCACGCCGTTTGGTGCGTTTGTTCAGATCGAAGAGGCGGTCGAGGGGTTGATCCACGCCAGCGAGCTGGATGTTGACCCGCAGACGCAGCCGCGCGATGTGCTCTCCCCCGGTCAGGTGGTCACTGCCAAGGTGATCAGTCTGGACCGGCAGCGCCAGCGGATGGGCCTCTCGCTACGCCGCGTGACCGAAGAGGATCGCGACGGCGATGAGGGTGAAGGTGGCGAAACAGCAACAGCCGAGACGTCGCCGGCGACCGAAGCCGAGACATCGCCGGCGACCGAAGCCGAGACATCTTCCGCAACCGAGACAACAACCGAGACAACTGTGGCGGAGACGCCTGCCGATGCTGCGGATGAGCCGGAGAAGGCCGCAGTTCAGGCAACCGAGGTGACACCCGAGGTAACGCCTGAGGTTGAGGAGCCGGTTGCTCAGGATACGTCAGACGAGACCGGCACAACCGAAACTGCCTCTACGGAGACGGCTGATACTGAAGCAACGGTTGACCCGGAAACGACGGAAGTTGAACCTGACACCGAAGAAACTGTTGACGTAGAAGAAGTTGCTCACAAGAGCTCTCCAGCGTAGATGTTAGATGTATGCTATGCCGGCAATACCCCCGCTCCTTTTTTTGGAGCCGGGGGTATTTATTTTTCTCCGCTGCTTATGTGATCAGGTAGTGCCGCCTTCAGGCGGTTCCTGACTAGCACAACCACCTGATAAACGCTGAGCCAATAACCTGGATATATCATCCGGGAACTCTGGCTTATAAACCTTGAGAAAACAGTCCGGATAGAAATAACCGGGAGTCCCGGCTTTAGCCGGTTGGATGCCTGCCGGGGCTGCGGTCTCCTGTCAGGAACGGCTGGTCCGGCTGAAGCCGGGACTCCTGAGTGGCGATATCTGGATTACATTCTCAACGTTCATCAGCCGGTGGGATGCCTGCCGGGGCCGCGGCCTCCTGCCAGGAATGGCTGGTCCGGCTGAAGCCGGGACTCCTGAGTGACGATATCTGGATTAAAAATTTAAACTTTATAAGGCGGCACGACGAAGTGTCAGGCGCTCATCGCCAATGTTGAACAAGGCAAAAAAATAAAAAGCGTACCATGCTGCCGCAGGCGAAGCGGGTTTCCACCTGGGCAAATGTCCCGTTTGCGTATCCACCGCGTAACCCGCGTAATAACATGATAGGCAATAGTCGCTTCTACGCGTGGGATCGCGTAACTCGTATGAATGAGATATTTTTTATTTCCCCTGATGCAAGACAACGCACTCCTATCGTTTCTGACGCAATGCGGACAACCGGCGGTTGTGTAAACTGCCGCTCTCATTCATATATTCGTCACCTCACCCGGGTACACTGAACATAGTTGATAGTAGCTTTAACGGCGTATTCTCCAGCGTAGTGGTACGCCGTTGCTGCTGTCACATATGAAGAGGGCGCGCTATGTAGATTATGACCAAATAGTTCTGCCCAGCCTGCGTTGTCATAATTGATGGGAATGTTGTATTGGCATCGCAGTCGCTACTCTCCAGAGGTCGGTATTGGCGTCCAGATTAAACAAAGTTTATTCATTCCATACATGGCATGCAACTTGCATAGTCAACACATTGATTTTTGTATCCTTATTTAAGGAGGCTAGACTTGAAGAACATTTGCGTCATTGGAACGGGGTATGTGGGGTTGGTGACCGGCGTCTGTTTTGCCGACCTGGGTAACAACGTCGTTTGTATCGATATTGACCCGCATAAGATCGAGATGATGCGTGCCGGGAAGTCACCAATCTACGAGCCCGGGCTGGAGGAATTGCTCGAGCGTAACCTGCGTTCCGGTCGGCTCTCATTTACTGATACCTATGCGGTTGGGATGGATAATGCCGACTTTGTCTTTATCACCGTTGGGACGCCGATGAGTGACAATGGTGCAGCCGATCTGCGTTATGTTGAAGCTGCGGCTCGCAGTATTGGTGAGGCACTCCAGGGGCCAGTTATCATTATTGATAAAAGCACGGTTCCGGTTGGTACCGGTGATATGGTTGGTGAGATCATTGCCGAGCATGCAAAGCCGGGGATTCCCTTCTCAATTGTGTCCAACCCCGAGTTTCTGCGTGAGGGGAGCGCAGTCAGGGACTTCTTCAACCCCGATCGGATTGTGCTGGGTTCGCTGGATCGCAGTGCCGCGCAGCAGGTGGCCGAACTGCATGCACCCCTCGGCACTGAGGTGATTATCACCGACCTGCGCACGGCTGAGATGATCAAATATGCCTCGAACGCCTTCCTGGCCACGCGTATCTCCTTTATCAACGAAATTGCGCATATCTGTGAGCAGTTGGGCGCGGATGCGAAAGAGGTAGCGCGCGGCATGGGTGTTGACAAGCGGATCGGCCCCTACTTCCTCGATGCGGGGATTGGCTATGGCGGCTCCTGCTTCCCCAAAGATGTGCTGGCGCTGCACCATATGGCGGCCAGTTCCGGCTGCCACCCGCAGTTGCTCCAGGCCGTGATGGACATCAACAAGGATGCCCGCCAGCGCTTTGTCGAGAAGGTGCAGACGCTCCTCGACGACCTGAATGAGAAGTGTATCGGTGTACTGGGTCTCTCCTTCAAGCCCAACACCGACGATATGCGCGAAGCGCCCTCGGTTGATATTATTCAGGCATTGCAGCAGCGGGGCGCACATGTGAAAGCGTATGACCCGGTAGCGATGGAGCGGGCCGGCGAGATGTTGCCGACAGTGACCTTCTGTGCAACCGCGTATGATGCCGCCAAGGACGCGGATGCGCTGCTGATTGTCACCGAGTGGAACGAGTTTAAGCAGCTCAACTGGGAGAAGTTGCACAACTTTATGCGCCAGCCGATAGTGGTCGATGGGCGTAATCTCTACGATCCGCGTGAGATGGCCGACCGGGGCTTTGTCTACTGGGGGGTTGGTCGGGGAACGCCGCCCACGCTGCTGGTGCAGCCGGCCGTGAAGAAAGACGAGCATCTGGTGGCTGGGGATTAAGCTAGTGTCCGGGGCCGAAGGATGAACGACGAACGACCAGGTGCGTGCCGGTAGCGTTTGACGTTCGTCCTTCGGCTTCAGAGCTATGGGTATTTGCAAATACCGCAAGCCTGTGCTATACTTCGCGGGTGTTACGAACAGCTATCGGGCGATTAGCTCAGTTGGCTAGAGCGCATCCTTCACACGGATGAGGTCACTGGTTCGAGTCCAGTATCGCCCACCACCCCGCGAATATAATCTAGCTGCGCTGCTCAGGGTAGGATCAAAACTACCCTTCTTTTGCTTCTTTGAATCTCGTTAACTCTATCTGGTGTACTCCACCTGTATGGCTTGTTGGTCTATCTTTGGGCGGTTCGTATGGGTATGTATGCTTCCGGCCCTCCGGAGCATGACTGCATGCACCAACTGTTACAAATGTTACAAAATCCCCAGAATTTACCGCATACCGTCACGCTGAACGATGAAAATTTAGGGACAATACTGTTCAAAGAAGCTCGCACAAAGGCGCAAAGATCGCCAGAAACTGCATAAACGTCGCGGCGTTGGGGCGTTGCGCGAGACAATCCGGCCGTATGTGAACGGTATTGGGTTTAGGGAGAAAGATGCAATGACATTGATAGAACCGATTTCAGATCATGTGCCAGGATCGTACGATATCGCCCGGAACGATGTTGTGCGGCAACAGATTGTTGACCGGATAGCTCTGGCGCTTGATGCGCAACTTACGGCAAAGGTCGGCGTTCAGGTTGTTCGGTCGCCTATTACGCTGTGTCTGCCGGGCTGCGACCCGGTACAACCCGCGCTTGTGCTTCTTCATGCCGGGAGTACCGATTATGCCAATGATCGTCAGATCAACACTATCCCCGCGCTGCTGATTGACGTTTCCTCATCCGCAGTTCCGGCTCAGGAAAATGAGAGGAAGCTGGCAGCCTATGCCCAGACGGGGGTGCCGGAATACTGGATTGCACGCCCACTGGAACGCGATCTGCTGATCTATAGCCGGCCTGACCCGCTACTGGAGATCTACACCCAGTTAACCGTTATTGCGCCCGACGGTGAGGTGCGTTCACCAACACTTCCCTTCCGTGCGGCAGTGGCATCGTTTTTTGCTGCTGATAAATAACACGAGTTACGCGGTTGGTTCCAAACGAGACGGTTGTCCGGACGAACATCCCGCTTCGCCTCCGGCAGGGCGGAGGCGAAAAGCTCCGTTCGTGGGAGATCGCGTAACGCGTGGAAATAACCGATGATGAGTGATGCGGGTTTGTACCATTCGTCCGTTGTTGTTCTCTGCTGATGATCGGTTATCGCTGGGAGGTTGCCTGCTGCCGGCGTAGTTCACGGCGTTCATTCCGATATGTGCGCCAGCCAACCCAGGCCAGCAGTGGCAGGAGGAACCACCACATATTACGCATCTCGTTGAGATCGTGCCAGAAGAGGCGGATCTGGGGCATATGCGGCAGGCGTTCGATTGGCAAGCGGGCCAGCGCCAATAGACGTGAGCGCGTGTCGGTTGGTGGCTCAGGTTCAGGTGCCGGTGGTTGCGCGCGTCCACGAAGTTTGTCTAGTAGGGCCATGCTCTGCTCTTCCTCCCATACGCTGTATATCGCTGCTGACCGCGTGAGCGCAGAATAGCGACGTACAGCAAGCTAGCGGCATGCCGAGTTACGCCTCTGGCTGCCACGATAGCATACCCAATGCATATATTATTCAAAATATGTGATATTGCAACTATTGTACCGAAGAGCATAACCTGTGTCAATAAGAACAAGTTTGAGAAATGCGCTCCGTAAACAATTTGTCATCCCCGTTCAGCATGTAGCCGCTATCATTCACCTATAATACCGCTACCATTTGGAATAGCTGGAAACCGCTGTAGTATAAGCACAATCATGTTGACGTAGAGCAAACTGATGCAATCAGGTGACCTGGTTTGTTATCTGGTCGTTTTGCACCATGTTGTGGAGAGTCACGAACGTCGGGGAGAACCCCAAGGAGGAGCGTATGCGCTATCGTGTTCTGGTACCGATCTTTCTGTTGCTCGGCATGCTGGGAATGGGACTGGCTATTCGCCCGGTAACGGCAGATGAGATCTGCTTTCCGGATCAGCCTGGTATAACCGCCTGTCTGGAAGACCCCTTTGCGCGCTACTGGGAGGTAAATGGCGGTCTGCCGGTGTTTGGGTATCCCATCAGCACCGCGCAACCGCAATCGCAACCCGATCTGAACAGTGACATTACGGTGCAGTGGACAGAACGGGCTCGTCTGGAATATCACCCCCAGAATGCTGCGCCCTATGATCTGCTCCTTGGCCGTCTGAGCGAGGAACGACTGGCTCAGTTGGGGCGCACTCCGGCGCAGGAAGAGCGCGAGGCGGGGCCGCTACCCGACTGCATCTGGTTCGCGGAGACTGGACATAATGTTTGTGATCAGGCTCCCGGCCAGGGCTTCAAGACCTACTGGGAGTCACATGGCCTGAATGTTGCTGGATTGGATGCCTATAACCGCTCACTACAGCTCTTCGGCCTGCCGCTTACGGCAGCACAGATGGAAACCAATGCAGATGGCACGACGGTTATGACCCAGTGGTTCGAGCGCGCTCGCTTTGAGTGGCACCCCGATAACCCTGATGACTTCAAAGTATTGCTAGGCCTGCTGGGAAGCGAAGTGTCTGGTGGAACGGCGAACGATCCGGGCAATATTTCACAACCGACCTCAGCCCCATCCGTTTTTGGGGTGCAAATTAATCGCGGAAAAGTTGCCGCTACTGCTTCTCGTCTGCGCGAAGCTAATATCTCCTGGGTGCGCTATGGAAATATCTTCTGGTCCGAGGTTGAGGCGACGCCCGGCGTGCGTGATTGGTCTCGTCTAGCAGGGGTTGAAGCAGAGTTGCAGGCTATAACTGCAGCGGGCGGGACGCCGGTTGTTATTGTCTATGGCGCGCCGGATTGGGCACAAAAGGTTCCTGGAGCCGGGTGCGGGCCAATTCACCCCGATGCCCTCGATGACTTTGCCGGCTTTATGTCCGACCTGGTATCACGCTACAGTGGTCCGCCGTACAATGTACGTTATTGGGAACTGGGTAATGAGCCGGATGTCGATCCGTCGCTGGTGCCCAGCGATTCCCCCTTCGGATGCTGGGGTGACCAGAATGATCCTTATTACGGTGGTGGCTACTATGCCGAGATGCTGAAGCAGGTCTACCCGGCAGTGAAGCAGGCCGACCCATCAGCCCAGGTCATGACTGGTGGGTTGCTCCTGGATTGTGATCCAGACAATCCTCCATCCGGCAAAGATTGTAAGCCGGCACGCTTCCTAGAGGGCATTCTGCAGAATGGTGGTGGTGAGGCGTTTGATATCCTGGCCTACCATGCATATACCTACTGGGGAGCGGGTGATCGGGATTGGGACCGTACTCACCCGGCGTGGCAGCAGCGCGGTGGTCTCTTGCTGGGGAAACTGGACTTCTTGCGCTCGGTGCTGAATCAGTATGGTGTGGATAAACCTATCTTCATGAACGAAGGTGGTTTGTTATGCTACCCTAGCGGCACCGCATGCGTCGATACTGATCCGGGTTTTTACAATGACCAGGCTAACTATGCCGTCCGGCTCTATACGCGCGCATGGGCCAACGACCTGATGGGCGCAACCTGGTATACCTTGAATGGCCCTGGATGGCGCGATGGTGGCCTGCTGGATGCAGCCCAGGCTCCCCGGCCGGCGTATCAAACGGTGCAGTTTATGGCGCAGTTGTTAGCGGGTGCCGACTATAACGGCCCACTCTCCAATGGTGCCCTGGAAGGGTATGCCTTCCAAAAAGATGGAATAACCTACCATGTCTACTGGACCAATGATAGTGCAACCGTTGATCTGCCGTTACCGCCCAATACCCGGGCTGTCTACACTTACCTCGGTCAGTCGGTACCACTTCCTGATGGTAATCTGACGGTTGGCTTTGAGCCGGTCTTTCTCGAAATTAGCCCGTGAATAGTTGCCTTTCCCCTGGTTATCTATCAAGCCCCGTAGGGCGACGTATACGTCGCCCTACTCGCGCATGTTTGTGCGATCTGCAAGGTGAAGCCTATCCTGGTCGGTTGGTCGGGTCAACAGATAAAATCACCTGCGATAGTATGGTGTTTTTTGTCTTCTTTGACGAACATGTGGCACATTGTGCCACATGTTCGTCAAAGCGGAAATCACCTGTACCGCGTAAGTTCCGGCATGCCCGCCGGCGAGTCCGATAGCCCGGAATACCGGCAAACTTCCTCAGGCTCTAGCGGAATGCTCTCTGGCCCGGTCACCGCCCCAGCGTGCCACAATTTCATCGTCGAAATAGTCCGCCGTATCAACCACCGTTGCCAGGCACAGGGTCAGTTCATGGGCTGAGTCGCAGGTCGAAGCCGGAATGGTGTGGGAAAAGACAATCTCGTTGTTGGCTGTAATACCGAACATACCCAGCGGCAGCGCCGTGTTTTGCCGTAGCAGAAAGGTCAGCAAATCTGGCTGGAGTGGCGTATTACGGGTGACATAACCGCGCAGGATGATCAGGCTATCGTCTTGCGGGCCGGTTGCCATGTCCCACGTACACGGATGAACGACTACCTCTACCAGCGTCGATCCGTAGGTCAGAACAAAGCGCGGACGATTGCTGTCTGTCTTGAGCGTAACATGTCCTTCGGCCTGGGCAACGATCTGCTGCATCCACTGGTTCACTTGCTGATAATTATCCTGCTGTGTACGTGTGTCAAACTGCATACCGTATTCCCCCTTGTTTGTTGGTGATGTGCTGGTATTGCAAATGCTGCTCTGATTGGTTATCACTACGTCTGGTATGATCTGGTCGCTGCCGGGTTTTATGCACGTCTGTGTGCCGGCATGTTAACCACATTGTAACATGTTGCCAGGGCTTTTCTGCCGCCATGCAGCACGCTGTCTGGCTGATTTTGACAAAGTATACCGCTTTCGAGTACATTTAGGTGAAACTCACTGCGACGGAGGTACGTTTGTGGAAGTCATCAACGTTTATCGTGTTGGTGATGCGTATGGCTGTTTCTCGAACTTTGCGCCCTACCCGATTATGCTGGTGGGCCAACGCTGGCCGACGGGTGAAGACTATTTCCCGGCGCAGGGGGTTCACGATCCCGTCTATCGTGAGGTGATCCGGCCGGCAACGGGGCCAATGACTGCGGCGCGTATGGGGCGCGACCGTCAGCAACCCCGCTGCACTGATTGGAAGGCGATCAAAGACGCCCTTATGTACGATTACTCGTTTGGAAGCGGCTATCGCCTCCGTTAGGGTGAAAGACTCCTGATCTTGTTCACAAAAAAATCCACAACGTGAATCTTTTTGTGAACAAAAGACGTACCATGCTGCCGCAGGCGAATCAGGCTTTCATTGGGCGAAACGTCTCGTTTGCATATCAACTGCGTAACTCGTGTGCATAATAGCTACTGGGGCGATGGCGGTGATGGTAGCGGCAGAATTATGCCTGGGCAGATTTTGATGCGGGTACAGGCGGAATTACGTCAGATGTACCCGATTCTATAGTAGCAGGGGAGTTTATCACAATGTCCATGAGTAAGAAGCCGTTCTACTACAAAGAAACCCAGGGTATTCGGATTGTAGTTCGTCCAGTCTATCTACGTGAACAGTCGAAACCGGCGCGGCTTCGCTATATCTTTGCCTACCTCGTGCGTATCGAGAATATCAGCCCCCAGACGGTGCAACTGCTGTCCCGGCACTGGCATATTCACGACTCGATTGGCGAGATGTATGAGGTCACCGGGGATGGCGTTGTGGGCGAGCAGCCGATCCTCGCGCCCGGCGGGGTTCACGAATACCAGAGCTTTTGTGTGTTGAAATCACCGAATGGTTACATGGAGGGAACATATGACTTTGTGGGGCCTGATGGGATGGCATTTCAGGCCGAGATTCCGCGCTTTCTGTTGATTGCCAACGACGCTATTCAGCCGACGGCATAGGATTGGCCTATGCCGGGATTAATCGCACTTGCTTTCCGGGCCAGGGTGACACTATCCGGCTGTACGGTTGTTAATCTTTTCACTCGATACATATCCGCACGATAACGGGGAGTTATGCACCAGTTGCGCGTGTCGCCCCGCGTCCCGTTATCCCCTCGATCATTCCACCGCTTCCTCTGTTTCCTGGTTTCTCCGATAGTTGCGTCCGTTCCCGGTCTGGATTTTCCCAGGGAGACGCGCTGCAGCGCGGCCAGAACACGCTCCAACCGTGCGTTGCAGTGTTCTCCTGAACGTCCCGGTAGTATTCCTATTGTGAAAACATGCACAGTAGTACCACTGCTCTCAACCTGCTCCAGTACTTTTACCTCGTTTCAACAATTACCTTTAACTCATTCTCAACCATTCCCGCCTCTGCTATAACGGACACTGTCACGGTGAGCGCTTGCGTTCACCCGACAGCGGAACCGTTTAGGATCGGAGGTTTATGGGTCAACACATTCTTTGTGGCACCATTACGCTACGCATTCTAACCTTTAGCCACGACACACCACTTCGCGATCGATCGCTGGACTGGTCGATCTCTGTTTCTCCTCTCATATCCCGGTACCTGCAACCACAGGTTATCGTGGTCGCCCCCGGCACTGGAGCCCTGGGCCACTACGTACCGGCAACCCGTTTCCCGATAAAGTTCTAACGCTAACAACATTATCGTCTGCGAGCCTGCGTACCAGCTTTGGGCTGGTCGGCTCCCCGTGCGTAACCCGACGATATCTATCTGCCATTTCAAGAAAGGGGTAGTCGCATGAATATGCATCTACGTCGTATCCTGGGGATCTTTCTGTTCGCTATCTTCCTGGTGACATCGGGGATTGTCTTCTTTGTTGAGCCGCTGGTGAAGGCGGCACCGCTCGACCTGCTACCGTCTGAGACCATCACGATTGACGCAACCGGCAGCGTGACGCCGATTGATAGCCGGGTGCGGGGCACCAATCTGCCTGCCTGGCTCAATCCGACCCGCTTTGCCGACACGACCTTCCACGCCCGTACGCGCGCCTCGGGTACCACCCTTATGCGCATTCCGGGTGGTAGTTGGAGTAACTACTACGACTGGCTGGCCTGTGAACGTGGCGGGCAGGGCATTGATGCCGAATCTGAGTGTTACTGGCCCTGGGCTTCACGCCCGACTGACTTTATCGACTTCCTGCAGGCTACCGGCCAGGAAGCGATGTACACGGTCAATATGAATAACACCGCCAAAGAAGCGGCTGCGCTGGTAGCCTTCTTCAACGGCAGTGTTGATGATAATCGCACCATCGGGACCGATATCTGGGGCCGCGACTGGGGCACGGTGGGTGATTGGGCCCGCTTGCGCCGGGACAACGGCAACCCGGAGCCGCTCAATATCAAGCTCTGGGAGGTCGGCAACGAGTTATACGGCGGCAATCAGGGCAGTGGTAAGGATTGTACTGCCTGGGGTTGGGAGAATGTCTGGACCTGTGATGGTACCGAGTATGCCAATGGTATCGGCAGCGGTATCTCCCGGCGGCAGGGCTACCTGGAGTTCCGTGAAGCGATGCGGGCGGTTGATCCGACCATTCAGGTTGGCGCTATTGGTGTGGCCTACCGCAGCGAGTGGAGCAACTGGGGTAACGAGGTTGTCGCAGCGGCCGGTGATGTGATGGATTTCTACACCATCCACCACTATGCCTACTTCCAGCAACCCGCCAGTTATGCTGATGCGCTGGCTCAACCGCAACAGACCTGGTCCAGCATTATGGCGGATGCGCAGGCAGCCTTCGACATACATGCCGGTGGGCGCGAGGTGCCGATTGCCGTCACCGAGCATAACCTCTTCTCGGTGCAGGAGCAGGATAACAACCAGTGGATGACGCGTGCCGTCAATGCGCTGTTTATGGCCGACACAATCGGGCAGATGCAGCAGCATGGGGTAGCGATGGCGAACCAGTGGGATCTGGCGAACGGAACCGCCGCCAATGGCACCGACTATGGTCTGATGAAAGAGGACGGTTTTGCCCGCAACCCGCAGTACTATGTCTTCCCCCTCTGGGACCGGTTTGGCGATGCTATGCTGCCCGTCACCTCGTCCCGCTCGGCGGAGACAACCCTGAGCGTGTATGCCGGGCGCATCGACGATCAGACCCTCTCGCTGCTGGCGATCAACAAGACGGGTTCGTCGCTGGACACCACCATCGCCATTGACGGTGTGGCCGTAATCAACGGCGGTACGGTCGATGTGGTCAGCGCGACCTCGCTGGGCAGCCAGTCCGTAACCTTCAACGGGGTCGCCGACCCGTCCGATGATCTGGCGAATGCACCCGGAGCCGCGCTGCCCGGTTCGGAGGTGCCCTTCAGCTTCTCCTTCGCGCCCTACTCGATCACGCTGCTGCAGATGAGCACCTCGGATGTGGTGCCGACCGCCGCGCCGACTCAGCCCGTGACGGAGACGCCGATAACGCCGACCGCGACCGCGACGGCGACCGCCACGCCGGGAACCAACCCGACCGGCGAAGCCCTGGTCTACAGCGACGCGCTGGCCGCTGGATGGAATAACTGGTCCTGGAATACCAGCGCGGACTTTGCCACGACCAGCCCGCGCCAGAGCGGGAGTGCAGCCGTGGCCGTGACCCACGATACCGCCTGGGCCGGCTTCTATCTGCACACGGACGCGCCGCTGGCGGTGGACGCGTACGACACGCTGCGCTTCTGGGTGCATGGCGGTAGCACCGGCGGGCAGCAGGTTTCCGTCTGGTTGCGGGACAGCAGCGGGAATGGCAGCTCCGCCATAGCGGTGACACCGCAGGCGGGCACCTGGACCCAGATAGAACTGCCGCTGGACGGGCTGGATGGGCTGTCCGATATCGCCGACATTATCTGGCAGGATAGCAGCGGCAGCGCGCAGCCGACCTTCTACCTGGATGAGATTGCCTTCCTGAATGGTGCTCCGCCGGTTGCCCCGACCGCGACGGCGACCAGCACGGCGGAACCGACCGTGACGGTGACGCAGACGGCCGAACCGACGGCGGAACCAACTGCCACGCCAACGCAGCCGGCCGCGCCCACGGCTACGACTGAGCCAACGACTGAACCGACCGTCGAACCGACCGCGACGGCAACACAGACCGCCGAACCAACCGCCACCGCAACCGGGACGGCGGAACCAACCGCAACGGCGACCAGCACACCAGAACCGACCGCCACGCCGGACAACCCATCGGGTAGCGCAGCGCCGATCTATACTGATGCCCTGGCAAGCGACTGGGTCAACTGGTCCTGGAGCACCGGCAGCAACTTCGACAACGCTACGCCACGGCAGAGCGGGAGCGCGTCCATCGCCGTAACCTACGATGCCGGCTGGGCCGGTTTCTACCTGCACACTGATGCGGCCCTGCCAACGGCGGAGTATGACACCCTGCGCTTCTGGGTGCATGGTGGCGACACCGGCGGGCAGCAGATCTCTGTCTGGCTGCGGGATAGCAATGGGCAGGGCACTTCGGGCATGCCGGTCACGCCGCAGGCCAATACCTGGACGCTGGTGGAACTGCCAATTAAAGGTCTGACCGATATTGCGGACATTACCTGGAATGAGAACAGCGGCAGCGCGCAGCCGACCTTCTACCTGGACGAGATTGCCCTGCGAGATAGTGCGGCGGCGGAAGCGTCCGCGCCACAGCCGACCGCAACCGTGGAACCGACGGCTGAGCCAACCGCCACGGCCACCGCGACGGTGGAGCCGACGGCCACAGCCGCTTCCAGCGACACGGATGCGCCCTTCCTGGAGGAGAATGGCAGCGTGGTGATTGAGGCGGAACACTTTGCCGAAAGCCTGCCCGGCAGTGGGTCGTTCGCCAATCACACCTGGGAGTCCACAACGGCCTATGGTGATGCCGTCGCTGCGGCAATGGAAGTACTGCCGAACAGTGGTGCCAATACGCAGTTGCAGACGAGTGGCCCGCAACTGCGCTACGCCATTGACTTCAGCACAGCAGGCGACTACTACGTCTATGTGCGCGGGTATGCGCCCGCGTCCGCCGGGAACAACGACTCAATCCATGTCGGGTTGGACGGATCTGCCGTCACGACGCACAGCGGCCGGGGGCTGACCAGCTTTAAGGACAGCGGGTTTACCTGGCAGAATCGTCATAGCAGCAGCGCAACGCGCATCACCATCCCGGCACCGGGGGTCTACACCTTCGATCTCTGGATGCGCGAAGACGGCACGGTGATTGACCGCATCTGGTTGAGCACTGCGTCCGATGCGGTTGCCAACGGCAGCAGCAGTGACGGCCCGCCGGAAAGCCCCCGCGCGCAGTAGGCATCATCACCGCGTAGCGTAGGGGCGCAGCATTGGCCGGGGAAATGTTCACCTGGTGTTCAGGTGTTCGGCCAATGCTGCGCCCCTACTTCTAAGGTCCGGTATTGGGGCATCCCCTGCCACATACTACGACCGGCATACCTTGCTGGAAAAATGCCGGGGTGCTAAAATAGCCACACAGTTCCCATACGCATACCACCAGCACGCAACGCAACCTTCGTGTATACCCGGCGAAATAACGTGGGTTGGCGGGAATGATAGCACACGCAGGAGGAGACCATGAGTCCAGTCACACTGTCGGAAGTGGTGGTCGCGGAAGATTCCCGGTTGCTACCGGCGGCTCCGGTCAGCTTTGAGGCATTTCTGGTATGGACCGACGAAGATACCCACGCCGAGTGGGTCGCAGGAGAAATTCAGATGCCCAGTCCGGCCCGCGATGAACATCAGGATCTCCGCGACTTCCTGACAGGGATTATGCGGCCCTATGTGGCGGCACGGCAACTCGGCTGGGTGCGGGGCGGCTTCTTGATGCGGCTGGCTTCCCGGCCCAGCGGCCGTGAGCCGGATATCGTATTTGTGGCGCAGGAGCATGTTGATCGTATCGGGGAAACTTACCTGGATGGCCCGGCGGACCTGGTGGTCGAGATTGTCTCACCCGAAAGCATCGCCCGCGACCGGGGCGAGAAGTTTATCGAGTACGAGACCGATGGGGTACGCGAATACTGGCTGCTCGATCCACAACGGCGCGAGGCGTTATTCTACCTGCGCGGTGCTGATGGCATGTATCACGCGGCTGCAATCGGTCCCGACGGTGTTTACCACGCAACTGCTCTGCCTGGCTTCTGGATCGAGGTTGACTGGCTCTGGCAGCGGCCATTGCCGGCAATCGAACCCATCTTGATTGACCTCGGCGATGATGCCTATGCTTACTACCTGCTTGACCGACTGCGCACCCGGCTGGGTGATACAGCCATCCGCGACCGCCTGGACACCCCGCCGCCCGATGCCTGATCTGCCCCGGCATCACGCATTGCGTCCTCGCGCTACACCATCACATCTCAGCATGCGGTACAATAACGGCAACGGTCAACCAGTCACTGGTGTGAGGATACCCAACCCATGTCCACTCAAGAAATTACGCTTAACCTGCCGGGGCCAGTCTATGATCAGATTCGCCAGGCTGCGGAGAAAGCACAGCGACCAGTTGATGAAGTTCTGCTGGAGGCAGTTCTTGCAGTTGCCCCGACGCTGACCAACCCGGCTGGTCCGTTCCGCTCATCACTGGCCCAGCTTGCGTACCTTAATGATGCAGCTCTCTGGCAGGCGGCTCGATCAACCATGTCCCCGGAGCAGCACGAACAGTTGGAGGCACTGCACGACAAACAGCAGCGCGAAGGTCTCACCACCGAAGAGCAAGATCTGGAACAGGCACTGCTAACGCTCTATCGAGAGACGCTGCTGGTGCGCGCGCAGGCTGCGGTTCTGTTGCAGCAGCGCGGGTATGATATGCGCGATCCAGAGCAGGTGATGCCGCTGACATGAGTGCGCAACGTATTTCGCAGCGTGTGCGTCAGCGTGTCGCAGAAACGGCGCGTTATCGTTGCGGTTACTGTCTTACTTCGCAGCAGATCATTGGTCCCTTGCTCGAAATTGATCATCTCTTCCCGGAAGCGCACGGCGGTACATCTGACGAGTCAAATCTCTGGTTGGCCTGTCCAATGTGCAATGGACATAAATCTGACCGGATCAACGCGGTTGATCCCGAAACAGAAGTGACAGTAGCGCTTTTCAATCCGCGTGCTGAGCAGTGGAGTGATCATTTTGAGTGGGTTGAAGGCGGAACAGTTATTCGTGGCAAAACACCTACTGGTCGTGCAACCGTCGCCGCACTACAAATGAACCATCCTGATGTTGTCAGCGCTCGGAAGTTGTGGGTTAGCGTCGGCTGGCATCCACCCGCCAATTGATGCTATCGCTGCCTGCGCATGTCCATCACCGCGTACGCGTGCAGCATTGACCGAAAACCTGAACACCAGGTGAACATTTCCCCGACCAATGCTGCGCCCCTACATTGTGTCCGCACGTCCCCACCTCCCCACGTTACCACGCATTGGTACTACGAACGCACCTACTCTTTTCCTATAGCTTCTGGGAATATACTCAGGTAAGATAGGCAAATAAATGCAACTTACTTGCGTTATCAACCTGGTAGAGGAAGGTTTACAACTCATGGGGAACTTCTGGCGTGATCTCTCCCAACATATGGACAAGACCGCAAAACAGGCTGAACACCAGATACATCAGGCTGTGAATCAGGGGGAGAAAGAAACTGATCAATCCACTTCGTTTGATGCTAAAAACCTCTCGGAAGCTGATCGCAAAGCCTTCGCTGGGGCGCTATTCGCCATTGCTGCCGCCGATGGAGCATTTGACCGTGAAGAACTTGGTCTCATCTTTGAAACCTTGATGCTTGATGGACTGTCCGACGCTGCACGCCAGGAAATCCAGGGATATCTTATCCAGCCACCCCGACTGGAAGTTGTCCTTGACCAGCTTGCGACGGCAGACGCGACTCTGCGCTATGGTCTGATGGTGCTGCTGGTAGATATTGCCTGGGCCGATCATCTCCTCACACCGGAAGAAGAATTCGGTCTCTGGGTGGCGCAGGAGAAGCTGGGTGTCACCGATGAACAACGCCAGGCAATCCAGGCGTTCATACAGAAGTTGCGCCAGGTGCGCGCACGGGGTTTGAATGATGACTACGCAGCAGATGCCGTCAAAAACGCTGCGGCCGGGTTGAGCGCTGTTGGGGTGCCGATTGCGGCCGTCTATTTCTCCGGCTCGGTGGTGGGCTTGAGTGCTGCCGGGATTACCTCTGGTCTGGCGGCACTGGGTATGGGCGGACTGCTGGGCTTGAGTGCAATGGTGACGGGGATTGGTATTATCGCTGTAGTAGGTGCCGGTATCTATATGGGCGCGTCGTACTTGTTCGATACTGGCGGCAAGCAGGCGAAAGAACGTTATCGTGCCGAGCAGGAACGCAAAGCGCAGCTTGTGATTGCCAACCTGCAGGCAATGATTGATGGGCTGATGCAGCAACTCCGGACACTGCAGAACGATGTTACGGCTAACCGTGAAACCATCGATATTCTCATTGACCGCGTGCGCAAACTCGAGGGTGTTCTGAACCAGCGCCGTGCGGCAGTTGAAGTTACAGAGTAATGCTGATGCTGTCTGATACGATGTTGTTCGATCTGCAGGTGGTGTTGCAGACACAACACCACCTGCTCCAGCAGATGCAGGCCACCACCGCAACCATTGCGGAGGAGGTGACTGCCCAGCAAGCCGACATCCAGGAGTTGCAACGACTCCTGGATGAAATTGAAGTATCGGCTGATCTACTGACGGTGGATGATCCGGTAGATTTTGACCTACAGGCTATTCCCCGTCTGTATGCCGCACGTCAGTCAGCCGTTGCCCACGATCTACACCAGATAGCTTTTACCAACTGGCCCGATTTTGTACGGCAGTGCCAAAAGCAGGCACTCCTGGCCGGGCTCGACCCACTGGCTCCTTATGAAACGCTGTTGACCTGTGCCGATATGCAGCGGTTGCGCGATGAATACGCTGGTACATCATTGCCGTGGGATCGGTGGGACTACCTGCTTGTGGGAGCGAGTGGGGTGCTGGCAGCATTGACCGATTATCTGCTGGTCGGTATTCCAACCACGCTGGTAACGGGCGCGTATGCCGGGCAGATTGGTAGTCCGCTAACTACCTGGCTCAAACAGTATGACACCCACACGGCAGGTGACTGGGTTGCGCGCTGGGCGCGTGTGTTGGAGGAGCAGTGCCGAGTTCCCTACGACTCGGCAACAGTACTGAAAGGGATGTCCGGTCGATCCCATCGTCTGCAAAGCCTGGGGCACGATCCGGTGTTAGGGTTTGTATTCGGGGTACTGGATATTATGCGCGGTACCCTTACCGGTTTTTCTTATGAGCATCTGTGTGGAGTGCATCGCCTGGAGCAACTTCCCGCCGCGCCGGGCTATGTGCCAGAGAACTTTATTGAGGCACTCTTGCGCCATATCGGGCATCTTATCTCCGATGTCGGGACACCGATGGGGTTGCCATCTCCGTTCATGACGCTTGTTCAGGGCATTAATGCTGGACAGTTTGGCTCTCAGGGGCACACAGCAGGCCAGGTGGCACGCTGGATGTATCTGAATGGCTACGATCTGCGTCATTTTCTGGTAACGGGCCTTACCCCCGCAACGATTGAAATCATCCTGCGGGCTTACCTTATGCTACGCCACTACGCGGAGCATGGCGAAACCCGTGTGAATCTGACGACCCATCCTAAATATCGCACCATGCTGCTCACCGCACATGCGATTGCTACGCTGGGGAATGTGGGCAAGATTGTGCTTTTCCAGGGCAATCCACTGGCAATTAACTATGCTGAGTGGATGGCACTGTTCCGCTACCTCCTGCCCAGTATTAAGCACTGGATATTCGATCGACAGCGTTTCCAGGTCGCCCACCTGGAACGACTCAACGAGGAAGGGTGGAATAGTCTGCTCCATAACAGTCGTTACCTGCTCGGCCTGGTTGTAACAGCCGACACACCTATGATTACATTGGGTAAGCGAGTTATCTGAAAATGGTGACATCCTTCTGATCGCCGTGTCCTACCTTCATACTGTGGTCTTGTGAAGGTTTAAACCCTTGGAAATGGAACATCAATCTGAGATTGCTTCTTCTAGCACTTCATCCCAGAAATACCACAATTGTACCATAAGTGACATTGGCCCGGCGTTCACCCACTTCGTTTTGCGCCGTTCACGTCGTTATGTACATTTCGTGATCCGATATCCTACCTGTCCGCCCAGAAGTATGTCCATCACCGCCTCCTCGCCTCCTCGCCTCCCCGCGTCACCTACCACTCCCCCGCCATTCTGCGGTATAATACCCCGACTTCCACGCGTCTACCTTCCTGATTAGTAAGGAGTTCTCCTGTGACCAACCGACAGAGTGGTCGGCATGCGGCCTTTTTTGTCACCTGTCTGGTCGATAATTTTTTTCCGGAAATCGGTGAGGCTGCCGTCAGGCTCCTGGAAGACCAGGGTGTCCAGGTGCATGTGCCGCGCGGGTTGACCTGCTGCGGGCAGATGGGCTTCAACGGTGGGCACCGTGATGAAGCCTATGCCGTCGCCGGGCGGACGATTGAGGTGCTGCGCGGGCAGGGCGATGTGGTGCTGCCCTCCGGCTCCTGTACCGCCATGATCCGGCATCTCTTCCCCGATCTCTTTCGCGGCACGCCGCACGAAACTACCGCCGCCGAGTTGATCAGCCGGACCTATGAACTGACCGAGTATCTGGTTGATGTGCTGGGCGTCACCGATCTGGGCGCACGCTACGAGGGGCGCATCACCTTTCATGATGCCTGTCATGGGCTGCGCTTCCTGGGCCTGCAGCAGCAGGGGCGTACACTGCTCAGCCATGTGGCGGGTGCGGAGGTGGTGCCGCTGCCGGGCAGCACCGAGTGCTGCGGCTTCGGCGGGATGTTCGCCGTCAAGCATGCGACCATCTCCGAGGCGATGCTGGCCCGCAAGCTCGCCAATATCAACTCAACCGCGGCCGATCTGCTGGTCGTGGGCGATGCCAGTTGCATGATGCAGATGGCCGGCGGCCTGAGCCGCGCCGGTTCCCGCACCCGCACCCGCCATATCGCCGAGGTGCTGGCGAATATGACTTCTGCCAGGGGTTAAGGGTTAAGGGTTAGGGGGTAGTGACTGGTGATTGGGGATTGGGGGATGAGGAGCATTATGCCGGAGAATCGTATAACCGAGCGGGGATTTGAGCATCTGGAGTTCTACCAGGATGCGCTCAAATTGTTGCAGGCGGCTTACAAGCTCGCTGACGACCTGCCGGACTATGAACGGTACAATCTTGCAAACCAGTTGCGGCGGGCTGCCTGTAGTATTCTGCTGAACATTGCCGAGGGCTACGGGCGCTATCACTATCTTGAACGCCTGCGTTTTATGTATATCGCGCGTGGTTCGCTTGCCGAGACCGTGAGCGCGTTTGTGATCGCGCATACGGTTGGCTACTGTGATGACAGGCAATTGCAGTGGGTGCGCGATATGCAGGAGCGGATTGAGAAGAATCTTCATGGCTACTGCCGCTTTATCCGTTCGCAGCGCCAGGGCAGTAGCGAGTATGGCACCCGGTATATCACCGAAGAACCGACAATATATGACTATAATGAGCCCACGGACAGCGATTCCTGATCGCCAATCGCCAATCGCCAGAGGAGGTTAACATATGCAGGCAAACCTGACATTCCACGAGCGCGTTGATGCGGCACTGCACGATGAGACGTTGCAGACCGCGATCAGCCGCGCAACCACGCGCTTTGTCGGCAATCGCGCCAATGCTCTGGCGGCGCTGACCGATGAGGCCGCCCTGCGCGATCAGGCGCGCGCGGTGCGGGCCAAAGCGCTGGCGCACCTCGACGAGTTACTGATCCGCCTGAGCGACAATGTCACCGCGCAGGGCGGCCATGTCCACTGGGCCGAGGATGGCGCGGCGGTCAGTCGGTATATTGCCGACCTGGCGCAGGATCGGGGCGTGCGCCTGATCGCCAAATCCAAGTCGATGGCCTCCGAGGAGATCCATCTTAACCAGGCGCTCGAGGCGCTGGGTATGGAGATTGCTGAGACCGACCTGGGCGAGTATATCATCCAACTGGCGGGTGAGACGCCCTCGCACATTGTTGGCCCGGCGATCCACAAGACCCGCCAGCAGGTCAGCAGCCTGTTTGAGCAGCACCTGGGGATGTCCCCCACCGACGATGTCCCGACGATGACGCGCACGGCGCGGGAGGCGCTGCGCCAGCGCTTTCTGCAGGCCGATATGGGCATCAGCGGGGTGAATTTCGGTGTCGCCGACAGCGGCGCGGTTGTGCTGGTGGAAAACGAGGGCAATGGTCGGCTGACTACCACGCTACCGCGCATCCATGTTGCGGTGATGGGCATTGAGCGTGTGGTCGCGTCGCTGGATGATTTGAAGATCCTGCTGCAGGTGCTGGCCCGTTCGGCAACCGGCCAGAAGCTCTCAGTCTACACTTCGCTGCTCAGCGGTCCCGCGCGCCCGCAGGAGCCCGACGGCCCCGAGGAGTTTCACCTGATCCTGCTGGACAATGGGCGCTCAACGATCCTGGGTGGACCCTACGCCGAGTCGCTGCTCTGCATCCGCTGCGGAGCCTGCCTCAATATCTGCCCGGTCTACCAGTCCATCGGCGGGCATGCCTACGGCGGGGTCTACTCCGGGCCGATTGGTGCGGTGCTGACGCCGCTGCTCCAGCCGGATCTGCCGGACCAGCATCACCTGCCCTATGCCAGCAGTCTCTGCGGGGCGTGTCAGGAGGTCTGCCCGGTGCGCATTCCCATTCCCGATCTGCTCCTGCGCCTGCGCGCCGATGCGGTGGCGGCCGGGAAAGCCGCGCCGGGTGAGCATCTGGCAATGCGCGGCTGGCAGATTATGATGAGCAATCCGGCGTTCTACCGGGCGGGGAGCAAGCTGGCGGCCCTCGGTACCGGGTTGCTTGCCAATGGTGGTCGCATCGAGCAACTGCCGCCGCCGCTGGATACCTGGACCAACCGGCGCGATTTTCCGCCGGTTGCGCGCAAGACCTTTACCGAACGCTGGGAGGAGCGGCAGCAGGAGCAAACACGCGAAGAGTGATGGAGCACATTCATGATTATTGCGCCCGCTCGCCTGCAGGCAATCCAGTGGTGGATGCCGCTGCCGGCCGGATTGATCGTTGTGCTGGGGGGACTCCTGGCGCTGGTCGGCGGGCTCATGCTGTTCAGTACCGCGCTGGCTTTTATGCTCGTCGGCGGGGCGCTGGTCCTGCTGGGATGGTCCGCATCCGGACGAACCCCGACACAGTCATCCCCCCTCTGGCGACGGGTAGTCGTTGCCGGGAGTGCCGGTGGCGTTACGCTGCTGGGTCTGGTGGCGCTACTCACGTATGAAATCGGGCCGCAGTCCGCCTCTATCGGTGTTCCTTCCTCCGGTACGGCGTTGAACCTGTTGTTGTTGGGTCTGGCGCTGTTGCTGTTTCTGCTGCCCTGGCGCAATGGAATTGCAGCGGCGCAGGTGCTGACGTTTGCCGCGCTGCTCAATGCCTTACGCGTAGGAGCAGGCTATCTTCTCGGTATCCCCGAACTGTACCTTGTCCGGGGCACGATTGGCATGACGCTGCTATCATCCGGGTTATTCGTTGTCCTCTGTCTGGGGTTGCTGGCCCTCCATCTGAATCAGGCGGTCGTTGGGCTGGCGCTGGATCGGCGGGCCGGTGGGCTGGTGCTGCGGCGGCTGCTACCGGCGGCCATCCTGATCCCGCTGGCGGGCGAGGCGCTGTCCGCATGGAATGCCCGGTCCGAACTGTTTGGTCCCGGCTTTGCCATGATTCTACTGATGAGCGCCAACATCTTGATCTTCTTTGGGGTGGCCCGGGCGCTGAACCAGGCGGACCAGGCGCGCGCTCAGACCGAGGCGGCGCTCCACGCCACTGAGTCGCATCTTCAGACGCTCTTTAATCAGGCTCCAGCCTTTATTGCGCTGCACGAGGGACCGGAGCATACCTACATCTTCTCCAACCCGCTGCACAATCAGGTCGTCGGGCAGCGTACCCTGATCGGCCTGCCCCTGCGCGAAGCCATGCCCGATCTGACAGATCAGGGAATCTTTGAGCGATTTGACCAGGTCTACCAGACCGGCGCAATCGATCATCGGCACGAGATGCCCGCGACCTTTGTTCGTCAGGGGAATGGCACGCACGAGACCGGCTACTTTAATCAGGTGCTCTGTCCCTGGCGTGACGCGGCGGGCGCAATCCAGGGCGTGATGAGTTTTGCGGTTGATGTCACTGACATTGTGCAGACCCGGCAGCAACTGGCCGCGAGTGAGGCGCGCTTCCGCCGGGCCTTTATCGATGCGCCCTTTCCAATTATTATCCATGCCGATGATGATCAGGTGATCGAGATCAATACCGTCTGGACCGAGATTACCGGCTATACACAGGATGATATTCCAACCATCGCAGCCTGGACCGAGCGGGCCTACGGTCCCCGCCAGGCGCAGGTACAGATGGACATTGATCGACTCTACAGTCTGGATCGTCGGATCTACGAGGGCGAATTTACGATTACGACAAAGCAAGGCCACCAGCGCGTCTGGGAGTTTAGCTCCGCACCCCTGGGTGTTGATAGCCTGGGACGGCGGATGGTTATCAGCATGGCGGCTGATATTACTGAGCGTAAACAGGCCGAGGAAGCGCTGCGCGCCGGCGAACACCGGCTACGCTCGTTTGTCGAGGCGCTCAACCAGGCCGTCTGGCGCACCAATGCCGTCGGTGAAATTGACCAGCCGATCCCCTCCTGGCAGGCATTCACCGGGCAGACCGCCGAAGCCGTGTGCGGATGGGGTTGGTTTGATGCAATTCACCCGGATGATCGCGCGGCTTCCGCACAGGCCTGGCAGACGGCCGTAACGCAGCAGCAGATCTATGAGATGACTCACCGGGTGCGCCGCTATGACGGAACCTACCGCTGGTGTACCGCGCGCGGGGTGCCGGTACACGACGTGCATGGCACAATTTGTGAATGGGTAGGTACGCATCGGGATATTCATGAGCGTAAGCAGGCCGAGATGTTGCTCCAGCAGTATACCGAGCGGCTGCAACTGCTCTCGCGCCGGCTGATCGAGGTGCAGGAGACCGAGCGCAAACATATCGCGCGTGAGTTGCACGACGAGGTCGGGCAGGTGCTGACCGGTGTCAAACTGGTGCTGGATATGGCCGGTACGCTCTCGCGGGAACAACTGCCGGCCTATCTTGACGATGCGCGTCAGGCGATCAATGATCTGCTGGTGCGGGTGCGTAACCTCTCCCTCAATCTGCGTCCAACGATGCTGGATGATTTTGGCCTCCTGGCAACCATGCAGTGGCATATCGAGCGCTATGTCTCGCAGACGCAGGTCCAGGTGCGCTGGCGGCATCATGGCATTGACCGGCGCTTTGCGGCCCCGATTGAAGCCACGGTCTACCGGGTGGTACAGGAGACGCTGACCAATGTGGCGCGGCATGCTCAGGCGTGCGAGGTCAGTTTGCGATTGCTGGCAAACGGCAATCGTGTCCGGATCAGGATGAACGATAACGGCTCCGGCTTTGATGTGGATGCCGCCCTGAATGATCCGGCCAGCAGTGGTCTGATCGGTATGCGGGAGCGGGTGATGCTCCTCGGCGGGTCGTTGCAGATCGACTCTGCGGTCGGCCGGGGGACTCACCTGCTGGCTGAGATTCCCCTGGAACATACAGTTATCCCTGGGAGGGAGATATACGAATGACGACGATTGTCCTGGCTGATGACCATCCGATGGTGCTGCATGGACTGCGGGCCGTCCTCGAAGCCGAACCTGACTTTACCATTATCGGTGAAGCTACCGAGGGGCATGCGGTTCTGGATATGGTGCTCCAGTTGCAGCCGGAGATTTTGATTCTGGATGTGTTAATGCCGGGACTGAATGGCATGGAACTGACGCAGCAACTCACCAGCCATGGTGTATCCACCCGGATTGTGATCTTCTCAATGCACGCGAATACGGTGTATGTGCGTGAAACATTGCGTCATGGAGCATCGGCCTATGTGCTGAAGGAGTCCGATGCGGGCGATCTGGTCCATGCGGTGCGTGAAGTACTGGCCGGGCGGCGTTTCTTAAGCCGCGCCCTGACCGAGCGTGCCGTCGATATGTTTCTGGAGTTTGCCGCCGAAAGTTCGCTCGATTGGGTTGAACTGCTGACCAGTCGGGAGCGGCAGGTGCTGCACCTGGCGGCGCAGGGCGCAAGCAATGCCGAAATCGGCAACCGCCTCAACATCAGCCCCCGTACGGCGGAAACGCATCGCACCAATCTGATGCGCAAACTGGGCCTTAAAACGCAGGCCGAACTACTGCGCTACGCGATGCAACACGGGATTGTCGAGCATCCCGATGGCGCGTGAGTCAACCGCACCTGCCCGTAGTTTTCCCGTAGTCCCCCCGTAGTTTTCCCGTAGCTCTCTCCTGGAATTGCAACGGCAAACCCGTACGGCAAAATTCCGCATCTTCCTGATAGACCGGCACCTGCGACCTTTGCTACACTGGCACTATACTGGTTATCACAGCTATGTGGCTCAATCTGAAGCCTCGCCTTCACACAAAATCTTCTTGTGCGTTGCGATCGCTCAGGGCGACGGACTATTTTCTCAACGTAGTATAGCTTCACCGGGATAGCGCCGGGAAGTCACCTACGTTAGTCACCGGGTTGGGGATCGTGACCCGAGGAGCGGGGTATGTCAATAGTTCCGGTTCTGATCATTGATAGCAGTCCTGTCTTTTTGCGCCTGCTTACGGGCGTGCTGCGGCATTCCTACAATCAGGAGATCCAGATCATTGGGACAGCCGCCACCCTCGATGAAGCGTTTCTCCAATACAGTATGTCATCACCGGGCATTATTCTGGTGGGGCTGGGAACTGCGGCGCACACAAATATATCCATGATCTCCCGCCTGCGCGAGCACTGGCCGCAGGCCGGCATTATTGTCCTGGGTCTGCTGGATACCGGCGCATATGATCGGCAGGCCTATGCTGACGGTGCTGATGCGTTCGTGCGTAAAGCCAATCTCAGTAGCGAGTTGTTGCCGGCTATCCAACAGGTTGTGCGGGCACGGCAAGGCGATGAAGGCACTACCTTTCTGCACGAGTTGATGTAAACAAAAAGGTCGTCTGGTATGACAGATTTGCGCATCCATAATCATTCCCGCATCACCACGGGTATATCTGGACTGGATACGCTCCTCGATAGCGGGTTCCCGCGTGGGGGTATTTATATTGTCACAGGACCGCCGGGTGCTGGGAAAACTATTCTAGGAAATCAGATCTGCTTTCATCGAGTACAGGCCGGTGAACCGGCGGTGTATATCACAGTCCTGGCCGAGAACCATGACCATATGTTGACGCATCTGCAAGATATGGCCTTTTATAACCCGGAAGTAGTTGGCTCACAGTTGCACTACTTCAATGGGTACAGTACGCTGGATAGTGCGGGTGTGCCGGGGTTACTCCAGCTTATTCGCGGTGTCCTGCGCGATCAACGTCCCGGTGTGCTGGTGATGGATGGGCTGGCGGCCGCCGGCGCGCTGGCCGACACCGATCCGGATTTTAAACGGTTCATCCATCAACTGCAGACGCTCGCCGGCTTGCATAACTGTGTTGTGCTGCTGGTGACCCATGCGACCAGTGATCCGCAGGCGTTGCGCCCGGAGCATACCATTGTTGACGGCCTGATAGAGTTAACCGACCGGATTGTGGATCTGCGCCCGGTGCGCGAGGTACAGATCCGCAAACTGCGCGGCGTCAATCAGATCCGCGGCAGCCATCTCTTCACTATTTCGTATGCGGGCATTACGATCTACCCCCGGATCGAGGCGCTGCCACCCAGTCTATTTCCCCAACAGGGTAATGTCAGTAATGATGGTGTCTCGATGGAACGGCTGGCCTTTGACATCACGGAACTGGATGCGATGGTTTCAGGGGGACTGCGGCAGGGCTCAACCACCATGGTAGTTGGTCCGACGGGGAGCGGTAAAACCATCCTGGGGTTGCATTTTCTGGCGGCCGGTGTACCGCATAATCAGCGCGGGCTCTATGTTGGTTTCTCCGAAACGCCGGCTGAACTGGTGGATAAAGCTGCGCGGGTTGGTCTGGATCTGCGGCAGCCGTATGATAGCGGTCAGGTTGCCATGCTCTGGTTTTCATCCCGGGCAGAGATTCTTGACCAGATGGCGCAGCAGACGTTAGAGATGGTCCGCAGTCGGCAGATCCGCCGCCTGGTGATCGATGGCCTGCATGATATTCGGGCGGTTGCGGTCCACCATCAACGGCTCCATCGCTTTTTTACCGCGCTGACAAATATTCTGCGTGAGTATGGTGTCACCACGCTTATGAGTGTGGAAACCGACGATATGCTCAAGCTGCGTGTAACCATTCCGGTTGATTACATGTCCTCACTCGGCGAAAATATTATGCTGCTGCGCACAGTCGAGTTTCGGGCGCGGCTCTATCGGCTCATCTCCCTGCTAAAGATGCGGCGAAGCAACTTTGACCCCAGTGTACATACGTTTGAGATTACCGAGCGGGGCCTCCGGGTCGCAGCAACAGCACAACAGGCAGAGCAGATCCTGGCAGGGGTACAAGAAGATCACTCGCGGACTGCCTGAGGTAAGAGGAAAATATGGCTACAATTCTGGTCATTGATGATGAAATTTCCATCGCCGAGATGCTGGTCGATCTGCTTGAGGATGAAGGCCATCAGGTCGTAACGGCGCGGAATGGGCGCGATGGGTTGGAACGCATGGCGGAGGTGCGCCCGGAACTGGTGCTCTGCGATATGATGATGCCGGTCATGGATGGGCGCGAGTTCTGCCGGACGGTGCGCGCGGAGCCGAGCTATGCCCTGACGCCGATTGTCTTAATGAGCGCGGGGCAGCGGCCCTCTATCGCCGAAGATGGGCTCTACACCACGTTTCTTGCCAAGCCCATGAATATTATGGCCGTGATCGAAACGGTTGACACCTGCCTGCAGGAGGTTCGGCAGAATGGACATCGATAACTTGTAATACCGGCGCTCAGGTTCTACCGCATGCCTGAGCGCCAGTGGGTACGTGTCCATATCGGGTTGTCGATTGTCGCTGACCTATCTGCGCCCCTTTGCGTTCCCCGCACCTTTATGCTACGATCACTACTTCTGTCAGGCTTGACCGCAGCCAGTCCACAGGAGCAGGCAAAACCCGCATGACCAACTGGATCACCATTCGCGGCGCGCGTGAGCATAATCTGAAGAATATCGACGTTCGTATTCCCCGTGATCAACTGGTTGTTATCACCGGCCTTTCCGGGTCGGGCAAGAGTACCCTGGCGTTTGATACCATCTTTGCCGAGGGACAGCGGCGCTATGTTGAGAGCCTCTCGACCTATGCCCGCCAGTTTCTGGGGCAGGTCAATAAGCCCGATGTCGAGAGCATTGACGGCCTCTCCCCCGCAATTGCGATTGACCAGTCGAGCGGTAGCCGCAACCCGCGCAGCACCGTCGGCACCGTCACCGAGATCTATGACTACCTGCGCCTGCTCTTTGCCCGCGTCGGGCGGCCGCACTGTCCCGCCTGCAATCGTCCCCTGCAGAAGCAGACCCCGCAGCAGATGGTTGACGCCCTGCTGTCCCAGCCCGAAGGCAGCCGGCTGCTGCTGCTGGCTCCGCTGGTCCAGGGGCGCATCGGCGAGCATCAGTCGGTCATTGACGATATCCGGCGGCAGGGGTTTGTGCGCGTGCGCATTGATGGCGAGGTGCGTGAACTGGACGAGCAGTTCAAACTGGAGAAGTACCGTCCCCACACCATTGAAGTCGTCGTAGATCGTCTGATCATCCGGCATCCGCTGCGCGACGGCGCGCCGATTCCCGCCACCGATCATCCTGACCGGGTGCGCATCGCTGACTCGGTCGAAACGGCGCTCAAGCTGGGCGGCGGAATACTGACCGTGCAGGTTGTGGGCGGCGAAGCCCTGACCTTCTCGGAGCAGTTTACCTGCCTGGAGCATGGCCCGGTCAACCTGGGCTCGCTGGAGCCGCGTGACTTCTCGTTCAACAACCCGCACGGAGCCTGTCCCACCTGCGATGGGTTGGGGCGCGTGCAGGAACCCGACCCTGATCTGGTTATCCCTGACCGCGAGCGTTCCCTGGCTGATGGGGCAATTCTGCCCTGGAGCCGCACCAGCAAGGCCAACCGCCGCTACTTTGATGAACTGCTGGCCTCCCTCGCCGAGCATCTGGGCTTTGCGCTGGATACGCCGGTGCGCAACCTGCGTCCTGAACTGGTCAGCATTCTGCTCTACGGTTCGGGCGGGGATGTTATCCCGCTACGCTACCGGCTGCGTGGCGAACTGCGCACGGTGCAGAGTCCGTTCGAGGGCGTGATCCCCAGCCTGTGCCGCCGCCTGAACGAAACCGAAGATGAGAGCGAGCGGGAGGAGCTTATCGCGCACTACACTACTCCCCAGCCCTGCCCGGCGTGTGGCGGTGCGCGGTTGCGCCCCGAAGTTCTGGCTGTCACCGTGGCGAACTACAACATTGCCCAGATTGCCATGCTGCCTGTGCAAGAGTCGCGGGCCTGGGTTGAAGCCCTGCGCGCTGAGGTGGCGGCTGATCCGCCCGCCGGTGAACCCGGCAGCCATCCAGCCGCTCTCACAACCCGCGAGAAGCTGATCGCCCGCCCGATCCTGCATGAAATCGGTGCGCGGCTCTCGTTTTTGCAGGATGTCGGGCTGGACTACCTGGAGCTGGATCGCCCGGCCGTCACCCTGAGCGGCGGGGAGGCCCAGCGCATCCGGCTGGCAACCCAGGTGGGCGCGGGGC
>DAOTVB010000117.1:0-22598 GCA_034436755.1 Chloroflexaceae bacterium | reverse complement strand
CATGGTACATTTTGATCTTTTTTACAAAAAATTTGCACTTCGTGCAAATTTTTTGTAAAAAAGATGGTTTCTTCCGCCCTGCCGGAGGCGGAATCTCCTGTCGGGTCAACGACCGCGTAAGTCGTGTCATTAAAAAATGCCGAGAATAGTGAACAGGTCGGCCCGTGGCGTCTCCGCGTGCCGGGTGCGCCCGTTCTTCTAAGCCCAATACCTTTACAAATACGGCCGGATTAGCTCGCGCAAAGGCGCAAAGCCGCACCATGGATACGGTGGATACGGTTCCTGGCGTCCTTTGCGGCTTTGCGCGAGCGTATTTGAACGGTATTGCTTCTGCACCTTGTCAGGTTGGCAAAGCGATGCTACAATGTCCTGTCAGTGCAAGCCCGTTGCGCAGCATGATCGGCTGTGCTGCATTCAAATAGAGGAGGAAATACCAATGGCAAAGAAAGGCAATCGCCTGGTGATCAAGCTCAAGAGCACCGAGAGCGGTCACACCTATACCACGCAGAAGAATCGCAAGAATGACCCCAGTCGCCTGGAGCTGCGCCGCTATGATCCCCTCGTGCGCCGCCATGTGATTTATCGGGAGACGAAGTAGGCTGCGGAAGAACTGAGAACCGAGGGCGGAAGAACTGAGAACCGAAAGAACTGAGAACTGGGAACTGAGGACTGAGGACTGGTTCTCGGTTCTTTTTCTTTACAATTGGTACGCAGGGCAGGATGCAATGAAGGAAGAGTACGACTTCAGTCAGGGCAAGCGGGGCGCGATTGACCCCACTCCGGCAGGCAAAGCACGCATTACCATTCGCCCGGACGAGTTATTGTTCTATTTTTGTAATATCCCGGGGTGTGTATCACCTTCATTATTGATCTCTTTTACTCGAATAATACACAGAATTATGTGGTATTCAATGGTTATTGCCACCTGGAATTGCAATATGGCTTTTCGGAAAAAGCTTTTTACACTCTCGCGTTACAACCCCGATCTCATGATCATTCCGGAATGTGAACATCCTGAAAAGTTACGCTCTGGACAGTTAGACGTACCAGATCAAGTTATATGGATAGGTAAAAACAACAATAAAGGTTTAGGCGTATTTTCTCGTGGAAATCTCAATATTAGTGTCCATGAATCATATGATCCGACGATTGAATACGCAATCCCCATTACTGTTACAGACAAAACATCTCTGACACTTATTGCTATATGGGCAATGGACAACAAAACTGATCACAAAGCAAGATATATTGGTCGGGTGTGGCAAGCAGTTAAGTGTTACGCCCATTTGATAAAAGACAACACATTTATTATCGGTGATTTTAATTGGAATGTTATTTGGGACCGAAGTAAAAAACCGCTCTATGGAAATTTAACACAAGTTACCAATGAGCTTAGTAGCATGGAAATAGTAAGCTTTTATCACTCTTATTATGGTGAACATTTTGGGAAGGAAACACAACCAACACTTTACTTGCATCGGGATACAGACAAACCATATCATGTTGATTACATTTTTGGACCAAACAGCTATTTGTATCAGCTTCAATCTTTAATTGTTGGTCATTATAGTGATTGGCTACAGTATAGCGATCACATGCCAATCATTATAGATATACAGTAAAATAAGGCTAATGTGACGAAAACTATTGACATTTACGCAGCGTAGCAGCACCTGGCGGAACTGGTTGCGCACGTTGCGGCGGGCACCGAGATTATCATCCTGGAGGGGCAGACACCCCACGCACGCCTGGTACCGATGCATCAACCACCGGGACAACGCGATCCAGGGCTCCATCCGGGCAGTATGACGATGAGTCCCGACTTTGATCAACCCGTGCAAATCCATGAAAAAACTCTGCAAACTCCTGAGCATCGCAGTACATAATTCCATTGTTTACGTCAGCATAAGCCATTATTAACACAACTTACCCGGTGGGGGTTGGACCACGAACGCCGCGAAATGAGCGAACACCGCGAAACGACCAGTGCTACTATGCGTTACGCGGCCCTGTGTTTGACCGTGGATAGTGCCTCCGGCGGAGCGGAAGATTCCATGCTTTTTCACAAAAATTTTGCACGGAATGCAAAATTTTTGTGAAAAAGAAAAAAGTGTACCATGCTGCCGCAGGCGATTCTGCCGTTCACCGGGTGAAACGCCCGGTTTGATGAACGACGACGTAACTCCTGTTATTGAAATAAAACAGTATGAACCGCGAACAACGCGCGCAGATGGGCCAGGCGACGCTGGCAATTCTCGAAGAGGGCCACTACCAGCTCCCCGGCGGTCAGCCTGTCTCGATCCGGGCTGCCCTGGATGCGGCGTGTGCCGCAACCCGGCTCTATCGTCCCGACGACTATGCCGACCTGCTCGACCACATAGCGCCGCTGCCGCGCTATCCCGACACAACCATAACCCTCAGCAATCAGACCACGCTTGCCGCCGGACATGCTTTGGTAGCAACCTATCCGGCGCTGGCCTGCCTGAACTTTGCCTCTGCCAAAAATCCGGGGGGCGGGTTTCTATCGGGCAGCCAGGCCCAGGAAGAGAGTTTAGCGCGGTCGTCCGGGCTCTACGCGACGTTGCAGACACAACCCGCGTTTTATACCTACCATCGCCACTTGAAGACCAGTCTCTACTCCGACCATGTGATCTTCTCACCGGGCGTCCCCGTCTTCCGGGATGATGCCGGGCAACTCCTTGCGCAGCCCTGGACAACGTCATTCATTACGGTGGCGGCGGTGAATGCCGGAGCGGTACGCAAGAATGAGCCCCGCAACCGTCGGCATATTCGGCCAACGCTTGAGCAGCGCACGCGGATGCTGCCGGCGGTTGCGGCGGCGCACCGCTGTGAGGCGCTGGTGCTGGGGGCGTGGGGCTGCGGCGTTTTCCAGAATGACCCGCAGGAAGTCGCCGAGGTGTTTGCCGGCGTCCTCGCCGAGCCGCTGTTCCAGCAGCGCTTTCGGCAGATTACCTTCGCCGTTTTTGACCCCTCACGCCGCCAGGGTATGTTTCATGCTTTTCAGAGCGTTTTGCAGAGATCCTGACTCTCAAGAAGCGTATGATCCTGTAGATCATAACTTTATAGGACAGCCTTCACAACCTCAATGTTGCCGGGTGGTCCATCGCCATACCCCCATACAATTGGGCAGAATGCCAGGCCGTAGCGCCACGAACGCTACGCTTTCCTCATAATGTTGACCTGCTTTCCAGCCTGCGCACTGGACCGAGTTAACTCAGCAGAGCGGGTATGGGAAGACCTGCGTGGCAAAATCACCTGGCAACGGTTTGGCAACAGCAAACTGCTAGAACACGAATATAGTGCCTGAGTGCTGACGTCTGGCTCGGCTACCGTGCCATCGTTGTCTGGCTATCCCTATCTCGTGCAGGCATGCTATGCGGCATGGCTATGATCGTTTAGTAGCGTGCGCCGTTGCATTTTCTTAACACGTTCTTAACATAGCTGTTGCATGAATGTTATACAAATCAGATGTGATAGTGATATTATGATATTGTGATGGTTGATGGTATTCTGAGACCGCGAAATTATTAGTTCTAGACTTTGGTGCAAAACCCAGGTTTCACAGCGTTAATGAACCTTTAGTAACCATAAAAGCGCGTCAAGAACCAATCATTTGGTCGCAACCAGGACTTTCGCACCAAGATCCAGTCCTACAAACAAGGAGGAAGTTACTATGCGCTCGATCAAGGCTCTTATCACGCTAATACTACTCGGCGTTGTTTTCAGCAATACTCCAGCGGGAGTAGCTACGGCGAAGATAATGAATTCAACGAATGAACCCACTATAGACGAATTTGTTGATCTCATATGAGCAGAAAAGATTACAGTACCAGAAGTAGACGCATTTCTTAAAGGACTTAACGAGACACAATACGAGGAATTTGTCAAAGTATTCGCTGAACGTGTAGGTGTTGACAAAAAAGAACTTCAAGAGGAAGCGGATGAATATAACCAGATAACCTCACCAGATAAGTCGCTTCCTGGTGAAAACCCACGTACTGCTGCTCCTAATGCAGTTTGGAATGATACAATTGAAAATACCTGGACGATATCTGTAAATGGTCCTTTTAGTCTTTTCTGGTATGAAGACGGTAACTGTGACGGAGATTCATCTGACAACGAGTATGTATTCTACTATGGATTTCCGTCTAGTTCTCCAGAAAGTATACGCTGGTCAACGACAGCCGCACAGGTGTATGCAGCGTTCGCTGTGTATA
Organism: Chloroflexaceae bacterium; assembly: GCA_034436755.1. Classification (GTDB taxonomy): domain Bacteria; phylum Chloroflexota; class Chloroflexia; order Chloroflexales; family Chloroflexaceae; genus CAKZQX01. Next base: position 18,360 of record DAOTVB010000117.1, on the reverse strand, counting down.
ATTGGAACTTGCTAGGATTTGGATACAATTTTGATGAGGTTCGCCTTTGTATTGGTGATAGCGGTGTGGCTCTTGCTGGAGGACCGGATGTCGTTCGTGACACTGTCTATATTCACCGTTAATATGTAAATATAGTTCAATATACAGAGATATAGTAAGGTACTATATCTCTGTATTCTTAATTCTAAAGAGGAGGCATAACATATGACGTACGGTATGGTAACAGCATTGCAAAGAAATGACACCCACTCACCCTTCCCCAGCATCGCCTGGCTTGTGGCGAGCCTGGGTGGCGGTGTGCTGGGGAGTATCGTGATGAGTCCTTTTGCTTCCACTATGCTTCTCCACGTCCCTGCTGTGAGTGGTGTGGCCATCGTGCTGATGCAGTGGCTAGTAGTGCGTGGGCGTGTTGCCTATCCCCGCATGGCTCTGGCGAACCTGTTCAGCATGAGTATTACCGGGTGGGTGCTTGGTGCGATCATCGCTATTCTTGGCACAACTTTGCTCCGTATCCTCAACATGCTTGCGGTGGGACAAAGCGAGCCCGCAGCCCTGCTGCGTGGGGCGATTTTTGCTGCCTTCGCAGGCGCAGTAATGGGCCTAACCATTGGGCGCGGTCAAGAGCAGATACTCCATGTACCACAGCAGTACCGGATAGTCTGGTTGCTGACAAGCAGCATGACGTGGGCAATGGGCGTTGGGCTTTATGGTGCCGCCATTAGCGTTTGGGTTATGGATGGACCGGTCTGGCGCAGCGTGATGGCGCATTTGAGTATCGCCGACTTTGGGGCGCATCTCATGCATTGGGTGGGATTCCTGGGTCTGCTTGGTGCATTGAGCGGGAGCGTGATCGGGGTTAGCACTGGGATCGCTTTGACGTGGCTGATCAAGGCGAAACAACATAGGCAGCAACCATCCAATGACTAACTAAAACTAATCGTTTATTGTATACTACTGCTTGCATCCTTCTGCCACTTAAGCAGCATATGCTCCTGTAGATCATAACTTTATAGGACAGCCTTCACAACCTCAATGTTGCCGGGTGGTCCATCGCCATACCCCCATACAATTGGGCAGAGTGCCAGGCCGTAACACCACGAACGCCAACGTAACATCCGCTCGCTCCCATCGGCATAACGAACGTGAACATCTGCGGAGATACGATGATGTTGAATCATCATCGCGGAGGTCATGCCAGATTGAAAAGGGCCGGCGTACCTGTATGTTGTTCACTTCCCAATGCGCAATGGGGTGGACAGGTACTGTGGCTGACCCATCCTGCACATTGGTTAGCTCAAAACTTACTTTGGACAGACCGCCGCGGGTCTGAATGAAGGACGCGAGGGTGTTATCAGGACTATCATAGCTCCCCAGAAAGATCGGGGAGTGACAGGCACTTCTGCTCGAAGATAGCGCGAACAAAGAATCATAGATATGTTTCAGGGTATGGTACAACCGACTGGGAAGTTCCTTGACGTTATATCTCAGTGCGCTAACGGGCTGAAATGGTCCTGGTTGTTCACCGGCAGGACAGGGCATTCCAACAATACGGTAGCGTAAATGTCCACTGGGCAGAACACAGGTTTTTCCGGAGTACATCCATGGTTGCGTAATCAGTTGTCCATCAAAGGGACCACCCTGATCAGTCGGTACGAATCTGAAGTTGCTTCCAATACAGATACTGAGCAGCATGAGACAAAAGATCACACCAATAAGCATGTGGCGATTCAGTTCTCGATGAAGCATCTATCGACAACTCCTTGTCCAGACAAGTCACTCCCAAGTTTCCCTGACAACAGGAGTACCAGTAGCATCCAGCACTTCGATACGCAGTGGCTCAGATATCCCTTTCCGTGTGAGAAGAAAAGCTCCTTGCGCTAATGGCACAACATGTGTCGTTGCATCCGACCAGGTAATGCGCACATGTTCTCCCATATCACTTAATCCATATACAATGGTAAACCTGGTAGTTTGACCAGCATAGTAGTAACTCGCCTTCAAGGAGATCGGGTTATCCAGATCACAGGCAGGTTGACTGACGGTATCGCCGACAAAGTACCCCCCTGACTGGGCCTGCCATCCTGAAGCACCGTAGGTAACAAATGCCGAAGCGGCACAAAACGTTTCTGCCGCTGCTGCCGCGTCCGTCTGCCAGCGATAGAACAAAACAACACCGTCAGTGACTGTACGCTGCTGAAGTATCCTGACAGAGTCATGATTGTTCGGATGAACTTTGCCTGGAAAATCGGTCAGCGCGTCCCGGGGAGTTTCACGAATGGGATCAAGGGTACATGCCGCCGGCAGCAGGAGCATTCCTATTCCTGACAACCAAAGTGCCAGGGTACACACCCAGCGGCGTTTTATGCTGCTCAAACCGACTTTGTGGTGCATCATGTCAACGCTCAACTGGCTTGAGATGTTGTTGGTCGTTCCATACGAACCAGTGCAGCACACCACCTGTCATAACCCCCGTAATCAACCAGCCGCACGCACCGGCCAGCGCCAGGAAGATCGGCAGCGGCAAGGTTGTTGCACCACCCAGGGCCGGGAATGGAGCCGCTATGATCCAGAGACCGATGCAGGCAAACTGGATAGCGCTCCCAACTGCCCATCCAATAGCACTGGTGATAATCCACCCGGATCGATGCCGGGGCGCAATCGGTAGCAGTGACCGCTGGGCATACCCAACCATTGCTCCGGACAGCAGGCCGCCCATGAGCCCCATGGTAGCACTACGGGCGGCAACAGATGCGCTACTCATTCCGGTGACCATCAAATCCAGGGCGTTCAGGATACCACTCCCGGCCACAAGAGCGATGCTGCCGACGACCCAGCCCAGGATGCCGGCAAGCGCATTGACCAGCAGCCAGCGCCGCGCATTGATTCCCAGGCGCGGCACAACCCACCCCTGCGCAATCCCGACACTGATACTACTGAGGAGCGGCAGCGTCAGCAGGAAGAGCGTTGGAACCAGGCCCGCAATCGCGTTCCCAATCGCCCCCCCTGCTGCGGTACACAGAATCCATGCCGGTACGAAAAGCCAGTCGCCGTGTCGGTTATGGTATGCGGTTGCTTGCATCATGTAGAGATCCTGACTCTCTTATCTCAATCATGCGCGCGCTCGTGCCGTTCCTGCAATGCCTGGTCAAATGCTGCAATGAGTTCTCACTCTCATTATGAAATTTCTAAAACTCCTCTATCTCAAACACCGTATCATCCGTATCAAGAAGTTCGATACGTTCCACCTGCAAAATCTCGGGCCGTGCTGCGAGAAATGATCGGTTTTGCAGCGGAACCCGGCTTACAACACCGTCTGACCAGGTAATGCACACATGCGTACCACGGGCACTCAGTCCATATGCAGTCGTTAAATCGGTGATATTGCCACCAACATAATAGCCGGCTTCAAACCCGCTCCTGGTGGTGAAGGTGCATCTGGTGTGTCCAGACGGTACTTCGCTAAAATAGCCTGATGATTGGGCTCTCCAGCCACGTCCTTCGGGGGTGACAAATGTGGCGGCAAGACAAAAGGTATTGGTGCTGCGCATATCGGTGCGTTGCCAACGATAGAGCAATACCATCCCCTCAGCTACCGCCTGTTGTTGTAGGATGTGGATAGAGGATGCGTCATTGAGTGAACCAACGACCTTGCCCGGTATCTCCGTCAGCGCGTCTACAGGTGTGGGATGGAAGGGATGGAGCGTGCAAGCAGGTAGGAATAAGCATACGAGGATCAAAATGTAATAATGTCTTAAGTAGTATGTTTTATTCATACACTCCTCTTATCAAGTAACCCCGCTACAGTTTGAATGCTTCTATATTTCCAAACTATAGCGGGTTGTGTTAAAACTTCTGATATATTGTGCTACAGCACAGAGATCTGATTCGGTGAAACATCCTGACACGCTCAACTCTAGCATCCCAATGTAACAACCATGTCTCAGTTGGGTAACAGTTACGCAACAGTTGTGTTAAGAGAATGTTAAGACGGACACACGGTTATCCCAGTTTGCCATCAACGCAGCAATGAGCCGGAATGGGGGCAATCCCGTGTACCATCTCTGCGTCCTCGGGGGACGCTGTGGCTATGATAACCAATCGGTATGAGCGACATTTACGCGGGGAGCATGCGTGCTACTGCTGCAACAACCCGTCAAACTCGGACGCGGCGGTATGCAGTTTGCCCATGCCCTGGTTCAGGCTGAAGGGAGCCCACATATCACCCGGCGGCGCATCCAGGAACCAGCAGAGCGCCTGGATCTGCGGTTCGCGGTTGGCCGCGGCCAGAGCAGTTGTTAGCCAGCCCTCCGGGTAGTTCTGAGCGGGCGGCACCTGCGTATCGGCGGTCCAGGTGTTGGTGGAGATGATATAGGCCGGGCGGCCCTGCGTTGTGGGGAAGCGATTAATTATCGCCAGCCAGTCCTGATAGACGCGAAAGCCCGCCTGAGCGCCATCCCACTCCGGGCGGGACAGATCGGTTTGATATGAACTTACACACCAGACACTACTAGATAGATAACCAAAACTATAAGAAAAAGAGCGATAAGACCATAGGTCAACAAAACGCGTGGATCACGTATACCTTTTGTAGATACTAATGAAAGAACCCCGAAACGCTGAAGAAATATTCCACCAGCGAGAATCGCGAGTATCAGGAAGCTGAGAGGCGAAATCCAGCGTTGCGTCACCCAATCATTTATTATATTAGCAATAAGCAGAACCCACAACAACCCGTACAAAAACCATCCAATTATGTGTGTATTTCTTTCGGTCATAAGCACCTCGAACTACAACAATACTATCCAGGCCGTAGCCGTTACTTATCACTACAACGAAAACTTTGTCAAAAAGACTTTGGCAAACCACCGAGTAAATGGGGTTCACAGGTACTGGTTATACTTCGCTGCATAGGAAAGCGAAGTCTTACAAATGTGCTCTCGTTGTGGTACTAGATTTTGGTACAAAACCCAGGCTTCACGGCGTTAATGGACCTTTAGCAACCATAAAAGGACGTCAGAAACCAAACTTTTGAGTACAAACGAGACTTTCGTACTAAAATCCAGTACTAGTGCTACCTTAGATGTTTTCTGTTCTTTATTTATTACACCACCCCAAAGATTGGCTTGACCATAGAAAGATCTGTACTTCAATCTGACATGGTAAATTGTCAGATTAAAGTCCAGATTTATGTACTTCATGATTTATTCAAAATTACCACCTGTAGTGTTATTGTGGTAAGGGTTCACCAACACAGCAAATATCTGTCCAGCAGATGGAGAAGGCACTACCACAGTAAAGTGTGCAAGCAAACGCTGCAAAGCATGTCGCCAAGAAGAAGGGACAGGTAAGCAGGGCAGTAATACAAAGAGTCAAACCTAATCCCCCGCAACCATACTGCTGGATGCAGAAGATTAAACAATCTTGTGTACATTCTCTAGGTGGTACCTGAGCGGGCAGCGTACTGCTTGTTTGCATTTGCGATGATGTTGTAGGCTTTGTCAACACAATGGGCTCTACACGTACGTGCTCTCCCTCAACCAGATGTACTTCTGCACGTATGGTGTGTTGATCTCGCTGCAGCAGAATCGTTAATACAGCGCCTGTTTGTCCCTCTATATCGGAAAAGAAAAGCACAGCCTCCGTTCCTGAGTCATCAACATATGAGATAGCTGCAACATTACCTGTATGAGAAAGACCATCTTCATCTTTCCAGGTTGCAGTCATTGTTGTTGGCGCCACTGCTTGCTGATGAAACTGTGCATTAGCTGTAAGAAGTTGACGTGTGTGCTGATGGTTAAATGCCTGGTGCAGCAACTGTTGTGCTTCATCTTCAGGCAATGGTGTGACTTCGAGATCTTGAAACTGGGACCATGGTAAGTTCTTAGCTCGATGAGCCCTGGCCAGCACGCTCCTTGTTTCTGGTATAAGTGTAGTCACATGGGCAATACACACAGTACCAATCGTTTTTAATGTCCCCTGCAAAAAGGAACGCCGTGATAAGAAACCCTTCTTCATTACCCGCCTCCTGTATAGCATGCTTGTGAGATTATACATACATGATATATACAGCTAGTAGAAAAACTGTGAGCAGGACATTACGATGAACAATTTTCCACTGTAATGGTGTAACGCGATCAAAGCAACCACACGGATGTCGCTTACCCCGCATCAGGTTGATAACAACGATAAGCGTGAATAATAGAAGGAGAACCATTCCTACAGGCATTACTACTTGTGGCCATAAGCCAAGGATCAGAAGAAAGCCAAGGATAAGTTCCAACCAGGGAAGAATATACGATAAAACAGCAGCAATAGGACGAGCAAACAACTGGTATCCCATCAATGTATTAATGAACCCATCCTGAGGTGCTCGTAACTTGGCAATACCTGCAAGAACAAAAACGCCACCAACGATAACACGAACCAAAAAGAATATAATAAAGAAGAGAGATTCGACGAGCATACACAATTACTCCCCGTCTGTGATAACTTCGCGTGAAACTCCGATATCATTGGAAAATGAACTTCTAAACTAAGGTTGTGATGTATCTCTGGCACTCCCCGGGTAGCCCACTCGTTTCAACTAAAACGCCTATCGATCCTGAATTAAAATCCTTCAGGTACATCTCTGCTCTTGTTAGGTTATTGATATGCATAGAGTCCTGACGGTATCAGCCATGAAGACATCCACCAAGGTATTGACTGAACTTTTCTTATGCATCTTCCAGTATGAGGACTATCATATATCATCAATTGCACTATGTCAATGGGTAATATTACCACCTTCATGGTAGAGAAAGTACTACCTATAGCACGTATGCTTAACCCACGATGCCAGTAACAGCAGTTGAGATGCATCTATTCGAATTCGAAATCTTCCTCACATTACCATATCGTAAGTTGTAAAAGTAATCTCCCGGCACTACTGCTGCAACAACCCGTCAAACTCGGACGCGGTGGTATGCAGTTTGCCCATGCCCTGGCTCAGGCTGAAGGGAGCCCACATATCACCCGGCGGCGCATCCAGGAACCAGCAGAGCGCCTGGATCTGCGGTTCGCGGTTGGCCGCGGTCAGGGCACTGGTCAACCAGCCCTCCGGGTAGTTCTGAGCGGGCGGCACCTGCGTATCGGCGGTCCAGGTGTTGGTGGAGATGATATAGGCCGGGCGGCCCTGCGTTGTGGGGAAGCGATTAATTATCGCCAGCCAGTCCTGATAGACGCGAAAGCCCGCCTGAGCGCCATCCCACTCCGGGCGGCGCAGGTCGGTGGCCGGCTCCTGGGAGGGCTCGTCAACAGCGCCGGGGCGGCCGGGAGCCTGGATCGCAAAGCCATCCGGGGCGGTCAGCGGGCGGCCGGCCTGGGATTTTGCCGCCACCGCTTCGTCGAGGTAGGCGACCATGGTGTTGAAGTAGTTGAGCCAGGGGACATTGTGCGCTGCGGGCAACTTCCCATCCTGGTCGTCAATCCAGGGGGTAACGGGGCCAACCAGCACCTGCACCTCGGACCGGATGGCGCGCATCCGCTGCACGACATTGTCGTCCCGCGCGGCCGGGAGCCCGTAGCCGTTGAAGACCCGCGCATACCACTCCGGCGGGGTGGGTCGCTCCGGCGACAGCACATTTTCATCCAGGCCGTTGAAGCCGCTGCCGATGATATAACCATAGACCCCACTCAGTCGGTCGTCACGCGCCAGTTGCGCGCAGTAGTCCAGAAAGCGGGCCAGCGCCACCTCATCGCCGGTCGGGGGCAGCGCCTGCTGCCGGTCGTAGGCTACCCGCACCAGCACGCGCAATCCCTGACGGCCGGCCTGCTTCACCCGGTGGGCCAGTCCGTCAATGCTAAACTCAACATCGTCCGCCTGCCGCTCGGCGTAGGTCAGTTCGACCGTCCAGGCGGCCCGCCCATGCCAGTCGCGTGCAGGATCGGCAAAGACCGCCCCCAGTTTGGTTGGCGTGCGCAGTGGTACGGGCGTTGGGAGTGTGCCCACCGGCCCCAGCGCGACCCGGGTACGCTCAATACAGCCGGTGTGGCAGTCGTGGTAGAAGACGGCCTCGTACCGGGTAGCAGAGACGGCAAACTGCCAGCGCCAGGTCCAGGGGCCGCTGCCGGCGGCATAGTCGATATCGCGCGGCACCTCAACCCCATCGACCAGGAGCCGGACATGCGCCCAGGGCACATTGTCGCGCAGATAAAAGGTGACTTCATCGCCGGGGCGGGCGGCGGGCGGTGTGACCCAGGTCTGCGGCCATGCACCCTGATGCTGCTGCGCGGCGTCGGTCAGGATCAGCACCTGCCCGTGAATGGGCAGCAGCCAGTAGCCGCCGAGCAGCGCCGGCAGCAGGAGCACCCAGAGCGCACGGCGCAACCGGGGCAGGTTAAACAACTTCTTCATAAGCATGTGTCGCAGGTTGATGTTGATCCAGCGGGGACTGCGGTTGATCGGGTAGGGCATGTGCCGGTGCTCCCGCCGAACGTTCCAGCGGCGCGGCGTAGCGCAGGCTCCAGCGGCAGGTGGTCCCCGTTGTCGCGCCCGCGGCGTTGCTGGTGATAACCAGCGTGGACTGGTGCTGGCGGACGATGGCCCCGGCCAGCGCCAGCCCCATGCCAATCCCGGCGACATCGGTACGCCCCCGGTACAACTGCTCGGTGACATGGGGCAGATCGGCCGCCGGAATGCCCGGCCCGCTGTCCTGAACACTACAGACCACTTCTTCATCCCGGGCTGCCAGGCAGACGCGGATGGTATCCTCCGGGCGGCAATATTTTATGGCGTTGTCGAGCAGATTGACAAATACCTGACGCAGCCGATCGGGATGCGCCAATACGCGGGGCAGCGCGGCATCCGTATCGAAGGAGAGCCGCAGCCCGCGCTCCTCCGCCTGCAGAATCAGCGAGGCGATGGCATCCTCGGCCACCAGCACCAGGTCGGTTGGCTGGAGCGGCAGGTCGGCACTGGTTTCGAGCCGGTACAACTCCAGCATATCGCGGACCAGCCGGGTCAGGCGTTGCGTTTCCCGCCCGATCGTCTCCAGCGAGGTCTGGTGAAGTGACGCGCTGGTCTCCGGGCTGCGCATAATCTCGATATGCGCAACCAGGGCGGTGAGCGGGGTGCGCAGTTCGTGCAGCAACTGGTTGATAAAGAGTTGCTGCCGGCGCAGGGCATGCTGCTGATCGGCTTCGTCAAGCAGGGCCAGCAGGGTGTGCCCACCCTCCAACGGATAGCACCACCAGCGCACCGGCACCGGCGGCGACAACCTGCCGCTGCGGGGAACGAGCGCCGGCGTCAGGATGCCCGCCTGGTGCAGCAGCAACTCGACGGCATGCGAACTATCCTGCCGCAGCAGGGTCAGGATCTGCTGCGCGGGGGTGTTGGCAAAGATGATCTGCCCATCCGGGTTGAGCAGCAGCAGACCAAACGGCAGCCGCTCCAGCAGCGCTTCCACCTGGGTAACTGGCGGCGCATATGACCGGGAGCGCTGCAGCAACCAGCGCGCCATAACTACTCCGGCGAGCAGCACCAGCAAGAGCAGAAACAGTGTCAATTTCAGGTCAAGGATGATCATACAGGGTACAGGGTATAGGGTACAGGGTACAGGTTCGTAGGTTCCAGGTTTAAAGGTTTGCAAGTTCCAGGTTACAGCACAATGTAGTATGCCACAGTCCCGACAGGCCTCCACCGGCTAAAGCCGGGACTCCCGGATCTTTCAGGTGTCGATATTTTGTGGTAGGGACGCGCTTCTGCGCGTCCGCCGCCAGTAACCCGGACATCACGACCACGGGAGACCACCGTAGGGTGCATTCTCTGCACCGTTTCTTCTGCCGTACGCTATACCGGGACTATGCGCTCACCGTTCATCAGGAAACCACCGTAGGGTGCATTTTATGCACCGTTCCACCGTAGGGTGCATTCTATGCACCGTTTTACAGCATTCTCTGCACCGTTTCTTCTGCCGTACGCTATACCGGGATTATGCGCTCACCGTTCATCTGGCGGTTATGGTGGGTAGCCATAAACTACCCCACCGGCCGGGCCGGTTCCGGCACGACGAAGCGGTAGCCAAAGCCGCGCACCGTCTGGATGCAGTGCGGCGTACCGGGAACCTGCTCGAGCTTGGCGCGTAAGCGTTGCACCTGCACATCAACCGTGCGCGAGTCGCCCAGAAAGGTATCGCCCCAGATCTGCCGCAGCAGCGTCTCCCGGCCAAACACCTGTCCGGGATGCTCCAGAAAAAGCTCCAGCAGCGCCCACTCCCTGGGAGTGAGTTCGACCGTACAGCCATTGACTTCCACCCGGTGCTGGGCCCGCCAGAGCGTCACCGGCCCACCGACCAGAGGCGCTTCGGCAGTGGGGGGCGCACTGGTCTGCTGCCCGGCAAAGCGCAGCATCGCACGCACCCGCGCAATCAACTCGCGCGGCGCAAATGGTTTGGTGACATACTCATCGGCACCCAGTTCCAACCCGGCAACCTTGTCGGTCAACTCATCGCGGGCCGAGAGCATCAGAATGGGCACATAGGTCGGCAACTGGCGAATATGGCGGCAGACGGTGTAGCCGTCAATTTCGGGAAGCATGATATCGAGGATGATCAGGGACGGCAGCGGCGCATCGGACAGCATGTCCAGCGTCTGCGCGCCGGTTGCCGCGCTGCGGGTGGCATAACCGGCCTGCTCCAGCAGCGTTGCCACGCCCTGCAGAACGGCCAGGTCATCGTCAACAATCAGGATGTACGGGGGCATGCGTCTTCTCTGTCCTTCTCCTACCTGGTGTTGTTCTCTGCAACGCCGGGCACGCGTTATCATTTCTCGGCAGTGTCTGGACATGATAGTTATGGTACACGGTGGTGTCAAGGGCAACGTCCAAAGAACAGAGAACCGAGGAACAGAGAACAACGTGGGCCTGAAGTCCGGTTGCCGGGCAACCGGGCGGTGCTTGCGATCATCGCCGGCAGAACGCTTAACATTCCCTTAACATGATTGTTGCATGACTGTTACACAAATGAGAAATAGTTGTTACATAGGGGTGGTAGGATCACACTGCGTATAAGGTAGAAGAACAGTTATTGCTGTAGTTATAACAGCAGTAAAGCGACTGTTCATGTTTTAGATGGAGGTGCATCATGCGATTTGCCCATTATTAGAGAAGACGGTATGTAGATACGTACATGAAAGGAGTATTTATGCAAAACACGCTGGTTTTCCTACACACTAGCATTCAGCTATTGTCAAAGTTGTGGTTGGCACAGTTGCAGCAAATAGGTGTACGTATACCAATCCTCCTATTCGTCATGTTGACAGCACTTACAGCATGTAATTCGGTCGGGAGCACAGAAACCAACATGACTATGATAGCGGAACCCATGGCTGTAGCAACTGCAACTCCCACAACGTCATCACCCCAGACTCTGGTAGACCCCACGCTACCAACAGCCATTGCTGGGCACCCGGAGTGGGAGTATCAGCGGGAGACGACGGCAGACTTCGACGGTGACGGCATAGAAGAGCGAGCTATGCTTATCGCGCGAGTCCAAGTCTTGGATGATGGTCGACCGGTGTGGGACGACAGTCAGCCGTGGCAATTATACATTGAGGAACCTGACAACAGCCGAACCTATGTCTATGCCCGCAATGTTCATCTCGGTCGAGTCGAGGCGATCCTGACACAAGCCAAACCGGGTCAATTGCCCTCTATTGTTCTCATTGAGCAAACGCCGCAACAGCTCAGTATAAATGAGGTCACCTACCGTGGAGGTCAGCAGGTCGAAGTAAACGAACTGGTTCGGCGCAGCCTTAATCCTGCTGATGGGTTTGCTGGTACGCCCAACTAAGAAGGTTACAAGATGGCCCTGGTACGACGGAACCTCCTCACTGGCGGTGTAATCTCGATTATTTATATATGCACATTGCTTAGTTGTATAAGTCTCACCCTGCTCCCACCACCGAATCCGGTATGGGCATTATTAAGCGGCTACTACCGCTATGGAAGCCACGATGGTATTGCCAAGGACTATCACGGCGTTTTCTGTGTTCCTAATAATAACGATGTTGCTTTCCAATGCTAGGAACTTACTATGGATACCGAATTCGCGGAGTTTTGACTGCATAGATCTTAGATCTGGAAGAGAAAGGCTCTCGTTATGCTAAAGAATTTATTGTCCCGATGGTCCTGGATTATTGGTGGTCTGACTGTGTTGATCCTGATAGCATCATTCGCACTGCTTGAACCACGAATTGGGGGAGCGGAAGAAGAGCAGGTATTTTTGATTAGTAAGAGCGCTCCTGAAGAGATCAAATACCATGCTTTTTTTGACACTCTCACACAAGAGGTATATGGAGGAGTAACGTATGATTACTTCTCTAGCAAGGGCATAAAGGCCTACATTGATTTTAATCGCACGGCATCTCGTGAGATTGCACAACGCCTTAACGATTCCTTATCTATCAAGGTCGTCTTTAGTCATCCTTTGTCACAAGTAGCATTTGAGCAATTCGTAAAGACCTACCATGTTGAGGTTCATTCCTATACCATGCGCGCAGTTGATAGTGATGGTATGCGGATAACGATTGCTGGTGGGCCGGAGGATGGCGAATTAGTGCCACAGAATCTGCTAAAGATGGTGACTGGTGATATCACAGATCGCAACTCAGCGGAGATTAAGGGCTGGATCGAAGCAGAAATTACTACTACTCCGCAGGATTTGGACAAGATGCAGCATGACCCTGATGTCTTTGTAACCGAAGCAACGTACACGCTTATCTATGATGCACTCACGCCAGAGAATCTTGAAAGAGCAGGCGCAACCCGAGCAGCTACGGAGGACATCCGGGCTAATCGAAACCGAAGTGTTCAGATTACTGGCCCATCACTCTACTGGAACCTTGAAGATGAGGGTCTTGTAGAGATGCCTGTCCATTCACAAGCAAGCGAATGAGGGAGAGTAGCCGACCAAGAACACTCTGCTGTAAATCCTGCTCCATTCGAACCATACTCTTCGTTCGATCTGGAAGGCTTCTCTCGGATAAACCATATTAGTCTAAACGTTGAGCATGTACTTGTTGGTACAAGTATGTGCTCAACACTCTTAGGGTTGCTTATGACCGACCTTTACGGCACGCTGTCTGCTCTCCTCTAGAGGAGAGCAGACAGCATACAAACCATTGATTTCAGTAGTCGTCCAAAGTACATCTGTATCAAGTTAAGCTACACAGGTACTGGCGAGGTTTTTAACACACTCTAAATATAGCAATCCTAAACTGGTCGTACACTGATGCTGAGGGATTTGCTCCTCACCGCCTGAAGGTGGCACGACGACGTTAGGATTGCTATAGCAACTCTACGTCATTTGTACATAGCATGAGGACCACTTCACACAGGCTTAACATGACTGTTACGTGACCGTTACATAAATGAGATATACCTGTTACATATGGGTGGTATAGTTGTAGTGGACCCGCTCGATGAGGTGAGACATAAAACCAATGAGTAGTTCAGGACAACACGCCTGTATCGAAGCGCTCTATGCGGAGTACCGGCGGCCGCTGCTGGCCCACCTGCAGCGCCTGGTCAGTGACCGCGAGGCGGCGGAGGATCTCCTCCAGGAGAGCTTTGTCAAAGCGTTGCGCCGCTGGGATCAGCATGATCCGCAGGCCAGCAGCGTTGCCTGGCTCTACCGGATTGCCACCAATACCGCGTATGATTATCTGCGGCGGCGACGGCGGATCCGTTTTTTGCCGCTGTTCGATACGGAGTGGCTGATAGAGGAAGGGCGCTCGATGGAAACCCGCCTGGGCGAGGATGCCCCGGTGCAGGCGGCCCTGGCGCAGTTGCCCCCCGGCTATCGCATTCCGCTGATGCTGCACTCCTGCGTGGGGTGCAGCACACAGGAGATCGCCGATGTGCTGGGCTGTTCCAACAGCGCCGTGAAGTCACGCCTGTTTCGCGCCCGGGAGCGCTTTCGGCGGGTCTATCAGGGGTAGGGACGACCTGTCGCCTGTAGGAACGCGCTTCCGCGCGTCTGCCGCACATACTGCTGGGGGCAGGCATGGCAGCCTGCCCCTGGCGCTACACTGTTTGTCAGAGCAACTCGGACGGACGCAGCATCATAACCGGGATGGTCAGATGCCGCAGCACCCGCTCCGCCACGCTGCCGACCAGCATATGCGCAAAGCCGGTGCGTCCATGGGTTGCCATAGCGATCAGATCAACGCCCTCGGCATCGGCAACCGCGACAATCTCCTCGGACGGTTCCCCAAAGCGAACCAGTGTGGTCACCCGGTAGCCCCGTTGTTCCAGGCGATACAGTTGGCGCAGCAGTTCATCCTGCAGGTCACTCCGCACACTCTCCTCTACTTCGGCTACGGAGATGGTATGCTCTGCATGCGCTTCCCTACGTGCCGACGGCGTGACATGCGGCCATGTCCCGGTTGTATATGGAGGTGGCGCATCGGTGATGGCGTGGGGTGGGGGCGCAACGCGTAACAGGATAAGTTCATATGCATCCGGATGGAACAGTTCGTTGATCGTGGGCAGAATCTGCCGACTGAAGGCCGATCCATCCAGCGGGATCAGAATTTTATGTAGAGTCATGGCTGACATCCTCATTCTATAGCCCCACCTGCCGGGAAAGAGTGATCTCCTGCGGCGTTACCAACTGCTCAAAGTCGGCATAGCGCATGCGAATAGCGCTGGTGTGCGTACCCGCATTGAAGGTAATCAGCTCATTCGCGGCAAGTTCGGCGACAATATACATGGGCATGGCATACAGCGGCCCGAAGGGAGGCATGGCCCCGACCTCACAGTCGGCGCAGAGGGCACGCACTTCTTCTTCCGTTGCCAGGTTGACCGTACGCGCACCCAGCGCCTGCCGCACCTGCTCAAGATCGACCTGGTGATCGGCGGGGACGACGATCATAGCATAATTGCCATCGATCCAGAGGATGACGGGTTTGGCGAACGCGCGTCCGGGGGTGTGAGTATGATGGGCGGTTTCCTGGGCGGTATAGTCGCGTGGGTGGTCAACAACTTCGTAGGGTATGCGCTGGTCTTCCAGGTATACCCGGATTGATCGGGGGATGTGCGACATCATTGTCACCTCCTGTATCTGTCTTACGTCAATGTAAGAACTGTTGAGAACTGTAGAGAACAGAGACGAAAAAAACAGAGAACAGATCAGTTTACCGCACTGTTATCGAGAAACACGTTTGTTCTCCGCTTTTCGTTTGTTCGGACTATGGAATCATATTTTATTGTAAACCAGAACTGCGCCGCCGGGATCAGACACCCAGATAGGGCATACCCTGGTCAGTTGACCAGGTTTTAACTGTTTTAGTGATTAGTGATTAGTGGTCAGTGGTTAGTGGTCAGTCCAGCCGTAGCCGTAGGGTGCATTTGATGCACCGTGCTGCTGCTGCCCGCCAGAGCCGTAGGGTGCATTTGATGCACCGTGCTGCTGCCGCCCGCCAGAGCCATAGGGTGCATTTGATGCACCGTGCTGCTGCCGCGCTTCATAGTTGAACATTTAACCCGGATATTATCACTACGGGAGACAGCCGTAGGGTGCATTTGATGCACCGTGCTGCTGCGTTCATAAGGTAGTCCTACCCGAACGCAAACTTCAAGTAGATTTGAACAATGCCTTAACGATCATCCTGCAACCTGCTCATCCAACTCGTGCAGATACTCCGGCGGGACGCTCTCCACGAGCCAGACGCCATTGGTGGAGCAGTAGAAGGTAAACCCGGCGCGCTGCATCGCCGCCGTATCAACCGCAAAGACCACCGGGCGGCCATGGCGGGTTCCCACCATCCGCGCTGTGGCAATATCGGGCGAGAGATGAACATGGTGCCGCGACATTTTGCACAGTCCCTCACGCCGAATCGCTTCAACGGCCCGATGCCCGGTCCCGTGATAGAGGCGTTCCGGCGGCAGGGCGGGCTCCAGTTGCAGATCAACGGCGATACTGTGCCCCTGGTTGGCCCGGATCAGCCTGCCGGTCGGGTCGAAGGCAAAGCGCTGCTTGTTGTTGCGCGCAACAACCTCGTCCAGTTCTTCGCGGCTGATCGGGAACTGTTGTTGGGCGCAGGCCGCCAGCAACTGCTCAACCGCAACCCAGCCGCCCGGCTCCAGCGTCAGGCCCAGGCGCTCCGGCTGATGCCGCAGATGTTTGGAGAGGTATTTGCTGATCTTGACCAGGCGTTTGTCGTCCATGATAGTGTTCCTTACCCGTAGTCCGTATCCCGTAGTCCGTATGCAGTAGAATTATACACCCCCGCGTAGCTCCTCGCTGGGCCGGCCTGCTTCAACTGGACGGATAGCTACGCGAGGGCAGTGAAACTCAGGCATAGTTCAACGTTCCGTGACAGGTTGTGTGGTCGAGCAGGGCCGTTTGCAGCCGGGGAGAACGGCAATCGCCTGAAGGCGGCACTACCGTCACGGCAACCGCCTGAAGGCGGCACTACCATCAAGGCTCTGGAGTCCCGGCTTCAGCCGGTCCAGGCTTGCTTGCCAGTATGCTGCGGCCCCGCCAGCCATCCCACCGGAACGACAACCGCCCGAAGGCGGCACTACCGTCACTGCTCTGGAGTCCCGGCTTCAGCCGATTCCGGCTTGCCTGCCAGGATGCTGCTGCCCCAGCAGCCATCCCACCAACTCAAGCCGGGACTCCCGGAGGCATATCCGGGCTATTTGCTCAAAGTTCATAAAGTGGCGCTATCACCAGTTTACGCAGTAAAACCTGGACCGCGAAGGACACGAAGCGGGCGCAACCTGTAACCTGTAACCTGTAACCTGTAACCTATAACCTACACACCCTACCACGCCAGGTCAAGCGTGATCGGCAGGTCGATCAGGATAAACTCGTTGTCGTCGGGAGCCAGGCCAGGACGCCGCCCGGAGCTGAAGGGATAGTTGTTGTCGTTCGTCACCAGCAGCGTGTCCTCGTCCACCGGGTAAACCGCCTCGATTGTCACGAAGGGGAAGGAGAAGCGCGGGCCAAAACCGATTGCGCCCGGCTCCGGCGTGGTGATACCCCCGCCACATCGTTGATAAAGAGCAGATCGGCCAGCAAATCCTTCTGGAGCGTGCCGTCCGGCGCAACCTCGCGCAGATCAACCTTGTAGATCCGCTTGAACTCGGCCTCCTCACCCTGCCGGCTGTCCCGCTCGATCACCAGCATCTCATTGTCGTTGATCGCCGTCAGGTCGCCAATGGCGTGGCCGGCCACGTCTACCGGGTAGAACCAGAAGTTATCCGTGTAGCGCTTCGTCTCCAAGTCAAACTCCAGCATCAGCAGGCGCGTCTGGATCGGGTCGTCCAGCAGCGCACCTTCCAGCAACGGGTAGAGCTTATCGCCACTGGTGTTGAGCGCCATGCCCTCAAAGCCCCGGCTGGTGGGCAGGTTGGCGGCGGCAACCTGCGCATCCCGGTCGGGCAGGTCCGCAAAGGCCGGGTTTTCGGGCGACCGGATGTAGGGCTGCCCGCGCGTGAAGGGCGCCAGCGCGGCCGGGTAGGGCGTCGGGATGGGCGGCTCAAGCAGGTTGCCCGCCACATCGGTATGCAGCAGGAAGGGGCCAAACTCCTCGCCAAACCAGAAGGTGCCGTCGGGAGCCTGCCGGAAGGACTCCAGATCAAAGTTGGCCCCGGTCAAGACCCGATCCAGGTTGCCATTCACAATCGGGAAAGGAATCAGGCTGTTGGGGTCTTGCAGCTCGGTATAGCCCGCGACCGAAACGGTCTGGGTGGCAAAGTTTGGGTCAACCTCGTACCAGCGCAGGCGATAGTCGGGGCTGTTGACCTTCGAGCCAAACCCGTTGTCCGACATCACCAGGTAGTTGCCGTTCCACTTGGGCAGGATAGCGCTAATGCCCTACACCGGTTGGTTGGGAAAAGGTGGGTTGCGGTCATTGGCTGGATCAATCGCAAAGCCCGATGGTGGACCGGGCGCAAACGTATCGGCGGGCAGAACGGCGAAACCCTCCAGCGTCACATAGGGCGGTTCCTGGGCCTGCACCAGCGGCAGGAATACCAGCAGCAGCAGAACCAGGCCGACCAGACCGATCAAGCGGTGCGCGACACGACGCACAGACGAACGAAGCATGCGCAGCTCCTTTCTGTTCTGAGAGTGGGCAAAGTTTTCCAAACGGCATTGACAGCGTAATGGGCAATTGTTATCTTTCTTTGAAGACCGCTTTAAGATGGGGTTAACCGGCGCGGGAGCGGCCAAAGTGAGCAGAGGACAGAGAAATAGAGAACGAAGCGCGCCTGATGCACCGTTAGCAGATAATCAGTTTGTCCGTGCTGTGTGCGCCTGGCACTCTATTTGCACTTCGCTGCATATGCTGTCACCATGACACGCGTTACGCGGT
>DAOTVB010000116.1:0-16991 GCA_034436755.1 Chloroflexaceae bacterium | reverse complement strand
GCGAGCCGGACATCGTCTTTGTAGCGGAGGAGCGGCGCAGCATCGTCACGCCGACCTACCTGGATGGCCCGGCCGATCTGGTGGTCGAGATCATCTCCCCCGACAGCATCGAACGTGACCGGGGCGAGAAGTTTGTCGAATACGAAGCGGCGGGCATCCCCGAATACTGGCTGCTGGACCCGCTGCGCCAGGAGGCGCTCTTCTACTGGCGCGGCGAGGATAACCTCTACCACGCCGCCCCGATTGACCCGGAGGGTATCTACCGCTCGCGGGTACTCCCCGGCTTCTGGCTAGATGTGGATTGGCTCTGGCAGCGACCCCTGCCGGCGATTGAGCCAATTCTGATCGCCCTGGGTGATGAGACCTACGCCTACTATCTGTTGAACCAACTGCGGGAGCGGCTTGGCGACGTGGCGATCCGCGCGCGACTTGAGTCACCGGGAGAGGTGGGCGAACAATAACCAGCCGTAGGGTGCATTCGATGCACGGTTTTTCTGCTGCACGCGACGGCTTGTGCGTCTACACCGCCGACCGTCGTGTAGGGTGCATTCGATGCACCATTTTTGTGCCGCACGCCATACCTGGACTATTTTCTCAATGTTGATCAGCCGGATCAGGCGTTCCCGGCAGTATGCGGCTACCCCGGCAGGCATTCACCGGCTGAAGCCGGGACTCCCGGACATTCATATCCGGGCTATTTTTCAACCTTCATCAGCCGGATCAGCATTCGATGCACGGTTTTTCTGCTGCACGCGACGGCTTGTGCGTCTACACCGCCGACCGTCGTGTAGGGTGCATTCGATGCACCATTTTTGTGCCGCACGCCATACCTGGACTATTTTCTCAACGTTGATCAGCCGGATCATGCGTTCCCGGCAGTATGCGGCTACCCCGGCAGGCATCCAACCGGCTCAAGCCGGGACTCCGTGAATGACGTGTCCGGTCTATGTTTCTCAAAATTCATAAGCGTGCGGGCGCTCGCGCCTGGAGGCGAGCAGAGGCGAGCAGCAGTACATAACCGGCAGGAGAGACAACAAAGCGGCACGCTGAATGTTCAGCGTGCCGCCAGTTTTTTGTATAAAAATGGCTGGGGGACAGGGACTCGAACCCCAACCACCTGATTCAGAGTCAGGCGTTCTACCGTTAAACTATCCCCCAGTAGGTGGTGCCGAAGGTGGGATTTGAACCCACACGAGGTTGCCCTCACTACGCCCTGAACGTAGCGCGTCTGCCAATTCCGCCACTTCGGCAAAAAGTTACACGAGTGTCAACGTCCTCACACTCGCGTAATGATACTACACCGCAGAACGTTTGTCAAATAGTTTTGTCGGTAAACAGCGGCGCATTTTCAACCGATGCCTCATCGGGCACCCGGCGCGCCGGGCTGGGCTGCGTCCCCAGCACCTGAAATGTCGTCTGGATCACCGGGCCGATGCCCAGAGCAAAGGCCACTGTGCCAATCCCGACCGTGCCCCCCATGAGCCAGCCCACAACCAGCACCATCAACTCCATCAGCGTGCGGATCAGCCGGACGCTGCGGCCGGTACGCCGCACCAGCCCCATCATTAACCCGTCACGCGGACCGGCCCCCATCCCCGCGCTCAGATAGAGGCCCGCGCCGGTGCCCAGCACCACCACCCCGACGGCCATCTGGAGCAACTGCACGGGCAGCCAGGTAGCTACCGGCAGAAAGCGCATAAACAGGTCAATCAGCAGGCCAATCATCACAATATTAAGCAGCGTGCCGATACCAGGGCGCTCCCGCAGCGGCAGCCAGCCCAGCATCAGCGGTGCGGCAATCAGGATCGACGCCATCCCGATTGAGATACCCGTCTGCCGGCTGATGCCCTGGTGCAGCACATCCCAGGGCCCCAGACCTACCTGCGCCTGGATCATCATCACCGCACCCAGGCTGATGCCCACAAAGCCCCCAAAGAGTAGTGCCCAGCGCTGCGGCGCAATCCCGCGCGCGTCGCGTACCAGTCGTTGTATCATATCCGTCCTTTTGAACATGCAGATCACTCCAGCGCAATAATAATCCGTTTGTTACTTGCCCCCTTGCTGCGGGTCTTGCGCAGCACAACCCGGCCAACCTCACCCGTATGCGCAACGTGGGTACCACCGTCGGCCTGCAAATCCAGCCCGACAATATTCACCGTGCGTACCGCGCTGATCTGCTCCGGGAGCAGATTGATTTTCGTCCGGATCAGATCGGGGATCTGGAACGCTTCTTCGCGTGGCAAGATCCGTACCTCTACCGGCCGGTTCGCGGCGACCTCGGCGTTGACCTTATCAACAATCGCCTGCGCCGGCTCAATGGTAGAGGAGTTCAGTCATCGCTTCTCACCCTCGCAGAAAAAACTGTACACAATCTTACAGAAAGCATATTCTACCATGATATAATCGGGGGAGAATGGTTGCCCTGTCTCTCCGGTAATCTGGAAGTGAGTCGCTTATGAGTGTAACGGTTGCGCCAATACCGGCTGAACAAGAGACCCGGCCCCCCGAACCGGTCAGCTTTGAAGCATTCCTGGAGTGGGTCGATGAGGATACCCACGCGGAGTGGGTGGATGGACAGATTATTATGACTTCACCGGCCAGTGACACACACCAGATGATCCGCGATTTCCTGGTCAAGGTTATGGGCGCGTATGTTGAAACGCAGCACCTGGGGTGGTTACGTGGCGGCTTTTTGATGAAGACCGGGGTACGTCCCAGCGGCCGCGAGCCGGACATCCTGTTTGTGGCCGAGGAGCGGCGCAGCATCGTCACGCCGACCTACCTGGATGGCCCGGCCGACCTGGTGGTCGAAATCGTCTCTCCCGACAGCGCCGCGCGTGACCGGGGCGAAAAGTTTATCGAATATGAAGCGGCCGGCATTCCCGAATACTGGCTACTTGACCCGCTGCGCCAGGAGGCGTTATTCTACCAGCGCGGCGCGGATGGGCGCTACCATCCCGGTCCACTCGATAACGCCGGTGCCTACCACGCGCTGTGCCTGCCCGGATTCTGGCTCAAACCGGACTGGTTGTGGCAAGAGCCGCTGCCCGATGTGACCTGGACCATTGCCCAGATCGGCGGGATCGCGCATGCGCGGGCGATGCTGGCAGCCCTGCGGGACGTGTTGGGCCACGCGGCGTTGCGGGAACTGCTGGGGGAAGGGGAAGCGGAGCAGTGAGACATTTGTCATAAAGTGGCAAGGATTATGCATTACACCCTTTTGAGAAGTGTGGCAAAATAGCAATAGTTGATATGAGAATACTATCGCCGAATAGTTCCGAGTCGCCCGCAAAGCGTGGTATGATGTAACGAAACCTTTCTTGCAGGAAAGTTCTGCTGCATGTTGAGAGATACCGAACCAGAAACCACCTATGTGCGCGGCGCTTGTCCGCACGACTGCCCCGATACCTGCGCAACGATTACCGAGGTGCATGCTGGTCGCGCAGTCGCCTTCTATGCCGACAAAGCGCACTCGATTACTCAGGGTTGGTTGTGCGCCAAGGTGCGCCCCTACCTGGAGCATGTCTACCATCCCGAACGGCTGACCCACCCGCTGCGGCGGGTCGGGCCGAAGGGCAGCGAGCGGTGGGAACGCATCAGTTGGGACGACGCCATCGCCGAGATTACCGACCGCTGGAAAAAAATTATTGCCGACGATGGCGCGGCGGCGATTCTGCCCTACTCCTACAGCGGTACGCTGGGCCTGGTGCAGAATCTCGTCTGTGAACACCGTCTCTGGAACCGGATGGGCGCAAGCGGGTTGCAGCGCAGCATCTGCGGCGCGGCGGCCGAGCGCGCGGTCAATGCTACGCTGGGTAGCCGGCTGGCACCCGACCCGCGTGATGTCCAGCACAGCCGGCTGGTGATCCTCTGGGGGCACAACCCGGCCAGTACCAGCCCCCATTTTATGCCCCTGCTGCGGCAGGCACAGCGCGCCGGTTGCTATGTCGTCGTGATCGATCCCCGCCGTACCAAGACCGCCCGCAGTGCCGATGAGCATATCCAGCCCCGTCCCGCCACCGATGGGGCGCTGGCGCTGGGCCTGATGCATGTGCTGGCACATGAAGGGTTGCACAACGAGGCGTGGCTACAGCGGCATGCCGTCGGCTGGCCCGATCTGCGGGCGCGCCTCGCGGACTATCCGCCCGAGCGCGTGGCCGCCATCACGGGCGTTTCGGTCGAGACAATTGTGGCCCTGGCGCGGCGCTATGCCGGCACCCGCCCCGCGCTGATTAAAATTGCCGACGGCCTGCAGCGCCACGGGAACGGCGGCCAGACCGTACGGGCAATTACCTGCCTGCCGGCGCTGGTGGGGCAGTATGGCGTGCGCGGCGGTGGCCTCTTCTACAGCACCAGCGGCTACCTGCTCTGGAATGGCAATACGGTGGCGCATCTGAGCGAGTGCCCACCCACGCCCCGGGTGATCAATATGAACCGGCTGGGGGCCGCGCTGACGGGGGAGGTGCAGTCACCGCCGATCCGGTCGCTCTACGTTTTCAATGCCAATCCGGTTGCCGGCACGCCCAATGCCGGGCTGATTGTGCGCGGATTGCAGCGCGAAGACCTCTTCACGGTGGTGCATGAGCTGTTTATGACCGACACCGCGCGGTATGCCGATATTGTCCTGCCCGCCACCAGCCAGCTTGAGCATGTCGATCTGCATAAGGCGTACGGTCAGCTTACGCTGCAGTACAATGCACCGGCTATTCCGCCCCTGGAAGAATGCCAGAGCAACTGGGAGGTTATGCGCCGGCTGGCGGCCGGGATGGGCTACAACGATGCCTGGCTGCAGCAGGATGCCGACGAGATCATTGCGGAGGTGCTTGAGACCACCCGCCGACAGGGTGTACCCCGCTGGAATGCGCATGGGCAAACCGCTTCGATCCTGGAGGGGATTACGCTGGAGCGGCTCAAAGATGAGGGCGCGCTGCCGCTGAATATGCCGGACGGTTTTGTGCCCTTTGTTACCGATGATCCGGACAACCCGGTGGCGTTCCCTACTTCCAGCGGGAAGGTGCTGCTGCGCTGCGATCTGCTGGCGCAGGAAGGGCTTGATCCGCTGCCGGCATACGTGCCACCAGACGAGTTTGTGGCCGCGCAACCGGCCGGTGATGGATCAGAGAATGCAAAGCTCCGTCTGATCTCCGGGGCGTCCCACCATTTTGTGAGCAGTAGTCTGGCGAGCCAGCCGAGTCTGCGGGCGAAGGAAGGTCCGCCGTTTGTGGAAATCAACCCGCAGGATGCTGCGGAGCGCGGTATTGCCAACGGCGATCAGGTAATTGTTCAGAGTGAGCGGGGTGCGTGTCAGTTGCGCGCAGTTGTCACCAGCGATGTACCACCCGGCGTCGTGGTGGCTCCCAAGGGCCAGTGGGCAAAACTATCACCGGACGGACGTAATATCAACTGGACAACATCCGATGCTCTGGGCGATCTGGCGGGTCAGAGTACGTTTCATAGTAACCTGGTAGAAATACGGCGGAAGGTCGAAGTAAATTCATGATTGGTTCCCCTCATCCTGATTTTAACACAATGAACCGGCGCCGGACAGAGATGCCGGACACTGGCGCTGATCGTCGGACGACCGAGAAACGTCCACGCCGCCGGTTTCCCGGTGGTCTGCCGCTGGCTGTGCGCCTGCTGGCTATGCTGGTGCTGCTGCTTGGCCTGGGAACGATTGCGGGGGCGGTCGCTCTGGACTATACCTACCGGGAGCGCATCCTGCCCAATGTGACGATTCGCGGGATGGCGGTCGGGCAGTTGTCACCCGCCGAAGCCGAAACTGCGCTCAACGAGCAGTATGCCGCATTTCTGGAAGCGCCCGTCGCCCTGACCCTGCATGGGCGAACCTGGGAGCCCACCCTGGACGAACTGGGGGTCGCCCTCGGCATTGACGATGCGATTGATCGGGCCTACGCGCTGGGCCATGGCGTCAACCTGCCCGATCGCCTGATCAACTTTGTGCATCTCTGGCGCAATGGCTTTGAGGTGCCGCTGCATCTGACGATTGATCAACAGCAGACGCAGGACTATCTGCTGGGGCTGGCACGGACAATTGACCGGCCACCACGCGATGCGAATCTCTATGTCACGGCGGGGCAGGTTCGCGTCATCACGGCGCAGACGGGGCAGCAACTGCTGGTTGACTCAACCGTGCAAGATCTGCTGGTGGAACTCCAGACTTTGCAGCCACAGACGGTCGCGTTGCGTACGCGCCTGCTGCATCCCGCCGTGGCGGATACGGGCATTGCCACCGCCCATGAGCGCCTGGAATCACTGCTGCAAGACAGCGTGACACTGACGGCCGGTGAGCAGCAGTGGACCTGGACGCCCGAGGAACTGGGAATGCTGGTGCGTATCGCGCATGAGCCGCCGGCTGAGGGCACCGGGGAACACCTGGTTGCCACGCTGGATCAGGAGCGCCTGGAAATCCGGCTGACGCAACTGGCCGCGCAGTTTGACACCGCGCCGATTGAGCCGCGCGTGCAGTTTGCGACAAGCGGGTTGCGCATTATCCGCGAGGGGTTGAATGGCGCGCGCCTGGAAGTAGCACCGGCGGTGGAGCAACTGACTGGCGCGTTGTGGCATGATCAACGCACACTGGCGCTGCCGGTAGAAGTGCTGCAACCGCGCGCCCGTCCGGAAACGCTCGCCGGCCTGGGGATTGTTGAACTGGTGGGCCAGGGCAAGAGCAGCTTCCTCGACTCGGAAGACTACCGCGTAACCAATATCCAGGCCGGAGCGTGGCGCATGAACGGCGTACTGATTGCGCCCGGCGAAGAGTTTTCGTTTAACGAGACGGTGGGCGCGATTAACTCATCGAACGGCTTCACCCGGGGCTACGCGATTGTCGATGGGCGCACGCAACTGGAGTGGGGCGGCGGGGTCTGTCAGGTCTCGACGACGGTCTTTCGGGCGGCGTTCTGGGGCGGACTGCCGATTACCGAGCGCAACCAGCACACCTACCGGATCTCCTGGTACGAGAAGTTTGAGCCGGTCGGGATGGATGCGGCGATCTTCACCGGGCCGGGGGGCTATGATATGCGCTTCGTCAACAACACCGAGCACTGGCTGCTGATGGAAGCCTACGCCGATACCGTCAACGAAGTTATGACGGTCAACCTGTACGGCACCGATCCCAATCGCACGGTGGTGCAGATACCGCCGCGTACTTCCTACGGTCGTCATGGGCTGGAAGTCTGGGTCGGGCGCGAGGTTACAGATGCCAACGGGCAGATGTTGTCAAAGAATGTGTTCTACAGCCTGTTCCGCCCCTGGTCCGAGGCACGCTAGGCAGTTTGCGAGACTGTCTGCAAAGGAATTCGCATGAGCCGGACGGCAGTCCGACATTCCTTCTTTTAATCCAGACATCTTGGATCTAGAATTCCGGCTTATGAACGTTGAATGTTTAATCCAGATATCGCCGCTCAGGAGTCCCGGCTTCAGCCGGATCAGGCATTCCCGGTAGTATGCTTTGTCCCGACATGCCTCCCACCGGCTCAAGCCGGGACTCCCGGTTATTCATATCCGGACTATTTTTTCAACATTCTTCAGCCGGATCAGGCTTGTACCCAGGTGACGCCAGTTCTGCGGTGAACCACGGCCGGAGCAGGCATCCCACCGGCATATGCCGCAACACCCGGAGGCTACGGCCTCGGCAGGCATCCACCGGCTGAAGCCGGGACTCCCGGTCATTTTATATCCGGGCTATTTCTTCAAAGTACAGCAGGACCGGAAGATTGTCCAGCACTACCCACCCCGCGATTGTCTCTTTATCGCGGTAGCGCAACCTGCTATACTGCCATAATCCACAATTCGTCAGGCCGCAATGATGCGCATCGGCAAGGAGGCACAGCGACCAAACACCTGTCACATGAAGGAAAAAACGGTATGGACATCTCCTGGAGCGAGCGCCTGTCGGGCGGCGCACAGCGCATCACCAGTTCCGCCATTCGTGACCTGCTCAAACTCACCGAACAGCCGGCGGTGATCTCGTTTGCCGGCGGCTTACCCGCAGCGGAATGCTTCCCCACGGCGGAGTTGACCGCCGCCGCCGAGCGGGTGCTGACCGCGCAGCCCCTGGCGGCACTGCAGTATGGCCCAACCGAGGGCTATGCCCCGCTGCGCGCATTCCTGGCCGCGCGCATGGCTGCACTGCATATGCCAATCACGCCGGAGCAGGTACTCATCACCAGCGGCTCGCAGCAGGCACTGGATCTGCTGGGTAAATTGTTCCTCGACACCAGCGCGCTCGTCGTAGTGGAAGAGCCGACCTACCTGGGCGCGCTGCAGGCCTGGCGACCCTATGGCCCCCGCTTTGTCACGCTGCCGCTTGACGATGAAGGGCTCGATGTGACCGCACTGGCACGGCTGCTGGCAACCGGCGTGCAACCCCGTTTCCTCTACCTGGTCTCCTGTTTTCAGAATCCGACCGGTGTAACGCTCTCCCCGGCACGCCGGCATGCCCTGATTGAACTGGCGGCCCGCCATGCGCTGCCCATTGTGGAAGATGATCCCTACGGCGAGCTCTACTATGGTGACGAACGCCCGGAACCCGTAGCAGCACTCGATATTGCCCTGCATGGCGAACTGCGCCATGTGATTTATCTCAGCAGCTTCTCGAAAATAGTGGCGCCGGGACTGCGCATCGGCTGGGTGGCCGCACCCGCCGGGCTGTCCTGCAAGCTGGCGCATGCCAAGCAGGGGCTGGATCTGCATACCGGCAGTCTGGCCCAGGCAACCGCGTTCGAAGCCTGCCACAACGGACTTCTGGAGGCCCATGTTCCGCGCATCCGCGCCACCTACCGCACCCGCCGGGATACGCTGCCGGCGGCCCTGGAAGAGCAGATGCCGCCGGGTGTGCGCTGGACCCATCCCGATGGTGGGATGTTTATCTGGCTGACGCTGCCGGAGCAGCTTGACGCGACCGAACTGTTGTATGCGGCGCTGGAGCAGCAGGTGGCGTTTGTGCCGGGAGCGACCTTCCACGCCAATGGTGGCGGAACGTCTACGCTGCGCCTGAATTTCTCCTACTCCACGCCGGAGCGCATCACCGAGGGAGTTACCCGGCTGGGACAGGCGATCCGCACGCTGTTGTAAGCATGGTAGGATGTACCGGGACACCCAGAATCGATGCGAGGTAGATGCGTGACTATTGGCTGGATCGAGTGCCTGATCATCTTCCTGCTCCTGCTCTTTGTGCTGGCGCTGGCATTTCGCGGTGGTTATGCCCGGGGGCGGCGGCGCAAGTAAGCCGGTTGCCGGCATAGCGCCATCAAACTTTATGCGCAAGATTCGGATAGAATCGCGCGTAGTCCTGGCGTATCCTGTACGCAGGAGGTAATACATGCTAGTAAGTAGCGAGTCGTCCAAAATTCGAGAAACCTGCGGCCCGGATGAAACGGAGCAGCACTGGCGGGCAGTGCTGGCCCGCGATTCCCGCTGTGATGGTACTTTTGTGTATGCCGTCGCATCTACCGGGATCTACTGCCGGCCGTCATGCCCGGCGCGGCGGCCCCGGCGCGATCAGGTGCGGTTCTTCGCCACCGCGGAAGCCGCAGCGCAGGCCGGTTTTCGCCCCTGTCGCCGCTGCCGGCCAGAGCAAGCACATGCTCAAAATGCACAGGCCGAACTGGTGCAGACGGTCTGCCGTTATATTGAGGCCAATCTGGATGGTACCCTGATGCTAGAGGCACTCGGCGCGCACGCCAATGTCAGCCCGCACCATCTCCAACGGACATTCAAGCGCGTCACGGGCATTTCACCACGCCAGTATGCCGAGGCATGCCGCCTGGGATCGCTAAAAGCGCAACTGCGTGAGGGCCAGGCAGTCACGCATGCGCTCTACGAGGCCGGCTATGGATCGAGCAGTCGTCTCTACGAGCGCGCCGCCGATCAGATCGGCATGACGCCGGCGACCTATCGCAAGGGAGGCCAGGGCATGCATGTTGGCTATACCATTGTTGATTGCCCGCTGGGACGGCTGCTGGTAGCGGCGACCGAGCGGGGCATCTGCGCCATCAGCCTGGGCGATGCGGACGCAACCCTGGAGCTTGCGCTACAGGAAGAATATCCCGCTGCCGAGATCTACCGGAATGATGCCGGCTTTGCGCCCTGGGTCCAGTCCATTCTGGATTATCTGAGTGGCGCGCAACCCCACCTCGACCTGCCGCTGGATGTACGGGCGACGGCGTTTCAGTGGCGCGTCTGGGAAGCGCTGCGTAAGATCCCCTACGGCAGCACCCGCACCTACGGCGAAATTGCGCGCGACCTGGGCCAGCCAACAGCAACCCGCGCCGTTGCCCGCGCCTGTGCCACCAACCCGGTTTCACTGGTCGTGCCCTGTCACCGCGTGGTCGGCGCGGATGGCAGCCTGCGCGGCTACCGCTGGGGCGTTGAGCGCAAACGGGCACTGCTGGAGCAGGAGCAAGTGTTGCTGACAGGGGAGCGGGGCCAGGAGACAGGCGAGATGGGCCAGGAGACAGAACCCTCCCAAAAGGCAGAGCAGTAGTACATCACCTGCTCATGAACATGAACGACCATGTCATCCAGAATCTCATATCGGCATAGTAGACAATTTCGGGCAGGTAGATCATAACCGGCTCACCAGATCAGCGCGTAGAAGGCTGCAACCGTTCACCTGTAACCTCTAACCGTTAACCATTCCGCTGCCGTTTTCTCTCCACTGCCTTTTGTGCTAGAATGAACCGCCGTATGGACAGATGGCGCGTGCCGGGTGCTACACGCACGAACATCAGTATCGCCTGCGCGCCGCTCTGTCTTAGCGTACGGACAACGGTTTACACACGACGGATCACGCATGGTTTCACGACGACTGCTCATTGGTGCGACAATCTTCTGCCTGCTGGTGGGCTTCCTGGGAGTCGGGATCTACTTCCGGCAGCGCATTGACCGCTGCGCCTATGTGCCGCTGCTGGCCGAGAATCTGCTACCCAATGCCGACCTGCTTCCCGGCGATCAGGCCGGCATGCCCGCAGGCTGGGCTCGCGCGGCCGGCGGCGTGGAGTTGCGCGGCCCCGCTATCGACGGCGAGGGCTTTGTGCTCGATGACGACGGGCGTGCGCTCCAGTTGATTGGCATCGCTAACTATATTCAGACACCACCGATTGCGGTGCAACCCGGCCGGAACTACTGCTTTACCGGCTATGCGCTGACCGACTCGGAGCAGGGTTCAGCCACCCGCCTGCGCGTCTCGTTTCACTGGCAGGATGCCCAGGCGCAGATCATCGCCGAGGAACGTTCGCTCTGGCAGCCGGTGGTACTCTGGCAACTAGGGAATCCGCCTGACGGCTGGTCCCCCATTCAGGCAGCCGCGCGGGCTCCTCCTGATGCGGCGACGCTGCTGGTGCGCATTCACCCGGCCTCGGATGACCGGGTCTATCTCGATGCGATGCGCCTGCAGACTGGCGGCAGAGCTATCGGCAGTTCGCAACTGGTTGCGGGCGGCGGCACATCCGACAGTGACAATCAGTTCGCGCCAACCATTGCGCCATGGCCGAACGGCAACCGGGCGGCGCTCTCCTTCTCGTTCGATTGGGAGACGGCGATGGGTGGGCTGATCCACTCGCGCTCGGTGGATGATCCCTATGCCGACGAAGACCCACAACAGCGCGGGTTGCGTATGCGCGCGGGAATTACCACTACGCTCAATATTTTTCGACCCTACGATATTCGTGCAACATACTATGCAACCGGCTACAATTTTTTGTTGGGCAATACTGCCCGGGCTCAGTTTATGCATAACCCGACCTACACCTGGGCGAATCAGGCAAATCGCTGGTCCTCCGATCAGTGGCAGACGACACCCTGGTTTGCGCTCGATCCTTACGGTACGGTGGAAAGCCACCCGGCCTGGTACTTTGGCGACCTGGTGCCGCAGTTGCAGCAGGCAGAGCAGAGCATCCAGAGCCACACCTTCAGCCATTTCTATGCCGGACTGGTTGGTCCCCAGGACTGGCAGGCCGATATTGCGGCCTGGAACCAGGTTGCCGCCGAGCGTGGTGTGCCGCCCATGCGTTCGCTGGCATTCCCCTGGAGCAGCAGCGCCGGGATGAGTGATGCCGGTTGGGAGATCCTGTCCGCAGCGGGGGTGACCTCGGTGACGCGCCTGAGTGACCAGGCACAGTACAATCTCTTCCCGCAGGATGCCGCTGGTATGGTGCTGGAGCCGCGCTGTCAATCTCTGCCCGGCCACCCGCAGATCCTGGCCTGTCCCGACTTCTACCTGACGCCGGAGAGCGCTGACCGGGCAATAGCGCAGATCAACCGGGCGCGGGAGGTCGGCGGTATGATTGACCTCTGGGCCCACACCGAGGAGGTGGTGACGCCGGAGCAGCAGACGACCTGGGAGCGCGTGGTGGACTACGCCGCCGGTCAAGCAGATATCTGGATCGCGCCGCTCCCCGAGATTGCGGACTGGCAGCAGGCACTCGATAGGGTAGAAGTGAGCACGGCGAAATCGGAACGCGGCACCGAGAACCCGGAAGATGATGTATTCGTCTTTACCATTAGCAATAACAACGACCAGAAGCTGGAAGGATTGACGCTAATCCTGCCATTTGCGGTTGAACGGGTTGCGGTAGATGGGCATGATCGCACTGCCGCGCTACGTTCGCAGTCCTCCGTTCATGACGCGCTCATTCTTGATCTCCCGGCGGGAGCAATCATCGAGGTACAGGCATGGCCCGCAGCATAACATCAACGACGACCACAACCCGGACACGGCACTGGATCGGCACCCTGACGGCACAGCGCGGCGGGCTGAAGCTCTACCAGTGGCTCTGGATTCTCTTCTGCATCCTGGGAGCCCTGGCGGTGGCAGCGCCACGCGTGCTGTTCCAGCCGGTGATCTACCTGACCACCGCCGAGACGCGTTTTGATGCCGCGCGGTACGGGGGTATTTACAACGAGGTTGCGCCGGGGAGAACCGGGCTGGATATTGCTATCGACGACGCCACCAACGCGTTGCGACAGCGCTTCCTGGCCCAACCCCAACCCGAACTACGCTTTGGTTCGCCAGACTTTCGGGTCGAGTATCTGCCCCAGGAACCGGGAGTAGTCCAGGTGCGGGGTATCGCGCCAACCGCGCCCGAGGCCCAGATGCTGGCGAACGCGGCTGCCGCTGAACTGGCCCGTCAGATTCGTGCCGCCGGTGGGCGCGAGGTGCTGCGCAATCTGCTTGGCTGGGAGTTAGTTGTCGCTCTGAATGATGAGCCGGTCACCTCACCCTTCGAGATCTATTTACGCGATATTATCGAGTTGCAGGCGTTTCCGTTGAGCCTGCCGATTGAGCCGATTGCCGACCGCATCAGCGTTGAGAATCTGCCGTCGGAGGAGCAGAAAGATCTGACCCGCGCGCTGGAGTCGCGCTATGACCTCTGGACCACGGAGATCAACGCGCGGAATGCCCAACTTGACGCGGCCTGTGGCACGGCTGGTTTGACCGTAACGGCAGAACGTGAAGCCGCCCTGCAGGTCTGTGCCGCCACCGATAGCGCCGTGCAACAGGAGTTAACCGAGCGCAACCGGGCCATTCAGCGTCGCCAGGCCATCGATACCGCAATCCGCTACATGCTGGACGAACAGCAGATGGAGTTTGCCCCCGATGCGTCGGGGGCGGTGCAGCGCCGACCGGCCACGCTGCCGATGGAGCCGGTACCGCAGCATACCGCGGCAAAGTTGGGATTGGCGCTGCTGTTGGGAGTGACCTTCGGCGGGGCGGGGGTGACAATTGATCGAGCGGCGGGTGTGATGCCCAAGTTCCGCCAGATCTGGTCCTACCGCGAACTGATCCGTAACCTGGTTCTGCGCGACCTGCGGGTGCGCTACAAGGGCAGCGCGCTGGGCTATCTCTGGACGCAACTGGCTCCGCTGCTGCTGATGCTGGTCTTCTGGTTTGTCTTCAGTGCCTTCTTTCAGACCGGCATTGCCATGTTTCCTATCTTCTTGATTGTGGCGCTGCTGCCCTGGAACTACTGCGCGGAAGCGGTCTCCAGTGGTACGCGGAGCATTATCGACAGTGCTAACCTCATCAAGAAGGTTTACTTTCCACGAGAAGTGCTGCCTGTTGTAAGTGTCTTCTCAAGTATGGTAAACTATATCCTGTCGCTGCCAATGATGCTGCTGGTGATGTTCGTGGTGCAGATATTCTATCCACCCCTGGATGCAATGGGGCAGTTGAATTTCTCATGGACCATTGCCTATTTGCCGCTGCTGATCATTATTCAGTCCCTGTTCCTGTATGGCGTTGTGCTCTTTCTCAGCGCACTGGCGGTGTTCTTTCGGGATACCGTTCATCTGATAGGTGTTCTGCTGCAGTTCTGGTTCTTCCTCACCCCGGTGTTCTATTCCCTGGAGACGCTGGGCGTAAGTGAAAATGTTGCGCGTGTCATTCGCTGGGCCAACCCGATGGCCTCGCTGGTCGAGTTTTACCGAGAGATCCTGTATGGTAACCCGGTCGGCATTGGCGCAATCCCAACGCCCGCCGTTCCGGCTCCCGACAGCGTGTTGCGCGTGCTGGTGACCGCGCTGATCGTACTGGCAGTGGGCTACTGGTTCTTCCAGCGCCACAGCGGCCAGTTCGGCGAGGAAATTTAACTTTTGTTAACCACGAAGACCACGAAGCGCACGAAGGATTTTGTATATGAAAATGAAGCTTGATAGCAACTTGCCTGACGACCTGGAGACGCTCGTTCGCAATGTGATTGGTGCAGCATTCAACAAGCGGATTTCATCTGAACCAATGAAGACCACGAAGCGCACGAAGGATTTTGTATATGAAAATGAAGCTTGATAGCAACTTGCCTGACGACCTGGAGACGCTCGTTCGCAATGTGATTGGTGCAGCAATCGAAGTGCATCGGCATCTTGGCCCGGGGTTCCTGGAAAATATTTACGAGCAAGCATTGTGTTATGAGTTGAGCACGCGAGGCATAACTTTCGAGCGACAGAAAGAGATTGTTGTTCCTTACAAAAATATTGCTATTTCCGGTCAACGACTGGATATTGTAGTTGAAGGCCAGGTAATAGTTGAGTTAAAGACGGTAGAACAACTGCTACCACTGCATGAAGCACAAATTCTTTCTTATTTGAAGTCCACTGGCATGAAGGTCGGGTTACTGATGAACTTCAATGTCAAACAGCTTAAAACCGGCATTAAGCGCATGGTTATGTGATTGTTTTATTGTGTTTCTTCGTGGTCTTCGTGATCTTCGTATTTGAACCCGTATCAAAGTTGGGTTGTTGATGAACTTCAATGTCAAACAGCTTAAAACCGGCATTAAGCGCATGGTTATGTGATTGTTTTATTGTGTTTCTTCGTGGTCTTCGTGATCTTCGTGGTTAACTACTATGGTTATTGAGTTTAAGAATGTCTCAAAGCGGTTTACGCTGCATCGTGATGGGCAAACCTCGTTTCTGGAGCGCATAACGGGCATGTTTCGCAACCGTCCCAAAGGGGAGCCTTTCTGGGCGCTGCGTGATGTGAGTTTCAGCGTGGCGCCGGGCGAGAGCCTGGGGTTGGTGGGTCACAACGGCGCGGGCAAGAGCACAACGCTCAAGTTGATGACGCGCATCCTCGACCCGACCAGCGGCACGGTGCATCTGGAGGGACGCGTGGCGGCCCTGCTGGAACTGGGCAGCGGCTTTCATCCCGACCTCAGCGGACGCGAGAATGTATTTCTCTATGGCTCACTGATGGGACTGGGCCGGAAAGAGATGCAGGCGAAGATCGATGAAATAGTTGAGTTTGCGGATATTGGCAACTTTCTCGACACCGAAGTCAAGCACTACTCATCGGGGATGTATACTCGACTGGCCTTCGCCGTCGCTACCGCCGTCGATCCGGATATTCTTATCACCGATGAGGTCTTGGCCGTCGGTGACGAGGCATTTCAGCGCAAGTGTATGGAGCGCATCTTCAACTTTCGGCGCATGGGCAAGACGATTATCTTTGTATCCCACGGATTGGAGGTAGTGCGCACCCTCTGCGACCAGGCGGTCTGGCTGGATCATGGCATGGCGCGAGCGGTTGGACCGGCGGGCGAGGTAGTCGATGCCTATCTGGCCGAAGTCAACCGTCAGGAGCAGGCGCGGATCAAAAAGCAGCGCTCCGCACATATTAGTAAAACTGACGCTGGTCAGGCCGCGGAAGAAGAGCAGGAAGAGGAAGAAAATCTCTATCGGCGGGGTAGCCGCGAGATTGAGATTATACGGGTTGAACTGCTCGATGCGTCCGGGAATAGACGTGAGGTTTTTCAGACCTATGATGCCATGACGATCCGTATGCACTACATGGCGCATGAGCCGGTACGTTACCCGGTCTTTGGTATCGCTCTACATCATGAAAACGGTCTCTGGCTGACCGGGCCAAATACCAATTTTGCCGGGGTAGATCTGCCCCGCGTGGCCGGTGCAGGGTATATTGACTATCATATCCCCAACCTGCCGCTGCTGACCGGGCGCTATCTGCTCACTGTGGCCGTATATGATGAAACCATGCTGCATCCCTACGATCACCATGAACGGATGTATCAGGTGGTGATGCAGAGCGCAGAATCACTCCAGAGTTATGGCATATTCTGGATTCCCGGTCACTGGAACATCATGAGTGATGGATAATTCCCTGTGGTTTCAATCATTATTGTCACCTATAACAGTGTTAAATGGATCACAACCTGCCTACATGCGCTTCAGCAGCAACCCTCTACTATCACGTATGAAATCATTATCGTCGATAATGCCTCGCAGGACGCGACCGTTGCCCTTGTCCAGGCGAACTATCCCACGGTACAACTTCTGACCGAAGCAGAAAACTGGGGGTTTGCCGGGGGCGTCAACCGGGGCATTGCTGCGGCACGCGGCGATATCCTTGTGCTGCTCAACCCGGACAGCGTGCCCCATCCCGACTGGCTGGAACAGATCACCGCACCGCTGGCGGACGAGACGATCGGCGTTGTGGGTAGCAAAATACGCGG
>DAOTVB010000115.1:0-7896 GCA_034436755.1 Chloroflexaceae bacterium | reverse complement strand
TGCTCCATGCCGGACACGATCTCCCTACGGTACTGGCTTCGTCCTCCCATTCCCGTCACTGCTTTGCAGAGACAGGTCACTGCATACACGGGCGCATGCGCGAGTTCTGGGAGCAACATGGAGGTTTGCCTATCTTCGGGTTCCCTATTACCCCGCCGCAGATGGAAATGATTGAAGGCCAGTCGCGTCAGGTGCAGTGGTTCGAGCGTGTGCGGATGGAGTTGCATCCCGAAAATCCCCCGCCCTATGATGTGCAACTCGGGCGCCTGGGGGCCGATTATGTTGCCCGCACCGATGCACCCGCGCGTGAGACACCGCAGGATACCTGCCGCTACTTCAATGAAACGGGCTTCAATGTATGTGAGCCCATCTTGAACACCTGGCAAGCTTATGGCCTGAATTTCGATGGTTCGCCTGGGTTCAGTGATGCTGAGCATATAGCCCTGTTCGGCCTACCGTTGACCGGGGTATATGAAACAGTACTGCCCGACGGTAGCATGGGCCGCGTACAGTGGTTTGAGCGGGCACGCTTTGAGATTCACAGCAATGGGTCCGTGCTGTTAGGGTTGCTGGGGACAGAGCAGTATGCTCCCACAACGAGTCCTGACCCGGTGGTACCTGAGCGGCCGAGCAGCGACGCCGCTGTTGCGCGGGTACTCGATCTCACCAATACTTACCGTGCGCAACATGGCTGTCCTGCGCTGGTACGTGAGCCGCGACTGATGCATGCAGCTCAACAACACAGCGAAGATATGGCATATAACGACTTCTATTCGCATACCAGTTCAGATGGGTCGTCTCTCGGAGATCGGGCACATGCTGTGGGCTACACGTTTCGCGCCGTTGCTGAAAACATCTTTGCCGGTCCTGAGACGGCTGAAGATGCGGTCGAGGGCTGGATGCAAAGTGCTGGACATCGCAGCAATATCCTAAATTGTGAATTTCGAGACATTGGTATCGGATATGTTTATATGGAAGATGATAATGGTAACGTACAGGCCCATCACTACTGGACCCAGATGTTTGGTACGGAATAGCAATCTAATGCTCCCATTGTCGTTCGCATGCCAGCATGTCTCGGGATAGTTGTACTGCGGAGACGCAGCAATTGAACCACCAGGAAGGAGGAGCACGTATGCCACGAATGCTGTTTGGTGCCTACTCACAGCTTCCACCTGCCCGGACACAATGACTACCCGTTTCGGTGTAAGTCTGTACATCCAGTGAGGCAGATCTGCCTCACTCCCTTAATTCAACACGGATATTTCTCTCAAGAACCAGTATGGGAACTCGTTTCGGGTTTCCCTGCTCTGCTGTTGCCTTGATTTCGTCAGCGCCTGGCACTCTGTACATAGTATAGGAGCGAACCTGGTATGAAACACTATTGGATACTCGGTATCATTGTCATCCTGATGATATCCCTGCTTACGGGTACTGGATATGGGCGTGAGGCTCAGAACACCGACCGTCTGTATGACGAGTTGATGACGATCTACCTGGGCAACCTGGCCCGGCGCGACCATGGTGTCCCGCCACTACGAGCAAATGTGCAACTGACCCGGGCTGCCCGCTGGTTCGCGTGGGACTCGGTTGAAAATCGCCACAAACCGTACTGTGGACATCAGGACAGTCGGGGGTTCTGGCCAGACTATCGTGCCCGTGAATATGGCTACCCCGGTATGGCGGGTGCCGAAAATGCGTTTTGTGGCTATGTATCGCCTGCCGATGCTATCCAGGGCTGGCTGGACAGCAGTGGACACCGTGCGAATCTCCTGTGTGACTGTCACCGTGAGATTGGTCTGGGCTTCTATCGTGGTGGTGATCGGGGGTATGTTGCGCAGATGTTTGGCTATGACCCGGTCTATCCACCGGTCATCATTGAGCATGAAGCGCTAACAACGACGACCCCACAGGTTGGGTTGTATATCTATAGCGCTTCAGGTGATGGGGATATGGTTGGCATGGGTGCGGCGGTCGAGATGCTGGTTAGCAATAACCCGTCATTTGCCGATGCGCTGTGGGAGCCCTATACCGCTGAAAAGCGTTGGACTCTGGAGCCGGGCACTGGCTGGCGTACGGTGTATGTCAAGACACGTGACCATCTGGGGCGCGCGGTCACGGTGAGCGACACGATTTATCTGGGGGAAACCCTACCGCGTGCGGAACTGAGCGATGTACTGATGAGCACCACCCGGTCTGAAATCACGATTACGGGCACCGACCAGAGCGGCTGGCCACAGGTGCAGTTCAGTACAGGCTGGCTGGCCGATGACTCGTTCGATCTCTTCAACCTCTGGTGGGGCAACGGAGAACGGGTACAAGATTCAGATGCCATGGGGAACACAGCTTTCCGCCTGGAACCAGGCGATGGCGAGTCGTTTGCCTGGTTCAGCACCACCGAGTTCATCAAAGATCAGCCGCTCGTAGCCTACTTCCGGTTGAAGACTAGTGACAATACAACAACCAGTGAGATCGCCCGGATCGCGGTTGAAGGGGCGCAGTCCACGTATGGACCGCTTCATCTGACCGGCCGGGACTTTGCGGCTACCAATGTGTATCAGGAGTTTGCGCTGCCCTTTACGTTTCCGACCGACCCGGAACACCCCTTCCTGAATATAAAGGTCTGGCGCAGCGGCAGTGCCGATGTCATTATCGATACTGTTACCATTTTCACTGCCTCTCAACCAGTACAAGATACTCTTACCTGGGTACTACCCGGTGGAAACTATCGCGGTCAGGGTATCCAGGCACGCTATACTGATGAACAGGGCGGCTTTTCGGCGATAACGGAAATGAGTACAGATGACGTTGTACCCCTGCCTGAAAAGCCTGGCGATGATGAGGTTACCTCAAGGGTCTATATGCCACTTCTTGTCCGTTAAACCCGTCTTGTACCAGTAGATACCCGGGTGGCACCTGGTGTTCTCCCATCAGGTGCCACCCGGATACGTATAATCCTGCCACATCGCAGCGCAAGACCAGCCACTCACGCTCACGTACTCCGTGCCTCAGTCACGTGTATTCCCTCCTCTCATTAATCTATGCACCATGGTGACGTGTCAATGAGTCTCGTTGCACGTTGCGGCAGATCAGCACACGGTAATGCAGGATAAAGGGTCTTGTAAAAGGATGCTGATTTCATTATCGTAGAGAGCGTACGAATACTGATCGTAACACCATAGCAAATCCTCAAAACACCAGTAAGCGTATTCACACACCTGACGTTACCATCACCTCCTGCACTACTGCTTACCACAGGTGTGCCATGTCATACTGCGTATGGATATGGTATGCAGACCAGTGTCACACCATTCCCAACGTAGCGTGTCGATATATACCACCTGAGTACAACCAGATTGAAGCAACTGATTGTCGATGTCCCCCTGTGAGCGTGTAGGGTCTGTTGACATTTGACTGCGGTTGGGAGCACTGAGAAAGATACCTTTCATGTGTCTCTGGAGTAATGAAACCGTCTGCTACCGCTGTGCGGCCTGTTCTCTGGATTGTGCAAAGCAGCGCACAATCGCGCATGTTCGCAAAGTGCAGCATATGCCAGCAGAAACCCAAAGTGAGGAGGAACATTCCCCGTCAAAGAACAACATAGAAGGTACCGCATGTGCGGCGGAAGTCGTGAGAGAGGAGGTGCAAACAGCCTTACAACAACTAACTCCAGTTTGACACTGTTTACTACAAAGTGTCATGCAAAGGTGAACCCTTATCGCCAGGAAAAGTGAGCCCCTGGTTCACGCTACACGCACGCTGGCATAGAAACGATCATGTTATTCGGAACGACTGAAGGAGGAACTTATATGCTCACCTGGACGAAACCGGCATGGGTACGCCTGTTCTTCTTCATGGGAGTATTTTTAATGCTCTTTATGGGGTATGGACCATCGACCGCAACTCCATTTATCACGGCTGCGCCTGGAAACAATCAAGAGGCATTCTGCGGGCCGATGGATATTGTCATTGCTATCGACGACACTGGCAGCATGGAATCAGCTATCGCTAATATCAAGGCAGGTATCAAAGATCTCATTGCTGAGATCGATACTGCTTCTGATGGTGATCTCCGGCTGGGATTAGTTACCTTTAAGGATGATGTCACCATACACAACGAACTGGCGCCCGATAATGCCGATGCGGTAATCACCAATATTCAGAGCTTGTTTGCCAATGGTGGGGAGGGATCGCCAGAAGCAAGCGATGAGGCGTTGCGCGTCGTAATTAATGGGAATGATGATTTTGCGGCAAGCTGGCGGCCTGAAGCGCGTAAGATCATTGTGCTGGTAACGGACGCTGAACCGGGCGGCTTGGATGATCTGTATGAAGAAGGTGTTGATGATATCAATGCCCATAACCGGGCACTGGAAGCAGCCGCCAAAGGTATCTTCATTGTGCCGGTTTTTGTCCCCACGATGTCCGATTGGTCAAATCCAGAACTGGCGCGTCCCGTCATGCAGGACTATGCCGAGACGACAGGTGGGATCTACCGTGAGACAGCCAGCGATGGTAGTGGAACGCTTGATGCGATCAAGAGCTTGCTGGAGACGTGTGCGTTCCGCCCTGATGTCTGGATCAAAGACCATGTGGCCGATGTTGGGCATGAACCAAGTAATGTTGCGCCCATATGGAACAGTCCGGATATCAAGGTCTGTATGGGTGATGAAGAGTGTGACACGCATCAAAAGGTTGTATTCGGGTACCCGGAAACCTATATCTATGTCACGCTACGCAATAATGGCCCCAATACGGAGTCGCCGCCACAGGGCGCAACCGGTGATCTGCATCTCTACTTTTCATCGCTGGGTGGCGCGTCACAGTGGGATCCATCCGCTCCCGATGGTGGTCCTGTCTCAGGTGACTGGACCTGGATCAATGCCAGGTACGATATCTCCATTGCTCCGGGTGAGCGTGAGCGCACGGTGCGGATCCCCTGGCCGGTGGATAAGATCCCTGCGCCTGGTCACTACTGCATGCTGGCCCGCTGGGTGTCCGACACCGACCCGATGACGTTCCCGGAAACGGTTCACACAGTTGAAAATACGAAGAACAACAATAATATCGCCTGGAAGAACTTTGATGTGATCCAGGCTCCACGGGGTACGCCGATTAATCGGCAATACATTGTCCGTCCAATCGGACAACAGAACTCAGATCTCATTATCGAGTCCACTCCGCCATTCCCCGGCACGATTGAGCTGCGGCCAGGCAACCTGGCAGATCCGCGAACGGTCCAGGGCGAAGGCATTGTGCGGCGTGGAGAGCAGTCGGTCATCATTGACCGCGATGGTGGTCGGCTTGTTAATCTCCAGCCAGATACCGACGGTGACGAGGTAGAATTTATATTTACGCCAGACGCATCAGCAAAACCGGGCAAGGTGATTGTCGATGTTTTCCAGGAGGCAAACCTGCCGCCGGTCCAGGATGTGGGTGGTACCCGGTTTGAGATCGTCATCCTGTCGGAGGATGCGCCACCGGTCGCGCCCATTGCTGCGATCGATGCAGTCGCGGATGGAACCGCTATTATCTGGCAGCATGAGAAGCCCAATCAGATCTATGAAGTGCTGCGGAGCGACCGTGATAACTTTGTGCCCGGTGATCCCGATGTCACGGTTATTGCCGAAGTTGAACCGGACGGAAATGATGGCACTGAAGCACTACGCTTTATTGATGTGGATGCACCTACCGGGGCCGAAGCACCATTTTATATGGTGCGTAGCAAGAATGAAGACGATGAGGCGGCAAATAGCAATATTGTGACGCTACGGAACTCACCGCCAGTACCGCCGCTTCCATTTAATGTCTTTGGCAAGGTGGTGAGCCCGGGAGAACCCGTACCAGATGGTACAGTGATCCATGCGATTATCAATGGACGCATCGTTGCCTCGTCGCCCATCTTTACCTCTACTAGGGGGAGCGGTCGCTACACACTCACTGTTCCGGGTGATATTCCCGATACGGAAGCCATTGAAGGTGGACAACCCGGTGATATTGTCAGGGTTGTGGTTGAAACGACTGAAGGTTCCCTCTCGGCTGTGACAACCTGGGAAGAAGGAGATCTGGTTCGACTAGATCTGGGTGGTACCGACCCGACTCCTGGCATCCTGGTCGAACCTACGTTTGCAACCTGCCCACCAGACAGTGAGTTGCTGGAACATGTCTCCGGCTACGTGCGGCGCGATAAGGAGAGCGGACAGTCTCGCACGTATGAACTAACCTTGCCGGAAGAAACACAGGTGGTGGTAGTGGGGTATGCTCAGGAAGGTCATCCGGAGTCGTGTCCGGATGGCAGAAATTGTGGGCAGAGTCAACTCCACGAGGAGTTCAACGTGACGATTAATGGCGATCGTGTTGGCACTTACTATGACCAGACGGCTGGTGATGCCTGGTTCCCCGTGGGTCCCTGGCGTACGGAGAAGAGTCTGCCGGCCGGGACACTGACCGTCAAGGTTGATCATCTGCTCACTGGTACCAGTGCCGAGTCGGTTTCCTTCAAGCTTTCGGTGTGTGCAGTAGACATTTCCGCATTACCGACGGCCACGCCGACGGCGACGGAACGCCCAGCGATTGAGCCGACGGCGACGGAGCGCCCAATACAGCCGACGGCGGAACCGACGGCCACACCCACGGTGACAGAGCGCCCAATACAGCCGACGGCGGAACCGACGGCCACACCCACGGTGACGGAGCGCCCAATACAGCCGACGGCGGAACCGACGGCCACACCCACGGTGACGGAGCGTCCAGTGCAGCCGACGGCGGAGCCAACAGTGACAGAGCGTCCAGTGCAACCCGATGCCAGTGCGATGATTACCCGCCAGGGTGGAGAACTGGAAACCGAATCTATGATGGTGACATTCCCAGCGGGTGCTGTGAATGAGGATCTGATAGTGACCTACAGCTCATTGCCATTGCCGGCAAATGCACTGGTTAGCTTCAGGCTGAAAGCCGAGACCATGGAGCAGCCAAAACAACCAGTGACACATTTCCGTAAACCTATTACCATTATGGCACACTACACAGATGCCCAGGCGCATGTGTTGAATGTTGCGGAGGAAGATCTTGTCCTGGCCTACTTCGACGAAGTGCGCAATAAATGGGTTCAAGTGCAGACAGACCAGGTGAATACGGAAGATAATCTGGTCATTGCAACACTTGATCACTTTACAGATTTTGCCGTAATGCCACGAAGTGCTGTGGCACAACCTGGCGGAGAGAGTCGGGTTTATCTCCCAATGATAAGTCAGTAAGCCGGCGATATAGTATCGTATCGGTCGCGGGGTCTCC
This sequence comes from Chloroflexaceae bacterium, assembly GCA_034436755.1. Lineage (GTDB taxonomy): Bacteria > Chloroflexota > Chloroflexia > Chloroflexales > Chloroflexaceae > CAKZQX01. Next base: position 606 of record DAOTVB010000115.1, on the reverse strand, counting down.
TGCAGATGTGAGCCTGCGGGAGACTTCTATGTACATGGTGCGCTTGCTCCGATGACCTGGGCTTTGCACCACTTCTGGTCCATTCTACCTGAGGCAGGTAGCTGCATAGGTAGGGTCGTCTTTCATCGATGGCATTACTTGCCGAACCATGTGCTCCACCTATGTGTCGTGTGATCAAAAGCATACCGTGGCCGGTTTGTACACGGTATGCTTTCGATCACAGAATATGGCCCAAACCCAACATTCGTGTCACCAGGGGCAACTCCGTTAAAATCTGGTTAAAAGGAGGCGTACCACACTCCCGCAGCACGCCTCCTGCCCATTCCTATGCGGCACTGGCATTGGTGAACGGTAAGCGACGCTCCAGGTCAAGCTGGAAGATGCCATACGGATTGACATGCTGGTAGATCAACGGGGTCAATGCTCGCACGTCGGTGGCGGTCATCCGCGCCAACCACGCTGGTTCTGCCAGCACATCTTGCAGCATGCGTGTGTTCACGTACACCAGACTGTTTTGCAGCAGGTGCAGCGTCAGCATCGCCACGTCCTGATCATCACGACGGTTGGTACTTATCTCTCCATTGCGTCCATAGAAAATGAAGCTGT
>DAOTVB010000114.1:0-26691 GCA_034436755.1 Chloroflexaceae bacterium | reverse complement strand
CGGAAAATGGGCCGGGTCTTCAAAGAAGCTCGACTGTACCGCCTGCACCTCCAGCGGCGTTACCTGCCAGGTCAGGCTCCGCAGTTCCAACCCTTCATAACGCCCCGGCTGCGGCGTGGCCGAGTAGCCCAGCGATCCGGACGCGAAGAAGTCCGAGGCGGCCGGCAGCGAGCCAAACACCGAACCGGCGGGCAGATCAGCGGACACGCGGGCGGCGACGGTCACGCAGGTTGCGCCATCATCGCTCTGCAGCGCCACAGCGTAGCGCTCATCCTGCTCGTGTACGCTGAAGCGAGCGTGGTGATGCCTGCCGGGAAAGAGCGTGCCACCCGCCAGCACACTCAGCCGTGAGGAGGTGTCGCGCCGGGGAATGTAGACGCCCTCGCGGCGGGTGCCCTGGTCGTCCCACTCCACGGCGATACGATGGGCGGCGTTCTCGGAGGCGAGGCCCACAATCGGCGGCACAAAGCGCGGGCGGATCTGGGCAAGCCGGATCAGGCAGATGCCGGCAATTGCCACGCCATTAACACATTTGGGGCGGAAGGGCGCAGGCAGCAGGCGCGCCGGCACATCAGGATCAACGCGGTAGTTCACCAGAATGCGGCGGGCAATCACGCCCCGCACGGCGGGTAAGTTCAGCATAGCAGTCTCCTTTTTTGTAGAACCCCTTGACAACCGACGTTTCATTCTGTAGTATAGCATATATAAGTAAACATGTTTACTTTTTCATACGATGGACGCGATGGGCGTTCAAACCGGACGTTTGCTCTCGATAGCGGCACATTTCGCCTGCGGCAGCATGGTACTTTTTTATCTTTTTCACAAAAATTTACACTTTGTGTAAATTTTTGTGAAAAAGAATAGAATCTTCCGCCCTGTCGGAGGCGATAGGTTCTTCCAGATTTGTAACCGCATAACGCGTGTTATGCACGGAGAGTTGGTGGAATGCCGAAACCAGCCGGACGCACTGAAAAAGGTGAGCGTATGCGCGAGACGATCCTCGCCGCCGCGCTGGAACGGTTTACCACGCGCGGCTACCACGAGACGACGATGCGCGAGATCGCCGCCGCCGCCGGGCGCTCGCCGGGCCTGACCTATCGCTACTTCGCGCGCAAGGAAGACCTGGTGCTGGCGATGTATGACCAGTTGGCCCAGGAGTTTGACGCGGCGATTGACGGGCTGCCGTCCGCGCCGCCGGCAGCCCGCTTCACCGCGATGATGCGTGCCCGTTTCGCCCAGGTCGCACCTTATCGCGGCGTGTACCAGGCCATCCTCGGCTCGGCGCTCAACCCGCAGAACGAACTGGGCATCCTGGGTACGGCCAGCGCGCCGCTACGGGCGCACGTTATTCACGACAACTTTGTGGCGCTGGTGGCGGACGCAACCGACGCGCCGCATGCGCGGCAGCAGGTGGATGAACTGGCACTGGTGTTGTACGCGGCGCACCTGGGGTTGCTGCTGTTCTGGCTCTATGATCCAACTCCCGGCTTTCGCGCAACGGAGACGCTGCTGCGGCTGAGTGAGCAGGGGCTCCGCCTTGGCCGCCGGATGTTGCGCCTGCCGCCCGTGGCGCGAGCACTCACCGACCTCACCGCCGCGCTGGAGCCGGTGTTTGGGGCGAAGGGGGAAGCCTCCTCCACAACTGATGAAACCTGAAAGGAACCGCCATGCCTCACGTCCCCCTCTCATCGGCCCTGCGCCACCCGCGCACCCAGATGCGCCGGTTTGCCACGGAACCGCCGACATTGTCCACGCTGCCCGTACTCACCTGGGCCGGTCTGGTCGGCATTGCTGTGGGCGGTTCGGCCGTCTACGGAGCCTCGCTTAGCCGGCGTTTTCCGCGCTGGCGGCCCACCAGCGGCGCGCGCTGGCTGGCGCTGTCGGCCGGGCTCGGCTGGTGTGTCTTTGGCCCGACGCTGCTGCTCATCACGCGGCGCAATGCCCTGACCTGCGCCCACGCCTGCCTGGTGACGATGGCCTACGGCGAGGCGGTGCTGGTAAGCGGCGCGCTTGCCAACCTGCTCCAGGCGCATGCGCCACGCCGCAACCAGATCGATCCCCTCCGCTTTAACCTGGCAACGGTGGGGCTCTCAAATGTCGTCATGGCAACCGTGCTGGCGCTGCAACTGCGCGAACTTGGTGTACCCGCCAGGACCACGCTGCTGCTCTGGATGATCGCGCTCAACGGCAGCGGTGCGTTCTTCTTCCAGTTGTTCCAGCAGGTGTTGCAACAGGAGACAACCGCATGAGTTTCCTTCCTAAAAACCCACTCACCATGCGCGGCCGGTTCACCCACTGCTGGCTGTTTACCTACCAGACCCCTGCCGCTGTCGTGCGCCACCTGCTGCCGCCACCGCTGGAACTGGTGACCTACCGGGGGTGTGCTTTCTGGAATATCGTCGTCTGCGAAATCCAGGCCATGCGGCCCGCGCCGCTGCCCGCCCTGGTCGGGATCGCCTATCGGCATGTGGCCTACCGGCTCTATGCGCGGGTTACGACCAGCCAGGGTACCACGATTGAAGGGCTCTATTTCCTGCGCAGCGATTGCAACCGCCCCCTGATGACGCCGGCGGGTAATCTGGTGACGGACTTCAACTTTCACACGGCGCCGATCCAGTTGCGCCCGGCGGCCACAACTACCCTGATCCGGATCGACTCGCCGGATGCGCCCGGCTATGCCGCGTTGCGCCCGGATGTGCCCGCCCGGCTCCCGGCTACCTCGGCCTTCGACACACTTGACGCAGCAGCGGCCTTTCTGAAGTACCGGCCGGCGGGAATTTCCCTGGCGCGACCCGCCGTTGCCAACGTGGTACATATCACCCGGGATGAAGCGGCCTGGCAGAGCAAACTGGTGCATGTTGAGACGGCGACCTGGGCCTATCTGCGCGACCAGCCGGTGACCCCGGAGATCTGTTACGAGGTGGAACCGATTGCCTACCAGTGGAACCGTGGCCGTACCTACCAGATAGGGGCATAAATGCCGATGCGGATCTTTCTTACCGGAGCCACCGGCTTTATCGGTGGGCATATCATGCGCGCATTGCCGGCTCGCGGTCATCAGGTGACCTGCCTGGTGCGCCCTGGTTCGCTTTCGCGGTTGCCGGCGCATCCCCATGTCCGGCAGGTCGTGGGCGACTGGCTGCAGCCGGCGTCCTGGGTGGGAGCCGTGCCGGGGCACGCGGTGGTCATCAACAGCATCGGCATCATTCGGGAGCAGCACGGGGCCGGCTTCGCTGCCGTGCATACCGCCGCGCCGCTGGCCCTGTTTGCAGCAGCGGCGGAGAGCGGGGTCAGCAAAATCGTCCAGATTAGCGCGCTGGGCGCGGATGCGCAGGCCACCAGCCGCTACCATCGCTCGAAGTATGTGGCCGACCGGCGGCCGGCGGAACTGGGTGTGCCCTATGTGGTGCTGCGTCCCTCGATTGTCTACGGGCCGGGGGACCACTCCATGCGCCTGTTTGCGCGCCTCGCCGCCCTGCCGATCACGCCCGTGCCGGGGGATGGGCAGTATCAGTTGCAACCGGTCCACATCAACGACCTGGCGCGGGCAGTTGTTGCGGCGGTCGAACGCCCCGAACTGCAGGCGCTCACGGTGGATGTGGGTGGGGCACACGCCCTCACATTTGCAGCAATCCTCGACACGCTGGCCCGCCGGCAGGGCAAAGCGCACGGAGCGCGTATCCTGCCCATCCCCTGGCCGCTGATGCGGCTGGTGGCTGCCATCACCGATCGGCTCGGCGTGGGGCCAATTACCCACGAGGAGTTAGGGATGCTGCGGCGGGGCAACACCGCCGATATTGCGCCGTTTGTGAGGACGTTTGGCTTTACCCCACTGTCATTTGAGCAAGGTATTCGGATGCGGGAGGAAGTAAACCCCATATCATCCCGTGAGAAATAGACCGCAACGGCTGTTTTCCCACCCCAAACATACCCATGCCGCACGGCTGAAAGATACCGTTCAATTCCGGTAATGCTCCCCTGCTACACTACTGATCATTGAGGGCTTTATCCACCGGGATAGAGCTATGCAGATCAATCGGCCATCCCCGCCGCAAGCGGAAAGGAACGTTGTATGCAGCGCCTGGTTGCCCTGTTCGCCGTTCTCATGCTCATGCTCCTGGTTGCCGGTAGCGCCGGCCTGACCGCCCAGTCGCGCCGGCCGGTCTACCTGCCCCTGATTGTCCAGGCGGGTACACCCCCAACCGCCACACCGACCGTTACGCCCACCCGTACGCCCACCGGAACAGCCACCGTCACAGCAACGCCCACGGCCACAGCCACACCGACGGCCACAGCCACGCCCACCATGACCGCCACCCCGCAGCCGGAGGAGGTTTTCGTTACGACCTCACAGTTGCTGGAGGGTGAAACGTCGCGTCGTCTGGTCGGGGAAGTGCTGAACAACACCAGCCTGGATGTCTATGATGTGCAGGTAACTGCCCGGTTCTATGATGATCAGGATAGCCTGGTTGCGGTGGCCGGCCCATCATTTGCCCGGCTCTATCGGTTCCTGCCGCGCCGGCGTGTCCCGTTTGCGATTACCCTCTCCGACCCGCCGGCTACGATTGCCCGCTACGAACTTGACCTGAACTACGAAAACGATCCCGGTATTTTTACCTACGAGCCGGTGAATGTCCTCTCCAACCAGACGCGGGATATCTCGCTGGGCACGGAGATCTTTGGCGAACTGCGCAACGACCAGAGCGTGCCGCTGAAGGATATCCGGGTAGCGGCGATTGTCTATGACCGCGCGGGCGAGGTACTGGATGTGGGATTCGATATTAAGCTTGAAACGCTTAATCCGGGTGAGACAACGACCTATGTTATCCGGCTCTACGATGTAGACAACCCGGCGGTCTTTCATAGCCGGCTGGTTCAGGCGGAGGGCGAGGTAGTGCCGTAATGCCGGCGGATGTGGGTTGGGGTTTGAATTGATTGTTGTACTGCCACCACACTGGAGCCGGTGGTTAGTGCGGAGCAATCGGTTCGTTATTAACACGAGTTACGCGGTGGTTCATCAAACCGGGCGTTTCACCCGGTGAACGGCAGACTCGCCTGCGGCAGCATGGGACACTTTTTATCTTTTTCACAAAAATGTTGCACAACGTGCAACATTTTTGTGAAAAGCATGGAATCTTCCGCCCTGCCGGAGGCGATATCTCCCTTCTGCGGAAGAGACCGCGTAACTCGTGTTATTAAAGCCCACAAGAATACGGTTGCTCATAACACAAATGTATACACCATGCTCTGGTTATTGCACTGTGGTATAATCTCACAAGCACATAGCCCATGCCGCGCTGGTACACGTAGGCGTGGAATGGTGCAACTATAATGGTGTTCGTCTACTGTTGTGTAGCTCTGTCGTAGCACGCCTGCTGGTTCCGCGCAACCGGCAGCCGCTGTGGCTTGCGCGGCTGAGGATTTGCCGGTGCTGCCAGGCCAGGTTGCAACAACTGCCTCGCTGCTGCGATCAGATGTTTAACGCAGTTGGACAAAACGGCCGACGCCTGAAGGCAAAGCAGATCTCCCTTGATGAGTGATACACCATTCGTCCCAGGCGATATTGCCAGTGGTCTTGATCCGAATGAACTGAGACTGAGTTTAACTTAGGCCCTCTAAGATACGCCAGACTTTATGATAGTCAGAACCTCTATTCCCCAGTGCATCAGACCATGTTTTTTCTGGAATTCCAGTCATTATTGACCTTAATCTTGGCAATGTATTTTCTCGTATTTCGTTACGTAGCGTCGATGCCAGAGGTTCCGCTGCACTACGAGGTACACCGAGGAGTCGTAGAGCAATTGCGTCATCTGAGTTAACTCCATAGAAGACACGTGCGGGTAGATTCCGTAGAGCCTGTTGCTCGCTTAAAGAAAGGTTATCGAATCGCTCACGAAATGTCATTGCCTGTAAGGCGGCCAGTCCCCAGGAAGTGGTTTGTGTTAGACGACCAAAGATGCTGCGACAGCATGCCGTCATAGCATTTGTTGGATCAATAGCTTGACCACGCGCATCTATATTGAAGTAGGATTGTGCAATATCTTGTAAGCTGACACCATTTACCCAATCACGCACGAGATTTGCCAGTCTTTCACTATCATGACCGGGTTTGATTACTGAGGTTAAATTTTCTCTCAGCTCGGGAACCTCAAAAAGTATTCCAAGAATCCTCGAAAGATTCCTATTCCCAGCGGTAAAAAGTGTATTTGTGTCCCAGATATCTTCAGTGATTCGCTCCTCAGCCAGTTTGCCCAATGTGATACTAATACTTTCCCAGGAAAATCCTGTGCTGTCTACCAAACTAACAGGCTTACCAGCAATACGCTGCCCATATCCTCGGACACCACTCACTAGCTGTCGTGCTATTGAAGGATCCAAACGTCGCAAATGCTGGAAGCCGAAAGTTCCTCGTAAGATTTGTTCTATTTCATTAGTGAAACTTTCAGCACCACCAACCTGTAGGTATGTATGAGCAAGATACTGAAGAAACGTTGACCAGGCCGGTTCATGAAAAAGCTTATGGAGATCAAGAATATTCCCAGTATTCATCGCTTTCTGGACCATGTTAATGGTAACAGAATTCAGATCTGCAACTTGTTCTGTTACGAATTGCCGTAAAGTATTGGCATCTTCTTGACTGGTAGAAGCAAGCGCTACAATGCCAAGGCTACTTTGTTCAATACGACCAGAGTGGCCAGCCAGATTCCAAAAATCTTCCGGTGGCATTGGTTGACCATATGGGTACTGATGAGTCGCAAGAACTACGCCAGAGACTGGGAAATTTACCCCTTGTGCGATGGTTGTTGTTGCAACAAGAATGTAAAGATGGCCTTTCTCGAATAACCACTCGATTAGAATTTTTGCCTCATCAGAAAGTCCAGTATGGTGAACAGCGACACCGTAATTCAGCAGGTAAATAAGCATGAATTCCGGACCAAATTCGCTTGCCAGGTAACGTTGAACAAGAGCGACTTCGCTAGAAGCGGGGTTTTGCTTATTCTCCTGTCGTCGAAAATAGTTGGCAATTTGCCAGGTAAGTGAAACCCTACCAGCAAGGAGGATAACTGGACCTCGTCGCTTAAGTGTATCAGCCGTAACTGCCGCAATCCTGCTCTTGTTATTTTTAATTTCGGACCAGGAAAAACCAAGCACTCTTCCTTGTGTGAGATTAAGACTCTCCGGGATAGTTAATGCAGGTCTACTAGTATGAAGTGTCTCCAGATCAATCGAGAAGTTGCCTCGACCCTGATCTTTCAAACGATTGACACGCGTCAGCATAACAGCCCGATCATTTGGCTGCCAATCCAGTCCCAATTCAATGCTGCTATGACTATCTGGTGCAAGCCAACGCGCAATCTCATTTGGGTTAGGAATGAAAGGTGTTAGTAAAAGAAATTGTGCGTTTCGACATTCACGATTTATTGTAGACAACAATAGTTCCAGCTTGATTCCACGTTCATTTTGCGCAATGTTATGTGCCTCGTCTACAACGACAAGTGTCAGAGGTCGTCCAATTCTGGCCTCCCAACCACCTCGTAATAACAAATCGAGTTTCTCCGGTGTTGTAACTAGTACACGAAATTTTGAGTCTGCCGTCTTATCAGTAAGTAAGCTCGCCTCCATACCGTCAATTTCCAAAGCAGGACTTACCCGCTCAACTACGCTACCAAGGGAAGTAAAATCGCGCCTGAGGCGGGTACATACCTGGTTTATAAGAGCCCTGGTTGGTGCAAGGTAAGCAACCCAACCCTGCTCGTTGTCAAACTGGTTAAGTGCCTGTAATATTCGGAACTGGGCAATGAAAGTCTTGCCACTTGATGTGGGAAGATTTACTACTACTGACCGATGCCCAGACCCTAACAAGCCCTGCTCACGTAGGGTTCGACGCTGTGGGGGGAGAACCTCAAAAATTGGACGTTGGCGATCTGGGTTTGTGAGATGAGTGACAAAATTAGTAACACGAGAGTTGACCGCACGTGTTACTGTCCAGATACAGTTTTCGACAAGTTGTTGAGCTGTCTGCGCCAGAAGTCTGGTAATACTGTGCCATTCGTACATCTCTACACGCTCACAGGCAACAAGGGCACGGTCAAATTGAGAGTCCAACTGCTCTCGGACGTTATAGCGACCTTCCACTTCTCCCTGAGAAGTATATATCGCCAGGATCTCAGCCGCTTTGCTAAGGTGATAGAACATCACAAGTTTCCAGGCTGCTGTTCTGGCGACTGTGCCCAGATTATCTAAATAAGTCTTCTCGAAATTCCTCTGTTGCTCACGCAATTCTACGACCCGCTGCTGCACTAACCTGAGATCCTCCCATCCTTGTTTTCTGATAAGACGTAGCCAAATATCAAGGATAACAGACTGAGTTCGATCACCCCAGTCGGCACTGTCGATAGGGAGAGGTGACCAGGGTCTTTCTTGTAAATCACGTGAGGCATCAGTGCCACGCTCACCTATAACACCGAAGCAACTCATCCGAAGTAAATGGAACGCTTCATCGAATGGCGCTTCAGGAAGTGGTAACGCGCGAAACAACACAAAGGCTTCAGCACTCAACTGGCGGAGTTGTAAAATTTGCTCTTCATCAGCAAGAAGATCAGCTATGGCAAGATCAAAAGCTTCTGCAACAAACCGAAGATTTTCTTCGGCTTCAGTATTATTAGCAAAACCCAATGCACTGTAAAGCAGACGCCTTGAAGCTTCAACGCATGCTGACTCAACCCGCTCTTGATCAAGAGCCTCAACAATCCAGGACACCATTGTCTTATCCTAGCGTGAGTGCAACCCACTCAGAAATTGGATGCGGTAAGTACCAGGCTGTTAGCTCAACTCTCGTTGGGGTTTTTACTTTTTGAATCAGTGTCTGAGCACGATTACGAAGGTCGAGATCATGTGGTTGTGTATCCCGCATGAGAAGACCGTACAGTAGAATAGCTCGCCCTCCCGAACTAAGATACCTCTGGGTAGCTTCCCGAGAAAGTGGCCAGTACTCTGTATTCTTACATCGCACGCTTAACCACCGTAACAAACTGTTGTGTCGTTGTGGATCACTTGCCAGAGCGTCAATCTGGTGAATCATGCCACTCCGTCCGTTCATAACGCCAGGAGGATTTTTTGATCGTTTGATGTTTTTACTTCGCCGAAGACCAGCCACACTTCATGATTGAAGCGACCGAAACCAACGAGATCAACTCCAGGCAAACTTGCACGCGGCGTACGCTTATCACGCTCCTGGTTCCAGGGCCAATGAATGCCATACTCAGCTTCCAGGAGACATTGAGCCAAAGACTCACCTACCTCCCAGTCTTCATATTGAGGTTCGCAGGACAAAAGTGTTAATAAGGTATCTGAAGCCATCTCTGTAGTTGCCAGAGCTTGCATATCCACCTCGAAATCAACCTGGTTCTCGACATCGATTAATTTGTTTCTCACGTTGAGTCTCATAAACTCCGTGAAAGCATTCGCATCACATATTTGCTTGCCCGCCCATCGGACTTGTGACTCTGCCTGAGAAAATCGGGAAATGTATGGGAGCACAGTTAACCTCGGAAAGACGGCACAACCGTCGCATATTTATTCTAAACTAATCTTGTGACAGATACAGTCACACGACAACTGCTAGCGTAACCAGGTACTCGAACAAGTTCACCTGCGGCTATTCTAACGTCTGGACATAATCTCTGCTCATATACCACGCATTTCACAAACACTAGTGATATGGTGTTTACTCTCTCTGATTATAGCATAGCACGCCGAATATTTTCTACAGTGTGTATTTCCAGATCATCATACGCAGCAGTAAAAAAGACCATGATTTAATTGGGGCAAGCCGTATAGAATACAATCCAGTCGCAGAGTCATATCAGTAGGACAGAACTATTAGAATACCCGTCAATGCTGAGTGAATATCCGCCGGAACCTGACTGATACTTAGGAAATCACCGCCCGAGTCATAACAGTGTTGCCAACCAAATTTGATCTGTATATCGTATAGCGCATAACTATCAAAAGATCACTATACGTGGGCAGGTACTTACTGCAACAATGCCGTAATCCAAAAGTTGGGCAGTGCTATCTGCTCAATCTACCCTCCAAGGGTGTGCCGTAATCTCTGGCTTATTCTCGGCTCCCGTTCCATCTTCGTGTCCCTACGTGCTATTGACGGAGAGCAGCGGTGAAGTTGTGCAAGATGTCATGTTCACCCTGGCAAATCACTCGCCCCACCCGGAACATCGCAGCAGCACCCTGCAGCAGGTGGGGCTGAAGCGTCTTGGCGTGAAGGTGCGCGTGCTGCGCGCGGCGGCGCAAACTGGTATACTTGAGAGCGGGGTTTGCCGATGCGCCGCGATGACGAGGTTGAAGCGCTGGCGATGGAAGTAGTGCTGCAGTATGAACGTAGCCGCGGCTGGACTCCCCACGATGTTCACAATGATGGTGAGCACTACGATATCCGCTCGGAGTCACCCCTGGGCGAGAAGTGCTATATTGAGGTCAAGGGCCGGGCCCAGTCGGGCGTGGTGATGCTGACCGGGCCGGAGCTTGACCGGCTGCGGCAACTGGGGGACTGGGCCTGGCTCTATATTGTCACCGGCTGCAAAACGGGTCAGTCGCGCCTGCGGATGATACAGAATCCCGGAGCCCGGCTCAAGCCGGAAATGCTCTACCGGCAGGTACAATGGCTGGTTGCAGAACAGGAGTTGCAGCGGGTCGGTGAGGAGGTTGCTATATAGCAATCCTAAACTGACAGAAGTTACGTGGTCAGTTCCAAACCAGGCAGATGCCTGGACAACCGGCCCGATTCGCCTCCGGCAGGGCGGAATGGGACCGCACCATGCTGCCGCAGGCGAAGCCGGCCTTTATCGGGCGCAAACGCCCGGTTTGATTGCCCACCGCGTAACGCGTGTAAACTGAGTGTGAATTGATTCTGCGGGACGCGCTCCCAACCGCCTGAAGGCGACACTACGACCCATGGAGGGCAGCCGCATGGTTGCCACATGCATGGAAAGTGAGAAAGCTATGGTGACAGTAACAATTGAAATCCCGCCTGAAGTCTATCAACGACTGAGTGAGGAGGCCGGAAGACAGGGCAAATCGGTCGAGGCAGTAGCTACCGACTGGCTGGCAATCTATACGCCGCCGGCTGCGCCACCGCTCACTGAGCGGGCGCGCGCGCGTGCGGTCTTACAGGCTGCCGGGTTATTGACGGAACTCAGTCCGGAGGAGAAGAAACGCGCACGCCAGACAACCGCGACGTTGGAAGAGGTCCAGGCAGCTTTTGCCCGTACTAACGGCAAGCCATTAAGTGAAATTGTCATTGAACAGCGTGGGCCAAAGGAATGAGCCTGTTCTACCTGGACACCAGTGCAGTGGTCAAACGCTATGTGCTGGAGACGGGAACGGCCTGGGTGCAGGCATGCACCAACCCGGCGAGCAATACCACGATCATTATGAGTGAGATCACCCGCGTCGAAGCTGCCGCGGCCATCGCGGCCCGGCAGCGTGCGCCGGTGGCATCACGCGGCAGGAGCGAGATGCCAGTGTAAGTCTCTTGCTGCACCACAGTGATACCGACTATGAGATTGTAGCGGTGAGCCGGGCAATTATCAGCCGGGCGGTCGCGCTCACCCAGGACTATCGACTGCGTGGCTATGACGCGGTTCAGCTTGCCACGGCCCTGGTGGCCAATGCACAGTATGTTGCCGCTAGTCTGCCGGCCCTGACGTTTGTCGCCGCTGATACTGATCTCATCACGGTAGCGCAGGCCGAAGGGTTAGTCAGTGAAAACCCAAACCTGCATCCGTAAAAATTGCCGGAGCACAGCGGCGTGTCTCCGGTTTCCTTTGGAGATAACCGTAGGAACATATTATGCCCAACAACTGCCCCCGCCTGATTGAAGTCGCCCTGCCGATCCGCGAAATTTCCGCTGAGAGTGCCCGGCAGAGCGGGCGATTGTCTTTGCCTCGCTGCTGCCCGACCCGGATGATCCCGACTGCCCGCCGGCGTTTCGCGCGCTGGTCGCAACCCATCTCAAAACCGCTGTCCCACCGTTCAGCGCAGCATCGCGGAACCGGCACCCGCCACCGACGTGAGCGACGGAACAGTGGTGCAACCACCGCCGGCGGGTATAGTCGCCTATTACTACAACGAGCATTCGCGTTTGGCATACAAGCCAAAGACGCAGCGCATGCCGGGCAGTTCATGTGATATGTGGTATCTCTGCGCCCTCGGATAAGTATCAGACCTGACAGGTCTCCGAAGACCTGTCAGGTCTCTATCCGTTTTTGCAATAGAAGGATCGCAAGACACCCATGCCTGCGAACACCATGCACCCCGATGAAGTACCGACGGATGTTGATCTGGTACGCCGCCTGCTCGCGGCCCAGTTCCCGCACTGGGCCGACCTCCCGCTTGCGCCGGTTTCCTCCGCCGGAACGGACCACGCGCTCTATCGGCTTGGCGATGACAAGGTTGTGCGCCTCCCGCGCATCCCGGCATCTGCCGCGCAGGTAGACAAGGAACAGCAGTGGCTGCCGCGATTGGCGCCGTACCTCCCGCTTGCCATCCCCGTACCTCACGCGCGGGGAACGCCTGCCGCGGACTTCCCCTGGCCCTGGTCGGTCTACCCCTGGCTGGCAGGCACGACCGCAACCATTGACCGCATCGCTGACCCGAATCAGTTTGCGGCGGATCTGGCGCACTTCATCACGGCCCTCCAGCGGATCGATCCGACGGCTGGGCCGCCACCGGGAGCGCATAACGCCTTCCGGGGCGTGCCACTGGCACAGCGCGATGCCGCCACCCGCGCTGCCATTGCTGCCCTGGACGGCATAATTGATAGCGCGACCGCAACCGTGGCCTGGGACGCCGCCCTCCATGCTCCCGCCTGGTCCGGAGCACCCGTCTGGATCCATGGCGACCTGCAGGCCGGCAACCTGTTGACAGTTCAGGGCCATCTGCGCGCCGTGATCGACTTTGGCTGTCTCGGCGTGGGTGATCCGGCCTGTGACCTGATGGTCGCCTGGAATCTCTTGCCGGTTGCAAGCCGGGGGAGCTTTCGCGCCAGGCTCAACGTTGATGACGCAACCTGGGCGCGTGGCCGGGGCTGGGCGCTCTCCTTCGGCCTGATTGCCCTGCCCTACTATCGGCAGAGCAACCCGGTGCTGGCCGGCATCGCCCGCCATACTATTGATGCAGTGCTGGCCGAGTATACGGGGGCGGCATGAAATACGGAAACTGCCCCGGCAGCAGTTCAGCCTGCTGGTGCGGCTCAAAGTTTTTCAGTGGTTTTTCCATAGTAGAAATATGACTGCTTTGCTTTTCTACCGCGCATTGAAACCACTTTCTTCTTCACCACTGGAGTATGCTATACTATTTTCCGAAATGACAACGCTCAACCGATGAATGACGCCGGCCCCGCAGCGGCGGATGCAGGACTCTCAGATGTAGGCTTTTTGGGGTAGGGACGCGCAGAAGCGCGTCCGCCGCCGGTCTCGTTAACCGCATTCCCCTGCACTCTGGCGAACAAGTCTCCACTTGAGAGCGGGTGTAAGAGCCTGTCTGAAACGGGTTGGTCATGGGGCTACGGCCCCGGAGCAGGAGTCCCGGCTTCAGCCGTGTGGCCGGAACCGGCTGTACTGTTTCCCCGGTTCGGCACGCCAAAATGTCCCGACATCGTGGCCGCACATCTGTACGACCCGTCTTCGTACGACGGTGCCCGCATTGTGCGGTATCCTTTCCATCATGGATTCTTTCGTATGCTCCCCGAAAGGAGGCCATCAATGGATGCTGCGTTGCTGGCCGATCGCATCACCCTCCGCGTCCTGATGCAGAACCACCCTGACTGGAGTCCCAGCACCCTGGCGGATGCCGTCGGTCGCTCCATCAGTTGGGTGAAAAAATGGCGGACGCGCCTGGGTGCCGCGCCCGACGACCCGACCGTGCTGTTCGGGCAGTCCCACGCCCCCCACACCCGGCCGGACCGGATCAGTCAGTCGGTGATTGACCGCATTCTGGAGATCCGGGACGATCCGCCGGAGAACCTCCAGCGCATTCCTGGTCCCAAAGCCATTCAGTACTATCTGGCCCGCACCCCAGAAGTGCAGGGTGAGCGACTGCCGCGCTCCTCGCGCACCATCTGGCGCATCCTGACGGCGGCCGGGCGTATCCTGATTCCCGGACGCGGACGGCGGACCCGCATCGAGCGTCCCGCCCCCATGACCGAATGGGAACTGGATTTCCTCGATGTGGTCACGGTGCAGGCCGACCCTGACACGGACAAACACCAGCATCAGGTGGAAGCCTGCGTCGTCGTGGATCGGGGCACCTCCATCCTGCTGGAGTGCCCGCTGCGTACAGATTTTACGATGGTGACGGCGATTGCCGCCGCGGCCGACCTGGTGCGCACCCACGGCCTGCCCGACCGCGTGCGTCTCGACCGCGATCCCCGGTTTGTCGGCGGCAACCCGAAGGCGGATGTTCCCAGTCCTTTCCTGCAGTTCTGGCACTGCCTGGGGGTTGCGGTGGATATCTACCCACCACGCCGTCCCGACCTGAAGCCGTTTGTCGAGCGGATGAACCGCACGTTGAGCGATGAAGGTATCCGGGCGTTTCGCCCGGGCACCCTGGCCGATGCGCGCGCCGTCTTTCAGCATGTGCAGCATCACTACAATTATGAACGCCCGAACCAGGCGCTGAGCTGTGGCAATCGCCCGCCGCGGGTGGCGCATCCCGATCTGCCACCCCGCCCGGCGATCCCGGACGTCGTGGACCCGAATGCCTGGCTCGAGCGCTTCGCCGGCGTCGGCATCACCCGTCGGGTCCAGCGCGATACCAGCATCAGCATCGGTGACGAACGGTACTACGCCACGAAGAAGTTGGTCGGGCAGGAGGTGCTGGTCACCATCGCGGTGGCGACGCGCGAACTGGTGATCCAGCATGACCAGCGGGAGGTGAAGCGGGTGCCGCTGAAGGGCCTGGCCCCCGACCAACCGCTGCCGTTTGACGCCTGGGTGACCGCCCTGATGACGGCGGCCCGCGACGACCGCACGGCCCCCGGGCGGTCACGCCAGTTGGTGGTGCCGCTGTAGGCCGACGGCCAGGCGAAAACCGATCGATATCCACGCAGCTATCTGCCCCACCTGCCTGGGGGTAGGTCGATGTGTGCGCGAATCGGTTAACCCGGACCCGAACAGCCCGGAATCCGCCGAGGTGCGGCCCCATCCGGCGTATGCCTGGGCGGATCTGACCACCGTGGGACGGCATCGCTCCGCGTCCGGGGAGCGACTGGGGCGGGGGGACGGCGCACGGATGTGCGGCCACGATGTCGGGACATTTTCAGGTGCCGAACCGGGGAAACAGTACAGCCGGTTCCGGCCACACGGCTGAAGCCGGGACTCCTGCTCCGGGGCCATAGCCCCATGACTAACCCTTTTCAGACAGTCTCTTAGAAAAGCAAGACACCCGGTTTTCTACTAAATCTAGCGGGTAGACCAATCACGTTGAGCAGATGAACAACAGCGTGCAGCAGCGGATCGGCCGATTGGTGCGGAAGACCCTGGCATGTTCAACGAAGGTAAAGAATCAGATCGGCGCTACTGGTATTTCGTTCATCATTATACGCCGTTCCAGCGCAGCATATCCCGCATCGGGACAGGCTGCGGACGCGCAGAAGCGCGTCCCTACCACAAACAGTCTACACCTGAGAGGCACACCCTTCCCGCTACTCCACCGTCACACTCTTCGCCAGGTTACGTGGCTGATCCACATCGCAGCCGCGCCGTACCGCAATCTGGTAGGCCAGCAGTTGCAGCGGAATGACTGTCAGCACCGGCGTCAGCAGCGGGCTGGTCTCCGGGATGTGAATCACATGATCGACCTTGTCGGGGAGCAGCGTGTCGCCCTCGCTGGCGATGGCAATCACATGCCCACCGCGCGCCTTGACCTGCTCGATATTGCTCAACATCTTCGCATAGATCCCATCGCGGGGTGCAATGCAGAGCACCGGCAGCATATCATCGATCAGCGCAATCGGGCCATGCTTCATCTCACCGGCCGGGTAGCCCTCCGCGTGAATGTAGCTAATCTCCTTCAGCTTGAGCGCGCCCTCCAGCGCAATCGGGTAATTCACCTGACGGCCCAGGTAGAGCGCGTTGCCGGCATGGTAGTAATACTCGGTCAGCATTTCGCACTGTGCTTCGGCCCGCTCCAGCACCTGCGCGGCCTTGCGCGGCAGCTCGATCAACGCCTGCACATGCTCCCGGATCTGCGCGGGCGTCAGGGTATTACGCGCCTGCGCCAGACGCAGCGCAAACAGATAGCCCGCCACCAGCATGTTGGTGAAGCATTTGGTCGAGGCCACGCCGATCTCTGGCCCAGCATGCAGATAGATCGATCCGCCATCGGCCACACGCGCCGCCTGGCTGCCAATCGCATTGACGATAGCCACGCCGGGAACCTGCTGTGAGCGCGCCTCCTCCATCGCCGCCAGCGTGTCAACCGTTTCGCCGCTCTGGGAAATCGCCAGCAGCAGCGTCCGTTCATTCAACAGCGGCTGCCGGTAGCGAAACTCGCTGCCATAATCCACCTCGACCCGCACCCGCGCCAGTGCCTCGATCATAAATTTGCAGATCAGCGCCGCGTGCCAGGCCGTGCCGCAGGCCACCGCGTAGATGCGATCAACATTGCGCAGTTCGGCATCACTCAATGTGAGATCTTCCAGATAGACCGCGCCCGCCTCCTGGTCGATCCGCCCGCGCAACACATCCATCAGTGCGCGCGGCTGCTCGTAGATCTCCTTCTGCATAAAATGCTTGTAGTCGCCCCGGGCTGCCGCCACCGGATCCCAGGTCATCGTAACCGGCGCACGCTCCACCGGCTCCCCGACCAGCGTGCTGATCTGCACGCGCTCCCGGGTAATCACCGCCAGTTCGCGGTCCTCCAGGAAGAGCATATGGCGCGTATGATCCAGAATGGCAGGCATATCCGAGGCGACAAAATGCTCGCCCTCGCCCAGCCCGATCACCACCCCGCCTGCGTTGCCCAGCCGCGCCGCCACCAGCCGCTCCGGCTCGCGCAGGCTGAAGGCGACCACCGCGTTGCCACCGCGCAGTTCGCCCAGCGCGCTGCGTACCGCCTGCTCCAGCGAGCCATGCTCACGATAGTAGTTGCCCACCAGATGCGCGATAATCTCGGTATCCGTCTGGGAGTGCAGCGTGTGCCCCTGTTCCAACAGGCGGCCTTTCAGCTCCAGGTAGTTTTCGACAATGCCATTCTGAATGACCACAATCTCGCCGCTCTGATCGCGGTGGGGATGGGCGTTGTTCTCGGTGACGCCGCCGTTGGTGGCACAGCGCGTATGCCCGATGCCGACACTGCCGACGACCGGCTGCTCGCGCAGGTGCGTCACCAGGTTGATCAGTTTGCCGACGCTGCGCCGCAGTTGCAGCCCGGCGGTCGGCTCATACACGGCGACCCCGGCCGAGTCATAGCCGCGATACTCCAGCCGCTGCAGTCCCCCAACGACGATATCCCCCGCGTTGCGCGGGCCGATGTAGCCAACAATCCCACACATAAAATCTCCTCCTTGTGGATAGAGACCTGACAGGTCTTTGGAGACCTGTCAGGTCTGGCAGCTATCGGAAGCGCGTTCCTACCGAAACATGCTCCAGTTGAAAA
Organism: Chloroflexaceae bacterium; assembly: GCA_034436755.1. Lineage (GTDB taxonomy): Bacteria > Chloroflexota > Chloroflexia > Chloroflexales > Chloroflexaceae > CAKZQX01. Next base: position 9,015 of record DAOTVB010000114.1, on the reverse strand, counting down.
ACAGTCCGGATACGAAATACTCACCGTTCGCTTATTTTCGGAACGAGTTCATAAAAATTCCCCACTAGCGGGTCAAAAACGGCCACGTGGGAAGCATCTCGCCCCACATGGCGATGGAAATTGCAGAAATGTTTTGCACATTACGGAACCGTGTACGTTAAAGTGGGGAGAGCGTCCCAAATTTTGTCGATTTTCCAGGCTCAAGTGGGGTGGGAATTCCATTTAGTGCCCCAAAAAATAAGCGAACGGTAAGAAATATCCTGGAGTCCCGGCTTTAGCCGGTGGGATCCCTGCCGGGACAGCAGCATACTGGGAACGCCTGATCCGGCTGAAGCCGGGACTCCCGATCAGTGATGTCCGATCAGACCGCCGTCGGGTGCATTGTATGCACCATTCCAGGTGCATCGTAGGACAGGCGATAGCATGGCGTGCGCAGTGCAGATCGCACCATGCACAACCGGGGACAGCCACACACAGCCTGCGGAACAGACCGTCGTTGCGTCCATCGTGAAGCTCATTCATTAAAAGGGGAACATCAACGTGGTTTGAACAACTGCGCTTTTTTTGTCCTGGCCCGTCACCGGGAGGCGTTCAAAAGCGCTTAACAGGCGGTGTTCACGCCTGGGAGGCATCCGCTGATCTCTCGATTTTCCGGCGCGAAGCGAATAACGCACCGTTAGTCCTACCTTGCGGTAAGAAACCTCCACCTCGTCAACTGCGGCGCGGGTATGCGCGGCAGCCCATGCGCTTGCGGCTGTTGTATTTCGGGTGTTGCACCTCCTGGCCGCTTTCCCCTGGCGCGACCCTCATTTGCACATTCCTGGGTATGTAACCGAGTATACCACACCTACACAAGCGCCCGACAGCGGATATTCCGGGAGATTCGGTGGATACCGGAGCGGAGATATCTTTTTCTAATACTGATTTGTTGTCATCGCCACCGAGAACACCGAGGACACCGAGATGATAAACGGGAACATGCCGCCGCTGTGCCCGTTGCCCCCGTTCTGGCCGATTGCTGGTTTGCCGGCAAATTGGTAGGGACGCGCTTCTGCGCGTCCGCCACTCACCCCGACGGCACGTTTGGGAATATCCCCGTCGGGGTGGATTTTGGGGCAGGGGCGCGCTGCGGTACATCCGTCGGCACATCCCGCTGGCACACTTTGTGCCATTACCTCGTGGGAAATAACAGGAGTAGCCCATGACCAACGGCCCGGTTCCATTCGCCAACGAAGGGCAGCGCGGCCTTGCTGCCGACGCCCTGCCCGCGTATGACCCGATGCTTGCGGCGCAACATCGCGCCCACGCGCCCGAACTCCGCCACATTATCAGCCGGTTGCCGCTGCAGCCCGGCCATCAGGTGCTGGATCTGGCCTGCGGTAGCGGCACCTATGCCTGCTGGCTGGCAGAGCAGGTCGGTGCAGCCGGCATGGTGGTGGGGATCGATATCCTGCCCGCCTATGTCGCGCAGGCCCGGCAGCGCGCCATCGCGCGGTCGCTTGCCAATGTGCAGTTTCAGGTCGGTACGGTTGCGTGCCTGCCCTTCGAGGACAATACCTTTGACCTGGCCTGGTGCGCCTACAGCCTCTACAGCCTGCCGGACCTGATCGGCACGCTGCATGAACTACAGCGCGTAGTCCGGCCCGGCGGCACCGTCGCCATCCTGGAGAGCGACATGCTGCACCAGGTGATTATGCCCTGGCCGGGTGCGCTGGAACTGGCGGTACGCCAGGCACAGATCCGCGCCCTGGAAGACTCGTCGCAGCAACTGGGGAAATTCTTTATCGGGCGGCAGTTCTGCTCCGCATTTGACATGGCCGGTCTGGTCCACTGCCGGGTTACGCCGTATACGATTGTCCGGCATACACCGCTCACGGCCGATGAGCGCACCTACCTGACGGCCTACTTTCAGGATCTGAATGCACGGGCGCGGCCCTACCTGGACGCGGCGGCGCGCGAGTCGTTCGATCTACTGCTCAACCCGGAGTCGGCGCTCTTCCTGCCGGATCGCCCTGATTTCTATATAATTTATATTGACATGCTGGCCGTAGGTTGTAAGCTGTAACTTGTAGTCCGTAGTCCGTAGTCCGTAGTCCGTAGTTCGTAGTTCGTAGTTCGTAAGCCGTAACCTGGAAGAAGAAATACGTTTACTTGTCGGCTGCAATTAGCTCTATCTGTTCTTTGTTCTTTGTTCTTTGTTCTTCGTAAAGGATAAAAAATGCTACTGAATGCTGTTTGTGAAATCACGTTTAAGGGCGATGCGCCAACGCCGCTGATCCTGATGCTGCGGCCCCGTAGCGGCGCGGCGCAGTGGGTGGCGCACGAGGAGTACCGGCTGAACCCGGCGACGCGTGTTACAGAGTATACCGACAGTTTTGGGAATTTGTGCCAGCGGCTGGTTGCGCCGGCCGGTCGCTTTGTCATTCACACCAGCGCGCAGGTCCGAACGTCAGACTCAATTGATGTCCATCCCGGCGCACCGTTTACCCCGGCCCAGGATCTGCCGGAGCAGACGCTGCCCTTTCTGCTGCCCAGCCGCTACTGCCAGTCGGACCAACTTGGCGAACAGGCGCACACGATTGTTGCCGATGCCCAGCCCGGCTATGATCAGGTTGCGGCAATCAGTGACTGGATCCACTGGGAGATCACCTACCAGTATGGCACCAGTAGTGCATCAACCTCCGCAGTAGAGACGTTCGCGGAGCGCGTGGGTGTCTGTCGTGACTTTGCGCACCTGGGGATAGCCCTCTGCCGCAGTCTGAACATTCCGGCGCGGATGGTGGTGGGCTACCTGCACCGGCTCGATCCGATGGACCAGCATGCCTGGTTTGAGGCATTTGTCGGTGGGCGCTGGTACACATTTGATCCCACCCAGGCGGAGCCGCGCGGCGGACGGATTGCCATCGCCTATGGGCGGGATGCGGCCGATGTGGCCCTGGCAACACAGTTTGGGCCGGCGCACCTTACCGTGCTGGAGGTGCAGGTTGAAGCGGTGGGGGAGTAGCGGGGCGGGCAGTCTACCTACATATTCCGATCGGTCTGCTCGATCCGCTTGAGCAGGCTGATCAGGCTCTCGATCTCGAAGGGCTTCTCCAGCCAGGAGATCCCTTTGGCCGCCAGCGAGGGGCTGACCTCCTGGATGCGCTGGGTAGCGGGGGCGCACAGGATAGACGGGATATCGCGGGTCTTTGGCTCAAGATAGAGCATATCGATCAGGGCAAACCCGCGCGCTTCATTATCAAAGGTGACATCGCAGATAATAATATCGGGGTTGCTCTCCTGAATCTGCTCAAATGCGTGTTGATGATTGGGAATGGCCAGGATCTCATACCCCTCAGCACTGAGATAATCGACAATCAGTTGTAAATATTCGGGTATATCATTGACCAGAGCAATCCGTGCTCGCTGGGACATACAATCAATCCTCCCTGGCTATTACGAAAACAACAGAGCTTTATACACAGGTACACTGCTCATTTTATCTCTATGTCGCACAATCTATGCCAGGGATACGCCACCGCTAACTCACCGAAGGGAATCTATGGAAATCGGGGTTGCATCAGCGCGACGCAGGTGCCGTCACCGTTGCAGGGTTACTCGGGTGATGCCGGCGGCTCGTCCGCTGCCGGGGATACGCCTTCCTGTGGCGTGAGTATCTCTTCAAGCAGCGTCAGCAGTCGCTCAACCGCGAAGGGCTTTTCCAGCCAGCGAATGCCCCGGGCGGCCAGCGATGCCTGTACCTCTCTGACGCGCCGGGTCGCCGCCGTGCAGACAATCAACGGGATCTTGCGCGTGTCAGGGGCCAGATAGAGCATATCGATCAGCCCGAAGCCGTGGGGTTCGTTATCAAAGACAATATCACAGACGATGATATCGGGTTGGCTCTGCCTAATCTGCCGAAACGCCCCCTGGTGTTTGGGAATTGCCGTTACTTCGTAGCCCTCTTCCGTTAAGAAATCGACCATCATCTCCAGAAATTCGGGATAGTCATTGATAACCGTCACGCGTCGCTTTAGCGCCATGCACACCCTCAGCAATCTCTACAAGCGAGAACACCTGTTCGTCGTCACTACAGCGGATTGTTATTATACACGCATACTGCACTACCGGCTACCGTAGATTTGACGGCGGGATCTGCATCTGCTCGCGGTACTTGGCAACGGTGCGGCGGGCAATTGAGTAGCCCTGTTCCCCCAGGAGCCGCGCCAGTTCCGCGTCACTCAACGGCTCACGCTCATTCTCGATCAACTCGCGCAGGACATCCTGCACGCCACGCGCGGCTACAAAGAACTCGCTCAGGGGCAGCAACTGCAAATCGGGCAGGAGCGCCGCCTTATCCGAAGTTGCCCGGCTGACAGTCGACTCGTGCAGCCCCAACTCGACAGCAATCTCGGTGCGGGTCATTGGGGCCAGGTGGCGCACGCCATGGTGCAGAAACTCCTCCTGCCGCGCCACAATTGCCTCGCCGATGCGCTGCAGAGTCGACTCGCGCTGCCGCAGATTCGCCAGAAATGTGCGCGCGCGGGCCACAAACTCCTGCACATGCTCACGTTCACCCTCATCGAGCGAGGCCGCCTGGCGCGCCAGTTGCTGGTAGAGCGGGTTGAGCCGCAGCATCCGCCGGGGGGAGTTGAGCACTTCCACAACAAATTTTCCATCTACTTCGGTAATTGAGAGGTCGGGTCGTCGATAGCGCACCCGGTTCGGCTCCGAGCCGGTGGAGAGTGCTGCCTGCGCCGGGTAGGGCCAGAGGTTATGCTGAATAAACTCGCGTACCGCCCGAACATCATCCGTGTCAATCTGAAGCTGGCGAGCAATACGGGTGTAGCGATGCGCGCCCAGATCTTCCATATACTCGTCAACAATAGTATAGGCATGCGGGCAGGTGGTCCCCTGCGCTTCCAGAGCCAGCAGTTGCGCCAGCATGCACTCGCGTGTATCGCGGGTGGCAATGCCGATGGGCCCCAGTTCACGCAGGCGTTGCAGCACGGCATTGAACCGCTCCAGGCTGACGCCAATTGTCCCGGCGATATCTTCCGGCTCATCGGGCAGGAAGCCCTGTTCATCCAGACTGCCGATCAGCGCCTGGGCAATCGAATGCTCACTCTCGGGGAGGGAGGCATAGAGATCCTCGAGCAGACCCTCGGACAGGCTACGCGGCGCGGCCACAAACAGCAGCGCATCAACCTCATCCTCGGCGCGACCGGCGGTCCCTTCACACGGCGGATAGTCATAGTTGTCATCAAACTGGAAATCGTGGTCAAAGGGATCTTGCTCTTGCTCCTGCTCGCCGGGCATCTCCTCAATTTCGATCTCCTCCAGCGCCGGATTCTCGGTCAACTCCTGCTCCACCATCTGATGAAGCGCCATGGTCGGCAGCGTCAGCAAATGGGCCAGATTCAGGAGCGCGGGAGTCACCCGCATGTCCATATTCTGGGACATCCCGGCAGACATTGACATGTCAAACATAGTTATGTCCTCAATCAAGTTCTTGTTCAGAAATACCAAGCATCTGTGCGGCGGCAGTGCGGTCGCCCTCCTTCTGCTGCAATGCCAGGCTCACCAGTTGCGAGCGTACGCGGTGCAGCATCGCGTCGAGCCCTTCTCCCCGCTTAAGCAACCCGGCCAGGGCGGATAGCAGCAGATAGTCCTGATCCTCGTGCTGGACCTCATCGCCGGGCATAAGTAACTGCTCCGGTTCGATTAGTTGGCCCTGCGACAGCACGACCGCGCGTTCAATCGCATTTTCCAGTTGGCGTACATTTCCGGGCCACTCGTAGGAGTGCAGCCACTCCAGCGTTTCACCCGTCAGGCGCGGCGGCGAGCCATCGGAGCATTTCGGCTGGCGCGACAGGAAATACTCAACCAGCAGGGGAATATCGTCTTTACGCTCCCGCAGCGGCGGCATATGAATATTGATCACATTCAGGCGATAGTAGAGATCCTCGCGGAAGTGACTATCAACCACATCCTGCTGCAGATCGCGGTTGGTTGCGGCGATGACCCGTGCCGTCGATTTGATCGTCACATTGCCGCCGACGCGTTCAAACGAGCGCTCCTGCAGGACGCGCAGCAACTTCTTCTGGGTAGCCGGGCTCATCTCGCCCACCTCGTCCAGAAAGATCGTCCCTTTGGCGGCCTGCTCAAAGCGGCCCTTGCGCTGCGACATTGCGCCGGTAAATGCGCCCTTCTCGTGGCCGAACAACTCGCTTTCGAGCAGCGTCTCCGGCAGCGCGGCACAGTTCACCGTAACAAACGGCTTATCCCGGCGGTTCGAGGTCTGGTGGATGGCCTGGGCTACCCGCTCCTTCCCGGTACCCGACTCGCCGGTAATCAAGACGGTGACATCGCTGTTGGCAACCCGCCCGATCAGCTTGTAGACCTCCTGCATCGGCGTGCTCCGCCCGATCAGGACATCGCGGGGATCTTTATCTTTGCTCTGGCGTTTGGTATCAACCGTGTGGGCCTGCTGTGTGCGTCGCCGGTACTCCAGCGCGCGCTCCACCATCATCAGCATCGACTCGGGATCGAACGGCTTGGCGATATAGTCATACGCGCCATGCTGCATCGCCTCGATTGTAATTGTCGAGGACTCCTGCGCCGTCACGATAATCACCGGCAGATCATTGCCCTGCTCCCGCAGTTGCTTCAGCAACGTCAGCCCATCGGGATCGGGCATACGCACATCCAGGATCGCCAGGTCGATACTATTTGTTTCCAGCACCTCCAGCGCTTCCGCCCCGGAGTTCGCCAGGCGCACCTGGGCTCCACTCGGCTCAAGCAGATCCTGGAATAACTCACGAATATCGGGCTCATCGTCGGCGACGAGAATAGTGCTTCCTGTTAACACTGTTTCTACCTCTACATCTTCTGATAAAACCTGGCGTCGATGGACATGATCTGGTAGCGCGAGGCTTCAAACGACTTCCACCCCGTGTCCGACTCCAGTCCGGCGTTGCGGCAAAGTCTGGCGGGCATGTGTTTCATTCACGAAATCATATGGCGCATCTTATTATACCAGTATTCGCAAGCGCATGCTTGATGAGATTTAACATTTGAGCAGTGAGGAGTGGGCAGTGGGCAGTGGGCAGTGGGCAGTGGGCAGCGGGCAGTGGGCAGCGGGCAGTGGGCAGTGGGCAGTGGGCAGTGGGCAGTGGGCAGAGAAGGATGTGGAAAGCGAAACAATCCTGTCAAGCGCAAAAGATCTCTTTGCATAAAAAATGGCTTGCGATGTCTCGCAAGCCATTTTCAATGGGGTGGGTGACGTGACTTGAACACGCGACCACTTGGGCCACAACCAAGTGCTCTACCTCCTGAGCTACACCCACCGCGCTCTAAAAATAAAACATACAAAAGCTTTTATTTGAGGTCAAGTCTTAATGGACAAACTCATTATTGAAGGCGGCTGGCCCCTGCAGGGCGAGGTACGAATAAGCGGATCCAAAAACGCGGCCCTGCCCATTATGCTGGCCTGCATGCTGGTTCCCGAGCAGGTTGTCCTGCACAGCATCCCCAATTTGCGGGATATCGCCACGACCGTAAACCTGCTTGGCATGCTGGGGTGCGAAACAGAAAACGCAGACGGCGAGATCAAGATCCGGGCCGGCCGGGAGCTGCACCCCGAAGCCCCCTACGATCTGGTGCGCACCATGCGGGCCTCTGTGCTCTGTCTTGGCCCTCTCCTGGCTCGCCTGGGGCAGGCCAAAGTGGCCCTGCCCGGTGGATGCGCCATCGGCACCCGTCCGGTGGATCTCCACCTCCGGGCCCTGGAGCGCATGGGGGCCATCATTGACATCGATTCAGGGTACATCCATGCCCGATGCGCCAGACTGCACGGCGCCCACATCGCCTTTGACTTCCCCACTGTGGGGGGGACCGAAAACCTGCTTATGGCCGCTTCCCTGGCCAGAGGGGAAACCATCCTGGAAAACGCGGCCCGGGAACCCGAGGTTCAGGACCTGGCCAATTTCCTGAATACCTGTGGAGCAAAGATTCAGGGCCATGGGACCAGCCTGATCCAGATTCAGGGAGTTGATGCCCTGCACGGGTGCACCTACACGGTCATGCCGGACCGGATCGAGGCCGGGACATACATGCTGGCCGCGGCCATCACCAATGGAGAACTTACCATCCATAACTGCCCGGTACAGGCTGCTGAAGCCGCTATCTATAAACTGGAAGAAATGGGCGGTCAGCTCCAAATAGGGTCCGACCAGGTACAAGTGAGCGGTGGCGACTTACAGGGCGTGGACATCGTCACCCAGCCCTTTCCCGGGTTCCCCACCGACATGCAGGCCCAGTTCATGGCCCTGATGTGCGTGGCCCAAGGATCGGGAACCATCCAGGAGACTATTTTCGAGAACCGGTTCATGCACGCCATGGAACTCATGCGCCTGGGGGCGAGAATTCGCATTTCCGGAGACCCGGCCGTGATCAGAGGAGGCAGGACCCTGCGCGGGGCCACGCTCATGGCCTCGGACCTGAGGGCCAGTGCCTCTCTGGTCCTGGCCGGACTGGCCGCCCGGGGCCGGACTGAAGTGCGGCGCATATACCACCTGGACCGCGGCTATGAGCAGATGGAGGAGAAACTGGCCCAAGCCGGGGCCAGAATCTGGCGGGAAAAAGAAAAATAAAAAAAGGGCTTCCAAAAGGAAGCCCCTTTTTTTATTTTTAGAAAAAGCGGTACTGGATGCCGGCCGAAACGCTCCAGACCGTTTTATCGTATTTAATGTCCCGTTCGTCCTTGACCTCGTCATACATCACATAGGCTGCGCCCATGGTGACATCCCAGTCCGGGGTGGGACTCCACACAAAGCCGGTTCCAAAGGTGTTGCCATCCAGCTTGGGCTCTTCAGGCTCTTTATATTGCTGATCGTCGGAGAGATGGATCTCGGTTCGCTGGTAGCCAACACTGGCCTTCCACTGCGGATTTAACCTGTACTCGGTTGACAGGCCCAGATCCCAGCTGTTGCCTTCATTCTTGTAGGTATCTATGTCGGCATCCTTTTCCAGGTA
>DAOTVB010000113.1:0-73581 GCA_034436755.1 Chloroflexaceae bacterium | reverse complement strand
GGTATAGATGCCACGCGGATCGATGCTGGTCTCCAGCAGCCCGTCCGGGTTGTAGCGGTACTCCTGCACATGCCCGGTCGGCAACCCGACGGCGGTCGGCCGCCCGGCCCGGTCAAAGCCGTAGTTGGTCACCTGGTTCAGCGGGTCGGTGACGGTATCCAGGAAGCCATTGGCATCATACTCCATCTGCGTGATGCGCGTGATCGTCCCGGCATCCTCCGTGATCGTTTCGAGCAATCCCGTGTCGGGATCGTAGCCATAGCTGATAGGTGGGAAGTTGGTGACCTCCTCCCGGTCCAGGCGGTTCTGCGCGTCCAGCACGCGGGTCGTCTGCTGTCCCTGGGGATCGATGACGGTAAAGGTATTGGTCTGGTAATCATAGCTGGTGGTACTGCTCCGCCCATTGACCACCACCTCTTCCGTGTAGGCGGCGAGCGGGCCGTAGGGATCATTGGGCTGGAGCGGCGTGCGGGTGATGGTGCGCGTCACGCTGGTAGTGGGATCACCACCACACACCGGCCGGGTCTGGCTGGCGACACTGAGCACCAGGGTTGCCAGGCCGGGCACCCGCGCGGCGCTGCTGCTCCCGGCGGCCAGTTCAACCGACGCAACAACGGGAGCCAGCATGCCCCAGATCGAGTCCGGCTGCTCCTGGATGGTTGTTGTCGTGCCATCGACCTCCGTCAACACGCGTCGGCCATGCTCCAACACCCGCATGGTGCGGCTGTTCCCGTTGGAACTGATCTGTTCGCGTATCGCATAGGCGGGTTGTGGCCGGGCCACCAGATAGGTTACGCTATCGCCCAGACTATTGGTGACGGTGACGCTGTAGCCGTTGGGATAGCTGATCGTGTCATTGCGAGCCAACCAGGTTGCGCCACCAACCGGGTTGATTGTTCCATCCAGGCGACCCAGGTCGTTGTAGCTAAAGCTGTAGCGCCCACCCCGGGGCGTGATCCGATGGTTAAGCAGCCCGCCGGGAGTGAAGTCAAAGCGCTGCGTCTCATTCGCGGGGTTGGTCAGCCGCCGGGTATAGCCGCTGCTCTCCAGATCCAGGATGGTTGGGAGCCCGAAGGGACTGGTCAGGGTGATGCGGCTGTTCGTGCGCGTAATGCGTGTTTCCCGGCCGATCTGGTCAATCACCGCTTCCAGCAATCCATCGCTGGTGTACTGGAAGGTAGCCAGGAGCGCATGCGTGACGGCATCCCGTGTTTCCAGGTGGCGGTTGCTTCCATCGGTCACACTGACCAGATGGTCCAGCGTCATAGGTGGCTTGATGGAGGTGATATCTGCGCATCGAACAGGGCGATCTGATTGCTCGCCCGATTGTAGGCGTACTGGGTCACCGCGTTACTGAGCACAATGGGATAGCGGTTATGCGCAGTATGCTTGCTGACGGCAATGAGGTTGTTGCCCAGGTCTTCGGGGATTGAGTGATATGGTTTCATCCGCAGTCATGCCGGTGGGTGGCGACCAGCGCCACGACTCCAGCGCGCTGGTCCCCCATCATCAGCAATCTGCGACCGGAGTTAGGGTGCCGGATAGGACGTGGACGCGTCCAAATCAACGGGTGGCGGATAGGGGACGGTGGTATTCAGGACACGGGGGACAGGCGTAGCCACCGGCAGCCAGGGCGTGCCCTCAAGCGTCCAGGTTTCGTTTGCCAGGTCAAAGGTAATGGTGCGGCTAAGGGCGTCGGTGGCGGTGATGATGCCCGTGGGTCCGGTCGCACCCGTGATGGTTAAGTCACCGATATCTTCGGGGCAATCCCAGGAGTACCCCACCCTGGCCGTGGGAAACGTGTCATCTCTATGGCCGAATACAAGTGATTGCAAAGCACATTGATCGGGACGTGAGGCAACAAAGAATGGAGTGGGATCACCTTCCGCCGTCATGACGGCACCAACATGCCAGACACTCTGCCCATACTGAAACCGACTGGGCGCCGTGCGCTCGGGACCGGAGGTATGCAGGGGTTTGATCTCCAGGTAGATCGGCGGAATATACCCGGCGGGCCGGGGCGTGGAGATGACCGGGATGGTCGGCACATTCACCGGACCGTTGGGGTACTTCGCACGGGCGGTGGCCTGTTGTGCCGCTTCCACCGTTGCAATGAATCCCGCTTTGCCGCCCATGGCCGCAATACAGTCCGCTTGTTCTTCGTCCGAAAGCTGCATAAAGGTCTCCAGCGGGCATTGCTCCGAGGCCGCCAGGGGCGATGAGCGCAGGGATATGCGTGTCAGGCCAAGCACACCCAGTATCCCACCTGCCAGCACGATGAACGCGATTACTTTGAATGACATCTCCAGTTCCTCCGTGTTCTCTCAGGGAAGATAAAAGCTGATCACTGACCGTCCCGGGCTATTGGGAGAACCTGCTGCGGTCATGGCAGTAGCGAGCTCCTGCCAGGCCGCATCCCAGGGTAAGGTTTCATCAGGACAGCGTGAGTTTGCTGCTGCATTTTCGGACGTCACACCGGCAAAAGACATCTCCGGATAGTCGTCGAGATATTCGGCCCACGCGGTTGCCTGGGAGCCGACCACGCCAGGAATGCCGGACCCGCAGTAGATCTGGGGATAGGCCAGCGTGAGTCCGCGTCGATCAAACACATCATACACCTGCTCTCGCGTCCAGGCCGCGTCATATTCGACAAACGCATTGCTGCCAAAGTTCATCATGGCTCGTCCGCCTGTCTCTTCCTCAAAGCCATCAAACCAGGACTGAGTGGCCGCACCACAGGCCACCCAGCCGGCGGGATACTCCCCCGTAGGCGGATACTCGCCAAACCAGGACTCCACATCAATGGCACTGCGCACGGAAACCTTCTCCCCGTACGGTTCAGCAACAGTGGCAATGTCCTCGATAACAGCGCGCCAGGCGCGTCCGGCCGCAGACCAGCGCGCATCGGTGCATGTCCAGGGAAAATTACCGTTGCTGGTTCCGATACCAATGAATGCTCTGCGGGAATGCTTCGGGTTAGAATAATATCCAAGCATGTAGTTGTTCGCTATCGAAGTGACCCACGCTTCACTCCGGATACCACGACAGCCGGTCGGGTCCACCGCTGCTTGATCAACGAGTTGCACTCCCCACACATTGGCAGGGAGACACGCATCGTCACGTTCCGGATCAACCTGCCGGCCAAAGGCGATGATCATCGCCGCGACGGGATCACCGACATATGCATTATATCCCTCATTGTACGCTTGTGGTACCATCTCTCCGGGATCGAGGGCAGATGGTTCCAGATCTGCCCAATCTAATGTAACATATTGCGCATCTCCGGGCGCAGTAACCGGAATGGTCGGCGCTCCCTGCCCGGTTATCGGCAAGTAGATCCTGCTCGTGCCGGCCTCTATTTCAACGTCTAGCGGCAAACTGGAGAGTGAGCTATTCCCGGCGGCATCCCGTGCGCGAACGGTTACCCGGGTCAGCACTCCTGGTCGCAGGCCCATCACAGTGGTTCGCACCTCGCTGGTCATTGTTAGGAGCAAGGTACCACTGTACACATCGTAGGCGACAATCCCAACATCGTCCGTAGCCGCATCCCACTCCAGCGTGACCATAGTCGGCGTCTGGGCAATACTGCGCAGATTGGTCGGTGCCGTTGGCGGGATGGTGTCGTCGGTAGTGGGCGTCGGCGTGGGCGGCAACTCCGGCAGGCAAACTTCTGGCGGCACATGGTGCGCCTCGCCACTGCCGGTCAGACTGGCCCCAATCAGCGTGCCGTCGATATTGCCGCTGGGGAAGCTGATCGCCGCATGCGGGGCCAGGATACTCCCCAGGATCCCAATCCCATCCAGGGTCAGGCTGGTGGCCTGGGGCATGTTGTAGACCACCTGCGCCAGGGTTGGACCATCCAGCGTGATGCCGAAATACTGCATCTGGTTGGTTGTGCCGTCAATATTGACCAGGGCGGTGGCCCCGGTAGGCACGCGAATGGTCAGGGAGGTGGCGCGGGCCAGATCCGCCCCGGCCAGGGTGAAGACATTGCGGGTCGGGTCGCTGCCTTCCAGGGTGATCGCCCCCCAGTCGGTGACCTGTGTGGTGCCGGTGGCCGGCAGATCGGCCCACTCCCGCGCGCGCGTCGCCACATCCACCGCAGCCGCGGCAAAGTCCAGTGGGGTGTCCTGGCGCGCCGTGCCAGTCAGGAGGGTGACATTGGTCAGGGTAGCAGTTCCGCCGTAAGCCACATGGCCGCGGGCGACCTCACCGTGGGTATAGCTCAGGTCGCCACCCACCACCAGGGTATCCGTGGCATCGGCATCAGCCGTCAGGCGGCGGCCTACGCTGTAGCTCTCCAGCGTGGCATTCCCGCCAACGGCCAGTCGCCCTTCGGTATCGGTGAACTGGTGCGTGAGATCGCCCAGGATGAAGACATTGAAATCTGTGGCAACGCCCAACGGGGTGGCGGCACAGGTGCCGGGTGCGGCCGCAACCGGGTGTGGTTGGGGGTGGGTCGGTGGAACCAGGCTGATCAGCAGGCTGACCAGGACGAACAGACTGACGCGGCGGACAACTCGCAGTTGCGGCGACATACACCACCTCCTGACATATCGTGAAAGCGACGACGAGTAGAGTAACGGACACGATGGCAATGCAGGTATGGTTCCGCATCATGCCTGCAAAAGGATATGGGCGAACCACGGCGAGAATCCCAGGAACACGCTCGATGTGTGACCGGGTCAGTGAACATCCTCCGACATCTCGATACAAATGCTTTTAAACGGGTGTGCTTAACGGTATATTGGTACTGGTTGTGTTCGTATTTATTTTGTCGTTGGATATGATAGCATATAAGGCCAATGTTGTCTAGAGGATATCCTGACTGATTTCATTAAGCCCCGATTATGTGTGAAAGGTGACACGAAAGAATGTAGCATAACCCTATCCCTGCCGTAGTATCGGGGTCCGGGTATGCTGCAATTCTGTCAGCCGCCCGGCATGATCATACCTCGCGAGCTATCCCCGGTTCATTCTTTTAGTGACAGGAGTTACGCGGTGCGCGTTCAAACGGGCCGTTTGCTCCCGATAACGACGTAATTCGCCTGCGGCAGCGTGGTACTCTTTTTATCTTTATCATAAAAAATTCGCACTTTGTGCAAATTTTTTATGATAAAGATCTGGTCTCTTCCGCCCTGCCGGAGGCGAAGCGGGCCGTTTGCCCAGGCAGACGCCTGGTTTGGAACCGACCGCGTAACTCGTGTTAGTGACAGGAGTTACGCGGTCCCCGCGAAGGGATATCTGGTATGAAATATGCAAACCTGGTGTATAGACAGGGTTTATGCATATAGTATACTTTACATACAAAACCGGGGTACTGGTAGGCACCTCACGGGCTGCTGGTTCTAGACAGCGAACAAAGAACAACCAGACATCGATCAAACAAACTACACGCTGGAGATGCAATACAACGCGCCTGGTTCTCTCTTTCTTTGTTCTCTGTTCTCTACCGTCACCCCGGGCAGATGGATAGGATGAAGGATGGCACGCGAATGAATGATGCGACGCGCCGGATACCTGCTCAAGGCGCGGTACCCGATCCCGAGGATGTCACCCGAGTAACTGACGAACAGTTGCTCCAGACGCTGATGCAGCAGTTGCCCGCATATTACCTGCCGGTGCGCAAAAAGTCCGACACGGAAGTGTTAAGCGCCCTGCTCGCCGAGAATCCTGCCCAGGCTAATCCCAGACCGACCCGCCGCAGGCGGCGGAAGCGCCGTCCAGATGTTCAGCGTTGGACGCGCTATGCCGGCGTGGCGCTGCTGGTGGTTGTGCTGTTTATCGGTGGGTATCTGGTTGGCAACGCGGCGATGGCCCTGTTTACTATCCAGCGTAATATTCAGGCGATGCAGTTGCCAACCGCCGGAGTGCCGGGTAGTGGTGCAGTACCGCCGACGCACGCTGACTCAGCCGCCAGTGCCGCAGGGATGCTCCCGCCGGACATGCCAACGCTTATTCCGCAGACAGTGCTGCCACCTACGGCAACAGCTTTGCCGCCCACCGCAACGGCGCTGCCGGTGACCGCAACGGCGCTGCCGGTGACCGCAACGGCGCTACCGCCCACCGCAACGGCGCTGCCGGTGACCGCAACGGCGCTACCACCCACCGCAACAATCCGGACATCCACGACAACCGCGCTCCCTTCAACCGCCACGGTGCGCATGACAGCGACGGCGCGTGCAACGGCAACCGCTCCCCCCGTGGCGGAGGCCCGGGTGCGTCCCGCCGTGGTTGCTACGGTTCCGCTTGCGCCGGTTGATGCCACAGCCGCGGCCTGGCCGCCCGGAATGGAGCCAACGTCCACCGCTACTATGGAGCCAACCATTACCTCGTTGCCGGTTGTAGCCGCGCCCAGTCCGGTGACACTACCGTCGCTAACATCGGGCGAGTGGCGGAGTGCCGCGCAGGTGTCACCCTCCGCCACACTGACGGTTCCCGCCGGGCATGCGATCAATGTTGCCGCCAATGTTGTCCCGTCTGATACTGCTCTGAATGTGCTGCTGATGGGGGTTGATCAGCGGCCCACCGAAACCTATCCGGGGCGCACGGATGCGATTATGATTGTGCATATCGACCCACAAACGCAGCGGGTGGCGCTGCTCTCGCTACCCCGTGATCTGATTGTCACGATTCCGGGCTATGGCTCGGCGCGGATCAATGCGGCCAGTGTTTATGGTGCGCAGGCCGGGGGAACGGGTGGTGGTATTCAGTTGATGCGCGAGACGGTCAGCCAGTTGCTGGGTATTCCTATTCACTATGTTGTGCGGGTTGATTTTAATGGGTTTATCGGTGCCGTTGATGCAATTGGTGGTGTTACGATTGATGTTGAGCAGGAACTCTATGATCCTTCCTACCCGACGATGGATTATGGCTACCGCGAAGTGCATTTTCTGCCGGGGCCGCAGGATATGGATGGTGAAACGGCCCTGATCTACAGCCGTATCCGCCATATGGATAGTGATTTTGAGCGCATGCGCCGCCAGCAGCAGGTGATCATCGGCATACTGGAGCAGGTGCGCGAACAGCATGCCTTGCAGCAGTTGCAGAGCGTTGCCGCAATCACGACGGCCCTGCGCGACTATGTGCAGACCGATGTGCCCCAGGAGCAGATGCCGGCACTGGCGCGCACCTTCGGCGATTTTTCACTCGATGAGGTTGAGCGCTACACACTTGATGGCAGTATGGTTGCCATGAATGTCATCCCGGGTGATCCCTATGCGCAGATTGCCCTGCCGGGTACTATCGAGTCGTTGGTAGCGCAGTTACTTAATGGACCCGCACCGGGTAATCTGTAGAGAACATACAACAAAAAATACAGAACAAAATGTAACAAGAGTTACTCAGTGGGCGTTCAAATCAGACGTTTGACCAGATGGAAGCCTGATTCGCCTCCGCCCTGGCGGAGGCGATATAGCAATCCTAACGTGGTCGTGAACTGCTTCTTCCGAATTCGCTCCCAACCGCCTGAAGGCGGCACAACGACGAATGTAGGGTTGCTATATCCCCACCAAACGCGGGATCGCCTGATACATGTCAATATTGGCAGTTTCGCGCTGATCGCTCATTTCGTGTTCTTTCGTGGTCCAAACTCCCACCACGTACCTCGTGTAGATAACAATTGGTGCAAAATCTGCCCAAAATGACACAAAAACTGTTCTTTTGTCGTTAAAAATGTGGTAAACTATGCCAGACTACCTATGCTCGTAAATTGTCGTTGTGCGCCTACCGTGTGTGTTAAGTAGGAGCTATGCATGAGCGAACGCAACCGTGTACGTCGTCAAATTCCGTACGACTGGCGGCGGATCAGTACGCAGGAACAGGCCGGTGGTGAGCAGGTACCGGTTCGTCGTGTGCGTCGCCCACGCAAAAATACCAATAATCCTGACCCCGGGGCGATGATGACGACGATTGCCACAGCCTGGAGTCGGGTCGGTAGTGTTGGGAGTATGGTTGCGCGGCGGGTGCGCCCGGGCCGTCCGGATGCCGCCCGGCAGGAGAGGCGTCCGTCGCGGCGATCAGGGAAGCGAATGGCCAGGCCGATCTGGAGCCTCAAGGTGATGGCGCTGGGAGTTCTGCTCTTTTTCCTCATGTTGCTGGTGGCGCGGACGATTGCTCCTAGTAGCACCTATACCGTCAAGTCGGAGACGCTGCAGCCCTACCTGGAGCAACCTATCGTTGCCTGGTATGCTCCCGACGGCGCGCTGTTTGGGGTGGTTGCCGCTCAGACGACCTACCAGCCGCTGGCGCGCTATGGCGAAAGCTGGGTGCAGGTTGAATTTCCCGAGCATGGATCATTATGGGTTGAGACTGCTACATTTCCCACTGTGCCGCTGGATCTTCTGCCCGATCTGCGCCCGCCGGTCGATGGCTATCGCGCCTACACGGTTGCTCCCGACGATACCCTCCGCCTGATTGCCGGGTTGGGTGGCAGTGATGCAGGGCTGATCCGCCAGTACAACCGGCTGGAGGGTGATCCCCAACCTGAACGCCCGTTAATTGTGCCGCACCTCAGCGGGATGCGCGATCTGCTGCCGCCGAACCCGCTGCTGGTCAAGCAGGGCCGCACCGATCAGCCGGCAGTGGCGCTGACGATTGATCTGGAAACGGGTGACGCGCCGGTTGTGCAGATGTTGGAAGTCTTGCGTGCGCATGATGCCCGCATTACTATCTTTGTGCTGGGTACATGGGTTGAGCAGCATCCTGACCTGGCCCGCCAGATTATCGCCGAAGGACATGAACTGGCGAACCATTCGCTCTCGCACGCCGATTTTGTAACCCTGACCGATGAGCAGATTGCGCAGGAGTTGGCCGAAACGGAGCGGCTGGTGCAGGAGATCACCGGCTCCACCACGCGGCCCTACTTCCGCCCGCCCTACGGCAGTTATGATGACCGTGTGCTGCGGGCGGTGACGGAGCAGGGCTACCTGACTATCTACTGGTCAATTGATAGCGGTGATGCGGTAGGTGCCGAGAAAACCCTGCTTTATGTGCAGGAGCAGATCACCGGCGCAGAGAACCCCGAAGATCTCTATGGCGCAATTATTCTGGCCCACTGCTGCAATCGGACAACAATGGTTGAGGCGTTACCCGATGTGCTCAAGCGCTTTGCCGAACTGGGTATTGCCGTTCGTCCGTTGACCGAAGTGCTGGGCTCATAGCGCGCCTGGACCCGGTGCCGACTCGGCCTCCCTGTTCTGCCGGATATGTTCCGGGATGGGCAGGGAGGATTTTGTTTGAGTGATTGTGTGGACAGACAGTCGTTATTTTTGCGAGCAAGATCTAATACTAGTGGACGTTGAAAAAATAGTCCAGATATGAACTGACCGGGAGTCCCGGCTTTAGCCGGTTGGATACCTGCCGGGACTGCGGCCTACTACTGGGAACGCCTGATCCGGCTGATGAACGTTGAGAAAATACTCTGGATATGTGACGTACTGGAGTCCCGGCTTTAGCCGGTTGGATGCCTGCCGGGACTGCGGCCTACTACTGGGAACGCCTGATCCGGCTGAAGCCGGGACGCCGAATCAGTCATGTCCGGATTTAATGTTCAATGTTCATAAGCCGGGACTCCGGTCCAGTGATGCCTGGGTTACATATTCAATCTTCATAAGATACGCCAAAATATCCGGATGCTGCGTTAACATAGCTGAGGGAGCGTACTACATAGGCCCATGAAAGGACTGCGCATATGACCGGTACATGCGAGAAGCTTGATCCCCGCAAGCCGCAGTACAACTGTGACCTCGTGCTGAAGGGTGGTATTGCCAGCGCTGTGGTCTACCCGCCCCTGATCCACGAACTGGCACAGAAGTACCGCTTTCGTAATATCGGCGGGACATCGGCGGGGGCGATTGGGGCGACCCTGGCTGCCGCCGCCGAGTTAGGGCGCGAACAGGGCAGTTTTGATCAGGAAAGCACCAGCGCAAACCGGCTGGAAGACCGCCAGCGTGTTGTACGCGAGACCGAGGGTTTTGCGCACAATCTCTTTCAGCCTGATCCCCGCGCGGCCCCGCTGTTCCACACGCTGCTGGATTTTGTCACCAGTAAGCCAGGCACAGCGGAAAACCCTGCCCGACCAGTGTTGCCCGGCTACATTACCTTTTTGCCCCGGCTGACCCGATCGTTTGCACGCCATGACCGCTGGGTTTTCCTGCCGGTGTTGATTGTCGGGGTGCTGGTCTGGTGGCTCCTGCTCAATGCCGGATTGCCGGTCTGGGGGCGTGGACTGGGCGCACTCTTGCTGGGATGGGTGACGGCGCTTGTGGCGGGTATCGGGCATATGTCCTACATTCTCCAGTTTCCGGTGCGCCAAAATTTCCACGGCATCTGCACGGGCCGCACCGTGCCGGGAAGGAAAGAAGATGGGCTGATCGACTGGATGCACGAAACCCTGAATATCATCGCTGGTCGTGATGTGGCGGATGGTCCGCTCACCTTCGCAGAACTGGCCGCGCACACACCGCATCGGATCAACTTGCAGATGGTGACAGCCAACTTGAGCCATAACCAGCCCTACATCCTGCCCTTCCGCGTTACCGGGTTCCTGTTCAAGGAAGATGAGATGCTGCGTCTCTTCCCGGAAGATGTGGTGGAGTATATGAAGGGCAACATTCCGCCACAGTCGCGCTGCCATGATATCCTGAACGGCTGCGCGTGGCTACGGCACGATCAGCCGGTGGCGCTGGGCCGCCTCGATGGAAGCGCGGTTGATGAAACGATCCAGGTTTCTCTGGCCGAACTGAATAAGCGATTGGGTGCGGGGAAAGGCTTTTATTTCCTGCCGCCGGGTGATGCGCTTCCGGTGCTGGTGGCGATGCGGATGAGCCTGAGCTTTCCGCTCCTGTTTAGTGCAGTGCCGCTCTGGAGCATCAGTATAAATGCGTTTTATAAGGAAAAGGAAACGGATGCCGCCGGTACGGTATACAATTTGACCGAGGCGGACCTGCAGCGCCACTGGTTTATCGACGGTGGGGTTGCCAGCAACTTCCCGATTCACTTCTTCGATGCCTGGGTACCGCGCTGGCCCACCTTTGCGGTCAACCTTACGCCGAACCCCCGGGAAGCATTTGTGCGACCAGGGTCGGGAGAAAAGCCAGGTCGCGTAGAGCAGGCCCTGGGGCAACTGGCCGAGCGAATAGGTGGGGCTGAGACGCATCCTCCATCAATCAGTGTGCTGAACCTGGTTCCCGGCGCGCAGGTAGGACCGCAAGGGCCGGTCCTGGGAACCGCAACCCGGGGCACAACGCCCGAGGGCGAACAGGCATTAAAAGAGCTAACCCATGAGAATCAGGATGTTTTTCTGCTCCGGCCAACCGAGGAGATGGCACCGGTGTGGCAGGACATTACCAGCCTGGGTGGGCTCATCAACGCGATCCGCGTAACGATGCAGGATTACCGGGATACCACACAGGCAATGCTGCCCGGCTATCGTGAGCGCATTGTCCATGTCCGACTGGATGCCGACAAAGGTGAGGGCGGGATCAACCTGAACATGCCGCTGTCAACAATCGCCGAGATTGACCGGAAAGGGCGTGATGCCGCCGGTATTCTGATCGATGAGTTTAATTTCGAGGCACACCGCTGGATTCGCTTCCGGGTGCTGATGGCTGAACTGGAACAGCAGATCAAACGGATGCGCGACCGGCTTGCTGCTCCACCCAACCAGGCCGCTACGACGAATGACGGACTGTCTGAGCGTGCAGTGCCGGAGGAGGCGCAGGCGGCGGAGTTGTCCAGTGCCAAAGCAGTCGTCGAGACGGCAACGCACGCCATGGCATTGTATGCTCAGATACTGCATGCCAATAGCGCGTCTCCCTATCCCCTGGACGCTGACGATATTGAAGAAGCCTGTAACCGGCTTGAGGCCCTATACGAACATCTTAAAACCTGGGGGGATGAAGACGAGCGCCTGTTCAGCAAAGATCCGCCGTTGCCCAAGTCGGTGCTGCGAGTGACACCGGATCTGTAGCGTACGCATTTTTGGAAGAACAATGGGAGGAGGAGCGCAAGCTGTTGCGCTCCTCCCGAAACTACTGTCCTATCCCTCCACCATCATAAACCGCGAGCCCTCAATCAGCAGGTATGCCCCGGCCCAGATCGCTACGGCGCGGTCCTGCTCGGTCATCTGCTCGGCGGAGCAGAAGGTTTCCGGGTCATCCAGAATGAGGCCGCCACCAAACGTAAAGGCCTGGGTCAGCGTGTAGGTGCGCGCCTGCGCCATCCGCTCTTCCTCGTTGGCGATCCGCTGATCGGTCACATGCACCGTTTTGGTATCATCCATCCAGACATGGTAGGGACCAATGCGGGCCTGAATGCGATCATTGCCCCATCCGGGATGCTCGGTTATCTTGATCGGGTCCAGTCGTAGTGAGGGAAACTCCAGCACACGTGGGCCTTGCTCGCTCATATGTACCTCCTTGGAGTGTTGTTTTTGCTACCATAAATCCGCTCCGTCGTCGGCAGATTGGCGCGGCTCAAGCGCACAGAGCCGCCGCTCATAGTCCAGCGTGACCGTGGCGAAGCGGGCCAGCAGCCGATTGCCGATATTGGCGCGACCATTACGCCGCAGATCGCCTGTACCATTGCTGAGCGTATCCAGATCGACATCACGCAACGCAAAGGGGCCCACCCGCACCAGATCGGCCTGCCCGACCAGCACTTCACAGCCACCGCCAAAGCCGGTCCCCAACGCGGAGACGACCGCCGATCCATTGGGCTGCAACCCCAACCGCGCCGCCAGATCCGGACCGAGGGTTAACCCGCTGTTCGAACCGGTGTCAATCGTCGCCAGCGGCAGATGGACCTGGTCGCATAACGTGACATCTTGCAGGGCGGGGAAGTGCTCAAAGAAGGTCAGGGGCAGCAGTGCGCCCTGGGAGGAGAGTTCCGGCATGCCCAGGTCAGGATGGCTCAGGTAGAGCATAGTATTGACAAAATCAACCCGGAACACCAGTTGGCGTAACACATTGTACCCCAGGACAATATCGACCGGAAAGGGCGTTCCTCCCAGATCGACGGCCAGGACAAACAGGTCGCGAAAGGTAAAGTCGCCCAGCCGCAGCCAGGGCAGGATCGTCTCGGTGAAGGGCACGGCATTACTGGCGGCGCTCTGGCCCATGGCGAACTCACCCAGGCGCAGCCCTAATCGGCGGGCCAGCCCCAGGTCAATCGCCGATGGATCGGTGCCGGTATCCAACAGCACCGTCAGCGGATGGCCGCCCGGCCCGGCCGCCATACAGCGCAGCACCTGCGGCTGGAAGAGCAGTGGCACGGCAGTTGCGCCACTGGCAGAGTAGATTAGCCTCGTTGCATCATCAAGCATGGCAGTCAGCAGTTCTTCACCACAGCGTGAGACACCTGGTTTATCATTAGCGTGCTCCGTTTGTGCTCTTATCATACCATAGAGCCGCCATTTCGGGGAGATGCCGTAACGAAATTGTTTCATAACAGCGTTATATTACAGGAGTACGTGGTCTCTGACCCGGAAGGGCGTTTCGCCTCCGGCAGGGTGGCAGAAAATATCCTTTTGGGAACCATGTAACTCTCCGAGCCACATGGTTCCCAAAAAGACGGGAATAGGGCCATCTTTTTCCCAAGAAATTTGCTCTGGGAGCAAATTTTTTGGGAAAAAGATCGAAAAAGTACCATGCTGCCGCAGGCGAAACACCACACTGTTGCCATCACATGCCTGATTTGAATGCCGCACCGCGTAAGTCCTGTTATAGTAGTTGCGATAGTTATCCGTTTCCTGACAGTGATCAATTTCCCTTCAGAGGGATGGAGCATATACCATGCGGGTTTACACAATCAAAGGTCAGCCGATTCATGTCGATGAGCAGGGTTCGCCCAACAATCAGGTTGCGCTGCTGATCCATGGCTGGTCCAGTTCTTCCTATGCGCTGTCATCACTGATGCCGCTGTTAAGCCGCCGGTTTGCCTGCAAAGCGGTTGATCTCCCCGGATATGGCGAGTCGCCACCGCCCAACGCGCGGGCAACGATTGAAGGCTATGCCGATCTGCTGGCCGAGCTGATCGGCGCGGTCAGCAGCGGGCCGGTTGTTCTGGTCGGGCATTCGATGGGCGGCATGATCAGCCTGACGCTGGCGCTACGCCATCCGATGCTGGTGGAGCGGATGGTGCTGCTCTGTCCAACAATCAGCGGGCATCTGTCAAACTTCATTAACATGTTTATCTCGCCGATCACCGTGCTCGAACGCTTCGGACTGGCGGGGCGCGTGGTGGCGGCGATTGAACCCCATTTCCTGAGTGTAACCGATCATCTGATGCGCCCGGCTTCCTTTGCGGAACGTACCGCGATCACCGAGGAGGATTACAAGCGCCTGCGTGCGGATGCGCGCCGTCCGGGGCAGGGCCGGGTACGCGCGGAGTGTTATTACGCGATGCGCGCGGGCGATCTGCGCGGTCGTCTGGGAGCGGTAGAAGCGCCCTCGCTGGTGCTCTGGGGCGCGGAGGATAACACCGTGCCGTTGCGGGATGCCGGGGTGGTGGCCGATGAGTGGCCCCACGCTGACCTGCGAATTATCCCCAAGGCGGGACACTGGCCCCAGTTTGAAGCGCCGGCTGCGACCCACCGGCATATTGCGGCCTTCCTGGGCCTGCCGCTGATCACCACTCAACTTGACGATGTTTCGGAGCAAGAGGTTACCCGGGTTGACCAGGTAGCGCGCTTTCTGGCGCATTCAGATGTTGGGAATGGAATGAACCTGGCGCAGCGTACCCGCCTGGCCGCGCAGTGTCATATGCAAACCTATGCGCCGCATGCATGCATTGCGCAGGCGGATACACCCGGCAATCAACTCTACATCACCCAGGAGGGCTCGGTTGAGGTCTGGAATGTTGTCACTGAAGCCCGCCCGGAAGCGCCCCCGTCGCAACCGGTGGCGACGCTGCTGCCCGGCCAGATCACCGGGGAACTGGCGCTACTCGATGGTGGCCGCCGCAGTGCCGATCTGCGTGCCGGCCCCGAGGGGGCAACGCTGCTGACTCTCAGCCGGGAACGCCTGGTCGCGCTGTGTGAGGATGATCCGGCACTCGGCAACCGGCTGCTCTGGAACATAGCGTCGGCCCTGGGGCTGCGTCTGCGCCTGACGCAGTGGAAGCAGCAGCGTCAGACCGTTCAACAACCCGATGACGATGGTGTAGCGGTGTGATGCAGGTTCGCTTTTCGCTGCTCAACGGTGCCACATGTTCTGGAAAAAGCATATCCCATTCCGCTCTGCGGGAAGCGCATCGGGCCGGTTGTTCAGACAGACGCCTGGTTGGGAACCGACCGCGTAACTCCTGTGACTGAGGGTGCATATCAGGCCATAGGTATAGCAATCCTAAAATGGTCGTGAACTGGTTCTTCGGGATTCTTTCCCAACCGCCTGAAGGCGGCACTACGACAAATGTAATACCGATTTGTTGTCAAACGTGCAAAAAACCCACCAGGGTCACACAGAGCGTGAAACCGTGAACCTGATGCATACCCCAATCGTCCCCACGATGCAGCCGTTCGTGTTCCTTCGTGTGCTTCGTGGTTGGTCTGATTGTTGCCGTTTGGAAGTCAAATTGGTATAAGGTTGCTATAGCGAGCTATTTAAACCCGATGCAAGCAATCCCCGACACATGCAGCAGCGGGAAGCCGGCCGGCAGATCGTACCGGCGGATGTTGCGCAGTCCGCTCGCCCACAGCCACGCGACTAACTGCTGCGGGCGGATCGGTGAGTAGCGCCACTTCAACTGGAGTAGTGCATCAAATAGCCCCTGGCGCGTCACAATCACCAGTAGCGGCGCGCCGGGACGCAGGACGCGGGTCATCTCGGCCAGCCCGCGCTCCGGATCGTTGAGATGTTCGAGCAGATGCGCGCTCATCACCATGTCGAAGCTATGGTCCGCAAAGGGCAGGCGGTGCATGTCCTGCTGATGCGTCTGCACCGGCACGCCCGCCCTGGTCAGCGCATGGCGGGCCTCCGCCAGCATCCCGGCCGAGATATCCACGCCGTCAATCTGGATGGACGCAGGGAGCGTCTCCGTCAGGGCCAGAATGAGTGCGCCGGTGCCGATCCCTGCGTCCAGCACGCGTCCCCCCTGCTCCAATCGGCGCAGCATGCCCTGCTCCCAAAGCCGGTGAAACAGATCGCGGTAGGCCTGGTCGTACCCCTGCCGATGGAGTGATTGCTGCCAGTGTCGGGCGGCATGGTCATACATCGTGGTAAGTTCGGCACTGGTTGGCGGGGTGCGCTCGACGGAGATGCGCCAGGTGCCAATGGTCATATCCATAACCTTCCTCCAGACCGTTGCAAAACCCTGGTCGGCAAACTCACTCCTGCCCGGCTGGTGTTCGGCTGCCGGTGTTTGGGCGGAACATACCCCAGGTACCAACACTGCCCAGTTGCGCCTGCGCGATCACCCGGTAGCCAAAGTGCGCATACAGTTCCACATTCGCGGGATGCTCCGTATGCAGGCCAACCCCCACGCTGGTCGGATGCGTTGCGGCAATGGCATGCACCGCGTCGAGCAACCGGCGTGCATGCCCCTGCCCCCGCCCATCGGGATCTACTCCGATAAAGCTCAGGTAGTAGTGGGGTTGCGGCAGCGGGTGGCTATCAACGATCTGCATGTACGCCTCGACGCGTTGCTGCGCTTCCGGGCCAATGAACGCGGTGAAGCGCTCATAGGTTTCGGTCAGGCCGGCGGGCCAGGACTCCCGTTCAGGTGCGGCCAACCCGGCAACCCCCAGTAACCGCCCGCCGGCATCAACGCTGCCGAGAAGTGGATAGCCCAGATCGAGGCGCACCCGGCATGAGAAGTAGAAGAGCTTCTGCAGCGCGCGGTAGTAGGCGGCACTCTGGTCGGCAAACCAGTAGCGCATCAGCGGGTAGGTCTGAAATGCGCGGGCCAGTACTTCAACGGCTTCATCCAGTCGCTCGCCCGGAATATCTATAATCTGGGAAGAAAGATTGGTCGCAAACATATCGCTGCTCCTTCTGAATGCAAGGAAGAACTGCTTTGTATTTCGTACTAACGTGCATCTATGGTAACGGGATGCCGGGCAAAAAACGTCAGAAACAGGGCGGATACCGGGCTAAGGGAACCGCTTAGGCCCTGGTAGAACCCGGAACATAGAACTCAGAACCCGGTTATGCGCGGTACGATCAGTTTCTGCGTGGAGTTTACAGCCCAACCGGGCTGCGAGGGATCTGCCAAAAGATGGGATGGAGGGTGGAGTTGTGAGAATATTGTGGACGGGCATGGATGTTGTCCCGGAGGACAGAGCGGGCCAGGAGGATGATACACGGTGAAATGCATCGGTTTTATTCTGAATAGCTATGTATCACCAGCGAGTAAAGTATGTTGAAATAGTGTACAATCCCTAGCGAATGCATACACTCGCCAAGGGAGGCTTATTACAAAGAGACTTATCAGTAGTACAGGTTCGTCCCGTCCGACTACCTGGTAAGCATACCAGGATGCAGAAAGGAGTGGCGAACTATGCGTATCGGCATACGGCTGCTGTCAGGTACTATTGTGCTGCTGCTCAGTCTGCTGGGCCTGGGGCTCCTGGCGCTGCTGATCGTTACCTTTGCCCCGACCCTGCTAGAGCCGCTGCTGGTGCAACCCACGCCGGTGGTGCTCACCCGTGATATCGGCCGAATTGCCTTTGAGTGTTCCCCGCATGGCAACACGGACATTTGCCTGATGGCGGCCAACGGTGCCGGCCTGGTGAATCTGTCTGATCACCCGGGCACGGATCGTGACCCGACCTGGTCGCCGGACGGCGACCGGCTCGCCTTTGTCTCCAACCGCACTGGCGTGGACGCCATTTATACCATCCAGGCCGACGGCACGCAACTCCGGCATGTCTGTGATGTGCCACTGAAGGATGTGCCCTACCCCACCATCTATCCACCGACCTGGTCGCCGGATGGCAGTCGGATTGCCTTTGTCGCCTCGGATCAGGGAGAGCGGACGGGATGGCTGTACACGGTCGCGCTTGCGACGGGCACCATCACCTCGTTGACGCATATCCATGACTCTCCCAGGGAAATCGTCTGGTCGCCGGACAGTACCCAGATCGCCGTGCGGGTAGATGTGTATCGGCAGGTAGTGATCGTTCCAGCGGAGGCGGGCGCTCAGGGGGCTCGGATGGAGGTGGCGGAAACGCCGGCATGGTATCGGCAGCGACATAACCCGGATCCGAGCGGCCGCTATGTGGCATTTCATGAGTTCACCCATGAGCATGGTATATGTACCAACCTCTATGTTAAAAGGGTCGATGGCTCCGATGTCCGCCAGGTGACCGAAGAGATCTGTGCTGGCAGTTCGTCATGGGCTCCCGGTGGTGAGTGGCTTCTGGTGACCACTCGGCACCCCTCGCCGCTGGTGTTGGATGCGGGGTTTGACATCTACATGGTTCACCGGAGCGGCAACGGGCTGACCCGGCTGGCGGAAGGGCGCGACCCGGTCTGGGCACCGGAGTAAGGGTGGGGGCGCACGACTGTTCAACCAGTTAGCGCCCGCCTGTGACAATGGCAACTAAACCAGCGTCCAGCCACTCCCCTGCGCGGTTTTGGTAATCTCAATCTGCGCCGGGAAGCGCTCCTTGAGTTCGTCCAGATGGGTGATCACCAAAATGCGCTTGAAATCATGCTGCACACTGGTAATCGCCTCGACAAAGCGTTCGCGGCCCTGGGCATCCAGCGTTCCAAAGCCCTCGTCAATCACCAGCGTCTCCAGGCTGGCTCCGGCGCGGCGGGCCAGCAGCCGTGACAGCGCCACCCGGATGGCAAAGTTGACCCGCATCGCCTCGCCACCGCTGAAAGCATCGTAGACCCGTGTGCCCAGCGCATCCGCAATCTTGATATCCAGCGTCTCGATGGCGCCACCGCCCTGCTTCTTTTCGCGCTGCATCTCGAATGTCAGATGCATCTGGTTGTCGGTCATGCGGCCCAGCAGCCGATTAGCCTCCTCTTCGATCTCCGGAATGGCGGTTTCGATCAGCATGGCCTGCACGCCCTTTTTGCCAAAGGCTTCCACCAGTTCCTGAAAGACGCCCTGCCGCTCGGATAGCTCATCGCGCTGCTTCTCGTTTGCGGCCAGTTGCTCTTGAGCCGTGACCGCATTATTATGATCACGCTTCCGCTCACCTAAATCATTCAAGGCTGCTTTGTGACTTTCACGACAGTTTTTGACCTCTTCAGTACATTCTTTGACCTTTTTTCGGGCAGCAGGCAATGCTTGTAGTTCATGCTCTAACTGCTTATCTTCCTGGGCATGCTGGTCTATTTTGTAGTTCCTATCAGCAAGCATTTCCTTGGCCCATGTAAGCGTATTACGGTTACTCTCAATGCGCCCCTGAGCTTCAATTAAGCGCCGTTCCTCGGCAGCCCAATGTTTTAACTCCACAACCTGTTTGTGCATCTCATGACGGATTTGAGGTGTATACCCTAGATCTGACAGTTCAGCTTTTACTGCCTCACCAGCAATACGCACTTCGTGAGCAAAATCACCGTGCTCAATTTTTGTTGTGAGCGTTGCGATATCTTCTTCCACATTGGGTAACGTTTGAGCAACCCGCGATAACTCGTCAAGCTGGTGGCGTTTATTCTCAATATTGGCCTCTATGCCCGAACGAGCGCCATGCTGTTTCTCCAGCGTGCTTCGCTGTTGTTTGAGTGTATCACGCTCTCTCTCGAGGGCTGGAATAATGTCATCCCAGAATCCCGAGTCAGGTGAAAGTGTATGGTCCGCTGGTTCCACTTTTGGTTGGTTGCCTTCTGCTGCTAATGCCATCAACTCCGCTTCAACCATGCGCAAGTCCGCGCGGGCTTCCGGATCCTCCTTTTCCGTTTCAAGCTGCCGTTGAACATCGGCCAGTCGCACATGTGCCTGATCTATTTCCATCTGCCAGGCATGCGTCTTTGCTATATTTTCTTGTAAAGTCTCGACACGAGCGGCTCCCCTTTGAGCTTGCGTAACTTGATCGCTCAATGTGCGAATTTGCGTACTTATTTGTGCCAATTCTGTTTCATGTTCTTTTGCCGCACGCTGGTAGTTACGATAATATTCGCGCAGATCGGTCACTTCCTGGTCATAATGTTCCAGGACGCCGGCAATGCCGGTATCGCCCAGTTCGCTGCGGCACACCGGGCAGATGGTGGTCTCAGCACTGTTCAGGCGGTCACGATCCTTTTTGATCTGGTCGGCCTGCTGCTTGAACTGCGTACACTGGGCACGCAACTCACCGACGCGAATGCTGCCAGCCTGCTCCTGTTCGCGCAGGGTCGCCAGTTGCGCCGACAGGTCATGCAGGGTTTGCTGCTGCACCATTGCTACGTCGAGATCAGCACGCCAGCGAGGAGCATCTTTCAGATCTAGTTTGCGACTCTCAATAATACGTTGTTGTTCTTCACGGACTGCTATCAGCGATTCCTGACGTGTTTTGATCTGGCTAATTAATTCACTACGCCGTATCAAGAGGGTATTAGCACGACCAATACGTTGGTCACAGTCATTTAGCCGTTCGTAAATTGAGTGCAATATATCGTTTAATGGCAATAAATCTGCCAACTGTCGTTCTAGCCCTTCTATAGCAGAGTGAAGCACAGGTTTCTGCGATAGCAATTCTGTTATTCGCTGTTGCTCACGCTGTCGATTTTCTAATGCATTCTTTAACTGTGAGCGTATTTCATTATATTGCTCACGCAGTTCTAGTCGGCGTTCTTGAAGTTCATTGTAGCGTATTGCCAACTTATCCAGGCGTGATAGTTCATCAGATGCGGCAGTAAAAGCCTGAACCCCTGCGATAATCGCTTCCTGACGTTGCAGAATTGCTTCGTCCTCTACAATCTTCGCCTGCAATTCAGTCACTTTCTGTTCCTGCTGCTGCTGTTCTGCCCGCAGCTTTGCCAACTCCTCAATCACCTGCTTGCGTCGTTCCTGTTTGACCTCGAGTGCCTGCACCTGCGCATCGGCTTCCTGACGGGTTGCCTCGGCGGTTTCCAACTCGGCCGTGAGCGTTGCTGCTTTTGCCTCGGCCTCGCTGACCAGGCGGGCATAGAAGTCCAGCTTGCCGGCTTCCTGCTGCAGGAAGCCGATGATCCCTTCCAGCTCTTTGATCTCATCGTGGAGCTTTTTCACCCGCTCCTTGGCGCGGCCCTCCAGCGTGGCATACTCTCCCAGGTCGAGAATATCGGCCAGTACCTGCTTGCGTTCGGCGGGGTTCTTGCGGGTGAACTCATCGGCGCGCCCCTGAAGTAGCATCGAGGCGTTGATAAAGGTGTCATACTTCATCCGCAGCACGTTCTCAATCGACTTCTCGGTCTCGGCGATTTTGCCGTCGCCAATGGGGCGCCAGCCCATCTCACCCTGCATCTGAAAGTCGAGGGTGCTCTTGCCGCTGCTGCGGGTGCCGCTCTTGCCCCGTTTGCGCTGGCGAATAACGCGGTAGCGCTGCCCATCGAGTTGAAAGCGGAGATCGACCAGCATCTCGCTTGCGCCCTGGGCGATCAGATCATCATCGTTCATGCGGGCCTTGCCCCAGATGGCCCAGGTGATCGCGTCCAGCAGGGCCGACTTGCCTGCGCCATTCTCACCCGAGAGGCAGGCGATATGCAGCCCATCCAGGCAGAGCGGCGGCAGATCTTCGCGGTAGCACATAAAGTTGCGCAGAATCAGTTCGCACGGGATCATACGTTGACCTCTTGTTCTATTTTGTCGCCTGGATTGTACCGGAAGCGCGCACGGAACGCAATTCACGCAGAGGATGCCAGGGTTGGAAGCTCCGGGCAGGTGCAATACAATGTGAGAAACATAGCAAATTGCCTGTCAATTTCTTTCGCAACGTTTTAACCATGTGCTAACCTGAAACATTTTCTCGTTATACCCGGCGTGTATGATCAATACTGGACAGGACGACCGGACACAGGGATTTGATCGAGGTGACTTGCATGACTGAAAAAGATCCTGTTAGCGAACTTATCACGTTACAAGCTCTCCGCGATACCATTAGCGACCCAACCCAGCGTGCCGCGCTTGATGCCGCCATTGCTGCACTTGCACCGCCCCGCGATGGTGACGTGCCGACCGACCCGCCGGGCGACGATATTGCCGCAGATGTTGAAGGGGCTGTCCGGCAGCATACGAACAGCGTGCAAGATTATGCCCAGGTTGGCGCAAGCATTGCCGGCTCTGTTCAGGGCAGCGTTGTCGCCCCACTTTTTCCCGCCGGCACCGGTGGCAACTACATCGCTGAGGTAATCAACCTCTACGGTGTAGAAGCTCCCGTGACCCAGGCAGACTACAGCGCGGCCCTGCGGCGCTACCTGGAGCATGTCTATGCGCGCCATGCGACGATTGACCTGCGGGGCATTGATGACCGCCCCATGGATATGCCGCTGAGTGAACTCTATGTCTCGTTAACCCTCTACGAGCCATTGCCGCTGGATATGCGCGGTGCCGGCGGATTGCGTGGCTTTATTGAGCAGATGCGCGATATGCTCCGAAACGAGAAGGGCCAGCCGGCACAGGCCAGTAACACGCCCCGCCCGGTGGTCTGGTCGCAGGCGCTGCAATATCCCCGCATTGTTGTGGTGGGCGGACCGGGTAGTGGCAAAACGACGCTGCTGCACTACACTGCCATTCGGCTGGCCGAAGTGCTGGCGCGTGATGACCATGGCTGCCTGACTGATCTGGGGTTTGACCAGGAGCCGCCGGTGCCGCTGCTGCTGCCCCTGCGCGAGTTGGGTGTGTATCTGCAGGAGTGTGGGCCACGCGCTGCCAGTCCCCGCCTGCTGCTGGACTGCCTGGCAAACTACTACAACGGGTTTCAACTGGATCTCCCCGGCGATTTCTTTAGCCGCCTGTGTGACGAGGGGCGCGTGATCCTGCTGCTCGATGGGCTGGATGAGGTTGCCCGCAGTGAGGATCGGGTCTTTGTGAGCGCAGTGGTACGCGAGTTTGTGCTACGCTACCCCCACTGCCGGTATGTGGTGACCACTCGCACCGCGGCCTACCGCAGTGACGCGCAGATCGACGCCGATTTTCGGATCTGCACCGTCGCTGATCTGAGCGAAGGTCAGCAGTTGCACTTCATTACCAACTGGAGCCGCAGCCTCCACCGCCTGCTCTACAATCTGCGTGGTGAGCAGTTGGAGCAGGCGGCCGCCGGCTACAGCGATGATCTCTGGAAGGCACTCCGGTCAAATGAGCGGGTGCGGATGCTTGCCGGCAACCCGCTGTTGCTGACCGTTGTGGCGGTGATCTTTTACAACAACTATGTGCTGCCGGAAGATCGCGCTTCCCTCTACGAAGAGTGTATTGAGGTGTTGCTGCGGGGTGGACGCGGCAAGGTTGACCGGGCAGCGCAGCAGCGGGCGCAGTATGGCGGCAAGGGTGAGTTGAGCATGGGCCTCAATCCCCGGCGCGAACTGCTCGCCGCCATTGCCTACACCATGCATCAGCGCGGCGAGGATGGGCTCTCCGTCAGTCGAGATGAGTTAATCCGTATAATTGCAGATTACTTGCAGCATCGCCGGCCTAATCCGGAAGAAGCGGCGCGCACCTTTGTCGATGAAATGCCGGTCCATATTGGCCTGCTCGATGAGCGCGAAGTTGATCGGTTCCGCTTCAGTCATCTCTCGTTCCAGGAATTCCTGGCGGCCCGCCATATTGCCGAGACTGATCGCTGGAATGACCTGCTCTCCCGCTATCAAGACTCCTGGTGGCGCGAAGTGATTCTGCTCTGCGCCGGGCATCTCAGCCAGGAGCGCTGCTGGCGCTTCCTCGACCAGTTGATCCGGCAGGGGCAAACCGCCGCCGAACGGAGTGAAACTCTGGAACTTGCCGCGCTGATTCTCGCCGATATTGAAGATTTCAAAGGGCAGGGACCGCTGATCCGGCGCATCATCGCTGATGCGTTAAGCATTCAGCTTGCGCCCCACGCGCTTGCTCCGGCAGCGGCGCGAGTTACCTGTGGGCGGGTACTGGCTCAGTTTGGCGATCCGCGCTCGGGCATATGTAGCCTGCCGCCCGCGATGGTTCAGTTGCCGGGTGTACTCTTCCTGATTGGCAATACCTCGGCCGAACTTCGGAACATGGATCGGCAGACCACACACTGGCTGGCCGATACGATTAATCCGGTATCCGTGCATCTGATCGAATTTGAAATTGCGCGCTATCTGGTGACCAATGCACAGTACGCCCGCTTTATTGCCGATGGCGGCTATGATCCCGACCAGCCCTGGTGGAGTGCGGCCGGGCGGGTCTGGCTGTGTGCCGTCGGCATCCATGTACCACGTTACTGGGAGCATCCCCACTTTGGGCGCAGGCAGGTCAACCATCCGGTGGTGGGCATCAGTTGGTATGAAGCGCAGGCCTTCTGCCGCTGGCTAACCCGGCACCCGACCTACAACCCGGAAGGAGCGATCTACCGGCTGTCCAGCGAGGGTGAATGGGAATATGCTGCGCGGGGAGCAGAGCGGCGGCCCTATCCCTGGGGGGTTGCTGAGCCGGACGATGAGCATGCCAACTTCCAGGACTATTACGGTGGCACGACCGCCGTGCGTTCGTTCCCGGCCGGGGCAACGCCCAACGGCATCTACGATCTGGCGGGGAATGTGTGGGAGTGGACCAACAGCGTCTACCGGCCCTATCCCTATGATCCCTACGATGGGCGTGAACAGGAATGTGCTCCGGCGGACAAGCATTTTGTGATTCGCGGCGGTAGTTGGAATAATCTGGCCGTCAGTCTGCGTGCCTCGGGGCGGTACAGTTTTGAGCCGGAGCACCGCAGTTACGAACTGGGCTTCCGGTTAGCGCGCAGTCAGGCGATTGAGCCATTGCTGGGGTAGATGCGCTGTACAAACGGGTACGGCGCCGGCACACACACGTTGTGCCGGCGCACCGTTTGCGCAGTCAAAAGCTGCTTCTGGGCGGACAGATGGACTGGGCCGCAGTGTCTTAGTGCGACAACTCGGTTGAGTCGTCCATTGCGTGGATGGATAGATCCGCGTTGGCGCGGGCTTCGGCCTGTTGTTCCAACACCAGGTAGACTCCGGGGGCGGCAGCGATCATGAGCATCAACAGAAGCCAGAGTAACCAGATCATTGTCGTTCTCCGTTGGTATAAAGTAGGACGGCGTTGCGCTCACTGCAATAAGTGTGCCAGAAATGTTGCCAGACCAGGAGCTTTTAGATTACGGGCCGTTAACACTTACCTGCCTGCCCGTAGGAGATCATACGCCCACAGCCCCGCCTTTGACCGCATTCAGACAGAACAGAGCCCAGTAGTTGATTTGACTGCCGGGTGCGGCCGCCTGACGACTGCCCTTAGTATACCAGCTTTTGACCCAAATGAATACAGGTAAACCAGTAGACAAACCTGGTAATTTGCTGAAATACCCATCGTGCTGCCGGACCCCCTTAAAGGCAGCACGATGGGTGTGGCACTACTGGCGTTGGAGCAACCCGCGCACGTCGGCACTCATTACTTCCGGCGGTGTGCCAAATGCATAGATCACCGCCAGTCGGCCCTCCTGATCGATCAGGTAAGCGGCGGCGCTATGATCAACCAGATAGTCGGCGCTGGTTCCCTGCACCTGGCTCTGCTGATAGAAGAGCCCATAGTCGAACTGAATCCGGCGCAGGGTCTTCTCATCGCCCTGCAACCCGATGAAGTCGGTATCGAAGGCCCGCATGTAGTTGGCGATCTTCTCCGGCGTGTCCCGCTCCGGATCAACGCTAATGAAGACAAATGCTACCTTATCCGCATCCTCGCCCAGGTCGCGCTTGACCCGCACAAAGTCGGCCAGTGTGGTCGGGCAGACATCCGGGCAGAAGGTGTAGCCAAAGTAGAGCAGCACTGGTCGGCCCTGCAGGTCGCTCAGGCTTAGCGGGTCACCGGCGGCACTGGTCATCGTGAAATCGGTCAGTTCGCGCGGTGGCTCAATCGGTGTACCCGCCGTCGGCATGCCGGTTGCGGCCGCATCGGTTCCGGCAGAGTTCGTGCCGGTGCAGCCCGTCAGCAGGGCAACCAGGAGCAGCAGCACTGCCGGCAGCAGGAGCCGCCCCGGTTCGGTATGTTTCATTGCATGTTGCGTGATTTTCATTCTATCCTCCGCGCCTGGCTGTCTTACTCCAATGTTAACATGTAGGCAACCAGGTCGTTAATTTGCGCGTCGGTCAGTAGTGTATCATAGGTGCGGGCCATAATGCCGGGCTGGTACCCCGCGACGATGTAGTCATTTGGGGCCACAATTGACAGACGCAGATACTCCTCGGCGGACTGCCCCGGCACGCGTGTCCCGGCGACGTTGGCGATGCCATGCAGGTTGGGACCGACAATTGGCTCGGCTCCGGCTGCGATAACATGACAGGTCTCGCAGGGTGGTGCATTGGGCACAAACTGCTGCGTCTGGTGAAACAGTTGCTCACCGACCGCCGGGTCGCCGACCGCGTCCGCGCTGTTTGTGGTTGTGTCCGCCTGAGAGGAAGTATCCGGTGTGCCGCCGCATGCCGCCAGCAGCGCCAGCAACAGCCCCAGAAAAACCAGCCCGATCCACCAGCGATTAGCACGTTTCATGCTTGTAAATACCCTCTCCAGGTCCATTGATAAAGCACTCATATTCACGAGTTACGCGGTGGCTCTGGTTTTGGCCAGGTGCCAGACCTGAAGGCCGCTTCGCCTGCGGCAGCATGGTACTCTTTTGATCTGTTTCACAAAAAAATTCACTCTGTGAATTTTTTTGTGAAACAGATCGAGAATCATCCACCCTGCCGGAGGCGATATCGACTTTCGGGTTAGGGACCACGTAACTCCTGTAATATTGTATCATAGCCACACTACTGGCCGCCTTCTTCCATTGTATCCATGTTCATGCCGGGAGCCATCTGGACGGGGGCCGATACCGTGACTTCCCCGGCATTTTCAAACGTCAGCGTCAGTTCAACTCCATCCCCCGCATTCAGATCACGCTGCAGCCCGATCAGCATAATGTGAAAGCCGCCCGGTCGGAGTTCCGTCTCACCGTTTGCCGGCACCTCGATCTGCTCAACGGGGCGCATACGCATCACATTCTCTTCCATAATCACCGTGTGCAGTTCGACAACCTCGGCGGCATCGGTGGCGGCGCTGATCAGCGCATCGGCGGTAGCGCTGCCATTGACGAGTGTCATGTAGGCGGCACTGGTGCTGCCCCCATGGTCCATCGTGCCCATGTCGTCGCTCATCGCGCCCTCGCCCGCATCCATCTCCGCGTCACCGCCGGCAACCATTGCGCGCACCCAGGGGTCACGCACAGTGATACCGTCGGCATCAGAACCGCTTTCGGTTGTCGTTCCGGGCGTACCAGCGCCACAGGCGGCCAGCAGCGCCAGCAAGAGCACCATAATGAGGCTATACCCTGCTGATCGTATATGTTGCATAATTCTCCTCCTGCTTCTAGAGCATACTCTGTTTGTAAATTCCCCGGATATTGGCCCGTTCAGGATGACATAATGTTGAAGCGGTCGCCGCATCCGGCACGCCTTGTCGGGCAGTCGTGCGTATGGCGTGCCAGGACCACCGAGGCACAGCGGTCGGGCGCGACGACCACGAGCTACCAACTATCAACTATAGTAGAAAATCAGATGGCGGCGGGGCGGGGTGGGGGCAGCGGTGGCACGCAGATGTGCTGCGGCAGCAGCAGGCGTGCGGTTGTCGCGTGCAGCGTGAGCAGCAGCAGCAACAGCAGCAGCAGGCGGTTGTGTGCGGGAGCCAGTTCAAACAGTATCCGCAGTAGCTCCGGAGCCAGCGGTGCAGGTGCGTCGGTGGTTTCCCCGGCATGCCCACAGATCACGAGCGCCTGACCCGCAATCGTGGTTACGGCTGTACGCTGAAACAGAACCGCCGGGAGATGACAGTGAACGATACAGGCCAGCGGATTGAGTAGCAGGACCAGCACAACCAGGAGCGCCGGCGCATGCCGCAGCCATGCCCGAAGCTGCAGCTCCGGCCAGCGCCATGCTGATTCCATTCTTCCTGGTTGCGCCATAGCTATTACCTGTGAACTTGATCACAAACTTCTCATATATTCTACTACAATCCGGCGGTCTGGACAATAGCAGCAGTTGTTTGGAAAAGGTATGGTATAATGTTGGCTGTCTCTCATTTGGCTTCATTACAGCAGAATATGTTGTCATTGCAGATGCAACAGGTAACACTCTCCCAAAGCCCCGTCTATTACCAGCAGGCGGGGGAGGGTCCACCGCTGCTTCTGGTGCATGGATGGGGTGGATCGTCACGCAACTGGCAGCCCACATTTCAGTATCTCGCTGATATCCGCACGATGTATGCCCCTGATCTCCCCGGCTATGGTGAGTCACCGCCGCTGAATGATGCGCCGGATGCTGTGCGCATGGCGACACTCCTGATTGAGTTTGCCGACGCGCTGGGCCTGGAAAGATTTGATATTGTCGGGCATGCCTTTGGTGCGGGTCTGGGGGCGTATATCGCGGCCCACTGGCCTGCCCGCGTCCGGCGGTTGGTGCTGACCTGCTTCAGCACCTTTCGGAATGAACTTGAGCGCCGCATGGTTGAGCAGGCGCACCGTCAGGTCAATATGTGGATGGCGCTCTGGCAGCCCTGGATGGTGCTCTGGGAGCCCTGGATGGCGCTCTGGCAGCCCTGGATGGTGCGTCTGGGCAGTCCCGGCAGCCGGCCGGTCTATCGTGCTATGACCTCACGCTTCTTCTATCAGGTTCCCGCCGACGAAACGCTGCTGCGCGAGGGCTTTGCCGACTTCCTGCGCATGGACCGCCGGACGGCGCTGGAGAGTGCTATTAGCTCCGGCAGTCCGGTGATTACGGCGGCCCTGGAACGGGTACAGGCTCCCACGCTACTCATCGGTGCGCGCCAGGATACGGTGATGCCGCCCTCCGGCGTTGAAATTGTCGCCCACCTGGTGCCGGACTGCCGCCAGGTCTGGATTGACCAGTGCGGGCATCTACCCATGATTGAGAAAGCTGAAGAGTATCATCAGGTTGTTCGCGCATTTCTGACCAGTGATTTGACCAGTGCGGGCGCGTAGCGCTGCGCTGAACAGGATGTAACATTTTTTCGCGCCAATCGTCTGGTATGGGTAAAGACCTACAGCAAATGCTTTGTGTGTCAAAGCGGCCAGGCAAGGAGCCGAATAATGAACGTCACACCGCGTCGGAGTGTACTACTCTGCATGCTTACGCTCCTGGTTGGATCGATTCTGCTGGGAATACTTCAGGTCGTTCATGCGGCACCGCTGACGACAATTCTCCTGAGTGGCGTGGGAGCGCTGCTGCAAACGACGCTGCTGGTAGCCTACTGGCGGGGGTGGGAGTATGCCCGGCACAGCATGGTGCTGCTGGTCACGCTGCTGGTCGCGCTGGGCCTCCAGGAGCCGTTTATCACCCAGAGCCCCTCCTTCCTGCTCTTTCTGCCGCCGATTCTGGCGCTGGTGCTGGTGGGGCCGGTCTGGGTTATCGGCAGTGCGATTGCGATTTTTACCGCGATCCTGGTGCGGGCCGGGGGGCAGGGAGTCTATGCCTCTAGCGAAGGTCTGGTGATCTATGGTGTCTGCATTGGTGGGCTGATTCTGGGGCGGCTTGCCGGCGACACGGCCCGCCAGACGGCCGAAGAAGATGCGCACCGGGCCGAGGCCGCCCTGACCTGCGCCGAACAGTGGGCGCAGGCGCTGGCCCAGCGTACCGAGGAGGCCCGCTCCCGCGAAGCCCAGTTTGAAGTGCTCGCCGAGACAATCCCGATTGCGGTCTGCACGCTGAGTGGCACCCGGTTCGGGTATGTTAACTCGCTCTCGACAATGTTGACCGGCTACACCCGCGAAGAGTTGCTGCAGATGCCCTTCTGGTCCGTTGTGCATCCCGAATTTCAGGACATGGTGCGTGAGCGGGAGTTGGCCCGCATGCGCGGTGAAGGAGTCTGCCCGCGCTACGAGGTCAAGATTATCACCCGCAGTGGTGAGGAGCGCTGGCTGGATTATGCCGCCCGGCTGATCACGTCCACGCAACCCCCGGTTGTTCTGGGAACGGCCCTCGATATCACGCACGATAAGCAGCACCAGAGCGAAATCTGTCGGCCCAATGGCCGGGAGCAGCCTGCTGCTGACGATGACCGCTACTAATCACCCGGCTGTTTATATTCGGCCACCTGCCCCGGCCGTTGTTGTTTAATTTCGGGCAACCAGACGGACGCCACCAGCGTTATCACCAGGAAGATCCCGCCGGCGGCGAGGAAAATTCCCCGCAACCCGAACATGATTGCCAGGCCGGCCCCAACCAGCGGAGCCACCGCGCGCGCCGCCGAAGTCACGGAGCTGTCCAGTCCGTAGACATTGCCCTCCTCACCCGGTCGGGTATACTGCACCAGCAGCGCACTCAGCGCCGGAATCATACCGCCAACCGCCGCCCCGGTCACTGCCTGGAGCAGCAGCAGTTGCCAGGCCGCCGTCACCAGACTCTGCGGCAGGTAACAGAGCACCGTTACCAACGCACTGCCAATCAGGATGCGCCGATGGCTGAGCCGGTCGCCCAGGCGTCCCAGGTAAACCGCACTGGCGGTCCCCGCTGCCGAGTAGAGGCCCACAATCAGGCCGGTGGTTGTCGCCACATGCGCGCTCTGGTGCATCAACTGCGCAACAAACAGCGGCGCAATCGGCCAGACCATGTGCTGACCGAGCCAGAGCAGAAAACTCAGCCCGAAGGTTAACGCGGTCCCCGGCAGCGCCAGAATATGCCGCCATCCCGCAAACAGGTTCAGGCGTACGCCGGGTGATCGCTCCGGTGGCGTAAAGCCCTCGCGCACCCCCAGCAGCACCAGCACCCCGGCGATAAAGAGCAGCCCGGCGGTAATCACAAAGGGGGCGCGAAACCCGAATGTATCTGCCAGCACCCCGCCGATAAGCGGCCCGGCGGCAATGCCGCTGCGAAAACCAACCTGCAGCATACCCATGGCGTACCCCAGGCGCTCGCGGGGAGCCACTGCCGCTACCAGCGCATTGGCGGCGGGAATCGTGCCGGTGATCAGCCCCTGCACTGTCCGCAGCAAGACTAACTCCTCGGCGGAGCGGGCAAAGGCCATCAGCAGAATGATCAGGGAGCCGCCGAACATGGCGCGCGCAGCCATGAGTTTGCGCCCATGCCGATCCGCCAGTGCGCCCCAGATCGGTGAGGCGATCATCATCGTGATCGCCTGCGAGGAGAAGACCATCCCGGCCCAGAACTCGATACTGATGCCCGTCTCGGTGCCCAGGGATTGCACGTACAGCGGCAAAAACGGGAAAATAAGCGAAAACCCGGTTGCCGAGACAAACTGCGCAAAAAACATGATCCAGAGCGTCTGTTTCCAGCGTGGCATAACTATAGAATAATCTCCCGCACATCTTACGGTAGCAGCGCTGGTTGACCGCTGCGGTACCGCGCAAACGACAATCTGAGTATCTTACCATATTCCAACGGTCGCAACCCGATTGCGCCATTTTTCGTCTGTTCAGCGGAAAAACTGCATTATACTGGTATCATATACAGGAGTTACGCGGTTGACGTTCAAACCGGACGTTTTACCAGGTGGAAGCCCGATTCGCCCTGCCGGAGGCGAAATACGCTTTCAGGTCAGGAACCGCGTAAGCCCTGTCATGGAGAAAAGGTAGAACAGAGGAACAGCGAACAATCGGCCGTTAGCACATTTTTATGCTGTGATATGTTTGTTCCTGGTTCTGTATGGATCTGTTCTCTCTGTAGTTAGCATCCGAGGTAGCACTATGACACTGTATGCAGATGAAGTCTTTGCCCCGCTTGACCATGATCTGCACCTGGAGCGGATCGGCGGGGGCAATGAAACTGAGGTCTACTGCACCGATGATCGCCGGTTTGTGGTAAAACTCAAGAGCGATCTGGGTGGGGATGTTGCCGCGGTCCTCGCAACCGCCGAGACTATGCGCCTGGCCGCCGAGCGGTTTGCAGCCGCGCTGGGGTCGGAGTACACTATTCCCAGCCACTACCTTGTGGCGCGTGATAGCGCGGGCCGCGTGCAGGTGCTGGTCGTTCAGCCGTTTATCGAGCATGCCCGGCCCTTGTACGCGATTGACTACGCCGGCCTGAGCAGCAGCGAGCGGGAGCATATCGCTGCACAACTGCGCGAGATTATCCGGCGGGCGCTACTCTTCTACCGGAAAACCGGTAGCATGCCCGATCTGTATGGGCGCTCCAGCACCAGCAAGTCGGAGCGCGAGCGGCTCAATACCCCCGGCATGCTCCCCTGGCGGCTCTGGAGCTTTTTAGTGCAGCGTAACCTGCTGCGTTCGCATAATTTGTTGTTGACCGACGCGCCCGACCGGCGGGTCTTCCTGATCGACTATGATCCGGTGCGCAAAGGCTGGTTCTACCTGCTGGTCTACTATGGCGTACGCTGGAATCTCTTCTG
Organism: Chloroflexaceae bacterium; assembly: GCA_034436755.1. Classification (GTDB taxonomy): domain Bacteria; phylum Chloroflexota; class Chloroflexia; order Chloroflexales; family Chloroflexaceae; genus CAKZQX01. The sequence continues at coordinate 41,130 of DAOTVB010000113.1, read as the reverse complement.
GCGGGATCACGCGCTAATCCAGCGGATGCGGCGGCATGGAATCGTCCCCTGGGCCTGATAAGGAGGAACCGATGCAAATTCACACAGCCGATCTCTGCGACCAGTATGCCTCGGAGATTCAGGTTGCCGCGCCGCTGTTTATCAGTTATGGCGCTGTGCGCGCCTTCGGCGGCAAGATTGTCACGGTGAAGGTGTTCGAGGATAATGTCCTGGTGCGTGCGGCGCTCACGGAACCGGGCGCGGGTCAGGTACTGGTAGTGGATGGCGGCGGCTCCCTGCGCTGTGCTCTGGTTGGCGATCAACTGGCGCAACTGGCGCAGACCAACGGCTGGGCGGGCATTCTGGTCTACGGCTGTATTCGTGATGCACAGGCGATTGCCGGTATTGCTATCGGCGTCCGGGCACTGAATACCCACCCTCTCAAGAGCGTCAAGCGGGGCGAGGGCCAGCGTGATATTCCGGTCGCCTTCGCCGGGATTACCCTGCATCCGGGGCACTACCTGTATGCCGACGAGGATGGTATTATCGTGGCGGCACGCCAACTGTTGTAGCTACCGGGATTGTTGTAGGACGTAAATTGTGGTATAAAGTACACTGTTTCCAATAAGACTCGATTTCTGATCGTGTATGCCGGGTTGTCCATCCGTACCACCGGAGCAAATACCGCGTGGTCAGGCAACCCCGTTTGGGTTCTCGTCCCGTGCAGTCTGCGTGGTACCGCAGGCAGTTGTATGCGGATTACGTGGGAACAGGTGCATCTGCATTGACGCAACCGAACCAGGCAATGGAGCCGGCGATAAGCTGTAGCTGTGGGATCACACCCGTTATCCCCTCGACGCCGGATCTTCTGCGCGTGCGGCGTTATCTCTTCACGCATGTGAGAACCATGTTAGACCCATGTGAATATGTTGCCCGACAATTACATTGCAATATACTGAGAGCGAACCATGGTGGTTAAGAGCAGCTTTAAATGGACGAAAACACACCTGTCGGGGAATAACTATCTGAAGATCGGCTTACTGCTGCTGCTTGTGCTGCTCTGCGTCACAACCAACTTCTCTTCAAATGTTATTCTGCTGGTGTTGCGCAGCGAGATGGTCTTCTCGCATCTCTTCTACCTGCCGGTGGCGCTGGCCGGGGTCTGGTGGGGCTTGCGCGGCGTGCTGGTGTCGGTGTTTGTGGCGGCGACCTGGATGGTAGCCTATTTTCTCGCCGGGTCGGATGTGCCGCCGCAGGAGTATTTTCCCCAGCCGATTATGTTTATACTCATCGGGACCACCGTCGGTATCCTCCGCGAGCAGAATCTGCGCTCCGAACGGAATCTGCGCAACCGGGTAAAGGAACTGGACTGCCTGTTTGCCGTCTCCACCCTGCGCGAGCAGACGGATCTCTCGCTGCCGGCCCTGCTCCAGGCAACAGTGAAGCTGATCCCGCCTGCCTGGCAATATCCGGATATTACCGGTGCGCGGGTCGTGCTGGAGGGGCATACCTGCCAGACCGATAATTTTGCCGACACGCCCTGGCAGCAGTTCGCTGATATTATGTTCCATGGCGAGCCGGTCGGGCGGCTCGAAGTCTGCTATCTTGAAGATCGCTCCCCCGCCTACGAGGGGCCTTTCCTGCGTGAGGAGCGCTACTTGCTGAATGCCATCGCCGAGCGTCTGGGCAGAACTGTTGCCCACGAACGTGCGGTGACGGCGCTGCGCAAGAGCGAGTTCACCAATCGCGCGCTGGTCAATGCTATTCCGGATATCATCTGGCGGATTGGGCGGGATGGTACGCTGCTCGATTTTAAAGGCGCAAAGAACTTCAATCCCGCAGTGCTGGCCAGGGATTTTGTCGGGCGGCACCTGACGGACGTAATGCCGCTGGATGTGGCCCAGTCCGCGCTACGCTATGTTGGACAGGCGGCCCATACCGGCGCGCCCCAGATCTACGAGTACCAGTTTCCCACCAATGGAGAAATGCACTACTTCGAAGCCCGCCTGGTTCTGAGTGGCGCGGACGAAGTCCTGGCGATTGTACGTGACATCACCGAGCGGAAGGCGCGCGAAGCCCTGGTGGAGGAGGAGCGCACCCGCATTGCGCGCGATCTGCACGATGGGCTGGCGCAGAGCCTCTACTTCCTCGGCTTGAAACTCGACTTTATTCGCAAACAGGTGACGCGCGACCCCGATGGTGTTGTGAGTGAATTGCTGACCCTGAAGCGCATCACGCAGTCCAGCATTCAGGATGTGCGCCGTACTATTTTTGCATTGCGCCCGGTTGACCTGGAGCGCCTGGGATTTGAGCCGGCGATCCAGCAGTACACGCGGGAGTTTGGCGAGCACATGGGCCTGAATGTGCTGCTGCACGTGCGGGGGAATACCGCGAAGCTATCAACCGCGTTGGAACTGGCCTTCTTCCGCCTGATCCAGGAGGGGTTGAATAATATTGCCAAGCATGCCCATGCCCACACGGTCTGGATTGACCTGGATATTAATCCCGGCAGTTCGGGCCAGTTGACGATCCGCGACGATGGTATGGGCTTTGAACCGGAGGCGCTGCCGGCAAGTGGCAGCGGGAAGATGGGCCTGCACCAGATGCGCGAGCGCGTTATCAAACTGGGCGGCAGCTTTCGGATCGAGAGTAGTGCAGATGCGGGCACGCTGTTGTGCGCCGACATTCCGCTGTGAGGAGAGAATTCATGTCCCGCTCCATTCGCGTTCTGATCGCCGATGATCACGCCGTTGTTCGCCAGGGGCTGAGCCAGATCTGTAGTGCCGAGCCGGATATGCAGGTGGTGGGGCAGGCCGCCGATGGGCAGGAAGCCTGCCGCCTGGCGCGCGAACATCATCCCGATGTGGTGGTCATCGATATTAATATGCCCGTGCTGGATGGGGTGCAGGCGACCCGCCAGTTGCTGACCGATCTGCCCGACACCGGGGTGATTATTTTGACGATGCACCGCCAGGATCAGTATGTGTTTGAGGCGATCAAGGCGGGCGCGCGGGCCTATATGCTCAAGGATACCGACAGCGACGATCTGCTGCAGGCCATTCGCACGGTGGCCTCGGGCGAAGCGGTCCTCACCTCGGCGATTGCGCTGCGCATGATCGAAGAGTTTCGCCGTCAGCAGAATGATCCGTCCGGGGCCGATGGAATTACCCAGCTTACCGAGCGTGAACAGGATATCTTGCGCCTGGTGGCGCAGGGATTGGACAACAATGAGATCAGCGACCGGCTGGGTCTGTCGGAGAAGACCGTACGCAACCGCATGACGGTTATTTTTGAGAAGCTGCATGTGAATAATCGGGTGCAGGCGGCACTCTATGCGCTGCGACGCGGGCTGGTAAAGCTGGATGATCATGATGGGTAATACTGATGTATTGTCATAGCCACAGAGAACATCGAGAACGCAGGGGTGATGAACAGGAATGTGCAGTAGACAGCCGTAGGGTGCATTGGATGCACCGTGCGGTGGCGGCAGCCATATCCAGAAGCCGTAGGGTGCATTCGATGCACCGTGTTCATAAGCCGGATCAGGCGTTCCCGGCAGCGGTAGGGTGCATTGGATGCACCGTGCCGCTGACCCGGCAGGCATCCACCGGCTAAAGCCGGGACTCCCGCGCCATTGTATATCCGATTTTCAAACTTCATCAAGCCGTAGACGAGGATAACCGTATGGTGCTGATCGATACCAATCAGCCGCGCTGTCCCTGGGCCGGCAGCAGCCCGCTGATGATTGCCTACCACGATGATGAGTGGGGCATTCCGTGCCACGATGACCAGGCGCTGTTTGAGCGGCTGGTTCTGGAGAGCTTCCAGGCCGGGTTGTCCTGGGCGACGATTTTGCGGAAGCGAGAGCACTTCCGGCAGGTGTTCGCCGGCTGGGATATCGAGCGCATCGCCGCGTACGGCGCAGACGATGTCGCGCGGTTGATGCAGGATGCCGGGATTATTCGTAATCGCCGCAAGATCGAGGCGACGATCCAGAATGCGCGCTGCTTTCTGGCGGTTCAGCAGGAAGTGGGCTCGTTTGACCGGTATATCTGGGCGTTTGTGGGGGGACAGCCGCTGCTGCGCGCGGCCCCCCCCCGCTGGGAGGATGTTCCGGCACACACGCCGGAGTCAAACACGCTGGCGCGCAACCTGCGCCGGCGTGGGTTCAAAATGGTGGGGCCAACTATGTGCTACGCCTTGATGCAGAGCATCGGGATGGTGAATGATCATATTCAGGGCTGTTTTAAAGCGGCAATAGCAACACCGGACGAATAGCCCCGTTTAGATAACATTTCCCTCGTCGTCCAGTGAGATAATCCCGCGCTGTACCGCTGTCCCCGTCGCCTCGGTGCGGGAGCGTACCCCCAGTTTTGCCAGCACATGGCGCATATGGAACTCGACGGTTTTAACCGATACTTCTAACTGGTCGGCAATCTCGGCATTGCGCATCCCGGTGGCGGCTAACCGAAGTACGGAGATTTCCCGCTCAGTAAAGGACTGCTCCACACTCGCCAGGCCAATCTGCAGCAGTTCTGCTTCCAGCACCTTCTGCCCGGCAGCAACTGCCTCAACTGCTGCGATAAGCTCATCCCCGGTGGCCGTCTTGCGCAGGTAGCCGGGTACACCGAGTTGCAGCATCGAGCGGAGCATCCCGGTGTCGTCATAGCCCGTCAGCACCAGCACGGCCACATCGGGAAATGTTGTTCGTACCGCGTGCGCAACCTCGACGCCGTTCATATCCGGGAGGCGCACATCAAGCAGCAGCACCTCGGGCTGAAGTTCCTCAACCATCTGGACCGCCTCTTTGCCCGACGTGGCCGCGCCAACCACTTCGATGTTGGGGCTACGTCTGAGTAACGCCTGTGTTCCCTCCAGAATCATCGGGTGATCATCCACAACGAGCACCCGAATTGGTTGCCTATTTTGCGCATCGGTCATAGTTGCCTCATAGCTCGATCTCATTGGCATGAAACGGTTTAACCAGGTCCGAGAGTCCCGGTAATTGCCTGTCAAGTGTACAGGTTACACGACCTGCTGCTCTGTCACTCCTGTAACGTTCGCACTTATAACTTTACCACATCAGGGCGCGATCTACCAGTACCAAATCGCCTGCCTATGCTTACGCCGCCTGGAACTGCGACAGCGATGCTGCCGCGCTTTGTGACATTCATCCTCCCGGAGTTATGCGGTTCTCCAGGCGTGGGGAACTTTCGCCGCCGGCAGGGCGGAAGAAACCTTCTGTTTGATGAAAATTTTGCACCTGGTGCAAAATTTTCATCAAACAGAAACAGCATGGACCATGCTGCCGCAGGCGAATCGAGTTCCCATCGGGTGAAACGTCCAGTTTGGATGCCCACTGCGTAAATTGTGTCATTTATAGGTAACAATGGAGAAGTCCGGTTGCTGCATCATCTGGAGAATGCGCTGAATATGCGCAACCAGGCGGGGAATGCAGGCGGCTACATCCGCTGACAGCGCCTCGGTATAGTCGAAGGTGGCCCCAATAATGCCGAACTGCACTGCCGCCGGGCAGGTGCCATACAAAACGTGGGTGCTGGTCAGCAGGGCGGCCGGAGTAAGGTGGTGCGAGGAGATGCCGGGTGTGGCCGGATCGGGATGCACCGGCTGGAGGAAGAGCCGGTCGCCGTCGGGCAAATGCTGGGTGGAGGTGGGGATGGTTCCTGTTGTGCATGTCCCTGGCGCGCAGGCATCAATAAAAATAACCGCATCGGCCTGGCTGATCGGCTCGGCCAGATCCAGGGTTAACTGATGGCAGGCCAGCACGCGCACATGCGGCGCGCAGATCGCTCGGGCCAGTTTATGCGCGGCATGCCACCCGACCCCGTCATCACCGCGTAGCGGATTGCCATAGCCAATAATGAGTAAGCTGCGCATGCCGTCCTCCCCGACTACTCGTTTGTAGAGATGCGCCGATAAACGTTGAAAAAAGTTCGGATATGGCACTTATCAGGAGTCCCGGCTTCAGCCGGATCAGGCGTTCCCAGCAGGATGCCGCGGTCCCGGCAGGCATCCCACCGACGAAAGTCGGGACTCCTGGTCATTCATATCCGGACTATTTCTTAACGTTCTTCAGCCGGGATTCCTGGAGCAATGTCCAGAATTCATGTTCAACGTTCATGGCGCGTCTCTACCAGCGCATTCGATCACGCCCCGCGATGCGCTTCGTCGAGCAGCGCGCCGTTCGGCCCAAGCAGTTGTACCTGCAACGGCATCTGCCCCAGCGCATGGGTTGAGCAGCTAAAGCATGGGTCAAAGGCGCGGATAACCGCCTCAACCCGGTTCAGCGCGCCCTCGCTGATCTGCTCGCCATTAATAAAGTGGCGGGCCACCTGGAGCAAGCCCCGGTCCATGGCAATATTGTTATGCCCGGTGGCGATAATCAGGTTGGCCCAGACAATCAGCCCCTGCGGGTCGATCTTGTAGTGGTGGAAGAGCGTCCCGCGTGGCGCTTCCGAAACCCCGATGCCCTCGGTATTATTCGGCCCCGCCGACGCCCGCACATGCTCGCTCAGAATGTCGGGGGCATGCAGCAGGTGTTCGATCTGCTCAATGCTGTAGAGCACTTCGATCAGACGGGCATAGTGGTAGTAGAATGAGCTGAGCACCGCACCCCGCTGGAGTGAGCGAAACTCGGCCCACTCCTGATCGGCCAGCGGTGTGCCGCAATGGTCGGCGATGTTCAGCCGGGCCAGCGGTCCCACCCGATAGATGCCTTCCGGGTAGCCTACCTGTCGGTAATAAGGATACTTGAGATAGGTCCAGGGTTCGACCGCCTCGGCGATATACTCCTGATAGGCGGTTGGATCGAGCCGGTCGGCCACGATATGCCCGGTGGCATCGACAATGCGGATCTGACCATCGTATAACTCCAGCCCGCCGCTATCATTCACCAGGCCCATAAAGAGCGAGGGAAAATTGGCAAAGCTCTGGATCTCTTCGCGGAACTGATCCAACCCGCGTTTAAACCAGTCCAGGGTGCGCTGCACAATCTGCAGCGCCTCCGGGGTGGCTGCCAGGATCTGATCGCGCCGTTCTTCGCTCAGTGGCTCATTGACGCCGCCGGGAACGATCCAGGCCGGGTGAATGCGTTTGCCCCCCAGCAATTCGATGATCTGCTGCCCAAACTGCCGCAAACGAATGCCGTCACGCGCCCGCTCCGGGTACTGCTGCAGCACGCCGAAGAGATTACGCTGCGCCGGGTCGCTGTCCATCCCCAGCAGCAGGTCGGGCGAGCCCAGGTGGAAAAAGCTCAACGCATGTGACTGGATAATCTGGGCCAGGTTCATAACCTGCCGCAGTTTGGCTGCCGGTTCCGGAATACGCACCGCCAGAATTGCATCGCAGGCCTTGGCCGAGGCTACCAGATGGCTGACCGGGCAGATGCCACAGACGCGCGCCATCAGCGAAGGCATCTCGTAGAAGGGCCGGCCCTCGCAGAGCTTCTCAAATCCGCGAAACTGGGTGATATGCAGGTGTGCATCGTCCACCACGCCGTTATCATCCAGGTGAATCGAGACTTTGGCGTGACCCTCGACGCGGGTCACAGGATCAATCATTATTTGTTGTGCCATAACGCCTCCCTATGCTCCAAACCGTGTCCGGCCGCTGAGATCAGGCCGGCGTCCGGCAACCAGTTCACTCACAATAAAAAAGATCGTATCGGCAGCCGGTGGACATCCCGGCACAAAGACATCCACATTGACCACCTCGTGGACTGGGCAGCAGTGCGGCAGCAGCGCCGGGATAACCTCGCGCGGCACCTGCGGATGCAGATCGACATTCTCCTGGTAGGCCCGCTCCGTAATTGCCGCTACGCCGAAGAGATTGCGCATGGCGGGCACATTCCCCGTCACCGCGCAATCACCCAGCGAGACCAGGATGCGGGTATGTTCGCGCACCTTGCGGATCTTCGCCAGATCTTCTTCGCTGCTGACCGCGCCCTCCACCAGCGTCACATCAACCATATCGGGAAACGTTTTCAGATCGACCAGCGGGCTGTAGACCAGTTCCGCATGCTCCATCAGATCCAGCAGCCGCTCGTCCATATCCAGGAACGACATATGGCACCCGGAACATCCATCCAGCCAGACGGTCGCAAGTGTTACCTTCGTCATGATCGTTCCTCCCGCATCAGTTTCAGGTAGGGTAGAAACTGGCGCTTCTTCAGCATCTCGGCCACCGATTTGCCCTTCTCGAACAGCGCCCCGGTGGGGCAAACGTGGACGCACTTCCCGCAACTGGTGCAGGTATCCGAGGTGCCCCAGGGCTGACTGAGATCGGTAATGACCCGCGCATCCATGCCGCGCCCCATGATATCCCAGGTGTGCGCGCCTTCGAATTCGTCACACACGCGGACGCAGCGAGCACATAATACACAGCGGTTATGATCGATCACAAACCGCTCGTGCGAGGCATCCACCACCATGTGCGGGTGGCGATAGGGGAAATGCACATGGGTCATGCCCAGATCCTGCGCCAGCGTCTGCAGTTCGCAATGCCCGTTGGAAACACACACCGCGCAGATATGATTGCGCTCGGCAAAGAGCAGTTCCAGGATCATGCGCCGGTAGTTTGCCAGCCGCTCGGTATTTGTCAGAACTTCCATCCCCTCCTCGACGCGCGTCACACACGCCGGATAGAGCCGGGATGAACCTTTGACTTCAACCAGGCAGAGGCGACAGGCTCCCACATTGGAGAGGCCATCCAACCGGCAGAGGGTGGGAATGGTGATGCCGACATCCGCCGCCGCTTCCAGGATCGTCTCATCCTGACGCGCGCCGACATCACGATCATCGATTTTGAGGGTTTTTATCCGTGTAGGAGGTGCCATTGATCTATCTCCTTATCCGCTGCGACATTGCAGCCGGATTATTCGCCTGGTTTCACCGCAAGCTGGTCCGTATACTCATTGCGGAAGTAACGTAGCGTACTCAACACCGGATTCGGGGAGGACTGACCAAGACCGCACAGACTGGTCTGTTTCACCAGGTCGCACAACTCCTCCAGTAACTCCATGTCGCGGGGAGTGGCCTGCCCCGCCGCGATCCGGCAGAGCAACTCGTGCATCTCAACCGTACCCACCCGGCAGGGAATGCATTTGCCGCAGGACTCGGTCATGCAGAACTCCATGAAGTAGCGGGCAACATCAACCATATTGGAGGTCTCGTCCATGATGATCATCCCGCCGGAGCCCATGATCGAGCCGACCTGCGCCAGCGATGCATAGTCAACGGTCATATCCAGGTATTCTTCGGGGATACACCCACCCGAGGGTCCGCCGGTCTGCACCGCTTTGAACTTGCGCCCATCAGGAATACCGCCGCCAATGTCGAAGACTATCTCGCGCAGGGTAATGCCCATCGGCACTTCGATCAGGCCGGTATGGTTGACCCGCCCCGTCAGCGCAAATACCTTCGTGCCCTTGCTGTTCTCGGTGCCGATTTCGGCAAACCATGCCCCGCCGTTGCGAATGATTGGAACGATATTGGCAAACGTTTCCACGTTGTTGATCAGCGTGGGGCATCCCCACAGGCCAAACTCGGCCGGGTAGGGTGGACGGGGCCGCGGCGTTCCGCGTCGGCCTTCGATTGAGGCAATCAGCGCGGTTTCTTCACCACACACAAATGCGCCCGCACCCAGGCGAATTTCCACATGGAAGCTAAACGGTGTGCCAAAGATATTCTTGCCCAGCAGCCCATTGCGCTCGGCCTGGATAATCGCTGCCCGCAGCCGCTTGATCGCCAGGGGATATTCGGCGCGCACATAGATGTAACCCTCACTCGCTCCGACGGCGTAGGCAGCAATCGCCATGCCTTCCAGGATGCGGTGCGGGTCGCTCTCCAGGATGCTGCGGTCCATAAATGCACCGGGGTCGCCCTCATCGCCATTGCAGATGATATACTTCTGGGTGCCGTCGGCAATCGCCACCGTGCGCCACTTCAGGCCGGTGGGATAGCCGCCGCCGCCCCGTCCGCGCAGCCCGCTGGCGGTAATCTGCTCGATCACCTCCGCCGGGGTCATCTCGGTCAGTGTTTTGAGCAGCGCGTTATAACCACCCACGACGATGTAGTCCTCGATCCGTTCGGGATCGATCTGCCCGGCATGCTCCAGGACGATCTTCGTCTGGCGCGTAAAGAAGGGCAGGTCAGTCGGGCATTCCAGGCGTGGCACGGAGCCGGTGTCCAGGTTTTCGACAATCTCGACCGCGTCTTCGGGAGTAACGCCCTGGTAGAGGCGTGCGGCGGTGTCAACTTCCACCATCGGGCCGGAGGCACAGAGACCGCGGCAACCCACGCCCTTGATCTGGCACCGGTTTTCCAGCCCCTGGCGGCTGACTTCTTGTTCCAGCGCGGTTTTGACCTCTTCGCTATGCGCTGAGTGGCAGCCGGTTCCAACACAGACCGTCACACGATGCTGAAACTGCTGAGTGGTTTCGCGCTCGACTGTGGCAATTTCATAAAGTTCTTCAGGCGTCATCGTTGAGCAACCTTTCGACTCTCTGCCGGATCTCCGTCCGATCCAGCCGTCCGACCATTTCACCATCCAGAACGGCAGCCGGGGCCAGGCCACAGGCTCCCAGGCAGCGGGCCGTTAGCAGCGAGAGTTGACCATCGGCGGTTGTCTCACCGGCCTGCACCTGAAACGTTTCTTCGAGTGCCTTCAGGTTATCCGGGCCACCTTTGATGTAGCAGGCGGTTCCCAGGCAGATAGCGCATGTGTGTTTCCCTGGCGGTTTGAATGAGAAGAAGTGGTAAAACGTCGCCACGCCATAGGCGCGACTGAGGGGGACATGTAACCCATTTGCGACGAAGCGCAGGGCATCGTTATCAACATAGCCGAACGACTCCTGCACGGTATGCAGGGTTTCGATCAGCGCGCTGGGGCGATACCCATGGCGGCGCATCGTTGCGCCGACTAACCGCCAGCGGCGATCATCAGACGGAAGGGGAAGTTTGCGTTTTTTTGCTGCGGGTACCGACATTGCTTTCTCCTGACACTTCAGCGTGTCGCTGTTCTGCTATGCATCCGGCCTGATCCGACGATGGATGCGGTGACCCAAAAAAAGGCATCCGTGCGACATACAAGGCTCTGCCCGCAATCCAGTCAGGACTGGAGCAACCTCACGTCGTCACGGATGCCTATCACGGCATATAGCTACAAGAAGCGTATCACATGTCGTTTCGTGTAGAAGCCCGAATTGGCGATGGAGATTGATCTCGCGGGCTAGACTGCGATATTGATTTGCGTTCGATCACGTACGCGCATTACGCGGTGCGGACTGTTCCGTCCGCGTGCCGAAACCGAACATCGGTTTTGCCTCCGGCAGGGCGGAAAAGTTCTTTCCGGGTTTGCACCCGTGTAACTCATGGTACACATACGAGTTACACAGACCTATTCCCGTAGGATCGGATAACGCCTGTGGCTTAGGGTTCCCGCCAGAAGGAATCCTCGTCCGAGGAGACTACCCCCGACTTGGTTGACATCGCGCCGCGCGAGAAGATCGAGCGCTCGTCGAACGAGGTCAGCACCTTGATGTAGTTGGCGCGCTCGAAGGCGGCGGGTTCCGCGACAGCGCGCCGGCTCATGCTGCCCTTCATCTGGGTGATCGACTCATACTCATGGTCTTCCATCCAGTAGATAAGATCCTCCAGCAGCTGGGTGACACGTTTGGGACCATTGCGCAACAGTTCCGAGGTCATCATGGTTACGCTGGCCCCGGCCATCATTGACTTGAGAATATCCTCGTGGGTGTGGATACCGCTGGTCAGGGCAAAATCAGCCTCCACCTGATCGTAGAGCATGGCAATCCAGCGCAGCGGCAGGCGCATCTCGTCCGAGTTACTCAGCACCAGATGCGGCACAACCTCCAGGCTTTCCAGGTCAAAATCAGGCTGATAAAAACGGTTGAATAACACAAAGCCATCCGCCCCGGCTTCGACCATGCGCCGGATCAAGTTAGGCAGCGCGGTGTAGTAGGGGCTAAGTTTGACGCCCACCGGAATGTTGACCTGGGTCTTGATATCGCGCACCAGGGTGACATCGGCATCTTCGATCTGCGCACTGGTCAGTTCCGGATCGTTCGGCAGATAGTAGATGTTGAGTTCCAGCGCATCCGCGCCCGCCTCTTCGATCTTTTTGGCATATTCGATCCAGCCCCCGGTCGAAACCCCGTTCAGGCTCCCGATGATCGGAATATTAACCGCCTCTTTGATCTGGTGCAGGTTATCGACATAGGCTTCCGGGCCAATGCTGTAGGTGCCAATATCCGGCAGATAGGAGAGCGCCTCGGCGTAGTGATCCGTTCCGCGCGTCAGGTAGTAGTCCAGTTCCAGGCTCTCGTGGATAATCTGCTCCTCAAAGAGCGAGTGCATCACAATCGCCGCCACCCCGGCCTCTTCCAGGCGGCGCGCGCTGTCGGCCTTCTTCGAGAGGGGCGAGGATGAGGCGACGATGGGGTTTTTCAGTTCCAGTCCCAGATATTTTGTTGACAGGTCAGGCATATGCAGTTTCTCCTTCACGCACGTCATTGAACGTGATATGTCAGGAAACAGGAAACAGGAAACAGGAAACAGGGACGATAAGTCTGTCGCCTGCTACCCGTTACCTGTTGCCTGTCACTCCTATCTACTTACTTCTCCGGCTCCAGTACATCCAGCAGATGGCGGTACTGATCCCAATTTGCGCGGACATTGGCCTGTGCCTGCCGCATTAACTCTTCGGCGCGTTCTTCATCACTTTGCAACAGCATACGGTAGCGGGTCTCGTTGTAGGCATACTTGTCGAGCGGCACTGTCGGCTCCTTCGAGTCGAGGTTGAGCGGATTCTTGCCGCGCTCGATCAGCGTCGGGTTGTAGCGGTACAGCGTCCAATGACCGGTTTGCACCGCCAGCTTTTGCTGATCCAGCGCCTTGCGCATGTTAATGCCGTGGGCAATGCAGTGGCTGTAGGCAATAATCAGCGAGGGGCCGTCAAAGGCTTCCGCTTCGCGGATGGCCTGCAAGGTCTGCACATCGCTGTAGCCCATCGCCACCCGGGCCACATAGACATAGCCGTAGGATATGGCAATCATGCCCAGGTCTTTCTTGGGTGTGCCTTTGCCGCGTGCCGCAAACTTGGCAACTGCTGCCATCGGGGTAGATTTCGATGCCTGCCCCCCCGTGTTGGAGTAGACCTCGGTATCGAGCACCAGCACATTGACATTGCGCCCGGAGGTCAGCACATGATCCAGCCCACCGTAGCCGATATCGTAGGCCCAGCCGTCACCGCCGATGATCCAGACGCTCTTCTTAACCAGCACATCCGCCAGGCTGAAGAGATCGCGCGCTCTGGTATCGTTGCTGTCGGCCAGCCGTTGCTTGAGCAGGGCAACCCGTTCGCGCTGGGCATTGATCCCGGCATCGTCTATCTGATCGGCATTCAGGATTGCCCCAACCAGATCTTCGCCGACCTTGTCGGCAAACAGGGGCAGCAACTCACGCGCATACTCGGCCTGCTTGTCAATAGTCATGCGCATACCCATCCCAAACTCGGCGTTGTCCTCGAACAGCGAGTTAGACCATGCCGGGCCGCGCCCCTCCTTGTTGAAGGTCCACGGTGTTGTGGGCAGGTTGCCGCCATAGATCGAGGAGCAGCCGGTGGCATTGGCAATCAGTGCGCGGTCGCCATAGAGCTGCGAAACCAGCTTGATGTAGGGCGTTTCACCACAGCCCGCACAGGCTCCGGAGAACTCGAACAGCGGCGTGATCAGTTGCGAGTTGCGCACCGTTCCCAGGTTAAACTGCGAGCGATCCACTTCCGGCAGGGAGAGGAAGAAGTCCCAGTTGGCCCGCTCCTGCTCCCGGAGGGGGGGTTGCGGCACCATGTTGATGGCTTTGCGCCCCACCTGGCTCTTATCCTTGGCCGGGCAGACCTCTACACAGAGACTACAGCCGGTGCAGTCCTCGGGGGCCACCTGGATGGTGTAGCGCAGTTCGCGGAACTCTTTCGCGCGGCCTTTGGCGCTCTTGAACTCTGGTGGTGCATTCTCCAGCGCTGCCTCTTCGTAGACCTTGGGCCGGATCACGGCGTGCGGGCAGACGAAAGAACATTTGCCGCACTGGATACAGAGATCCGGTTCCCATGCCGGCATCTCCAGCGCGATGTTGCGCTTCTCCCAGCGGGTTGTCCCGGAGGGATAGGTACCGTCAATCGGCAGCATACTAACCGGCAGGGCATCGCCGTCGCGGGAAATCATCTTGCCCAGCACATTGCGCACAAAGTCGGGCGCTTCCGCCGGGATCGGTGCCCGCCGGGGCAACGAACTGTTGGCCTGCCCCGGTACCGTAACCTCGTGTAGATGCGCCAGGGTCTCATCGACCGCCATAAAGTTCTGGCGGACCACCGCATCACCACGCTTACCGTAGGTCTTCTTGATCGTCTCTTTGATCTTGGCAATCGCCTGATCGCGGGGCAACACCCCGCTGATAGCAAAGAAGCAGGTCTGCATCACCGTGTTAATCCGCCCGCCCATGCCGGTCTTCTGGGCCACCTCGGAGGCATCAATGATGTAGAAGTGCAGTTTCTTCTCAATAATATTGACCTGCACCTCGCGCGGCAGATGATCCCAGACCGTATCCGGCCCGTAGATGCTGTTGAGCAGGAAGATCGAGCCAGGCATAGCCTCCTTGAGCACATCAAAGCGCTCCAGGAAGGTAAACTGGTGGCAGGCGACAAAGTTGGCGTGGGTGATCAGGTAAGGAGCGCGGATTGGTGCGGGGCCGAAGCGCAGATGTGAGATCGTCACCGAGCCGGATTTCTTGGAATCATACTCGAAGTAGCCCTGCGCGTTATTCTCGGTCTCCTCACCGATAATCTTGATCGAGTTCTTGTTGGCACCTACCGTGCCGTCCGAACCGAGCCCCCAGAAGACACAGCGGACGGTTTCTTTGCGCGAAACAGAGAAATCGGGATCGAAGTCCAGGCTGGTGTGCGTCACATCGTCGGTAATGCCAATGGTGAAGTGATTCTTGGGCTTATTCTTGCTCAGTTCGTCAAAGACACCTTTGACCATTGCGGGCGTAAAGTCTTTCGAGGAGAGGCCATAGCGCCCCCCAAAGATGCGGGGAATGCTGGAGAAGGGCGCAGTCTCCTGGGTTATACCTTCCAGAACGGCCGTCAATACATCCTGGTAGAGCGGCTCGCCTGCGCTGCCCGGCTCCTTCGTGCGGTCCAGCACGGCAATCTTCTGCACGCCGGCCGGCAGGGTCTGCAGGAACTCCTCAACGGCAAATGGCCGATAGAGCCGCACCGTAACGACGCCGACCTTCTCGCCGTGCTCGGATAGATACTGGGCTGTCTCCTGGGCCGTCTCCGCGCCGGAGCCCATAATCACAATCACCCGCTCGGCATCCTCCGCGCCGGTATAGTCAAACAGATGGTACTGCCGCCCGACGATGGAGGCAAATTTATCCATTGCCTGCTGTACGATATTCGGGCAGGCCAGGTAGAAGGGATTCACCGTCTCGCGGGCCTGGAAGTAGACATCGGGGTTCTGTGCGGTGCCCCGGATAAAGGGATGATCCGGCGAGAGCCCGCGCCGGCGGTGGGCCCGCACCAGGTCATTATCGATCATTGCCCGCAGGTCATCGTCGTCGAGTTGCTCAATCTTGTTAATCTCGTGTGAGGTCCGGAATCCATCGAAGAAGTGAATAAACGGAATGCGGGAGGCCAATGTTGCAGCATGGGCAATCAATGCCATGTCTTGCGCCTCCTGGACGGAAGCCGAGGCCAGCAGCGCAAAGCCCGTCGAACGCACCGACATCACGTCGGAATGGTCCCCAAAAATCGAGAGTCCCTGCGCCGCCAGCGACCGTGCAGCAACATGCAGCACAGCGGAGGTCAGCTCACCCGCGATCTTATACATATTGGGAATCATCAGAAGCAGCCCTTGCGAGGCCGTAAACGTCGTGGTCAGGGCTCCCGTCTGGAGCGCGCCATGCACCGCACCGGCCGCGCCACCCTCGGACTGCATCTCAACCACGGATGGAACCGTACCCCAAATATTTTTCCCGCCGACAGCCGACCAGGCATCCGCCAGTTCGCCCATCGGGGTCGAGGGAGTAATCGGATAGATTGCGATTACCTCACTCAAGCTGTGAGCAACGCGCGCTGCAGCCTCATTGCCGTCAATGGTTGCGCGTACACGTGCCATAATCCTGTTTCCTCCACAAAATATTCATCGCCTTCCCGGTCTGACATGTCAGGACGTTGTAGTAGAGAAGAAGATCTAAAACATTCACAAACACTGGTTGTCATCACTTTTTAGTATAACGAGCCACTCTTATCAGCGGTGGAAAGGGAAGACTACACGGCGTTATCATTCGGCAACACTGAATTGCCGCATTGTCGTCAGATACCAGGTGACATCAAGTACTTTTTGGATATAATACGACAGCGGGATCGCAGATACTGTAACTCCGACGTAACTACCATGGAGAGACTGGTATTGTGTCATTCTTCACTAACAAGACTTATACACACACGATAGCTCAATGTCGCCACTGCGAACGGAAAAAGAATGACAGTCGTGTCAGATTCGACGATGACAATATCCTGTCAGCACAACGCAACCCACATTCCAGAGCACATCCGGGAGAAATGGTCGGAGTTATACACGCACAACACACGCTGGAGCAGGTCACCCGGTTGACCACTCACACGAGAAATATCCGTTCGCGTCTACAATGTTGTTTCTTGATACACCACCACACGGCACAACCAGTTGTCACGGTAGACGAACTCAGCAAAGAAGCTGTGTGGCGGCGGCGGGCTCATAGCGATTAGTGACAGTCGTGTACGGCTACCAACCAGCACTGCGTTGTATTGAATACGCGGTTTGTCACTATATCTAAAGGTGACCAACGTTGCTTACTTTAATAGACATCGAACAGATATTAACATTCTATGATCTGGGTGAACTCTATGGTGTCACCCAGGCATATCGGGGATTTGTGAACGAGACGGCGTTTATCAACACCAGCGCCGGACGGTTTGTGGTCCGGCGCAATCATCGCCGGTTGAGTGAGGCGGCGCATCTCTACCGCCATGCCTTGATCAACCGGCTGGTTGCGAATGGCTTTCCGACACCCGCGCTGGTGCCAACCTGTGACGGCGAAACACTACTCCGGCTTGATGGCCGGCTGCACGAGATCCTGACTTTTGTTCAGGGGACGGACTACGCCCCGCAGCGACCGCAGCAACTGGCGAGTGTCGGCAAGACGCTGGCACACTATCATCAGATCGTCCAGGATATGCCGCCACCGCTGGAAGAGCCAACCGCGCGCTACAGCCCGATGAATGCGATGGCGTTGATCGAGACATTGCTGGTACGCGACATTATGGGCGAACTCTATGTGCCGCTTTCCTGGTACTCGGGACGTACTGCCCAGTTGCGCCAGACGCTGTCCGAAAAAGTCTATACCAGCCTGCCGCACTGCGTTATCCATGGCGATATTCACCGTGACAATATCCTCTTCGCCAATGATGAAGTGCTGGCGCTGCTGGATTTTGACCAGACTACCTGGGATGCCCGCCTGGTCGATATTGCCGACGCACTGGTGGCGTTTGCAACGGCGACCGATAAGAGTGGCAAGATGATGTGGGGGTTGTTCCAGGGACCGCTGGACGAGGAGCAGTCTACACGTTTTCTGGCTGCCTACGCCGAGGTTGCCCCGCTGACGCCGGGAGAGATTACGGCGCTGCCGGCGATGGTCGAGTTGTTGTGGCTGCAGGGCGAGTTGGGGCGCGTGATTTCGACGCCCGAAGGTGCTCCTGACTATCACCAGTCGGTGCTGGATCAGGGGCAGATGCTGTCGGAGTGGATGGAGCAGCACCGCAAGCCGCTCATTGCTCGTTGGAATAAGGTGAACGAAGCCGTGGGAGAACCGGTGGGAAAAGCAGTGCGTGAACCGGCCCTGGCGGCGTAACCACAGGTACAACCAGACGGCAGATTAGCCGGCGGTGCATTTCTACTGGCTAATGGCGATGGATACAACAACGCGGGGCGGAGGATGCATATTTCCTCCGCCCCGCGTCTATGTGCGTAAACAGTTCGTTGTACGCGTTAGAGCCGCACCCGTTGGCGCAGGCCACGCGGCAGCCGTTCGAGCTCAATCGGGCGGGCCACGCCGACCGCCGGCTGGACGGCCTCCTCAATCGTGATAATCATCCGGAACAGATCACTCTCGGTAATAACCCCGACAACCCGGCCACTGGTGACAACCGGAACGCCACCAATTTTATGCTGCAGCAGCAGTTGCGCTACCTCCATAATCTGGGTATCCGGCGTGACCGTTACCGGATCATGCGTCATAATCTCGCTGATGGGCAGGTCACTTACGCGGTAACGCTGATTATATTCACGCACATCGGTTACGTGCGAGTCGGAGATTCTGTTAATATCCCCCTGCGATACGATTCCGATCAACCGTTCATCGGCGTCCACCACAGGTAGCCGCCGAATGTGACGCTCCTGCATCAGTTGACGGGCTTCCGGTAACACCATCGTCTCCGGAGCAACAATTGCCGGGCTGCTCATCCATCTACGTACGCTATCCATCGTTACGGGCTCCTTCCGTGGTTCCAGATCGGCGCTGATCATCAGCCAGACGCTACTCGCCATTGAAGAGTCTGACAAGAGGCTGACAAAGACCTGATAGAGCTATCAGAGTTAGTGTACAACGTCACAGGCCCAATCGTCAACTGTTGGAACATATAAAAGCTGTCACACGGCGTTCGTACAGTTTTACAAACGGCTCTATCGGAGTATGATATCCATTCCGCTGATATGCAACCGTCTGTCGGCACCCGGATTGTATCATTAAAATAGCAATAGTGTGAAAAGAAGGATCAGATCTTTTGTTTGTTCCGGCTGCTGGCGTGCGCGGGTTAAAAACCGCACGACGTACGCAGTTGGCATGGAATTTCGCGTTTTTCGCTCATTTACACGAGTTACGCGGTGGTTCATCAAACCGGGCGTTTCATCCGGTGAACGGCAGAATCGCCTGCGGCAGCATGGTACTTGATCTATCTTTTTCACGAGATGTTGGCTCGAAGAGCCAACATTTCGTGAAAAAGATCTGGGTTCTTCCACCCTGCCGGAGGCGGAATTGTCTTTCAGGTCAGCGACCACGTAACTCCTGTAAGTAAGATGTGAGGTTGCTGACAGGACGATGACACCTGACTGATAGCTGATGCACAGGTTCATATCGTCGTGGCATAGTATGCTGTAATCAACAACAAAAGACCTACTCCCATCTATATCGGTGTAAACCATAAGATACCGTAGAATCAGGAGGTTACAGCTATGGAAGTGTTCATCCTCATCGGCATGGTCTTTTTTGGGATTATAGCAATGCTGCGCTCCTTTACACAGCCTGAGCCTCCGCAGATTATTTATGTACAACCGGCGGCTCCCGCCCGTGGTGGTTCCGGATGTCTGCTGCTACTGGTTCTGGGTGTTCTGGTCATTGTAGCACTGCGCATACTCTCGCTGGGAAGTTTATAATCGTACTGACCGCAAACAAATATGGTGCGGACCCCAACCGACAGAATACGCCGGTTGGGGTCCGCACTGCGGTAAATGATATGCGTTACGCGGTAGGTCTGTAAACTGGGCGTTTGCGCCCGGTAATGGCCCGACTCGCCTGCGGCAGCATGGTACGCTTTTTTCTTTTTCCCAAAAAATTCACGTTGTGAATTTTTTGGGAAAAAGATCTGTTTGCTTCCGCCCTGCCGGAGGCGACATTTTCTTTTGGGTGAGCAACCGCGTAACGCGTGTAAATGATACGCATTACGCGGTAGGTCTGTAAACTGGGCGTTTGCGCCCGGTAATGGCCCGACTCGCCTGCAGCAGCATGGAGCAGTGGGAGTTTGGACCACGAACACCACGACATGAGCGAAAACCGCGAAACGGCCAATGCCGACATGTATCAGATGGATCCCGCGTTTGGCGGGGGATATCGCCTCCAGCAGGGCGGAAGCCTCCACTCCTGTAAATAAGGAAAACAAAATCATGACCCAACCACTGATTTCACCAGAGTACCAGCCGCTCCTGCGTACCATCCTCGAACGGCTGATTGCGGTAGCTCCGACTGAAACGGGCTATCCCGGCTCTGCACTCGATCCGGCGACCCTGGCGCATGACGACACGTCCAGGGGGTATCTTCGTGCGCTCACCGATCTGCTCGGCTATGTCGGTGTGGTGATACCTGATGCGTCCGGGCGAGGAGTGCGGGTGCCGTCAATCCAGGCGGGCTTTTTCCTGCGCATGCTGCTGACTCTGCTGGATAGCGGCCAGCCGTTGATCGTCGACTGGATGCAGGAAGGGGTGGCGACAGCACCCGCGCATCCGTTCAACACGGGTGTGGATCTCCTTGCCGCACTAGAACGACGCAGGCTTGACATACAGCATGACTCAGCACCAGTGCGCGAGATCCATGCCGCCGTGGGGCTGATCGAGACCCGGCTGCCGTCCGGGGAGCGCGCCTACCTGCTGCATTGGGATGCGGCTGCTCGCCGCTGGCAACTGGTGGGCGGCCGCTTTGAAGGACGTGATGAGACGTTGCGGGTTACGATGCTGCGCGAGTTGGCCGAAGAGTTGGCGTGCCCGCCACTGACGGAGGGCGTTGATGTTACTCTTCAGGAGCAGGGACCACCCTTTGCCGAGGAGCGTCTCTCACCGACCTATGGCCTGCTCTCGCGGGTGGTCTTTCAAGCCTACACGGTGCAGTTCCACATCGACTTGCCACCGCTCAACGCGGATCTGCGCTGGGTGACGGAAGCGGAACTGCTGGCGGGCGCCACGGCGGATCAGCAGTCGATTGCGGCCGGGCCATTTGTGCGCATCCGCGAGCACTGGGACCGTGAGGGGTAGTTCCGGTTGATTGCGATGGTTGAAAATACCAGGTTTGATGTGTAAGGAGGAACACAAATGACGGGTACCCGCAACGCGCCGCTGCCGTTGGCATATCGGGCGGAGGTATTAACCCGCATCATGCCCAGTCTACAGGCAGGTGAATGCTGTGCTCTGGTTGGTACCAGCGGAGTCGGTAAGTCGAATCTTATGCGCTTTCTTCAACGACACGATGTTCAGATGGCATACTGGGGGAATGATCATCCAGTGGTTGTGTTAATCGACGCGCATAGCCTGGTCTTTGGTGAATTACCCAATGAGTATGTTGTCGCTGAACTTATGATCCATCGACTGATTATGGAGGCCGAGCAGCGTGCTTTACCGGTTGAACTTATCACATGGGCTGATGAGTTGCATCGTAAACTAGTTGCTCAACCGAGTACGCATCTGGCGTTACGCTACCTTGAACGGTTCTGTTCGCGGCTCTGCATGCAGCATGGATTGCAAATTGTCTTCTGCTTTGATCAGTTTGAGAATCTCTGGCAATCTCTGGCTGCACAGTTCTTTTTAAACCTGCGTAATCTACGAGATCAATGTAAGTATTACCTGGTATACCTGATTCTTATGCGCAAGCCACTGCATCAGCTTCGGAGCGATCTCCAGGCCGTTGAAGCCTTTTGGGAGTTGTTCTCGTCGGATATCTACGGTCTGGGTATGTATAGTGTCTCAGATGCACAGTCGATGTTGGAGCGGCTCGCGCAGCGGCGGGGCGTCACAATTGACGATGCACGCCGCCAGACGATCCTGATGTTGAGCGGACAGCATCCAGGCTTGTTACGCGCACTGTTTGGCATAGCATGCAGTGATGTCAATCTGGATCTTACGCCCGATACCCTGGTCTGCCTGCGCCTCATTGTTGAGGAGTGTACAAAAATCTGGTATGACCTTACGATTGATGAGCAACAGTTGCTGCAGCAGATCGCGCTGGGACAGTCAGTACCATCGGGAGCCGACAGTATGCTGGAGGAGTTAGTGCTAAAGGAGATTATCATCGGCCAACCTCCCCAGCTCTTTTCGCCTCTCTTCACGGCATATCTCTTGCGCCAGAGTGGACACGGTGCTCCGGGTGTGGTGGTTGACCTGCGGCAACGGCAGGTCTGGATCGAAGGCCAACTCCTGGAACGCTCGCTGGCCCCCCTTGAGTTTGGGCTCCTGGCCTATCTTGCACGCCATGCCGGTGCCGTTTGTGAACGTGAAGCAATCTTGCGAGAACTCTACCCGGAAGACTGTCTTGAAGTGAATGATCAACGGCTCGATACACTTATGCGCAGACTGCGCGATGCCCTGGGCGATGATGCGCGCAATCCGCGCCATCTGATTACCCATCGCGGCGTGGGGATACAACTGGTGCAGGGTGGGATACAGGCGGAATGACGGGTTATGGCATCTGTTGCAGCACTAACACCGGTGCGGCCCAGGCATAATTATTACCTCCTGCTGCCATGCCAATAGTGCGTCGCGCCTGAAACAGTGCCTCCCCTGGATCGAAGCGGTACCACAACTCTCGGTAGAATAGCTGTGCCAGATGTGCCGCTGCCGGCTCAGGTATACCCCAGCGGTAGCTCACGATTACTGGTATATCGGCCCGGGCCAGTGCTTCCAGTGTATCCTGGAAAGCGCTCGCACCCACATCGCCGGTGGGATGGGTGTCTAGCGAGCAACTTAAGAAGATCATTCGCAGGTCAGTGTTGCGTACCATGCGGCTCAGATCGGTCGGTGTGAGGGTGTAGGGACCATTCTCACTCTGCAGGACAACTCCACGCACGGATGTCGCTGTGCCGCGTTCATAATCGGCTCCAACGTAATGGAGGATATGATAACCGCCATCATGCAATGTTTTGCTGACCTGCGCAAAGTTGGCATCATCTCCCTCAAGTACGGTTACCTGGCTGGCAATGCCGATACGTTCAAGGTCAGCTTTAATAGCTGTCGCCAGGAGCGTAGCCGCACTGGGAGATGGGGGCAGATTCTCCTGGGTCAGTTGTTCTGATGTACCCCGATCCGGCGGTGATATGGGTGCCCGGCAGATCTCGTTAAAAGACACGCCCAACGTTGTTAGGGCAAGTTGATTCAACTGATCAATGATCTGCGCCCGTTCAGTACGGTTTGTTTCATTATCACCATATCTTCTACTCCTCTCCAGATTTTCAGTCAGGCGCTGCTGATAGACCAGTGCTTCCTGGTACTGCGTCTGGGTTGGATCGAGGCGCAGCAGCAATTGGGTCAGGCCGGTCTCGTAGGCCGTGTAATGGTCAGATGTCGGCGTTGCATCAGACGCGTGGTTCAGTGGCACAGTGAAATGTGAGGGATCGGCTACAATCAAGATGCGAATAGTTTCGCGCTGCTGTTGCAATCTGTCGATAAATATGTGAAGTGATTCGGGTTTGCGTGATTGGATTCCTCCCATCATCACAAGCCGGCGCGTTAACATATGCTGGAGGCCCAGGTATTCCTGCTCATCACACATCAGTTCAAACGGAATATCCAGACTGACGGGAGGACCAGCAAATTCCAGCCAGAGTTCGCTCGACTGTCGGGCCAGTGCGCGTGCCACCAGTAGATCACCCAGGATATGCTGCTCAGTGGCAAGATTCTGGTAGATGGCTTTGCCGGTTGCCTGCGCTGTAGGCCACCAGATCTTCATAGTGTTTTGTTGCGCATCTTTTGGCAATAATCTGCTCAAGGTCATCGCCCGTTGCGTCAGGTCATCTACGGCGAGTGGTGTGGGATGGGGGGCCGTGTAAACCGAGCGCCGCTCCGGACCAGTCAACCGGCTTTCGAGTAGATGTTCCATGCTCATCGTCACCGTCAGGCGATAGCGTGCATCGGCTCTATCGGCGGCACGCTGCCGACAGGCCGCCAGAATTGTGGCCCGAACCATGCTGATAAACTGCGTTTCATCGAAGCCGCCTTTGTCAATCACGTCATAGACGGCATAGTCGCGGAGCGCCTGGCGTATGGCGGTACTGGTCGGGTAGCCCGTGAGCACGATCAGGCCACAACTCCGGTTGCGGGAACTGCTCCGTAGTTCGCGGAGCAGTTCCATCCCCAATTGATCGGCATCGCCGGGATCGGTCGGGGTACCGAGCAACGCCAGATCCACAATTGCCAGGTCATAGGTCTTATTCGTAATGTAGTTGAGGGCAACGTCATACGCTGATGCGACTTCCACATGTACATTATTGCCTATCCGGGATACTATCCGTGGCAACATTTCTTGCCAGTTCTGGCTGTCTTCGATGATGAGTATGTGGAGATTGATCACCGTCGCCTCACAATCCCAGACGATCCGCCAGCAAGCTGGCACAGAGCAACGCATGTTCCCGCTGAGTTACCGGTAGCCAGGAAAACCGTATAATATTTAGAGCATAGTACAGCAGAGCGATATAATACTCACTTATATCATCACTTGGATTCTGCGCAACCAGTCCGTGCGCCAATGTGCGTAAGTGAACTACCGTGTTATAGGCCTTTGCCAGTGCCGGGTTATCAGTAGCAAAGCGTGATGGTAGTGCGTCTACCTGGCTAAAACGCTCAATACTGCACAACGCCTCTTCCATTGCCAATCGCTCATTCAGGGTTGCCTCTTCCTTGTGGAGGAGATAAAACCGCACAACTGAGTCAAGTTCGGCGACATCACGCAAGATATGGCCTGGCCCCGTACGGAGGAAATCGATCAGCCAGGTATGCCGGGTAGTATCTACCAGAATATTCTGATCATTGAAGTCACCGTGCGTGGTACAGACATAGGTCGGTCGTACCAACCGCTGGCCGGCCACCGACAGAATGGGATTGGTGAATGGGCGGTTGTCCTGCAAGGCTGTGAAGTAGAGTTTTTGTTTGCCCTGAACTGACTTAAGTCGCTCTGCAAGGATCTGCTCAAGCCGGTCAGAACCAAAATCGAACTCAAGTATGTTTTGATAACTCTCCGAGAGATTATATGGTTGCAACCGGCCAGGGTTGGCATACCATGCGCCACAGGTATCCCGAAAGAGCCGATCGAGCACCTGGGTAATCTCAGCCAGGTCAGCATGTTGGTAAAAACTACCAAAATCATCGAGGCGATCACCGGCTGCACCTAGCAAGGAGTAGACAATTCCACCGATACTACTTATACGGCGTTGGTCAAGCACCGTTGTACTTCGACCGCCACCAATAAATGGTTGAACATAATTCTTAAAGTTATGGTACTCCAAATCAATTTTGTTTGCGTCACCGAACTTGATAACAAAAGTTTGTGCGCCTCCAGTATTAAAAAATGGCTGGGCGGCTAGAACATGTACACCACTGTTACCAGGAGTTAGTGGTCGTACAAGTAGACTATCAGCCTGGTAAAATAGACGACAGAGTAAGTCATCCAGTTCATGAGCAACGCGAGACTGAACTGGAGTATCACGTTTAACACGACGCTCATCTATTTTGAGATTAAGAACTGCTTCCTCCGGTCCCGCAATATCCTGCCAGTGGATTGTCAGATTGAGGTTGATCTGTAAATCCTGGGCAAAGATCTGCTGGACCTGCCGCAGAAAGTCAAGGTTATCAAAATCATCTTTGGAGAGAAAATCGGCCACTTTATATTGCCGAAATGCCTCGCGCATCTGCTCCTTGGTGCCGTATGCCGAGAGCATGATCACTTTGCTGGCCTGGGTCAGACGCTGCTCATTCAATTCGCGGAGCAACTCAATTCCTTCGACATTATTCGAGTCAGTGTCTTCCATGCGGATATCCATTACTATCAAATGATAGAAGTGTTCCTGGAGCAGGGTACGTGCCGCTGATGTTGTGGCGATTGCATCCACATGGAATCCACCGCGCCGTAGCGTACTGCTAAGAACCGTCTGCCAGCGTTCCTCATCATCTACAACCAGAATACGTCCCTGTCTACTCATACCCTACCTCCCGATGCTATGGGTGGGTGCTCAACATACTGACCCATTGTGCTACGTGGCCTTTTGCACTACCAGGATCAGAGTAGTCAGTATGTAAGGCTTTGTCGATAAACTTACAGATGTTTCTCTGCTCTTGGTAGTGTTAATATAAAGATAGTCCCTGAATCTGGTTCGCTTTGTACTGTTAAGTCACCTCCATTGACAAGTGCGTTACGACGGGCACTCCATAATCCAAACCCAAAACTTCCCCTTGTTGAGTAGAAGAGATCGAAAATACGCGATTGTCGTTCTGGCGTGATACCTGGTCCATTATCCTCAACCTGAATCTTAACATAGCTATCCATACTCTGTGTACGTATAATAATTGTACCGTTACCCGCAAGCGCTGCAACGGCATTGACAAGTAGATTACGCAGAATATCTTCGATCTGTCCTGGAATTACCCGCACCAGTAATCTTTCACTGATCTGGTCAATCTGTAACTCTACATTCTCCGGGATGAGTGTATCGGACTGTATAACACTGGTCAAAATGTTTTGTACCGGGATAACGATCTTCTCCTGCATGACCGGCCTTGCCCGCTGGTCTCCGGTAAGGGCTGTTTTCAAGTTCCGACTCAACTGCAGCACATTGCTGACGTCTCGTACAACTTTATCCAGGTCGCTATCAACCAGGCTACGGTCAATCCCCTGCGCATCTAACTCCTGGCGGACATTGTTGATGTAGGAGCGCACCAGGCCTAACTCGTTACCCAGGCGATGGGCCAGTTCAAAGGCGGCCTGTCCAATGGAACTCATAAACTCCAACTCGCGCGCCTGCTGTTCGGCTTCACGCTGTGCCTGCACTGCTTCCAGGCGGTAGATAGTAATTGCTAACTGCCGGGCCAGTCCTTCAAACAACGTAAGATCGCCTTCACGAAAGTAATTCGCTTGCCTATGACTTAAGCCCAGATTGCCGTAATAGTGTTCCTCCTTCGACTTGATAGGAATCATCACTCGCGAGCGCATCCAGGGTTCAGTTGTCTCTGCTGTACTATCAGGCTCAACATTGGGTATGACCATCTTGCGACGTGTTCGGGCAACCTGCCAGTTCAGGCCATCATCGGGCGGTTGGCGTTCCGGTGGCGTATACCCCTGAATATTGGCACTGTGAACGAGAACAAGTTCCTGGGAAGCTGCATCATAACGGCGAATAATGACCTGAATATCCCCATGTTCCTGGGTGATCCGGCTTACGATCGCATAGGCCTGATCAATCTGCGAAAGATCCGAAATCTCGCCTAACTCACGACCCGCCTGATATAACAGGCTAAACCGACGATAACGCCTCTCCGCACGCGCATACGCCTCTGCATTCTGGATAGCGATTACTGCCTGCCCTGCAAGCAGTTCCAGCACCTCCCCAACCTGGGAGTCAAATGCGTATGGTTGACTGCTCTCCAGGTTCACCACGGCGATGAGCTTACCGTCTGCTAACAATGGAGCGGCGACTTCACTGTGCGTTTCGAGTGTACCGGTATAGTAGGGATCATCCTGAGCATCACTCAGGGTCACATACGGTTTGCCGGTTTCAGCGACGGTGGCAATAATTCCCGGTTTGTGTTGATGAATGGCAGCGGTTGGGCCAGGCGGTTGATCTACCGGTATGAAGTGACCCTGGTGATCCAGACGAGCCCGATCGATCTGTGTCACCCTCCCATCTTTGTACCAGTGCAGGCCAACCGTTTCAGCCCCGGTTAAATGGAGCGCATGCGCGAGAATGGCCTGCACCACCTGGTCATAATCATCTAACTGCGCAATAATCTTGAGATTGACGGCATGCAGTGCTTTGAGGCGCTGGTGGCCCTTGTAGGC
The DNA here is from genome assembly GCA_034436755.1 of Chloroflexaceae bacterium. GTDB lineage: Bacteria > Chloroflexota > Chloroflexia > Chloroflexales > Chloroflexaceae > CAKZQX01. The sequence continues at coordinate 13,435 of DAOTVB010000113.1, read as the reverse complement.
TCGCTCATACTGCTCGGCATTTTGTAGAGCAATCACTGCCAGATCGGCCAGTGTCGTCAGGAGGCGTTCATCACCGTCACCGAATGCATTAACTTCATCACTCTCAATATTAATTACACCGCGCAGGTTATTGTTTTCCAGTATGGGTACAGCGAGCTCAGAACGCATATGCGGAATATAGGCGAGATACACATCACTCCACGGTAATTGGGTAACATCCGCCACATTGCATAAGCGTCGCTCGCGCGCTACCAGACCGACAATCCCCTCCTCCAGACTGTGGCGCGCATCTTTTTGCTCTGGGAAAACACCCCGTTCGGCCGCCATCCACAAATCGTTCTGTCGCGGATCATAGATCATCAGCGTTCCCACGCGGGAATGGGTAATCTCAAGCGCCTTATCCAGAATGAGGGCAAACACCCGGCTGCGGTCCAGTTCGGCTATGAGAAATTGACTGATCTCGATCAGGGCCTGACGCTCTTCAGCAACGCGTTTCTCCCGTTCATAGGCCTGAGCGTTCTTAACGGCCAGCACCGCCTGCCCCGCCAGTACCACCAGAAAATCTTGATCCTCCTGGCTAAAGGCATTCTCGCGCGTGCTCTCAAAGTTAATCACCCCAATAACCTGATCGCCGTCAAAGAGCGGCACATCCAGTTCTGAACGGGTCTCTTTAGAAACTTCAACGTAGATATCGCGCCATGCGGGGTCAGTCTGGACATTGGCAACACGCACGGGTTGTTTATGTTCAAACACCCAGCGTGTGATGCCCTTTTGTTGATTCAGAGGAATTGAGCGCCATGCCTGGCTGAGTTCAACATGACGACCGATTGGAGCATGCAAATCTAATGCTTGCGTACGAGGATTATACAATAAGATTGAAGCTCCATCTACAGAAATACGCTGCGCTGCCAGGTCTAAAATAGTCTGTAAAACTTCTTGTAAGTTGAGAGTGTTATTAATCGTACGGTCAACAGTGCGTAGTAACTCTAATTCATCGCCACGGCGCACTACCATAGCACTGAAAAGACGAGAATTCTTGATCGCAATCGCAGCATAATGGGCTAAACCCTCAATTAAATGCTTTTGGGGTGCATCAAAGCGCTGAATTTGGCGAAAGTGGATAAATAATACACCGATCAGTTCATCAGTTATGCGCAGAGGTAATGCTGCAGTGGAACGAATTTGTTCACGCTGTTGCAGTCGCTCAGATTCGGCGTGTACATAGCCGCCCAGTTCATTGTAAAGATCGTTATACAAAGCTACACTATCTTTAGCAAAGATTGGACCGGTTTGATTTAGTATAAGCGATGGAATAGTAACTGCACTGGTGTCATTTACTTCAAACGCTGTCTGATCTAGTAGTTGGCCGGTAACATGCGGGGGTAATTCAAGAGAATATTCACCTGGTTTACACTCATAGAGCATCACCAGATCAGCAAATGTTGCCTCATGAATCCGGTCAACAACTTCTTGTAACACTGTCTCGGTTGTAAGTTGACGGGTGAGAATTTGCCCCGCCTCATTCAGCCGGCGAACACTTTCATACAGACGCATATTGCTGAGTGCTAAAGATACATGATTACCGAGCAGTCTAAGGATGTAGAGATCTTCATCATCATAGACATCTGGCTGTATATGCTGTATGGATAGGACTCCCAGAGGTATGTCGCGCAACAGAAGTGGTAGAAAAATGAGTGACTCAAACGTGCGTGTATTTTGGGTGAGTTCGCTGAAAATGTGAGCAGGGACTTTGTCTTGCTCTTCACGCAAATGCTCAATGACAAGCGGTTTCTTTGTATCAACTACCCATTGGCATGCCATAACCTGGGATACTGCTTGTCCTGATGTGGCATGACAGTGCCCACCTTCGGCCACAAATGAAGTTGTTTTCCCAGTTTGTGGTTCATACACAGCCAGCATTAGAAAATGAGAGGTATCGACAATACCGCCAATATGCGTTTGCAGGTAATGAAACAAGGCTTCCGTAGTTTCAAGGTTCTGGTTAATCTCCTGCCCAATGCGTGCCACTTCGTGAAAACGTCGCACTAAACGGGTCTTTTGTAAAACAAAAGATGCTGATCGGGCAAACATATGTAAATAGTTGTGATCATCCTCAGAAAACTGCCGCGGCTGGCGGAACAATAGATGGAGCACTGCAAGTGGGTTCTGCTGGCGTGTATGTAGCACGATAGAGGCAAAGGCTTGAACACCCTCCTGCTGCTTGAGGGGACTTTGATAGTCCGGTTCTGTTGTCAGATTCTCGACTATGAGCACTTTTTGGGCGAGGGTCTGCTGTGTTGAATATTCCAGTTGTTCTTGTTCCACTGTTGCTTGACTACTCGCGCTTAACTCACCTATAACTGCCGGTGATTCCAGGAAGTGTCTGGTACTGGGATTAATAGCGAACATTATTGAAAGATCGGCAGCAAAAACTTCATGCGCCGTCTGGGTAATATGCTTAAGCACGCCAGTGAGATCACTCGGCTTGACTGATGACAGGGACTGCATGTTGATCAATGCAGGAAGGAACTTTGTACTCATTGTGCCACCCGTATTTGAAATATTTAGGACTAAGACCTTTATCCTGGAAATGATATGGCAGAATTGCAAGGATGCTATAATAGTATTATACACGGAAGCTGTATACGGTAAAGCCCTCGCTTGACTATTTCTGGCTATGGAGTTTAAAAAGCGCCAGGGACAGCATTTCGCTGTCCCTGGCGCTTGTAGCAGCAACACCATCGTAGGGGCGCAGCATTCGCGTATTATCCCTGTAGGCTGTTTCAAGAATGTGAGCATTCCCGATCTGGTCAGATCTGTCGTCTTGCCGAAAGCGAATGCTGCGCCCCTACTACCCCGCCCCACCCCGCCGATACGCCTCATCCAGCAGTTCCACGATGTAGCGCACCTGCACATCTTCGCCGCGCCGCTGCAGTTCGCCGGCCATCTGGATGGCGCAGCCCGGATTGGCGGTGGCAATCACCCGGGCGCCGGTGGTCAGGGCGTTGTTGATCTTGCGCGCGCCCAGTTGTGCGGCCATCTCCGGCTGAGTAATGTTGTAGATCCCGGCGCTGCCACAACAGAGCGAGCTTTCCGGCATCTCGCGCAGTTCCAGGTTGGGGATGGCCTTGAGCAGCGTGCGCGGTTGTGCTGAGATGCGCTGCGCATGCGCCAGGTGGCAGGGCTCCTGGTAGGTGACATTGATGGGCAGTGGCCCCAGCCCGGTCCGGTTAAGATCGATCCCGGCCAGGAATTCATGCACATCTTTGACCTTTGCGGTAAAGGCGACCGCGCGCGCATGCCAGGCCGGGTCGTCATGCAGCAGATGCCCATAATCCTTGAGCGTGCTACCACAGCCCGCTGCGTTGACGATGATCGCATCCACGCCCAGTCCTTCAAATGCCTCAATGTTCCGGCGTACCAGCTCCCGTCCGCCGTCCAGATCGCCACTGTGAGTATGCAGCGCCCCGCAGCAGCCCTGGTCCGGTGGGAGCAGCACCTCGCAGCCATTCTTCTGCAAGACGCGGATCGTCGCCGCGTGAACATGGGCCGAGGCGGTACTCATGATGCAGCCGGTGAGCAGGGCCACGCTATAGCGCCGCCGGCCCTCTGCCGGGTAGATCTGGCCCTGCGGCACGGTAAACTGGCGGCTCATCGTGGGCAGCAGTGACTCCATCTCTTCCATGCCCATCAGCTTAAGCAGGCCACTCTTGCGCGCCAGCCATTGCACGCCACTGCGCTGGTAGAGCGCCATGCTACCCGAGAAGGCCCGGAACAGCGTCATGTGCTTAAAGAGATGGTTGAACACTGCCCAGCGTAACGCGCGCTGCCACCAGGCATACGGCTTCAATACATTGTGAGGTTGACCGGAGGGTAGTTCGGGTGCGTGCCGGAGGCCACGCTCCCGGGCCTGGCTAATTTGCGCCCGGCTGGCCTCGACAATCGCACCGTACTCTACCCCGCTGGGACAGACGGCTTCGCATGCGCGGCAGTTGAGGCATTCGCTCATCTGGTACTGAAACACCTCGCTATCCAGCCCGATACGTCCCTCACTCACGCCCTTCATCAGGTAGATGCGCCCCCGGGGCGATGAGGTTTCCAGCCCGGTTTCGCGGTAGGTGGGGCAGGCGGAGAGACAGAGGCCGCAATGCACGCAGGTGTTGATGATATCTTCGCTGGGGATGTCTTTGCCACTAAACCCGATTAACGGTATGTCTTGAATCTGTTCCTTCTGAGCCACATCGTCGATACTCACGGGATCTATAATCCTTTCTGCCTCGAACTGAGGTCGCAATGACTGCCATTCATTCATATTGCCTGTACCAGGAAAACGTAGAACAAAGAACAAAGAAATAACATTGAGCAAATACCCGGGATATGCCATCCGGGAGTCCCGGCTTTAGCCGGTGGGATGCCTGCCGGGACCGCGGCATCCTGATGGGCACGCCTGCTCCGGCTGATGAACATTGAGCAAATACCCGGGATATGCCATCCGGGAGTCCCGGCTTTAGCCGGTGGGATGCCTGCCGGGACCGCGGCATCCTGACGGAAACGCCTGCTCCGGCTGAAGCCGGGACTCCTAAGAGTCGATACCTGGATTTAATGTTCAAAGTTCATAAGGCGGAGCTACAGCAAATTCACAACTACTTTGGTTTTTATGACTGTCAAATATCGCGTTTGTTCTATGTGTTATTCATCTCAGACGATAAACCGGCCGTGGTTGAGCCGTCCTTCCGGGTCAAACGCATGCTTAATCCGCTGCATGATCGCTTGCCCGGCGGGGGCGCTCCCCCAGACGGACAGCCCGGCTTTAGCGGTGGGCGCGCCGGCGAGGATGGTCAGGTGCGGCCAGCGGCGCAGCATCGTCTGGTGCCATGCCTGGAGCGCGGCGGTTGCCCGGTCATCCGCCGTATCCGCCTGCAACCGTAGATAGGCTACTCCGCTCAGCGCGCGCGCAACCGTGAGCAGAGCCAACCCATGTCGGGCCGCAATGTCGCCGGCATCGCGCAGTGCTGGTGCCAGATCACCGGGCAGGCAGGTCAGGCGCACGACCAGTTCACCCGGCGCAATCACGGCGGTCTGGGGCAGGTCAGCCACGCGCGCCCAGAGATCGGCGTGCGCGTCATCGGTAAATGTCTGTACGGCTTCCGCGCCGGACTGCTCGGCCAGTCGGGTGACATCGCGGACATGCCGTTCAACTGCTGCCGGCAGCCCTTCCGCCCACACCAGCACGCCGTAACAAGCCGGACGGTTAAACAGCGCAGCGACACTTCCCAGGCGAGCGTTCCCCGTTTGGTCGATTGGTCCGGTCTGCGCCAGCAGTTCAACCGCCATTGGCGTCAACTGGCCGGTGTGCAGCGCATCGATCAGGGCAAAGGCGCTATCGGGCGTGGCGAAGCGGCAGCCGATGGTCGCCGCAGCCTGGGCGCGCGGGATCAGCTTGAAGCCGGCGCTGACAATAATCGCCAGCGATCCCAGACTGCCCAGGTAGAGCTTCATCATATCGTAGCCGCTGACATTCTTGACCACCAGACCGCCGGCTTTGGTGACGCGCCCGGTGGCCTCCACTACCTGAATACCGATCAGCAGATCACGCAGCGTGCCATACCCCAGGCGGCGTGGTCCGTCCACGGCAGTTGCCAGCACACCGCCCAGGGTAGCGCTACGGGGCAGCGGCGCATCAACCGGCAGCATATGGCCGTGCCGTCCCAGGATGGTATCGAGGGCCGCCAGCGTGATACCGGCCTCAACTGCGATAGTGACATCTTCGGGTTTGTAAGTACTGACCCGGTTGAGCCGGGTAGTGCGAACAACCAGGTCCAGGCGCGATGGGGGATAGCCCCAGGACTGCTGGGTACCGCCGCCCCAGGGCACGACGGCCGCCCCGGCCGCGTGAGCCACGGTCATCACCTGGGAGAGTTCCTCGATACTGCCCGGGCTTACAACCAGTGCCGGCGTAACGCCCTGAACCGCATACGCGGCGCAGTCTGCCGGCTCGGTCAGCAGGTAGGGGTTGCCGACGATATCTGCAAGTTCGTGCGAAAGTGTTGTTACGCTCATAAGCGGTTTGTTCCGTCCTCCGTCCTCCGTCTTTCGTCTTTCGTCCTTCGTCCTTCGTCCTTCCCGCTACGGAAAGATCTTCCCCGGATTGAGCAGCGTAACCGGGTCGAAGCTGCGCTGCACCCGCCGCATGGCCTCCAGGTCATCGGGACTGAAGAGCAGCGGCATGTAGTTGAGCTTCTCTACCCCGATGCCATGCTCGCCGCTGATCACACCACCCTGGGCAATCGAGATCTGCAACACCTCGTCTACGGCGGCGTGGGCCCGCTCATTCTGATCGGGGTCACGGCGGTCAAACAGGATAATCGGGTGCAGGTTGCCGTCACCGGCATGAAAGACGTTGGCGATAGGCAGATCATACTTCCGGGCAATGCGCCCCACCTGCTCCATCATGTAGGGCAGGCGGGTACGGGGTACGACGGTATCCACCAGATGGTAGGTCGGGGCCAGCCGGCCCATTGCACCAAAGGCGTTTTTGCGCGCGGCCCAGACCTGCGTCTGCTCTTCGGGAGTGCGTGCCGGGCGCACGTTGATCGCACCATGGCGCTCACAGATGCCGACGATTTCCTGAAGCAGGTCGTCCAGCCCATCCTCAACGCCGTCCACCTCGATAATCAGGGCGGCTTCGGCGGTGTCAGGCAGGCCAAGTTTGTACATATCGTTGACGGCCTTGATCGCCAGGCGGTCCATAATCTCGAGTGCCGCCGGCAGCAATCCACATGCGATCACATCCGAGACTGTAGCCGAGGCGCTGGCAATGTCGGGAAAGAGCGCCAGCACCACCCGCACCGCCTCGGGCAGGCGGGTAATGCGCAGCCATGCCTGCGTCACCATGCCGAGCGTGCCCTCGCTGCCGGTCAGCAGGCCGGTCAGGTCGTAGCCGCCGTTCGTGGGCGTACCATCGCCGGTCCAGATCACGCTGCCATCGGAGAGCACCACCTCCAGCCCCAGCACATGGTTGGTCGTGGTACCATACTTCAGGCAGTGCGGGCCGCCGCTGTTGTTGGCGATATTGCCACCGATGGTACATGATTTCTGGGAAGAGGGATCGGGCGCGTAGTGGTAGCCGTAGGGCTTGAGTTGCTGCGAGAGTTCAAAGTTGATCACGCCGGGCTGCACCCGAACGCGGTTGTTGCGGGTATCAACCTCCAGCACGCGATCCATACGCGCGGTGCTGATGATAATCCCGCCCTGCATAGGAGTTGCGCCGCCGGACAGTCCCGTTCCCGTGCCCCGGGGTACCACCGGAACGCCCGCCTGCGCCGCCAGTTTGATCACGGCGACAACTTCCTCAGTACTGGTGGGCAGCACCACCAGTTGCGGCGCATGCGTATCCATCATGCAGCCATCGGCATCATAGGTTATTAGCGCGTCCGGGTCATCGATGACGCCACGCGGCCCTAGAATACGCCGCAGCTCGGCATTGAGTTGTGAGCTATGCATCGCTCGCTCCTTTGTTCGTAGGGATTGGGGATGCGCACAAGCGCGTCCCTATCAGAAAACCCTGCTGCGCAGAGACGGGGCGACTGCATCGGCAGGGGTAGGGACGCACACAAGCGCGTCCCTACCGGAAAACCCTGTCCCCTGTTCCCTATCCCTTCCGGGGCTTACCCGTGGCAATCGTGACATTCGCCGCGTCCTGATAGATTTTGCTGATCGCGGAGTAGTCATCTTTGTTGTAGCCCTGTCCCTCGGCCAGTTCATACAGTTGATAGGCCAGGCCGGTCATCATCATCGGCACCCCCAGGGCTCTGGCCGTTTCCAGGGCGGCCCCCAGGTCTTTTTGCATCAGCGTGGTGGCGAAACCGGGATCATAGTTATCCTTGAGCATCCGGTCCTTGAGCCACTGATCCAGCAGGAAGTTAGCGCCTGCCGACTTCATAATCACCTCACGCGCAGTCGCCGCATCCGCCCCGGCTTTCGCGGCCATGGTAAATGCCTCGGCGATGGCGATCATCAGGCTGCCCAGGATGGTGTTGTTCACCAGTTTGACCACCTCACCCATGCCGCTCGGCCCGACGTGGGTCACATTCGCGCCCAGCGCATCGAGCACCGGGCGGGCCTGTGCAAAGACCTCGTCAGCGCCCCCGACCATAATCGCCAGTTCGCCGGTTGCGGCGCGGGCCGGACCACCACTGATCGGCGCATCCAACATCTGAATGCCATGCTCCGCCAGTGCCGCCGCAATCCGCTGTGATTCGGTGGGGGCGATGGTGCTGCAGTCAATGACAATCGTGCCGGCCTGCGCTCCCTGGACGATGCCGTCCGCCCCCAGGCAGGCCTCATCAACCTGGGGCGCATCGGGTACGCAGGTGACAATGATCTTGCTGGCCGCGGCCACTTCACGCGGATTGGCGACTACCTGGGCGCCCTGTTCACGCAATCTTTCCACTGGGGCCATATTGGTGTGGCCGCACACCGTCAACGTGAACCCGGCCCGTAGCAGTGTTGCGGCCATGGGCTCGCCGATGGTACCCAGACCAATGAATCCTACCGGTACGCTACTCACTGGCGCTTCCTCCCCCCTTGCTCAAACTACTTCTCCAGAGATGTATAGCGTTTCTGGTTATTGCCTCGCTCGGATCTGCTCATATTGTATCACAGGCGAACCATCCCGCTGTGTGGGTGGCACGGCGGGCGCGGTTGATTTCCTTAACATCCCGGCTACAATAAGAGCCGCAAGCGAACCATACGAAAGGAGGCTCCATGCGCGTTGGCGTAGCCTTTCCCCAGACTGAGATCGGCGCTGACCCGGTCGTTATCCGGGATTATGCTCAGGCGGTTGAGGAGTTGGGCTATCAGTATATTCTGGTGGCTGATCATGTGCTGGGTGCGGGCACGGATACACGACCTGACTGGCGGGGACCATACACCCACGAGCATATGTTTCACGAGCCGTTTGTGCTTCTCAGCTACCTCGCCGCCATCACCCGGTATGTTGAACTGGCAACCGGCGTGATAATCCTGCCGCAGCGACAGACCGCGCTGGTGGCCAAGCAGGCGGCCGAGCTGGATGTGTTGAGCGGTGGCCGGCTGCGGCTGGGCATCGGGGTTGGCTGGAACCCGGTCGAGTATGCGGCACTGGGCATGGATTTCCACACGCGCGGAGCCCGCTGTGAGGAGCAGATCGCCCTGCTACGCGAACTCTGGACCCGGCCACTGGTTACGTTCGCGGGCCGATGGCATCAGGTTAACGATGCCGGCATCAACCCGCTGCCCGTTCAGCAGCCCATTCCGCTCTGGATCGGTGGGCATGCCGAGGCAACGCTGCAACGGGTCGGGCGTATGGCCGATGGCTGGTTCCCCCTACGCCCCCCTGACGCTGATACGCAGGCGATGATTGGACGCATCCGTGCCGTTGCGCAGGAAGCCGGCCGCGACCCCGACGCCATCGAGATCGAGGGAGCCTTGAGTATCGGCCAGATCTCGGAGGATGAGTGGATCGCTTACGCCACAGCCTGGCGCGACCTGGGCGCAACGCATCTCTGCATCAACACGCTGGAGGCGGGGTTCACCTCACCGCAGGAGCATATCGATGCGCTGGAAGTGGTGCGGGAGGTGCTGGAGTCCGCCTGATGGTGTGCCGCATACCAGTTTGCCATCAAAACAGCAGTGAGCCGTAACAGGCGCAATGGGCGTAGGGGCAGTACGTTCCGGCTCATTACCTCGGTGTTCTCGGTGGCTATGACAACAAATCAGTATCACACCCCCGGCGCAAGCGCCAGCAATTCGTGGACGCGGGTGCGGGTGGCCGCATCGGCATACTCGTCCGGCTCGCGGGTGCCGACGCAGAAGCAGTAGACACCCGTGGTACTGCCACGGATCTCGATCAGGTAGTTGCCGCCGGCCAGCTCGATCCCGGCCTGATGCGTGCGCCGGTAGACCGTGGTGCCGAAGCGTTTGCCTGCATCCCCCGCCGGCAAGACCAGGCCCGCCGGTGGCAGATCGGGGCCGGTCAGCGTAATGGTCGCGCGGAAGCCGGCTGTGTGATGGTTTTCCGGGACGAGCATGCTCATGCGTAGCGGGGTGTCCGGCGCGGCGGTGAAGCGGTAGTAGTCCGCGGTGCTATCGGCTACCCGGCTGTAGAATGCCTGGGACAGGGTGACATCGGTGATGGGAAAGGCCGCCTCAGGCGTGGGCGAGCCTTCGTTCACAACCATCAGGTGGGCCAGCAGCAGCCGGCGCAGCAACATGAAGTAGGTCCAGATGCCTATGATCACACGCAGCAATTTTTCCTCCTTGTAGATGTCAGACCAGACAAATCTCCGAAGACCGGTCGGGTCTCTCTTCACGGAACCTCGCACTGTTTTCACTCACATCCGTTACGTCGTCCCTGAACCGGCAGGAAATTGCACCTCCGGCAGGGTGGAAGAACCCATACTTTTCACAAAAAATTTTGCACAATATGCAAAAATTTTTGTGAAAAAGATATAGAGAGTACCATGCTGCCGCAGGCGAATCGGACGTTTGGGTCTGGCACCAGACCGGCCCAGACTGCACCGCGTAACTTCTGTCACTCACCACTGTATCACACCAGCGGCACATAGTCACCCAGGTTGGTGCGGGGCAGCGGCTGGTGTGTACGGGTTTCGCGCAACAGTCCGCCCAGTGTCGCAACTGCATCGGTGATGCGCTCGGGTGACTCAGCTCCATAGCAGAGGCGCAGGTGCGGTTGATCATCGGGCAGCAGGCCGAAGACCTCGCCGGGCGTAAAGGCCATGCCCCGGTTAATCGCGCTCAGGTAGAGATCGCGCACCGAGAGCCCTGCCGGTAGTTTCACCCAGCAGGAGAAGCCACCGCGTGGCCGGGTCCAGGTGATGTCGGGCGGGAAAAAGCGCTCCAGCCCCTGTAGCAGCGCATCGCGCCGCGCGCGGTAGTGGGGTAGCACTCGCCGATGATGCGCATGCAGCCAGCCCTGCTCAATAAACGTTGCCAGCGCGCGCTGCAGGAGCGGCGGCGAGCAGATGTCGTGGGCCTGGCGGGCCTGCACCAGGCGTTCCACCAGGGCGGGCGCGGCCAGCGCATAGCCGATGCGTAGCCCCGGCATCAGGCTCTTGGAGAAGCTGCTCAGGTAGACCACCCGCCCGGCACGGTCGTCCGCCTTGAGCGTGATCGGGGCTGGTCCCTCGTAGCAGAGCCGCCCGTAGATATCATCTTCCACAATCATGAGGTTGTAACGCTCGGCCAGATCCAGCAGGGCGGTGCGGCGGGCCGGGCTCATACAGACACCGCCGGGATTCTGAAATGCGGGGATGGTGTAGAGAAATGCCGGTCGTTCGCGCTGCAGCGTCGCTTCAACCGCTTCGATGAGCAGGCCCTCCTCGTCGAGGGGAATACCCCGGATCTGCAACCCGCGCATTGACAGCGTCCCCAACACGCCCAGGTAGGTTGGTTGTTCCACCAGCACCAGCGCACCCGGCGGGGCCAGAATCTCGGTTGCCAGCGCGATCCCCTGCGTCACGCCGGTGGTGATTACAATCTCGTCAGGGCTGGCGGTCAGGCCGCGCTCACGTAGCAGTTCGGCCAGGGTTGCGCGCAGCACCATGTCCCCCTGTGCGGTGGTGTAGCTCATCAGGGCCGCCCCCCCGGCGGTCAGGGCCATCTCGCTGGCCTGCTGCCACTGGCGCACCGGTAACAGTTCGGTGGCCGGATCGGCCCGCGCCAGAGAGAGCAATCCGGGGATCTGGGTGCTGCGCAGCATATCGGCAAACACCCCGGCGGGCGTCACCTCACGCCCCAGCGTGGTTTCCGGCGGTGCCAGCAACTCCTCGACATGTTCGGCCACAAAGGTACCGCGCCCGACGGTTGCCTCAACCCAACCATCGGCCTGCAGTTCGGCATAGGCACTATGGACGGTCAGGCGGGTGACACCGAGCTGGCGGGCTAACTGGCGCACCGTGGGTAGGCGAGTGCCCGGTGGTAGTGCCCCGCTGCGAATGCGCTGGAGCACGGTATTCGCCAGTTGCTGATAGAGCGGCACACGGCTCGCCGGATCAAGCTGGATCTGCATGGTCTGATTGTCCTGCTGACTATCCCTGATTGTCCTGGTTATGCGGTCGATTTCTCCCGATGTTGCCCAGTATACCAGGACAATCGCTCCGCCGGACATGGACAATGGGGGCCAATGTTGGCGGACAATGCCGGCATGCCGCTTCTGGTGAACCGAGCATATGCGCCATGGTATAATCAGGAGGTGTGGGTTACAGGACGTACGCAGTCTGTATACAAACCGGGCGTTTGATCGGACAAAAAGTAGACGCGCCTGCGGCAGCATGGTACTCTCCTGCCGGAGATGACTCCGTCGCAAGGACACGTCACCGCGTATGTCGTGTAGTCTACATTTTCCAGGTTATCGAACAGATCATAGAGCAGTGAGGTGTTATATGCCGATGTATGAGTATGGATGTGACGCATGCCAGGATCAGTTTACCCTGCTGCGCCAGATGAACCAGGACGATGCGACCGTGTCCTGTCCGACCTGTGGCAGCAACCGGGTGCAGCGCCACTTCTCGCTGTTTGCCGCGCACCGCAAGGGCGGCGATAGCGTGGTCGCCGAGCCGCAGGATTTTGGTGGGGGCGGCGGGTGCTGCAGCCAGGGAGCCTGCGGCTGCTCCACAAAATAAGGCGATATGGATGCGGCAGCACCACTGCCGCATCGCTCTCCTGGAAGGAGCCGTGCGATGGAACCACCTTTTCCCGGCATGGACCCCTACCTCGAACTGGCGAGTCGCTGGCCGGATGTCCATCTACGCCTGATCGCAGCCATGTGTGATCAGATCCAGGCGCAACTCGATCCGACCTATATCGCGGTGATCACGCCCTATGTCACGCTTGAGAGCATCGAAATCACCCCGACCCGCCGGGTGATTGTGCCCGACATCGGTGTCCTGCGGCCCGACGAATTGAGAGAACCGGAGCCAACGGTCGGCGGCGCGGCGGTGGCTGCCATCGCGGAAGCGCCCCTGACCCTGCCCGCACAGATGGAGATCCCTACCCGCTATGGGCGGATCGAGATCCGCAGTGTGACGCATGATATCCTTGTGACCTCGATTGAACTGCTCTCGCCTGCCAACAAGCGCCCCGGCGTGGATGGGGCGGAGGCCTACGAGAAGAAGCGGCAGGAACTCTTTCAGAGTGGCGTGCATCTGCTGGAGATTGACCTGTTGCGCGGTGGGGTGCGCCCCCGGCTGGCGCGGCCCCTGCCCGCAGCGGCCTACTTCATCTTCCTGAGTCGCTCCTACCGCCGGCCCATGGTGGATGTCTGGCCGATTGCGCTACGCGAGGCGCTTCCGGTGGTGCCGGTGCCGCTGACCTATCCCGACCCGGATGTGCCGCTGGAGTTGAACCGGGTGCTGCATCAGGTCTACCGCAATGC
>DAOTVB010000112.1:0-17682 GCA_034436755.1 Chloroflexaceae bacterium | reverse complement strand
TCTCCACCCCCGCAACTCATCTCCATATCAGGTTGACAGGTGTTTGCCAGTTTTCCCACAGCCAGACTTCAGTCCTCTCTGATGGAGTTAGCGCGCCTGAGTCGCTATACTGGTGTCAACAACGATACGAAAAACAGTTCGGTCAAAGTTCATACGAGCGTAACTCGCGCGACAGGCAAGAATAGGTCGCAAGTCGGAGGCGGAAATTGTGCTACAACCCTATAATCTTTGCTGGTCATTCGCCCGATAAGCGAAACCAACAAAACACAAGAAGGAATGTTACTATGCGACGTATGTTAAGCATTACGGGAGTCATTGCGGTATTGATCACCGCTATCGTTATGATCGCCGGGCCGGTTATGGCCCAGGATATCACCAACCCGGCCTTCCAACGGGTCTGGAACCGGCAGGATCTGCCCGTGGCCCAGCAGATCAGCGGTCGTTCGTGGACCTGGGGCCCCGAGGCCAACACCGACTCGATGCGCGAGCCCTACGCCGAGAGCCCCGAAGGTCAGCGCGTGGTGCAGTACTTTGACAAGAGCCGTATGGAGATTACCGACCCGACGGCTGATCAGAACAGCCAGTGGTACGTGACCAACGGTCTGCTGCCGATTGAGTTGATGAGCGGCAACCTGCAGGTCGGCAATGAACAGTTCGAGTTCCGCAGCCCGGCCCGCATCTCGGCCATTGGCGACCCGGGACACTTCCCGACCTATGCCGACCTGGCGCGGCTCTATCCGGCCCCGCCGGTCAACCCGAACGATCTGGACCGGCCCGCTACCGGCCTGCTGAACCCGGATGGCAGCGTGAGTGCCTTCAATGAGTATGCCGATGATCCCAAAACAGTGCTGGTCCAGGGTGAGAATAACCAGGGCGTGGCCCAGGCATTCATCGACTTCCAGAACCAGCAGGGCGTTGTCTACGAGAATGGGAACTATGTCCAGAGCCAGGTATATAACCCGCTGTTCGTCTTTGGCAAGCCGGTGACGGGGGCCTTCTGGGTGAAGACAATGGTCGGCGGCGAGGAGCAGACGGTGCTGTTCCAGGTCTTTGAGCGCCGGGTTCTGACCTACAACCCGGAGAACGAGGAAGCCTTCCAGGTGGAGATGGGCAACGTCGGTCAGCACTACTACCAGTGGCGCTACGAGGGTAACCCGGAGCCCTACCCCGCCCCGTAAGGATCGCCGTTTATCGGAGTACCTCGTACAACCATTTGATTGCAACCCGGGCCGCGCCCATGAAGATGAGCGCGGCCCGGGTTGTTTTGTCGTAGCAGCGTGCTACGGCAAAACAACCGCCAGAGGGAGCGGAGTTGTTACTTCCACTTGATCGTACAACCAACCGGCTGCGTCTCCGCGGTTGGCGGGAGCGACCCCAGCAGCACCGCATCCAGCGCCTCGCGCAGATAGTGCCGCCGGACTGCCGCAGGATCGTCGTAGTTGTCATCAATTGTCCCGTGGTAACGCAGAATGCCCTGCTGATCAAACAGGAACACTTCGGGGGTCCGCTCGGCACCGTAGGCGCGCGCCACCTCCTGCGTCTCATCATAGAGGTAGGGAAAGTTAAAGGACTTCTCGCGGGCGCGCTCCTGCATGCGCGGGAAGCTGTCGTTGGTATACTTTACCGCATCATTTGCGTTGATCACCAGAAAGCGGATGCCCCGGTCGGCATAGTCGGCCTGGATCTGGACCATGCGGTCTTCCCAGGCGCGCACATAGGGGCAATGGTTGCAACTGAAGATAACGACCCGGATCAGGTCGGCATAGTCGTCGAACACATATGCCTGATCGTCAACGCCCAGCAGCGAAAAGGGCACAGCTTTGTCGCCCAGATTAAGCTTTGCCATACACACCTCCGGTATGTTTATCGGAAATCTCGTGGGTAATCGGGAACGAGCAGCGCATTGCCGCGCCTTACGTTCGGGTTGTACGCCGCAGCGCGGAACGGATCATCTCGGCGGAGGGGAGCGGCGAAATGCGCCCATCCGGCAGATGATAGGCCCGGCAGGTCAGCACATACATTGCATCAGATGGCGGAGAATCGATGTCATAACCATTTATCAGTATAGTGGGAGAGCCGGTGAAACGCAAACGCTGCGCCTGCTCCTCGGTCTCCACCTTGATCACCGTGACCGTTGCCGGCATACCCTCCTCGGTCAGCACCTCCCGCAGCCGCGCAAGTGCCGCCTCGTGCGAGGGACAATCCTCAAAATAGAGCAACTCGATCTGCATATCTGACCACTCCTTTCAAATATACGAGTTACGCGGTCCCTGACCCGGAAGAACATGTCGCCTCCGGCAGGGTGGAAACAAAGACAAAATAACCCGGATATGCCATCCGGGAGTCCCGGCTTTAGCCGGTGAGATGCCTGCCTCGGCAGTGGCATACTACCAGACAAGCCTGGTCCGGCTGAAGCCGGGACTCCAATCCCGCACTGTCCGGATTAACCATTCAAAGTTCATTAGCCGGTGGGATGCCTGCCTCGGCAGCGGCATACTACCAGGCAAGCCTGGTCCGGCTGAAGCCGGGACTCCAATCCCGCACTGTCTGGGTTAACCATTCAAAGTTCGGAAGACAGCACTCCCCCGCCGCAGGCACGACGTAATCTGGCATCCGCGCAAGCGCCTGCTGATATGATCCACTGCATAAGCTCTGCCAACTTCCACCTGCGTGAAATCGTAACATACGCAAAACCCCAACCGGATTCTACCTGAGATATGCTACAATGACCGTGATACCCCTGAAGCGCAAATACTGCGGTACCTGATTGTGCTGTCTTCGTGAGCATAAGGAGGTTGAGGATGAACAAGAAGACCATCCGCGATGTTGACTGGAATGGTAAGCGCGCGCTTGTGCGTGTTGACTTCAATGTTCCGCTCGACGCAAACGGCAATATCACTGACGATACCCGCATCCGCGCCGCACTGCCGACGATCCGCTACCTGCTGGAACATGGCGCAAGTGTGGTGTTGATGTCGCACCTGGGACGCCCTAAGAAGAAAGTTGTCGAGTCGATGCGCCTGCGCCCGGCGGCTGAGCGGCTGTTCGAACTCCTGCCCGAAGCCCAGGAGGTTAAGAAGACCGAGGTGACCACCGGCCCGGCAGCCGAGGCTGCGGCAGCGGCGCTCAAGCCCGGTCAGGTGCTGCTGCTGGAGAATACCCGCTTTGATCCACGCGAGGAGGCCAACGACCAGGAGATGGCGCAGGAACTGGCAAAGCTGGGTGATGTCTATGTCAATGATGCATTTGGCTCGGCGCATCGCGCCCACGCCAGCACCGAGGGTGTCGCGCGCTACCTGCCCGCCGTGGCCGGGTTTCTGATGGAGGCCGAGTTGAGCGCGCTGTTTGGCGCGCTGGGCGACCCACAGCGGCCATTTATCACGATTATCGGCGGCGCGAAGATCAGCGACAAGATTGGTGTGATCGAAAACCTGCTCAGCAAGGTTAATGCACTATTGATCGGTGGCGGGATGGCGAACACCTTCCTGCTGGCCCAGGGCTGCAATCTGGGTGACTCGCTGATTGAAACCGAGAGCGTGGATACCGCCCGCAGCCTGATCGACAAGGCCCATGCCGCCAATGTAAATTTAATGCTGCCCACCGACGCGGTCATCGCCGACGCGTTCAAGGCCGATGCCCAGCAGAAGGTGGTCTCGGCCAGCGAAGTTCCCAGCGGTTGGCGCATCCTCGATATCGGTCCCGAAACGGTTAAAACTTTCAGTAACACCGTCAAAGAGGCCAAAACGATCATCTGGAATGGGCCGATGGGCGTCTTCGAGATGGAGCCCTTCGCCAAAGGTACCTTTGCGATTGCGCAGGCAATGGCCGATGCCGCGGCCAAGGGTGCGATGACGATCATCGGCGGGGGCGATTCGGTCTCGGCGGTGGAGCAGTCCGGCCTGGCCGACAAGATGGGCCATATCAGCACCGGCGGCGGCGCGTCGCTGGAACTGCTGGAGGGGCAGGAGCTGCCGGGTGTGGCGGCGTTGAACGATAAGTAGTGATCATGTAGGAGCCGGTCTGCCGGAGTCGGGGGTGGTAATTACGGCTGCTCCCCGGCTCCGGCGTTCTGCTGTCTGCCCGCCGCCTATTTCACCAGCTTGAGAATCTCCTTGAACTGCGGTCCCTCCGCCACCTGCAGCAACTCGTAGAGCGCCATCTCGCTGCTGGTCATGCGTGCGCCCGCTTCCTGCATCCGCTGCAATCCGATAGCCTTGTTTGCCGGCGTGCGCGAGGAGACCGCATCGGTGACAACTTCTACTTCGTAGCCCCGCTCCAACAGTTCCCGCGTGGTCTGGTAGACACAGATGTGGGTCTCGATGCCGGTCATCAGCAGTTGCCGGCGTCCCAGCGCCTTGATCGCCTGCATAAACTCGGAGTTGCCGCAGCAGCTAAAGCTCATCTTGCTGATCGACGGCGTATCGGGTAAGAACTGCGCCAGTTCCGGGATGGTTGGCCCCAGGCCCTCGGGATTCTGCTCGGTGACAATGATCGGCAATTCCAGCACCTGCGCACCCCGAACCATCTTCTGCAGATTGCCAAAGAGTTGCTCCTGCTCGTGCATCATCTGCGCCAGTTTGCCCTGCACATCGATTACCAGCAGGGCGCTGTTCTCCACCTGTAGCATAGATTATATCCTCACTTTCGCACAAATATTATGTTTCTCGTAGGGACGGGCTTATAGAAGTTTGAACAAATAGTCCGGATATGTGACATACTGGCGTCCCGGCTTGAGCCGGTAGATGCCTGCCAGCGTAGCCATGGTACAATACAATGTTGCACAAACAGCACCCCTTCCCGATTGTACTATTTTGAAGAAAGGTAAACCGATCCTATGGCGACCATTTTACGCGATTTTCTCGAAATTCCGTATGAACAACTGGAAGAACTCAACCTTGAGGTCAAGGCCCAGCGCCTCGCCCACGTGCCCCGCGATCAGTTGCGTGAGGAGCGGATGCGCTACCTGACCGACGAGAAGCGGCTCAAGGCCATCACCATCTGCTTTACCGACCTGGAGGGCCGCCTGCACATGCTGGACTACGACAAAAAATTTCTCCTGAAATCGGCCGATAATCTGACCTTCGATGGTTCATCCATCCGGGGGTTCGCAACCCAGGCCGAGTCAGATCTGCGCCTGAAACTTGACTGGTCGGCATTTTACTGGCTACCCTCGGATATCTTCGGTCCCGGCAAGGTGCTACTCTTTGGCGAGGTGCAGGGGCGCGACGGCACATCTTATCCCTCCGATATGCGCACCCGTCTCAAAAGTTACACCAACGAACTCTACGAGCGGGAGGGGCTGACCTGCAACGTCGCCAGCGAGATCGAAGGCTTTCTCTTCCAGGGACGCAATGCCGAGCAGCGCTTTCGGGAGACCGGCGCGTTTGCGTTTGTCAGCACCTCCGGCTACTACCACTCGCTGCCCGATGATCCGTTGCGGATCTTTATCGACACCGTGGCAGAAGTGCAGCGCGCGATGGGCTTCGGCAACGAGAAGGATCACCCGGAGGTTGCCCCATCTCAGTTTGAGTTAAACTATGAACATACCGAGGCCGGCATCGCTGCCGACCAGATCCTGCTCTACAAGCTGATCTGTCGCCAGGTCGCCAGCCGCCACGATCTGACCGCCAGCTTCCTGCCCAAACCCGTTACCGAGGTCAACGGCAATGGCATGCACACCAATCTCTCGGTTTCCAAGAATGATGTCAACCTGTTCCACGACCCGAACGGCGATGCGGGGCTGTCCTCCTTTGCCTGGAACTTTGTTGAGCGTATTCTCCACCGCGCGCAGGATCTCTGCCTGATCCTGAACCCGAGCGTCAATGCCTACCGCCGGCTGGACCCCAACTTTGAAGCGCCGAACCAGATTATGGCCTCACCGGTTGATCGAGGTGCGATGATCCGCATCCCAATCGGGAACGCTCGCTCGGCCCGCGTCGAGGTGCGCTCAACCGCGCCCGATGCCAACCCCTACCTGGTCATCTACACCCTGTTGAAGACCGGACTGGAGGGGCCACTACCGCCATCGCCGATGCGGCACGGCACCACCATCCTGCCGGATAATATCAACGATGCGCTCCAGACCTTCCGGGGTAGTGCCGCCATCGCCGATCTCCTGGGCGCGGAGGTTCAGACCAAATATGCCGATCTGAAGACCACGGTGGCTGATCGCTGCCCGCGCCTGCTCGGCTCCCTGATCAAACGCGCCGAAGTCCAGTTTCACCACGAGGTGACAAATCAGTATCTCTGGAGCAAATTCTGAGCCACAGGTATAGCAACCTCCATGTGTCGTCGTGCCGCCTTCAGGCGGTTGGGAGCGAATTCCCTACGAACCAGTTCACAACCACTTTAGGTGCTAGATGCTTACCTTTATCGGACTGGATCTGGCCTGGTCGCCGCGCAACATGACCGGCGGAGCGGTTGTCACCGGAGACACAACCGGCGGGACGTTGACCGATGTCGCGCTGCTCCACGATGACGCCGCGATAGTTGATTATGTCGAGTTACAGGCGGGCGATGGCCCGGCAATTGTGGCGGTCGATGCGCCGCTCCAGGTGCCAAACACAACCGGACAACGGCCCGCCGAGGCCGAGCTTGCGCGGGTCTTTCGGCAGTACGAGGCGGGCGCGCATCCCGCCAACCGGCAGCGGCTGGCCTTCAACGGGGTGGTGCGCGGCGAGCACCTGGTTGCCGCTCTGGAACGGCGCGGCTTTATTCACAAACCAACGATTGCAGCGGGAGAACCAGTGCGCCAGGTGATCGAAGTCTTCCCGCACCCGGCGATGGTGGCGCTCTTCGGGCTGGAGCGTACGCTCAAGTACAAGGCCCGCCCGCAGCGCCCCCTGGCCCTGCGCCAGACCGAGTGGCAGCGCTACCAGGACTACCTGCGCGCGATGGGCCGGAACGACCCGGCGCTGCATGGTCAGGAAAAGCTACTGGCCCAGGATGTTGCCGGGCTGCGCGGGAAACGGCTGAAGGAGTATGAAGACCGGGTCGATGCCCTCTTCTGTGCCTATATCGCGCTCTACGCCTTTCGCTGGGGCATGGCACGCTGCCGCGTCTTTGGCAACTTCACCGAGGGCTACATCTTCACCCCGGTCCCGAACAACCTGCAGAAGTAATAAGCCCTCACGTTTCACGCCTCACGCATACGTTTCCAGAAAGCGCTTACACGCACTCAGAAATGCATCGGCGGTTGCGCCGTCGCACAGGCGATGGTCACACGTCAGCGAGCAGTAGCAGACCGGCCTGATGGCGATGGCATCGCTCCCACCCTGCGAGATGACCAGCGGGCGCTTCTGGACCGCGCCAACCCCCAGGATGCCCCCCTGCCCCTGGTTAATAATCGGCGTGGCAAAGAGGCTGCCGCTTACGCCATGATTGGTAATGGTGAATGTGCCGCCCTGCGTCTCATCCGGACGCAGACGCTCGTTGCGTGCCCGCTCCGTCAGGTCACCAACGGCCCGCGCGAGGCCCAGCAGGTTCTTCTCGTCGGCATCGTGGATGACCGGAACGATCAGCCCTTCCGTGAGCGCAACGGCGATCCCGATATGCTTCCGCCGATGCTGGATAATGCCGGCGGCGGTAAAACGACCGTTGAGGGACGGCACCAGCGCCAGCGCGCTAACGGCGGCCTGAACCAGATAGGCCGTCAGGGTGAGACGCACACCCTGTTGCGCAAAGGCTGCCTGCTGCTGCTCGCGGTGAGCCAGGACGCGACTCATATCCACTTCCATCACCGTTGTGACGTGGGGAATTGTCCGCACCGCATGCAGCATATGTTCGGCAATCGCGCGGCGCTGCGGGTTCAGCGGCAGCAGTTCGGCGTCGGGCGGGAGTTCGGTCGGCGTGTCGGTTCCAGCCGGCGCGGGGATGGCCGGCGGGGCCGGGGGTTGCTCCGGCGGAGGATCGGGTTGCGCCTGGCGCTGCTCCAGGAAGCGCAGCACATCCTGCTTGCTGACCCGGCCACCCACCCCGGTGCCGGTAATCTGATCTACATCCAGGCCATGCTCGGCCACCATCCGCGCAACAACGGGCGAGAGGCGCGGCTTGCGCGGGGCAGACGCCTCCCCAATCTTCGCCGGCTGACCTTCAGGTTGACGTTCCGGCGGTGGCTCGGTCGCTTCACCGATCAGCCCCAGTCGCGTGCCGACGCGCACCGTTGCCCCCTCCTGGACGCAGATCTCCAGTAGCGTACCGGCAACCGGCGCAGGTAACTCCGTATCGATCTTGTCCGTGGTAATTTCCAGCAGCGGTTCATCCCGCGCAACCGGCTCGCCAGGCTGCTTCAGCCAGCGCCTGACCGTTCCCTCAGGGACGCTCTCGCCAAGCTGGGGCATCGTAATCTCGGTGGGCATCACCAGACCTCGCGCAACAGGTATTGACACGACGTACGCGGTGGGCGATCAAACTGGGCATTTCACCAGATGAAACACAGACCGCCTGCGGCAGCATGGTACGCTTTTTATCTTTTTCACAAAAAATTTGCACGAAGTGCAAATTTTTTGTGAAAAAGATAGGTTTCTTCCGCCCTGCCGGAGACACTATCCATTGTCAAACACAGGATCGCGTAACGTATATCAGCACAGGTCGTTTCGCATTTTTCGCTCATTTCGCGGCGTTCGTGGTCCAAAACCTCGCCGCGTAAGTCGTATTATTGCGGGCTGAGTGTAGCATATTCGGACCCGGCGTGCAATCTCATGTTGCACTTTGCGACACAGCGTGTTATGATCGATAAGGTTTGAAGCTTCTATCGGCAGCATCTCCAACTATGCGCGATATGCTACCGCTCGACCCTGTCGTCATACGAACCGGCCATCAGTAGCTCATAGCTCAACATATAATGTACCATTCTATGGGTATATCATCGGATAATTTTACGACACCAGCAACCAGCAGACGAACGGAAAGCAGTATGCAACTCGTTCTGGCTTCAGCCTCTCCACGCAGACATGAACTCTTATCCTGGCTGGGTGTCCCCTTTACCATCATTGTTACGGATGCCGAAGAATCCGACGATCCGGCTCCAGTTGAGGTTGTCACCGCACTCCCATCCTGTCCACTCCCCTTCCGCGAACATCCCACCCTGCGCGCATGGCGCAAAGCGCATGCCGTCTGGTCGCAGGATCAGGCTCCGGTTGTGCTCGGCGCTGATACAACTGTTATGCTCGACGGGGATGTGCTTGGCAAACCGGATGACGCCACGCATGCGCAGACCATGCTGACCCGCCTCGCCGGGCGAACCCACACGGTCTATACCGGAATTTGTGTCTACAACGCACCACCCCGCGCAGTCGGGGTTGAAGCATCGGCGGCAACCGCGCCGCAGCTTCAGTTACATCTCGAGGCGAGCAGGGTCACACTTGCGCCGCTGGATGGCAATACCATTGCCGCATATGTGCGTACGGGTGAGCCGCTGGACAAAGCTGGAGCCTATGGTATCCAGGGTCTCGGCGGACAACTGGTTCGTCAGGTTGAGGGCAGCTATACTGCTGTGGTGGGCCTGCCACTCCCCGCGACCTGGCATATGCTATCGGCGGCTGGAATTACCGGAATGGAAGATCCAACCGCTGCCTACCGAAACTGGTTACACCACCAGGGAAAGGAGCCGCTGCCATGTCCCCCAACGCTACCGTAAGGCTGCTCATCATCGACGATCACCCCCTCTTTCGGCAGGGTGTACGCTGGGCGCTCGGTGCTGAGGATGAAGTTCAGATTGTTGGCGATGCAGCCAGCGCCGAAGAAGCCCTGGAGTGGCTTGACAGCGTTGGCCCCAATAATGAGCCAAATGTTGTCCTGGTAGATTTGAATCTCCCCGGTATGAGCGGGTTAGAGTTGACGCGCCACCTGCGCCGCCAGTATCCCAGCCTGGGGGTGGTTATGCTCAGTATTCACGAGAGTGATGAGCAGGCCTTCAACGCGCTGCAGGCGGGCGCAGCCGCCTACCGCTCCAAGGATATTAAACCCCAGGATCTGGTCGAGATTCTGCGGCGGGTTGCGCGGGGTGAGTATGTGATTAACGACGTTGTGCTGGAAGAGCCACGCGTGGCCCACCGGGTGCTCTCGCAGTTCCGCAATCTGCCCAAGGAACTGGCCGCTTCCCCCGACACCGACTTCCCGATCTTTACCCCGCTCAGCGACCGCGAGATCGAGGTGCTTGAGCGGATCGCCGGCGGCGGCAGCAACAAAGAGATCGCCGATGCCCTGGGGATCAGCACCCAGACCGTCAAGAACCATATCTCGTCAATCCTGCGCAAGCTCTCACTGAATGACCGCACACAGGCGGTGCTCTATGCGCTCCGCCGGGGCTGGATCGAAACCCCTGGCACGATCAAGTCCGGTCATGGATCTTCCGAGAATAGTGAGAATGGCGAAGGGGAGTAAGTTCTGAGGCGTGAGGCGTAACCAGCTCACGTTTCACGCCTCACGTTGCACGTTGCACGCCTCACGTTGCACGCATTTACCTCTGGCACATGAGTTTGATAAAGAGTTTCCCATACTGCCAGAATGAGAGAGCAAACGGAACGAGCGCCAGATAGAGCACTGGTCGCCCGCTCCGTGGGCCATCAGCCGTGTAGAGCAGAACCGCTACCGTTAGCACCACCGTTGTGGCCTTCCCGGCCGGCTTTGCGGTGGCAACCTGCGCGCGGCGGCGGTAGATCAGCAACCCCGCCAGCAGGATTCCAATGTCACGGATAAGCAGCAAAGCCACAAACCAGCGGGGAAAGTTGCGTGTCCACATGAGTGTTAGCATCGTGACGTTGAGCATCAGTTTATCGGCAATCGGATCAAGCACCTTGCCCAGCGGCGAAACTTCCCCCCGGTAGCGCGCCAGCGGACCATCGATAGCATCGGTCAGGAGCGCCGTCCCCATACAGAGCAGCGCCGGCAGCCGGCCATCGGGACGACGCAGGTAGACAATCGTTGGCGGTAGTAACATCAGACGTACCAGCGTCAGCCAGTTAGCCGGGTAGCGCAGTTCGCGCCTGTGGAACACTTCGCTTATATGGATAGGCACACTTGTTTCCTATACCGCAGGATCTGACGTAGAACGACTAAAAATCATCCCGCCAACCGCGCCACCAATTGCCCCAAAGAGCGGATAGAGTACAATGTTGAAGAGGAATGAGATCAGGATGATCGACTCCGGCTCGGCGAGAGACTCCATCATTCGCTCAACCTGGGGATCAGTGACCTGCATCTCTGCCAGTGCCATCTGGATACTCTGCGCGGTAGACCCACTGAAAAGCGTGCTGATCAAGGTTGCGAGAAGCGCCCCAATCAGACCGCTGACCACCCCGATGATTGCGCCCCGGCCCGGTGTTACGGCCCGGGTAGCCTCGTCAAAGCGGGGATAGAGCCACGCCCCCAGGATACCACCACCCCACAGCCACATGCAGATCACGCAGTTACCAACGGCAATCAGCGGTATGTTGGAGAGCAATGCCATCGCAAAACCGGCAATCGCGCTTGTGATTAACAGTGCGCGCGTATTCATACGATCATCCCTTCCGCTTCAAAACTAATAGGTCGGCGGCGGTGTATACTCCGGTCCTGGCTGGCGCATACCACCGGCACCACCCATCTGGGGAATAACCTGGCCCAGCGCATGCCCAAACACGGCCATGCCATACACATAGGTAAAGAGAACCCCGATACCACAGGCAATGCTCCCCAGGCTCCCAACCAGACTGGTCAGGATGTAGACCAGGAACAGCACCACCCAGGTTGACGGTGTCGAGCGAACCATGCCGATCACCTCACCAAACTGGAGCGCCGCACTCAAACTGTCGGTCTGAACATAGCGGGCAAAGGCCGCCAGGACCACCACCTGGATCACCAGAGCAAGAACAAACAGCAGCGCATAGAGACAGAGAATCAGCAAAGCCATCACTCCACCGGCAGCCTCACTGTTTCCGCCGGCGACCCCAACCACTGCAATCAGCACCACCCAGACCAGCACCAGTGCGATAATCGGCAGGCTATAGACCAGACCGATTACAAAGCCATAGACGCCCTTCACCAGTTTGGTGCCAAGGTCACTCCAGTCCGGCAGGGGGCGCGGATTGCCCTGGGCAACATTGCGTGCCACCTCAAACAGATAGCCCAGCAGCGCCAGTTGCCCGACTATCGGGATGATCTGTAACAGCCCACCAATCAACACCTTGTTCAGCCAGTTTTCATCCTCAAAGAAAAACCCGAATGCTCGTCCCAGATCCATCGAAGTCTCCTCTCGTTGCAGTGCGACGTTGCCTCAACGTCAAAACGGTTGCTATGAATGTGTACGGTACATTGTACGGTGAGGTAGAACGGGATGTTTCAGCAGCGTGGCATGCGCATCTCCATCTCTGTCTGCGCAATCTCCGCCTCAGCCGCCACATAGATCTGCACGACGGACAGATGGGCATAGAGCAGCGCACTCAGGAACAGCCAGCCAATGAGCAGGAGCACGATAGACTGTCCGGGGAAGACCGTTCGGGACAGCGTTCCCAGCAGCAGGCCCAGCAGTCCGGCGGGCAGGTAGGCGGGGAGCGAAACCAGCCGCGCCCGCCAGAAGAAGCGCCGTGCAGGTCTACTGAGCGCCCGGCGTAGCGGCTGTATTCCCAGTGCATCCGCGATATTCCCCTCCTGCGCAAAGATCAGGCGGGCAACCGGAGCAACACTGCTCAAGAAGAGCAGCAGCAGCATGAGAACGGCGACCAGGCTGACCAGTTGCAGGGCGGACCCGACTACGGCCGGCGGTCCCGCCGGCCCGACGACCGTAACCAGACTAACGCAGAAGAGCAGCATACCGGCCAGGGCCAGAGGCAGGCCGAAGAAAACGAACTCGATCAGCAGCGTAAAGAGACCGATCAGGTAGCGCGTGGTCCAGTCAGTCCAGGGGGGCAGCGGTGTCGGAAAGCCGTTCCGACTATGTTCCATACTAACCATAACCATCCCGACTGCCAGGGGATACCCGACCAGACTGAGCATAAGCGCGCCCCCTACCAGCACCTTCAGCCACCAACGGGGATCGCGGTGAATTGTTACAAGTGCTGTACGTAGTGCCGGCATCGATTTTGTCATCGGACATCACCGCTCAGGCGTTCCGGCTTATGAAGGTTGAATGTTTCATCCAGATGTCGCCGCTCCGGAGTCCCCGCTTCAGCCGGATCAGGCATTCCCGGCACCAGGCCACTCTCCCGGCAGGCATTCCACCGGCGAATGCAGGTTGATTGTTTCATCCAGATGTCGCGCTCCGGAGTCCCGGCTTCAGCCGGATCAGGCATTCCTGGTAGTATGCGGATGCTCCGGCAGGCATTCCACCGGCTGAAGCCGGGACTCCCGGTCATTCATACCCGGCCTGGTTTTTCAACCTTCTTTAGCCAGGAAACAGCCGTCGGGTGCATTCGATGCACCGTGCTGCTACACTCCAGCCGTCGGGTGCATTCGATGCACCGTGCTGCTGCACTCCAGCCGTCGGGTGCATTCGATGCACCGTGCTGCTACACTCCAGTGCGTGTGAACGAGAACGAAGTCATTCATATCCGGCCTGGTTTTTCAACCTTCTTCAGCCAGCAAACAGCCGTAGGGTGCATTCTATAGCAATCCTAAATTGGTTGTGAACTGGTTCTTCGGGAATTCGTTGTCAACCGCCTGAAGGCGGCACTACGACAAATTTAGGGTTGCTATATGCACCGTGCTGCTACACTCCAGTGCGTGTGAACGAGCACGAAGCATTCAAATGAGATACGGGCTCCCGTGCAAGCTGTCTTCGCCGGCGGCAGCGTGGATACTACTCACCCAGCAGGTAGCGGCGCAGCATCTCCAGGCCGAGAGTGCCAACGAAGCCCCAACCCTCAACCTGCCGTAGATCAAAATGGCGCGTAACATGGCGTGTCGTATCCAGGGCAATCAGCACAACACTCACGGCGGTAAAGCCCGACTCGTTGGGGTGGGTTGCCGCCTGCACCCCAATCGCCAGATCACTCCGCCACCGGTTCATCGCCGTTGTCGCACCGGAACGGGCCAGCGCCTCGGCCCCCGTCTCATCGGCGGGCTCATCAAGGGGATGGATCGTCACACCACGCAACCGGGCCAGCCCTTCCGGTCGCACGCCCAGCGCCCGATAGACCGGGGCAAAGGCATTCCCCTCATAGATCGCCAGTGAGCATTGCCGCTCGGCCAGCAGGCGCGGCACCAGCTTCTCCAGTGGCTCGTCGCCAATCAAGTAGCTGCCCAGGCGGTCACGTAGCGTGGCTTCGACACCGGCGATCAGCGCCTCGGCTGCGTCCACACGCTCGGCCCTGGCCCCGATACGCAGTTCATAGCGCGCAGCCTTGGCCGAAATCCCCACGGTCGGATTGGCCTGATCCATCAGGTCGGCAATGCGCTCGCCGATAACACTCTCCCCCAGGCCAGTGGCATACAGCGTCCGCGTCAGAATAACATCGCGGATACCGCGCTCGGTGCGCAGGTAGGGCTGCACCACCGTTTCGTAGAGGAAGCGCATCTCACTCGGCACGCCGGGCAGACCGATCACGGTACCGCGCTCATCTTCGATCAAAAAAGCCGGGGCCGTTCCCCGGGGATTCTCAATCGCACGCGCGCCCTGCGGCAGATAGGCCTGACGACGATTACTGGGACTCATCGTGCGGCGAAACGCGGCAAAGCGGGCGGCAACCTGATCGAGCAGTTCCTGGCGAAACTCCAGGGGTTGCCCAAACGCCTGTGCAACCGCCTCACGCGTAACATCATCCTGGGTCGGTCCCAACCCACCCGTGCAGATCACCAGGTCGGCCCGGCTGAGGGACTCATTGATCAGGGCCGTAATACGCCCGACATTATCGCCAACCACGCTCTTGCGAAAGACATTCACTCCGGCGGCCGCCAGTTGACTCGCCAGGTAGGTGCTGTTGGTATCAACCGTGGCCCCTAGCAGGAGTTCGGAACCGATCGCAATGATCTCTGCATCCATAGATCAATACTCCAGCGGTGGTGTGTAGGGATCTTCGTCAGCCGGTGGACGGGTAGCCGCCGCCTGCGCTTCCTTGAGACGCCGGTGAAACTCGCTCCAGAGTTCCGCTTCCTGGGCCGCCGCCGCCGTCCGCCCCGCCGCAACCGCCGCATCGACGGCGCTGGTCAGACTCTGGCGCAGATCGTCTCCTGATCGGGGGGTGTAGAGAATAACCGCCGTTGCGCTCAGTGCTGCCCCGGTCATAAAACCGAGAAGGAAGCGTCGCATAAAAACTCCTGAAAGCGAACGTCAGACGGCAGTCGGAACCGGGTTTCTGACCGCAGGCTACTACCATCTGACGCCGCCGACATATCATTATCATGTGCGCGCGGCTATTTCGCCCTGCGCCCGCTCGATAAAGGCAGAAATCGGTATCGCGCCGAGATCCTCACCCGAACGCAAACGAACCGCAACAGCATCAGCTTCTTGCTCTTTGTTGCCGATTATAAGCATGTAAGGAACTTTTTGCAACTGCGCCCGCCGGATCTTATTCTGCATCCGATCCTTGCTCTGGTCGATCTCGACGCGCAACCCGGCCGCCTCCAACCGCTGCCGCACATCTCCGGCAAATTCTAGATGACGGTCGGTGATCGGGATAATCACCGCTTGAACCGGTGAAAGCCAGAGCGGGAACGCCCCGGCGAAGTGCTCAATCAACACACCAAAGAAGCGCTCCATACTCCCCAACAACGCCCGGTGGACCATAAAGGGACGATGCGCCTGCCCATCTTCGCCGATAAACTCCAGGTCAAAGCGGTCGGGCAGGTTAAAATCGAACTGAATGGTACTGAGTTGCCATTCGCGCCCCAACGCATCACTGACCTTCAGGTCAATTTTCGGCCCATAAAAAGCCCCGCCGCCCTCGTCAACTTTGTAGGACAACGCATGCTCATCAAGCGCCTGACGCAACGCAGCCGTAGCCTGTTCCCAGTTATCGGGCTCGCCGACATGATGTTCCGGCATGGTCGAGAGATACGCGCTAAAATCGGTCAGGCCAAACGCCCGCAGCACATACAGCGAGAAGTCCAGCGCCCGACTAATCTCCGTGTTGATCTGGTCGGGACGACAAAAGATGTGGGCATCGTCCTGGGTAAAGCCACGCACCCGCGTCAGACCATGCAAAACGCCACTGCGTTCAAAGCGGTAGACCGCACCATTCTCGGCATAGCGCAGCGGCAGATCACGGTAGGAGCGCAGATGGGTCTTGTAAATTTCAATATGGAAGGGACAGTTCATGGGCTTGGCATAGTAGGTCTCGCCCTCGATATCCATTCCGGCAAACATATTCTCCTTGTAAAAGTCCAGGTGCCCCGAGGTCTCCCAGAGGTGGGCGCGGCCCACATGCGGCGTATACACCCAGTCGTAACCATTCTGGAGATGCGCCTCGCGGGCGAATGCCTCGACAATTCCCCGGATCATGGCCCCCTTGGGATGCCACAGGATCAACCCACCGCCAACTTCATCCGAAACACTGAACAGATCAAGTTCCTTGCCCAGTCGCCGATGGTCGCGCCGTTTAGCCTCCTCAATGCGCCAGAGATACTGCTCCAGCTCTTCCTGGCTATTCCAGGCTGTGCCATAGATGCGCTGCAATTGGGGTCGGTGCTCATCGCCGCGCCAGTAGGCCCCGGCCACACTCATCAGCTTGAGACCATCGGGCGGGATCTGCCCGGTGTGCTCCACATGCGGCCCCCGACAGAGATCTTCAAACGTGTCCTGCCGGTAGGTCGAAATCACCGTGCTGCCCGAGTCGGTATCACCATACTCGTCCTGACCTTGCTCCAACCCCACGATCAACTCCAGCTTGTAGGGCTGCTCCTTGAAGAGTTCTTTCGCTTCGTCGGCGCTGACCACTCGGTAGTGAAAAGGATGGTTCTCGGCGATGATTTCACGCATGCGCTGCTCGATCTGCTCCAGATCTTCCGGTGTGAGCGCGCGCGGCAGGTCAAAGTCATAGTAAAAGCCATTCTCGACTGGTGGTCCAATCGCCACTTTGCCTTCGGGAAACTGCTCCAGCACCGCCTGCGCCATGACGTGTGCCGCCGAGTGGCGCAGGCGGTAGTAGGGGTCTTGATTTGGATCGACTGGCATAAGATACCTCCGTATTTAGTCCGTAGTCCGTAATCCGTAGTCCGTAGTCCGTAGTCCGTAATCCGTAGTCCGTAATCCGTAGTCCGTAGTCCGTAGTCCGTAATCCGTAGTCCGTAGTTCGTAATCCGTAGTCCGTAGTTCGTAATCCGTAGTCCGTAGTTCGTCTCTTATACCAATAATCATGGCTCTGCGAGCCACTAGCTATCATGAAAATCGGCTGTCAGTACATGCGTGCTGGATACAGCCTATTTTCAGAGGAATTTGCCGTCAAAACAGCAATGAGCCGGAATGTGGGCACGAAGCGCAGAGCAGCACATTACCATTCAACATCTCTGAGTCCTCTGAGTCCTCTGTGGCTGTGATAACAAATCGGTATTATTCGATCTGCAATACCAACTGGCCCTGCTCGATACGCACATCGCGCACGACCCGGCCCTGGGCGGCAAGCTCCGCATTGATCTGACTCTCCAGCGAGTCGGCCAGGCTGTTGGCGGAAATCACCGCGTTGAGCGGACCGTCGATCTGCGGATTGTTAAGCACAAGCTGACCATCCTGCGCTGTCATCTGAGCGCTGGCCCGACTGGATGTGCCAAACG
>DAOTVB010000111.1:0-42467 GCA_034436755.1 Chloroflexaceae bacterium | reverse complement strand
GGCACGCGAGGTGGGCGGCGATCTCTATATTTACCATCAGTTTGCGCCGGATGCGGCCGCACCCGCAGGACAGCACTATGCGCTGGCGGTGGGTGATGTATCGGGAAAAGGCATGCCGGCGGCCCTGCTCATGTCGGCCTGTATGGCTTCGTTTCGCTCCCTGGTAGGGCAGGCACGCTCGCCGGGCACATTTCTAATGCATATGGACACGGCCATTGGGGAGTACACGCGTTTCACGCGCCAGAATTGTGCCATGGTCTATCTCGATATAGTCATTGCACCGGAGACCGGGCGGACGTTGCGGGTGGCGAATGCCGGCTGCATTGTGCCGATGATCAAGCGTACCAGGGGTGAGTTGATCTGGGTGAATGTCGGTGGTATTCCCTTAGGGATTGGTCTGGGGGCGAAGTCGGGTTATCAGGAAGCATCGCGGCAACTCTTGCCGGGAGATATGGTGGTTCTCACCAGTGACGGGGTAGTGGAAGCGCGCAATGCGGAGGGGCTGCTCTTCGGCTTTGAGCGACTGGCGCAGACGATCTGTTCGGGGCCGACGACCAGTGCCGTTGCGCTGGTACACCATATCCGGTCGGCGGTGCAATCCTTTGTCGGTGATACCCTGTTAGCCGATGACCTGACGATTGTGGTTGTTCAGATGTGATAGGGTTATTCTGATGCTCCTGATCTATGACTCGATAATCGCGCTGACCCAGCAGATTACCACGTTATTTATCACGGTCTATCTGGTGCAGTTGCCGGAGAAGACGCGCTACACCTGGTGGTTTGTGACTGTCTTTCTGGGATTACGATGTCGTTCGATCTGGACAGCGCCGCGCCCCTGCGCAACGAGCGCCCCGACGGCGACGTGCCGACCATCGACGCATCGCCGACCGATGATCCGGCGGGTAACACATTGGTCTACCTGCCGCTCGTACAGCGATAACGACATCAGGAATGCCTCCCGGAAGATCTGGTCTTCCGGGAGGCATTCCTGATGTCGTTGCGCCGGGCTCACACTACGGCTGCAGCGCCGTCGCAACCTCGCCCTCCACCGCGATGCGAACCTCGTCCACAGTCGGGAATTGGAGCAGCGTCTGGATAATCTGCCGGCGGATCTGCTGCACCCGCGCCGAGCCGCCACCATAGGCGCGCATCTCCTGCGAGAAGTTCGCCGTCGCCACACCATCTTCGATCGTCAACCCCAGCAGGCGCACCCGGTCGCCCCAGTCGGGTTGGCGTCCGGAATAGCTCTGTACCTCTTCCGGTGTTGGAATGGCGGTGTTCAGCCCCGGGTGCGGTGGCCCTACCAGCAGCAACTCCAGGGTCGCCGTGCCTACCGCCTCGGTGCGCGGAATGCGCCGATACTCCGGCTGTAGTTCTTCGCCCACAGCCCAGTAGAGCACAATTTCCATCTCATCGGGAGCCTGCGTTTCGGAGGGCAGCATGCCCGGCCCGGTCAGGGCATAGCGCTGCTCCGCCGGATTCCAGATGACTGGCGCGGCCTGGGTAAAACCTTCGCCCGCCGCGTTGATTGGCAGCACCGCGAGCTTGACTTCGTTTGCCGGCATCACCTCGACAATAAATGCGGCCGGAGTCAGATCCGGGTCCGGGCGGAAGGGATTAATATTCTCGCCATTGCGCTTGAGCCCCTCCGGGTCGGCGGCAAACTGGATCACTGGCTCACCGGCGGCATTTGCCTGCACCACGATCAGCTCGGCGGCGACAAAGGCATCCGCCGTCAGGTAGGACTGCATCGACGCGGCCGGTTCAACGGTGGCAGGCTGGTAGGCCACGACATCGCGCATGCCATCGTTGTTGAGGTCGCCTGCGTAAGCCACGTTCCACTCTGGCCCAACCAGTGCTTCGGCAGGTGTCGCCGTAGGTGGCGGGCTGGTTGGCGCGGCAGGTTGCGTCGGCGCGGGTTCCGGGGTAGTTGTCGGCGGCGTGACGGCAGCACCGGGGCAGACGACATCGGCGATCAGCCATTGCCCGTCCTGTTGCACCAGTTCTACCTGTACATTATTGGTTGTGGCGCTGTCGGGACCAGTGGCCCAGATCGTCTGGACAATCACGCTGGCCGTATCCGCATTCGTTGTTGTGTCGCCAATCTCAATGCGGGTCGGCACATTTTGCGCACACAGGATTGGATCAGCAGGCAGATTGCCCTGGGCAACAGTGTCATCAATGCGCTGGATAAACTCCGCCGTAAGCCGGTCAGGGTCATCGTAGCGCCGTTTCTGCAGCGGATTGCCCGGGTAGCTGATCCAGTCGTTGTAGAACTGGCTGACCTGCTCGGCGGGCGTGTTCGCTGCGGGTGATGCAGGTGTGGCAGTGGGAACAGTGGGTGTGTTTGTGCAGGCGGTCAGCAACACTGCCAGCAGCAGCACTGTCAGACCCGCCCATACATGTATGCGTATCTTCATCGAATCTTCCTTTCGATTACTCTCTTCGCTTTATGATCCAACGGATGTATGCTATGGGTAAATTGAACTGGAGAGCGCAATCGAAGATCGGGCCTCTTCTGTAGTAGCAGCACGGGGTGAGCATCGTCCAGCAAACATACGGGTACATACATTCGTTCCCCATGAGTATACTGATGCAACGGAACATATGTATCGGACAGAGGAGGGAAATCGATCCTGGCTGACTGACCAGTGAGTTTAGCACCGGACTGGTGTACTATAATAGAAGTAGGGAGCAGTACAGGTCAACGACGACCCATCAACGCGTGACCGGCTGTGTGTAGCATTCACAAGGAGGAAAACCATGTCTCAACCAGAAACCGTCCACGCCACCCACGCCGATGTGCCTTCCCTGATTGCCAGACTGGGCAACCGTGACATCAAGGTACGCGAACGTGCCCGCCGTGACCTGGTTCATCACGGCGAGCCGGCTGTTGCGCCGCTGATCGAAGCGCTGGCGCACCCAAACGGGAACGTGCGCTGGGAAGCTGCCAAAGCCCTGGGGGAACTGCGCGACCCGGCGGCCGCCCCGGCGCTGGTCGAAACTCTGGAGGATCGGCGATTTGATGTACGCTGGCTGGCGGCCGAAGCGCTAATTGCCCTGGGGCCGGCGGGGGTTCCGGCACTACTGCGCGGCTTGCAGTCCGCGCCATGGGATGCGCAGTGTTTGCGCCAGGGAGCCCATCATGTGCTGCGCGTCCTGGCCGCGCAGGATGATCTGTACTATCTGCATGATCCGCTGGCGCAGGTGGTCGCCGCCCTCGAGGGGGCCGAGCCGGCCGTCGGTGTGCCGGGAGCAGCCCACAATGCGCTGATTGCAGTACGCCAGACGCAGCGATAACCGGGGTTGATCCGGCTATCCGGTCACATCACAAGCCGCGCGCGGAAATCCGCGCGCGGCATACATTCACCTGATGATCAGTTCAACCGACATTGCGGCAGTACAGTTCCTACACCAGGCCGCGACTATGCTTATTCCCACCCTGGCCATCGCGGTACAATCGACCGTTCTACCCGGCGGCGGCGCGCAAACGCTGCTCGATGGCGGCAAGATCCGGGATGTCCGGGATATCCGCGCGCAGTGCCTGTAATGTAGATACATCGGTGATCTTAGCGATCAGATGGGTCAGGCGCATTGGTGCATCGGGAAACCGCAGCTACACCATTGATGCGAGGGTCTCGCGTTCAGTTTGAAGTTGGGTCATCTGTGCTTCACGCTCAATGTGGGTGCGTACCTCGCGTTCAGCATGCAAACGGGCGGCCTGTTCAGCTTCGAGGCGCGCTTGCCATTTCGCTTCCCGCGCTTGCCATTTCGCTTCTTGCTCGGCGATAATATCTTTTGCCAGATACTCAATCAGATCGGAACTCATGAGTTTCCCCTTGGTTACCAGATCAATAAAGCGCGGGGGCGCCATGATCGGGGCGGCAAACACGCCAAGGATCGCCGGCAGATCGGCTTGCTGCGGCGGCGGGGCCGTCGTCAGCAGGGTGCGGGCAGCCTGCTCCACCAGAAGAGGGGACAGGGGACAGGGCACAGAGACGGTATACCTATAACCTGTAACCTGTAACCTGTAACCTGTAACTTATCCCCTGTCCCCTATAACTCCTAACTCACCAGCGGAAAGACCGTCGCAACAATCCAGGCAAAGATAATCGCATTCGCCAGCGCGCCAATCATAAAGGTACCGGTGCGCCGGTAGACCCGCCCGCTGAACATGCCATAGATCAGGAAGTAGATCACAAACAGCGGCGCAACGATAATCAGGAAAAAGAGGCTGTTCAGGTTCAGGATCACGGCAAGCAGCAGCGCCAGGAAAAAGATGACTTTCGTAATCGCATAGGCCCACGGCGGCGTTCCCGGTCCACGCGTCAGCCACTCGTCGGCAAAGAAGTAGGGCAGCATCGCCACAAAAACAATCGCGAAGACCCCCAGTCGTACGGGTGGCGGAAAGTAGTTGAGCAGGAAGAACTGCGTCGGTACCCCAAATAGCAGGAAGACATAGCCCACCACCAGTAGCGCCAGCACCGGGATCAGCAGCGCGTTGCGGCGTACATGCAGCCGGGGAATGGCCTGCCCGTGCGTACGGAACTGCTGAATGATCAGCCCGGTTACGGTAAACACGCCATACATGGCAAAAAAGAGGGCCAGCGGTCCGCCCACCAGGACCGGTACCGCTTCATTCACCGGCAGCAAGTTAAATGCCAGCAGCGGCCAGAGCAGGAGGGGCGTCACCAGCGCCGGGATCAGCGCCAGCCAGACCCACCAGCGCCAGTTAACGAAACCGGTGTGCAAGCGCTCCCCCGCCTGCCCGGTAAATGCGCGCAGCAGCCGTGTAAACGGCCAGAAGAGCACTGATGCCGACAGGTAGAGCAAGACTAGCCAGAGTATGCGGTTAGTAACCTGTCCGGCGAACTCGCGCTCAAAACTCTGGTTGATCCAGGCCAGCGTTGACCGGGCACTCACCGGACTGAGCAGCACACCGATATGCTCAACCCAGGGCACAAAGACCACCTCACGCGCGCTACCGTCGGTAAAATCGCCATAAACCTGACCCGGTTGGCCCAGTCCGGCGGCCGCCTGGTCGATCATCTGGAGCGCCGGCAACCGCAGGCCAAACTCCAGCGCCCCCGTCAGCACCAGTAGATTGGGAATATCCTCGGTGGGTAGCTCCTCGAAGAAGGGCGAGATAGCGACCACGGCTTCCACATCCTCTGGATTGGCGCGGGCATAGTCAATCACCGTCTCCGCACCCATGGAATGCCCCACCAACGCAACCGGCGTTTCGGTGTCCGGGCGAGCAAACTGGATAACCTGGTTCAGGGCGGCAGATAATTGCTCATTGCGCGCACCGCGATCCTCCCGCAGCGGTGTGACATTCAGTCCATGTCCGGGGAAGTCAAAGGTATACGCCGTATAGCCCGCATCGGCCAGCGTGAGGGCGAAGGAGTGCATAATCTGTTGCGACCCGGAGAATCCGTGAGCGATAATCACCGGCGGGCCTGCCCGTCCCTCGCTACGAAAAATCGTGACCGGAGTCCCGTTCGGTGTATCATTCTGCACCCACGTCCGCTCAATGAGCAGGGGCGAACGGACCAGTAACAGGCCGTTCAGGGCAATTAGATAACCAGCCAGCCCGATAATCGCAACCAGCCCGGTAATCAGCAGGGATGATTGGTTAAATCTGTCGCGCAACGTGCGCGTTGTCTGTGTCTGTGGTTCGGCGTGTGAAGCCAAGGTACTCCTGCCCTATTTCAATTCCAACACTTGATACTCCTGACCAACTTCTGCCTGGCCGGTAAAGCCGCCCGCGCGCACTTCCGCGAGGGCCTGCTCCTCCGGCATGGTCCAGTGGGGACTGAAATGCACCAGCACCAGTCGCGCGACCTGCGCCTGCGCGGCGATTTCGCCGGCCTGCCGGGGTGTGGTATGTCCGCTGAACGGCTCCGGGGTGGTGGCCTCGTGGATGAGAATGGTTGAGCCGCGCGCCAGATCGCGCACTTCCGGGGAGGGCGCGGTATCACAGGAATAGGTCAGCGCCCGGCTGCCGGAAGACTCGTCAAAACGTAGAGCCAGGCATGGCCGGGGATGATCGGTCAGCGCCGTGCGCAGCACCCAGTCGGTTTCCCGGTCCAGCACAACCACATCACCCGCCTGCAGGGGTTTCCAGGCGATGGGGGCCGCATGCTCACCCAGTTGAAATGCGCCCAGGATACCCTCGACCAGCGTCAATGTCGGCTCCAGCCCATAAATGGGGAGCGGCTCTGTGCGCCCTACCAGGGCCATGCCGAACAGCAGCGCGGGCAGGCCATTGACATGGTCGGTATGGCTGTGCGTGAGCAGCACTCCCCGCAGCATCTGCGGATCTACGCCGGCGCGCAGCAGACGCTGGTAGGTACTCCCGCCCGCATCGATCAGTAGCGGACCACCCGGTCCATCCCAGACCATATGCGTATGATCGCGGTCAACATCCGGTACCGCTGTCCCAACCCCCAACAGTATCATCCGTGCCATTCACGCGGCTCCTTGTCCCTGGTCCTACCCATTTATATCGTCAATCGGCACCAGCCGCTGGCGCAGCGCATAGATCGCCGCCTGCGTCCGGTCGGCCAGGTGCAGCTTACTCAGAATATTGCTGACATGCGTCTTGACCGTTTTCTCGCTGATGATCAGCGTGTCGGCAATCTCCTTGTTGCTCTTGCCCCGCGCAATCAGCCGCAGCACATCCATCTCGCGCTCGGTCAGATGCTCCAGCGGCGTCTCGCTGGTGCGCGGCGTGCTAAACTCCTGCATCAGTTTGGCGGCGACCTCCGGGTGCAACACCGCCTCGTTGCGCTGGGCGGCACGGATGGCATGCGCCAGATCTTCGGGAGAAATATCTTTGAGCAGGTAGGAGATCGCCCCGGCCTTGATCGCCGGGAAAACCTTGTTGTCGTCGGCAAAACTGGTCAGCACAATAATTCGAGTGCTCGGGCTGACATCTTTGACGCGCCGGGTAGCCTCAACCCCGTCGATCCCGGTAGGCATCACCAGGTCCATCAACACCACATCGGGCAGCAGATCCCGCGCCAGCTTGACGCCTTCTTCCCCACTGCCGGCTTCGCCCACAACGTCCAGGTCGTCTTGCAACTCCAGGAAGTCACGCAGTCCCTGGCGTACAACCTGATGATCATCGACGAGAAGTACACTTATCGAGTCCATCACTTGCTCCTTTATGTGCGTCATAATCCGTGTTCGGCGGTTCGCGGTTATCTGAACCGAACCAGGGGTGGATTATGGTGTCCAGATTATGAATTACTATTGCGTGCTACGGTGACAATCACCCGGGTACCCTGACCGGGTGCCGAATGCAACTCCATGCTGCCGCCAATCTCTGCTGCCCGCTCACGCATGCTGATCAGGCCGAGATGTCGCCCATCGCCCGACTGCCGGGCATGCGGGTCAAACCCCTGTCCATTATCGCTAACGCATATCTGCATCTGCTCAGGTTTGAATTCTAACAGAACGCGCACATTGGTGGCCTGGGCATGCTTCACAACATTGTTGAGCGCCTCCTGCACAATGCGGTAGAGCGCCTGCTCATAGCCCCGGGCCAGTCGCTCGTCACCGCTGGCGCTCAACTCGATATGCAGCCCTTCGCGCCGGCTCAACGCGGCAATATGCTGCTGCAGCCCGGTGACCAGTCCCTGGTCGCTTAACGCCGGTGGCCGAAGCTGGAAAATCAGGGCGCGCATCTCGGCCAGTGCCGCCGCTGAGGTCTCCTGCAGACGCTCGAGCTGGGCGGCGGCGCGCTGTGGGTTTTTCTCCATGTGCGCCCGCGCTGCCTGCGAGGTCAGCGTCATGCTGAAGAGTTGCTGCGTGACGCTGTCGTGGAGTTCGCGCGCCAGGCGATTGCGCTCCTCCAGCACGGCGGCTTCCTGGGAGCGCTGGTAGAGGCGCGCATTCTCAGTTGCCCCGGCCAGAATATCGGCGGCGGTGTGCAGGACGTGTACATCCTCGTTGGTAAATGCGGCAACCGCTTCCGTCTCCAGGTTGAGCAATCCCAGCACCCGCCCGCCCGCGACAATCGGCACACACAACTCCGAGCGCATATGCGGGCGATCAATCGCCAGATACTCCGCATCCAGCAGCACATCGTCAATGCGCTGCGTCTGGCCGGTACGCACGGTGCGCCCCAGGATGCCCAGGCTGATATGCTGCCGGTAGCCCACCACCGCTGAGGGATAACGCCCCGACTGGGCCTGCCGGATAATCTCTTTGGTGCTTTCATCGACCAGGTATAACTCAACATGATCATAGCCAAACCCGCGCTGGATCTGCTCCGTCACCTCGGTCAGCATCTGCTCCATGTTGAGAGTGGCGGTTGCGATACGCGCCAGCGTGTTGAGGACGGTAAGCTGGTCGGCACGCCGCTGGACCTGTTCCGCCAGGCGACACGACTCCTGGTAGAGCAGGGCGCTGTTGACCGGGC
Source organism: Chloroflexaceae bacterium (assembly GCA_034436755.1). Classification (GTDB taxonomy): domain Bacteria; phylum Chloroflexota; class Chloroflexia; order Chloroflexales; family Chloroflexaceae; genus CAKZQX01. The sequence goes on along the minus strand of DAOTVB010000111.1, from coordinate 34,039 downwards.
CGCTGATCTGGGCGGCGATAGCCTCCAGCAGATCGACATCCTCGTATGAGAAAGCATCGGTCGCCGCGTTACCGACATTGATCGTCCCGATGACCTTCCCGCCACTCAGGAGCGGTACCGAGATGTAGGAATAGGCCTGGGGCAGGTGTCCACCCAGCGCAATCGTGACATCGGTCTCCGGGTTGAGCAGATGTTCCGTGAGGCTGTTCTCGGTATTGTTGGAAAAGTAGGGCTGACCATACTCGGCCACGCTGCCGACGATGCCTTCTCCCTGCCTGATGCGGGCTGCGCCGGTCTCCGGACTGACGCCACCAACCGCCGCCGCAATGCGCAGTAGACCGGGTGCATCCAGTAGGGCAATCGAGGCGCTGTTGAATGCCAGTTCCAGCCGGGTGATAGCCCGCTCAAGAATCGTGTCAAGCTCCAGCGTTGAGCTGACATCGCGCCCCAGTTGCGCCAGCAGTTGCTCTTTTGCCAGCAGGCGCGCGCCCCGGTCGGCCAGGCGCACATTTTCCAGCGCCAGTGCCGCCTGCCGCACAAATGCCTCCAGCACCTGAATATTGGCAAAGGTGAATGCCTGCACTTCGGGAATCATAATATAGATCACCCCCAGCAGTCGGTCGCCGCGACTGCGCAGCGGCACCAGCAGCATATCTGCCTGGTACCCGAATTGCTCGGCGGCATCGGAGCCGGCGATATACTGGTTAATATCCGGCTCACACGGAATATTCTGGCCGGCGGGGATCAAGAAGGAGTCGCCCACACGGAACTGCGGCTGCAGGAGCGACTGGTAGAAGGTCGGCGCAACCGGCGTCTGCTTCAGATACTCCTGCAATGCGTCCGGCACGCCCACACAGGCGACCGCCTCAAGCACATCGGTATCCGGGTGGCGCAGCCGGACATACACCATCGGGCTGGGCACCACGCGATGCAGTGTCTCAGCCAGTTCACGCAGCAATTCCTCCGGCGTAATATCGGCATGCAGGTGCGGCCCCAACGCCAGCAGATCACCCAGCGGCAGATTGCGCGCCAGGTCGGGCGGTAGAGGCGACACCAGATTACGCGATTCAGAATGACTCATAGCTATTTATTTAATCATCACCAATTTCAATACTTACTTCGCTCGCGTCTAGCGCTACGCCACGGCCAATCCCAATCGAGCCGAAGAGTGTCTCCTGCTCAATCACGATGATCTGGCGCTTCCAGAGTTCCAGCACGGCCCAGAAGATGACAGTAAGTTCCTGCCGGGTGCTGGATTGGACCAGCAGATCATCAAACTGAAACCAGGACCGGTCGGCCAGGCGTGCCCGAATATCGCTGACCACCATCCGGACGGTCAGGCGCGGCGTCACCGCAACCGGTATCGGCGTATCCAGCGGCAGGGTTAGTTGCACCCGCCGCTCCAGTGCCGCGATCAGTTCGGCCAGCGTATGCTCCAGGTCGGCCGGACCATCCGGCAGTGGAACTGTCTCCGGCAGCGCCGCCGTCCGCAGGAAGGTCTGCCGCCCCTGATCTTGCCAGGTACGGAGCAGCAGCGCAACCTGCTTGTAGCGTTGATACTCCTGCAGTTGGCGTGCCAACTCCTCGGCATCATCAACGGTTGCACCGGCATCGTCTGCCGTTGACCGGGTGGGTGCCGGCAGCAGCGCGCGCGACTTGATCAGCAGCAACCGAGCCGCCATCGCCACAAACTCGGCCAGCGAGCGCGGGTCGGGCGCCTCCATGGCCCGCACATGCGCCAGGTACTGGTCGGCAATCTGGGCCAGCGCAATCTCGGTTATGTTCAGCTTCTCGCGCTCAATCAATTGTAGCAGAAGGTCAAGCGGTCCTTCAAATACGGGTAGGGTAATGGTGTACGCCATAGGCTGCATCTTAATGTTGCTCATCGGCCCACTGCAACAGGGCCGCCCGGTCTACCGGCGCGCTATCGTGATAGTGGCGCAGCGTTACAATTATCTCGGGCGGACTGCCCACCGCTGCGGCCATTCGCGCTCCACGCCAGGCGTGGTCGGCATAGATCTGCACCGGGCGGAGCATCCCGCTTCCATGGATCGCCAGCACTGCATACAACGGCGGCGTGTACCTCTTCAGCAGGGTGATAAGCCCATACCAGAAGAGCGGTATCCCCCGTCCATCGTCGTCTACCTTGCCGCAGTCATGGATCAGTGCCGCGCGCAGCAGCAGCGGATCATGATAGCCGGCATTGTAGAGCGTGTAGTAGACATCAAGGCAGTGGCGCTGGTCATACCGGGGCATCCCCCCAAAGAGGTGCTGCTCACCCGGTGTCAAGACCTGCCGCACCAGCACCTGCTCCTCCGGGTGAACCCGGGCCTGCAGCGCTGCCAGAAACTGGCGCACCCGATACCATTTTCGCCGGAAGTGTTGTCGCTTCATGGAACCAGCGTCAATACCCGCGCCGGACTGGCGCTACTTCCCTGGACTTTCATCAGACCGATCACCAGGGTCGCACCCGTCGGAGGCAACTGTTCAACATTTGTCAGATTCTCCAGGACGAACCAGCGTGTCACACCCGGTTGCTGCATCAGGGCGGCGGTTGTAGCTGATCCAACGGGGGCATCAAGCCCCACCCCGCGCACCTGACGGCGTTGCAACAGCGCGGCGGCATCAGCACCGATTGCCGGTACCTGCATCACCTGAGCGGCCGTCAGATTCAGGTACTCCTCCGCATCGCCCCAGCGCATATCCCATCCGGTGGCAACCAGCACCATCGCCCCGGCCGGGATACGCCCATACTGCTGCTCCCAGGCGAGTAACGCCCTCCGGTCCAACTGATACCCGGCGTTATCCTGGGCCTGGTCACGCACATCCAGCACAACGGCCGGTGCCACAACATCGTACGGTGTAAGCTGATCCAGGGTCACTGGCATTGCACGACCTGCCGGGAGTATGCTAAAATTTGTACCGCTGCGCATACTCAGGCGCTCAAGTCGGACAGGGTACCCATCGGTTGCCTGCGTCAGTTGCGTCAGCGGAACACCCGGCAGATGCGGCATATCGCCCCGAATCACATGACTCAGATCGACAATATGCGTAAAAACCAGCGTATACGGCGGCGGGGCGGGTGGCCCGCTGCAGGTCGTTGCCAGCAGCACCATACCCAGCAGGAGCAGGTACCATACACGGGTTACACCCATGCTTCGTTGGTCAGACTGCTGCACAACTCACCGCTTCTGAGACAGCATACCACGCGCATACTGCATTATACCAGTTCTCGTCCGACTCCTCGAAGCAGGCTGGGGTTTGTTGGGAAGGTATCGTCCGTATGCCGACGTTGTAACCGGAGCATAGCGCCGGTAACCCCAAACAAACCTCTTAGCTAAAGGTTATGGGTTGTGCTATAATAGTCCATAGTTCAGGACAGTCTACGGAGTATACGTATTCATGTACATCCCTGAAGGCACACCGCCGCTTGTCCCCAATGCTATGGCCCGAATTGAACGGCGTCTTCCGCAACCCGGCGAGATCCTCGTGCGCGTGGGCGAGCGGGTTGAGCCCGGCGATGCGATTGCCAGAGCTTTCCTGTCCGTTCCTTCCCATATCGTCAATGTTGCGCAGACACTGGGTATCCCACCGGCACGGGTTGAACGTGCGATGCGCCGTGAACGTGGCAATAAAATTGTCCAGGGCGAAGTGTTGGCGCGCACGAATCGCCTCGGCGGGCGGACCTGCCAGGTGCCGGTTAGCGGCATTATTGCCGACGTAGATAGCGCCACCGGCTATGTTACGATTGCCCCCGATCCGGTTGAGTTTACCATGTACGCTGCCGTCCGCGGGATTGTCATGGAAGTTCAGCCACTTGAGGGCGTTGTGATTGAAACTCCGGCGGCACAGGTCTATGGTGTATTCGGGTTGGGCGAAGAACGGAGCGGGGTGCTGCGGCTGCTTGTCACCGACCCGACCGAAATTATAACCGATAATCAGATTGACGCGCGCAGTGCCTATGCGATCCTGATCGGCGGCGCGGGCATCACCGCCGCGGCGTTGCGGCGCGCGGTGCAGGAGCAGGTGCTGGGTGTAATCGTCGGCGGTATTGATGAGCGTGAACTGCGTACCTTTCTCGGTTGGGCTGGTGTGGAAGACTGGTATACTGGTCAGGATAGTTGGCAGGTGCCGCATCCCCGGCATGGGGGCGATCCTGGTTTGACGCTGATGCTGACCGAGGGGTTTGGTATCCATCCTATGGCCGAGCCGATGTTTGATCTGTTGAGTGCGCAGGACCGGCAGGAAGCGCTGATTGAGGGGACCACCCAACTACGCTACCCGCTCCGTAGACCGCGCGTTGTGATCCCACTGGCACGCAGCAGCGGATCACAACTGGAACTACCCCGTCCACCGCTGCGTCCCGGGGCGACCGTCCGCTTATCAGATACGGCCCACATGGGCCAGATTGCCCGGGTTCACTCGGTTCCGTCACTCCCACGGCGCATTGATGCCGGGGTTTACGTCCCGGCCGTTGAAGTTGTGCAGGACGATACACCACCGTTCTGGCTGCCACGCACTGCGGTCGAAGTTCTTACAGGACCAGAAACCGCATAACCGGACATAGAGTTACCCATGAACCACGTTCCGTTTACTGCGACGCAACAGACAACGGGTGGAGCGGATCGCGGTGATATACCGCGCATCCTGGTTGTCGATGACGAAGAGTATATCTGCGATATCTGCACCCGGACGCTGCGGAATGCCGCGTATGAGGTGATGTCCACAACCGATGCCCTCTTTGCGCTGCAACAACTCAAGGTTGGCACAGCGTTTGATCTGCTGCTGGTCGATATTCGCATGCCGCTGATCAGTGGCCTGGAACTGGCACAGCATGCCCGTGAGATCGACCCGGCGATTGCGATTATTATTATGACGGGGCACACCTCGACCGAGAACCTGCGCCAGGCCGTGCAGCGTGGTGTGGCCGATTTTCTCTCCAAGCCGTTTGAACTATCGGAACTCCGGCTTGCGGTGGAACAGGCGTTGAATAAGCGGCGGTTGTTGCAGGATAATCTGCGGTTACGTGCCGTTGAGCAGTTGCTCCAGAGTAGTGAGGCGATTAATGCGACCCTTGATCTGCCACAACTCAGCCGCATCATTCTGGAGATGGCGCTCCGCCTGACGTCCTGTCAGTTTGGGTTTATCCTGCTCTACGATGAGCAGCGTGCCCGGTTGCGCGTCGAGCCGTCGGCAAATGCTTCCTGGCAACTGTTTGAGGCCGGTCATGCGATAGCGCTGGAGACCTACACAAAGGGACATGCCCAGCGGGTGCAGTCGTCTGAAGTGCTCTGTAGTAACGGCAGCGGGCAGGGTGTCAGCCATGGGTTGTCGGTGCCGTTGCGCGCTCAGGGTGAGGTTGTCGGGATTCTGCTGCTCTGCGATGATCGGCCGGAAGTCCTCCGTCCCGGTACCCAGGAGATGCTGGCGTTACTGGCAAACCAGGCGGGCACAGCGTTACGCAATGCTCATCTCTACGGGCAACTTCAGGATACCTATCAGCGCTTGCAAGAACTTGATCGGCTCAAGAGTGAGTTTATCGCCATTGCATCGCACGAACTCCGTACGCCGCTGTCGATTGTACTGGGTTATGCGATGATGGTGCGCGACCAGAGCGAGGATCAGGATAACCGGCGGGAGTATGCGCAGCGTGTGCTGGAAAGTGCGCAACGCATCAAGGATATCGTCGATGATATGGTGAGTCTGCGGCACCTGGAGTTGGGAGAAGTGCCTCTCACCATCGACGAGTGTGATGTGCAGGAAATTGTTTCCCAGGTGATTGGCCGTATGGAGCCTGGAGCGCAGCATAAAGGGCATACGCTAACGGTCGATCTGTCGGATGAACCGCTGAACTTTCTGGCGGATCGGGAAAAATTGCTGCTGGTGCTGGGTAATCTGGTCTCTAATGCAATCAAATTTACCCCGTATCCAGGGCATATTAAAGTCAACGTCAGCCACTGGGCCGATGAGCAGGTACGCGCAGTAACCACGAACACGGTTGTGACGGTTGCTACACCGAATCACATCCTGGATGTACCGGCCGCAGCGGATGCCGGCTGGGTGGTCTTTCAGATCAGCGATACCGGCATTGGTATCCCGGAACGGGAGCAGCCACGCATTTTCGAGCGGTTTTATCAGGTTGCCGACTCCCTCACCCGGCAGCAGGGTGGTACCGGGTTGGGACTCGCAATTGTGCGCGAGTTGACCGCGCTCCAGGATGGAGTGGTCTGGGTTGAGAGCGTTGAGGAACAGGGTAGTACATTTTCGTTTGCACTGCCCTATCGTACGAAATAGATCTGTTTTGTTGATTTTGTAGCATATTGCGTAAAGTGAGAGATGGCAATGGCCTACCGACTGATGGTAATACCTGGCAGTAGCGAAGCGCTCAGCGCTTTGCCTGGACAACTTGGCGATGTTGAAGTCAAGTTGCTTGAATCGGTGAACGATGCGCTCTGGGAAGTGCGTTCCGATCCGCCCGAGGCAATTATTGCGGATGTCGATCTGCCCGATATGAATGGGCTCGAAATGGCTGAGATTTTGTCCAGCTTTGATGTGCCAACACGCGTCCTGCTCTACAGCCGGAGCCAGAATGCGGGTGCCCAGAAGCAGGCGGAAGAGTTTGGGGTGTATAACTTTGTGCAAGAGCCGATCTCGAGTGAGGAGTTGCATGCCGCCCTGCATGAGGCGCTGGCGGCCACGCCACCGGAACCAGTTGCGCCGCCACCCGCGCCGGAACCGGAGCCGGAGCCGGAACCCGCACCCACACCGCCCCCTGCGCCTGCACCTCAACGGGAACAACCCGCCCGCGTTCGCCTGCCGGCGGCGGCGGCGCGGGCGGCCCGCAGTGGTGGGAGCGGTAGCAGTCCGCGTCCTGCACCTGCACCGCGCCCGGCACCTCCACCGCCGGAAGAAGACCCGGCGACATCTGCGGCCCCAACGCCGCGGCATGGTGCGCGACGCAAGGATACGCTGGTGCTGACCGCCGATAACCTGGCCCCCATCCAGAGTATCATGAGCCGGCTGGCACAAGATCTGGGGACGCAGTGTATCATGTTGACTGACCGGGCCGGGATGGTTCTGGTTGAGGTGGGAACAACGCATGATCTGCCGACGATGATCCTGCTGCCGCTGCTCTCAACCAGTTTTTCAACTACGGGTGAAGTGGCCCGACAACTGCACGAGGAAGATGCGACAACCCTTTACATCCACGAGGGGGTCAACTATGATCTCTACTGTTTTGACATTGTACAGCGCTTTCTGCTGGTGCTGGTCTTCAACAAAAAGGTTGCAACCTCAAAAATCGGCACAGTCTGGATTTCGACCAAGCGGGCTATTCGCGAACTCCACGATGCACTGAGTTGATTTGCGCTCCTCGGTTAGCTATGCTATACTCGCCGACGCAGCAAACAGCACCAGGACAATAAATTCAACCTTTCTTCCCGTGAGGGGTTGTCTTTTTTCGCCTCATAAGAGTGTAGTCTTTGTGAAAGACTGAACAAACATCCGCGCCGCGGTGCGCATCTGCTCGTTTCGCAATGGGGCTCGTGCTCGCAGCCTGTCGCCCTGGCAGGCTGCGCCAGACCATACAGAGTAGTGTCTGGTGAGAGGATACATTGAGGAGGTATCGCTTTGTTCTCTTGGCTATCGCGGCTACGGAATTATCTGTTATCGCACCCACGAACCACCATCCTCGTCACGGTGGTAGCGGCAGTTACGATTGTCAGTACGTACTGCATACCAACCGGCGAACCACACGTTGAGGTAAAGGCGGAACCACTGTTCTACATTATCGGCAGTGAGGAAAACCCTTTCTTCCCCTTTGTTAACTCGTTTACCATTATGCTGATTGCCGATGCCCTCGTCATTGGCCTGGCATTCTGGGCCACCCGTAATATGCAGATGGTGCCGCGCGGTCTGCAAAATGTTGTGGAGATGACGATTGAGGCGTTGTACAATCTTTTTAGTACGATTAACCGCACCTATGTTGCTCGGGCCTTCCCCCTCGCGGCGACGCTCTTTCTCTATGTGCTGGCCTGTAACCTGCTGGGGCTTATTCCGGGGGTTGGTTCTATCGGCGTTTGCCACGAGTATCACCACGGGGCCGAGAGTGTTGAGGGTGAAGCGGCTGCCGGCGGGGTGTTCTTTATGCGGGCTGAGGGCGAAGAGGGCGCACTGGCCGATCCCAACCCGTATGATACCTGCCCACCGGGCGAAATCCTGGTGCCGCTCTTCCGTACCCCCAGCGCTGATCTGAATTTCACCTTTGGGATTGCGACCATCGCCTGGGTGTATATTGAGTATCTGGGCTTTAAGTCGCTTGGTCGGGGATACCTGCGGAAATTCTTTAACACCAACGGCATTATGTCGGTTGTGGGTATCTTTGAGTTTATCGGGGAACTGGTCAAACTACCGGCGTTCGCCTTTCGTCTCTTTGGTAATATCTTTGCCGGCGAAGTGGTGCTGGTGGTGCTGGCATTCCTGATTCCGCTCTTCCTGCCTATGCCGCTCTATGTCTTTGAGTTGTTTGTGGCCTTTATTCAGGCGTTTATCTTTGCGGTGTTGACGATGGCATTTATCACGGTGGCAACCACCGGCCACGAAGAAGAACATGCCGAGGGACATGACGATCATGCAACCTATCCGCAGCGGGAGGTAGAACCGGAACCTCAGCATTAAGGGGTCCGGACGCAATCCCTGGTGGGTTGTGCTATGACAGTACGACGGTTGACCGTAATTTCAGGAAGGAACATTTTTTTACGGAGGGACACACACAATGACGGATGCAGGTCTTCGTCTGATTGGAACGGCGCTCGCAATTGGTCTGGCGGCGATTGGACCGGGTATTGGGATCGGGGTGATTGTGTCTGGGGCGTTGCAGGCCATTGGTCGTAACCCGGAGACGCAGAACACAGTCGTTACCTACATGTTTATCGGGATCGCCTTTACGGAAGCGTTGGCTATCTTTGGTCTGGTGATCTCATTCTTGATAGGTTTCGGGGTATTGTAGCGGTGGACGCCGATGCTTAAAGACGGGGAGCGTTCATGGAAGCGTTAGGTATTAATTTCAATCTCTTCCTTGCGCAGGTGATCAACTTTGGCGTCGTCGTTGGGGCGCTGTTCTACCTGCTGTACAAGCCAGTGCTCAAGATGCTGCGCGACCGCACCGAGCGGATCGAGCAGAGCCTGCAGGAGTCGGATCAGGTGCAGGAGCAACTGGATAACGCCCGGCGGGATTATGATGCCGAGATCGCGCGGGCACGCCAGGAAGCGGCGACAATTCTGTCGCAGGCTCAGGAGCGGGCCCGGTCGCAAGAGGCCGAGATTGTTTCACAGGCCCGCCAGGATGCTGACCGCATTCGCATCGAAGCGCGGGAGCAGGCCGAGCAGGAGCGCGATCAAATGCTGCGCGAGGTCAAGGATCAGGTTGCAGGGTTGGTGACATTGACTGCCGGTCGGGTATTGCAGGCGGAACTGGCGGCGCAGGGCCACGATCGGTTGATTAATGAGTCGCTCGAGGCATTGGGGCGGCAGTAAGCACGGTGGCTGTATTCGGCAGTACCTATAGCGGAGACGGACGGTGACAACATCTGAAGCAGATACATACGCGCGCGCACTCTATGAGTCGGTCATTAGCATGGTGGTCAAGCAGTTGCGCACTGCGACACCGAAGCTCGAGGATGTCAACCCGGAGGAGGATGATCTCAACAAGCGGGTGCGTTCCGCATCACCAACCGGGACACCTCCTGAGGTGCGCAATTTCTTGACCATGGTGATCAACGAAGGCATGTTTGACCGGCTGCCCGAAGTTATTGAGGCGTTTGAGCGCTACAGCGGTGTGCGGGAAGAAGTCAGCCTGCCGGCTGAAATCATTAGCGCCATTCCACTGAGCGATGAGCAGCAGCAGCATATCACCGATGAGTTGCAGCAACGCTATGAACAGACGCTCAGGTTCCGGTTTACCGTGGATGAGTCGCTGATCGGTGGCTTGATTATCCGTGTGGGTGATCAGGTGCTTGACAACAGCCTGCGGGTGCGCCTCAACGAGATCCAGCGCAATATGCTGGCAACATAAGGCCATTTGTTGTATTCGGCTAGGTTTCGGCGGGCGGTTAGCCTCCTTGCGCGGGGGTGACTCCGGCCCGCCGTTTTGCAGCGTATGGGTTGCACTACCTCCGCCATCTGTGCCTCCTTTGTAGCCGGCATGTTTTTGTCTATTTCACCCCGCCGGCCGCTGCCGGTTTCATAAATTCTGATACGGAGGGTCGTTATGACTGTTATATCTGATGATTTACTTGCGCGTCTGAAAGAGGGAATTACCGGCGGTGTTGACTTTAAACCGCATCAGGTCAACGTCGGTACTGTCGTGAGTGTGGGCGATGGTGTGGCTCGCATCGAGGGTCTTGACCAGGCTATGGCGAGCGAGTTGTTGGAATTCCCGGTGACGGCGAGTCGGCCGGAGCCGATCTATGGCATGGCGCTCAACCTGGAAAAGGACTCGGTCGGCGCAATTGTTCTGGGGGACTATCTCGATATTGAGGCAGGTGATCAGGTGACATCCACCGGGCGCGTGATCTCCGTGCCGGTGGGCAAGGAGTTGATCGGGCGCGTGGTGAATCCGCTGGGGCAACCAATTGACGGTAAAGGCCCGGTGACGACACAGCATACCCGCCTGATCGAGCGGATTGCTCCCGGTGTGATTGCGCGTCAGTCGGTCGATACGCCGGTGCAGACGGGTATTATCGCTATCGACGCACTGATCCCGATTGGCCGTGGTCAGCGTGAGTTGATCATCGGTGACCGCCAGACCGGGAAAACGGCGGTTGCGATTGATGCGATCATCAACCAGAAGGGCAAGGAGCTGATCTGCATCTATGTGGCAATCGGCCAGCGCCGCGCTCAGGTTGCGCAGATTGTGGCAATCCTGGAGCAGTATGGCGCAATGGACCATACGATCATCGTCTCAGCTTCCGCCTCGGAGTCGGCGGCGCTCCAGTATATTGCGCCCTACGCCGGCTGTGCAATGGGCGAGGAGATTATGGAGAACGGCGTCGAGATCAACGGTCAAACCGTGCGCGACGCATTGATCGTCTATGATGACCTCTCCAAGCATGCCACGGCTTACCGCCAGGTGTCGCTGCTGCTGCGCCGTCCGCCGGGACGTGAGGCCTATCCGGGCGATGTCTTCTATCTGCACTCGCGCCTGCTGGAGCGGGCCGCGCGCCTGAGTGAGGACTTTGGTGGTGGCTCGTTGACCGCGCTGCCGATTATCGAAACCCAGGCGAACGACGTGTCGGCCTATATTCCTACGAACGTTATTTCGATTACCGACGGGCAGATCTACCTGGAGTCGGACCTGTTCAATGCCGGTCAGCGACCCGCGCTCAACGTAGGTGCCAGCGTGAGCCGCGTCGGTGGTGCGGCGCAGACGCGCGCAATGCGTAGTGTGTCGGGGCGCATGAAGCTGGAACTGGCGCAGTACCGCGACCTGGCGGCGTTTGTGCAGTTTGCCAGTGACCTGGACGCTGCAACCAAGGCGCAGATTGACCGGGGGCAGCGGTTGCAGGAGATATTGAAGCAGCCGCAGTATCGCCCGCTTGATATCGAAGCGCAGGTGGCAGTGCTGTTTGCCGCCACCCAGGGCTATCTGGAAGATGTGCCGGTTGATAGTGTGACGCAGTGGCGTGATGACTTCTTGCAGTTTATGCAATCGGCCCATCCCGATGTGCTCCAATCGGTCTACGATAACCGGCTCGACAAGAAGTTCCCCGCACCGGAGGTCAAAGAGGCGCTGGAGAACGCGATCAAAGAGTTTAAGCAGACGTCCAGTTACACTGAGTAGATGAATGGTTGCGGCGGGTTGTATGTTGACTCTGGTACAACCGGCCGCATTCCCCGGAGTGGTACGATGCAGGTGATGGTAAACCAGGCACGGCTTGAGCTTGTCCAGGGCGATATTACCCACGAGTCGACCGATGCCATTGTGAATGCCGCCAACAGCAGTCTGCTCGGCGGTGGTGGCGTTGATGGCGCGATCCATCGTGCCGGTGGGCCGCGTATTCTGGAGGAGAGTCGGCGGCTCGGCCCCTGCCCGACGGGTGAGGCGCGGATTACCGGCGGGGGCAATCTGCCGGCGCGTTATGTGATTCACGCGGTCGGGCCGATCTATGATGAGAGTAGCCCGGAGGAAGCAGCGCGGTTGCTGGCAAGCGCCTACCAGAGCAGCCTGGAACTGGCTACGCAGCATCAGGTGCGCACGCTGGCCTTTCCATCGATCAGCACGGGAGTGTACAGTTACCCGGTTGATGCCGCCGCCGTTATCGCGTTGGAAACGGTCATGACCTACCTGCGTCAGCATCCGGAGATCGAACTGGTGCGCTTTGTTCTGTTCGATCCGGATACATTTGCGGCGTACCGGCAGGCCCTGGAACGGCTCTCGGGTGGCGCAACGGCACAACCGGAGTAACATAACAGTCATGTAGAATTTGAGGAGTAAGGTATGGCTAATACGCGTGAGATTCGCCGCCGTATTCGCTCGGCCAAGAATGTTTCGCAGATCACCCGCGCAATGGAGATGGTCTCGGCGTCGAAGATGCGTAAGGCACAACGGAATGTCCTCGCCGCGCGCCCCTACGCCGACCGTATCCGCGATGTGATGAGCGAGTTGATGGGGCGGATGGTCAGCGGTTCGCGCCGGGGTACGCTGCTGGAGACGCGCACGCCGGTTCGCCGGGTTGCGGTGATCGCCATTACGCCTGATCGCGGTCTGTGTGGCAGTCTGGTGTCGAACATTCTCCGGCGTACGGCGCGCTTTATGCTTGACCAGCGCGAGCAGGGGCGCGAGGCCGAGATTGCCACCATCGGGAAGAAAGGGCGTGACTTTGCGGTGCGCACCCAGCAATCGCTTGTTGCCGAGGTTATTCAGATCGGGGATGCGCCCACGCTGGAGTCGATCCTGGGGATCGCCACCAATGTCATCTCGGGCTTTCGCGAGGGCACGTATGACGAGGTCTATGTCATCTACAGCGAGTTTGTGAATACTCTCGTGCAGCGGCCGGCCCTGAAGCGGCTGGTTCCGATTGAGCCGCCGGCCGAAACGGGTGGCACGCAGTCGCGGGTGGATTACACCTACGAGCCGAGCCAGGAAGAGGTGCTAGAGGAGTTGCTGCCGCGCTATGTTGAGGTGCAGCTCTACCAGGCGCTGCTCGAAAGCATTGCCAGCGAGCATAGCGCGCGCATGATCGCTATGCGCAACGCGACCGATAACGCCAAGGAACTGGTGCGTGACCTGACGCTCACCTTCAACAAGGCGCGTCAGAGCAATATTACCAACGAAGTGAGCGAGATTGCGACGGGTGCTGTGGCGCTTGAGTCATCATAGGCTGTGACGGGATATCGTCCCGCATATGGAGGTTAGTATGGCTGGTGCAACGGGTGAAATTACCGAAATTATCGGCGTTGTGGTCAACGCAAAGTTTCCGTACGGTGAAGTACCGGAAATATATAACGCAATCGAGGTGCCGCTGGACGATGGCAAGCGCCTGATCTGCGAGGTGCAACAGCACCTGAGTGAAGAAGAAGTCAAGGCGGTGGCGATGGGCAGCACCGAGGGGTTGCGCCGGGGTATTCCAGTGATCGATACCGGCGCGCCGATTGCTGTCCCGGTCGGGCCGCAGACGCTGGGGCGGGTGTTTAATGTCCTGGGCGATCCAATCGATGCCAAGGCAGATATTGGGGATGGCGACCGGCGACCGATCCACCATGAGCCGCCCTCCTTTGAGGAGCAGAATACCCAGTCACAGATCTTTGAAACCGGGATCAAAGTTATTGACCTGATTGCCCCCTTTACCCGTGGTGGGAAGACGGCGATCTTTGGTGGTGCCGGCGTGGGCAAAACTGTGGTTATTCAGGAATTAATCGCCAACATCGCCAAGGAGCAGTCAGGCTACTCTGTCTTTGCCGGCGTCGGCGAGCGTTCCCGCGAGGGCAACGACCTGATCCACGAGATGCAGGAAGCACAGATCGATGAGAACACCACCGTCTTTGACAAGACGGTGATGGTGTTCGGGCAGATGAACGAGCCGCCGGGCGCGCGTCTGCGGGTGGCGCTGACCGCACTGACTATGGCTGAGTTTTTCCGCGATGAGGGGCGCGATGTGCTGCTCTTTGTCGACAACATCTTCCGCTTTGTGCAGGCCGGCTCGGAGGTTTCTTCGCTGCTGGGCCGCATGCCCTCGCAGGTGGGCTACCAGCCTACCCTCGGCACCGAGATGGGCGAGTTGCAGGAGCGGATTACTACCACCCGGCGTGGCTCGATTACCTCGATGCAGGCCGTGTATGTGCCCGCCGACGACTATACCGACCCGGCTCCGGCAACGACTTTTGCCCACCTGGATGCGACCATTACCCTGGAGCGCAGCATCTCCGACAAGGGGATCTACCCGGCGGTGGACCCGCTGACCTCGACCAGCCGGATCCTCGATCCTAATGTGGTTGGCGAGGAGCACTACAACGTGGCCCAGGAGGTCAAGCGGATGCTGCAGCGCTACAAGGACTTGCAGGATATCATCGCCATCCTGGGGATGGAGGAGTTGAGCGACGAGGACAAGCTGACGGTGCAGCGCGCGCGCAAGATCGAGCGCTTCTTCAGCCAGCCCTTTACCGTCGCACAGCAGTTCACCGGGCGACCCGGCAAGTATGTGCCGATTGCCGAGACGGTCAAGAGCTTCAAGCGCGTGCTTGAAGGTGAAGCGGATCACATCCCTGAGCAGCATTTCTTCCTGCAGGGTGGTCTCGATGATGTGATCAACGAGTATGAGACGCAGAAGCAGAAGTAGTTTATCGGGTGGCAGAGGTCAGAGCGCCGCATGGCGACAACTGGCTTCTGCCACCTGTGTATGAGGCACAACTATGCCAATTCACCTGGAGATTGTCACGGCAGAGCGCATGGTCATGTCCGATGATGTTGACCAACTCAATGTGCCGACGAAGGATGGCCGGATCGGTATTCTGCCGCGCCACGCGCCGTTGCTCACGGTGCTGGATGTCGGTCAGCTTGACATAATAAGGAAGGGTGAAAGCACGCCGTTTGCCCTGGCCGGCGGCTTTATGGAGGTGCTGCCCAACCGTGTTACCATCCTGGCCGACACCGTCGAGCGCGCCGAAGAGATTGACGAGGCCCGGGCCGAACAGGCGCGTCAGCAGGCTGAGGAGCGGTTGCGCCAGCGGCAGAACGATCAGGATACGTCACTTGCGGAAGCGGAACTGCGACGGGCAATGGTGCGGCTCAAGGTGGCCCAGTTGAAGAAGATGCGCCGGCAGTAAGGAAGTTTTAGCGAACCGAGCCCGAAGAACAGGGAGCGAAGAACGAAGAACCGCGAACGCTGCGTTTATCATGAGAGGTTTTTTGTTCTTGCGCTCTGTTTTTCCTTCTTGATTCTTAACTGGTGGAAACTATGGCACGGCAAATTGGCATTGACCTGGGAACGGCAAATGTCCTGGTGTATGTCAAAGGTAGAGGCATTGTCCTCTCGGAACCCTCGGTTGTGGCCCTCTCAACCAAGACCAATCGGGTCAAGGCAGTGGGGGCCGAAGCGCTGGCAATGCTCGGGCGCGAGCCCGAGAGTATTGAGATTGTACGACCCTTGCGCAATGGTGTTATCGCCGACTATGTTGTCACCGAGGCGATGCTGAAATATTTTATTGGTCGTGCCAGTGGGCGGTTACGGGTAAGCAAACCTGAGGTTATGATCTGTATCCCGGCAGGGGTCACCAGCGTTGAGATGCGCGCGGTGCGCGATGCGGCGCTGGCGGCCGGCGCGCGCCATGCCTGGTTGATCCGCGAGCCGCTGGCCGCCGCAATCGGGGCGAATATCCCGGTTGCTCAGCCCTCCGGCAATCTGATCATTGATATTGGTGGCGGGACGACCGAGGTAGCGGTCATTTCCCTAAACGATATCGTGGTCAGTACTTCAGTCCGGGTTGGGGGCAATAAGTTTGATGAAGCCATTGCTGCGTACGTCAAACGTAAGTACAATGTGGTCATTGGCGAACGTACCGCCGAGAGTGTAAAGATTGAGATCGGTTCGGCGCTGCCGTTTGAGCGGCCGCTGACGATGCAGGTGCGCGGCCGTGATCAGGTGGCCGGGCTGCCCCGTACAATTGAGGTTGACTCGAACGAGGTGACGGAGGCCATCCAGGAGCCGCTGGAGGCGATTGTCAATGCGGTGCGTGCAGTACTGGTTGAGACGCCACCGGAGTTGTCGAGCGATATTATCGACAAAGGCATGCTGATGACCGGCGGTGGTGCTATGCTGCGCCGCGTAAATGAGTTGCTGACGGAAGTCACCGGCGTGCCCTGCTACGTGGCCGATCAACCCGCTAACTGTGTGGCCATTGGCACGGGGCTGGCGCTGGAGAATATCGACATTCTGCGTGATAGCCTGAGTGGGGATGATTTGAACTGAGGCGTTCCCGCTATGGTATTTACGTTGGATGCCAGTGTCACCCATCGCCGGGTTGGTTCCATCAGACAAGCCCGAAACGATCCTAGATGAGCAGGAAAGATAATGACCGCCTCTCCCAAACAGCGTAAAGTCCACGTACACGCCCAATCCCATGACGAGTTGTCCCGTCCCCCGTTTAAGCTGGTACGTGAAACCCGGCGGCCGGCATGCCTGACCGAACTGGGTGCGCTTGATCTCCTGCGGGAGTTGCCCCCGGCGGAGTTGGCCCACCTGGCTGAGTTCTGTGTGTTGCGGACCTTTGCGCCCGGTATGCGGTTGAACAGCGAGTACCGACCTGACCAGTTTCTCTACATTCTGCTGGAAGGCACGTTGCGGCTGACCTTGCACGACAAGGAAGGGCACGAGGTGCTGCTGGGGGTACTGGGGCGCGGCGACTGCTTTGGCGAGGGGCCGCTGTTTGGCGATTTCTTTCGGCGGGCCAGTGTGTGTGCGGAAACGGGCTGTTATGCGCTGCAACTGGCGCTAAACGATGTGCAGGCGCTGCTGCGGACTACGCCGCAACTCCAGGCGGCTCTCTATGCCCGCTATCGCCGCCGCATGGTTGAGAGCACGCTGGCGCGGGTGCCGCTTCTGAGCCAGTTCTCGCCGGTGGAGCGGTTGCTCCTGGCCGAGTTGTTGCAACCGCAGCATCACCCACGTGGCAAGATGATTGTCCAGGCCGGTCAGCGGGTCGAAGCGCTCTACCTGATCGTGTCGGGGCAGACGCTGGTTGAGCGCGATACACAAACCATTGCCTCGCTCAACGAGGGCGATTTCTTTGGCGAAATGGGATTGCTCTCCGACCGGCGGCATACCGCCAATGTGCGGGCCTTGACGCCAGTTGAACTGCTGGCCCTGCCCGCTGATGATTTTGATGCCCTGCTGACGCACTCCCCCAAACTGGAGGAGCAGATCCGCGAGGTGGCGGAGGAGCGGCGCGCCAACAATGAGCGGTTGCGCCAGAACGATGATCAGGTGCAGCAGATCCAGATGATTGTCACGCGCGGGCTGCTGCGCGGAAGTCATCTGCTGGTACGCAATCCCCAGTTGTGCCCGCCGAACTGTACCATCTGTCTGGATGCCTGCGCGGAACGGCATGGGCAGCCCCGGTTACGCCTGGATGGGGTGCGGTTAGACGACCAGGAAGTGGTTGACGCATGTCGCCAGTGTCGGGTCGGCGCAGAGTGTGTGGAAGCCTGCCCCGAAGAAGCCCTGGTCTGGAATGGTCACGGCGTTCTGATTATCAACGACCGGTGTACCGGCTGTGGGGAATGTGTTCCGGCCTGCCCCTACGATGCCGTAACCCGCGTGCCCACGGCGCAACCGTTCGATGGGCCGCTCGGCAAGCTCTGGGATGCGCTCAAGCAGCGCTGGGGTTCGCCACTGGCAATTCCAGAGCCGGTACCAACCTATCCCTACCGCGCTGATAAGTGCGATCTCTGCCATGGCTATGATGACCTGGCCTGTGTAAGTGCCTGTCCCACTGGTTCGTTGCGGCTCGTGCCGGTAGAAGAGCTATTGCCGCTGTGAGGAGGAAAAATGACCACTGAGAGTTTCAAAGCCCTGGTATTGAATGAACAAGCGGGTGAGGTTCAGTCGTCGATTCAGACACTGTCAAAGGATGATCTGCCCGAAGGTGATGTTCTGGTGTCGGTGGCCTATTCGGGCCTGAACTACAAAGATGGCCTGGCGCTGACCGGCAAGGGAAAGATTGTCCGCAGCTATCCCATGGTGCCGGGGATTGACTTCTCCGGGACGGTGGTCGAGTCGGCCTCCCCCGATTACAAGTCCGGCGATCAGGTTGTTCTGACCGGCTGGGGCGTCGGTGAGCGCTATTGGGGCGGTTATGAGCAACTGGCGCGCGTCAGGTCGGAGTGGCTGGTACCGCTGCCGGAGGGTCTGGATCTGCAGCAGGTGATGAGCATTGGCACGGCCGGGTTGACGGCGATGCTGTGTGTGCTGACGCTGGAGGAGCACGGTCTGGCACCGACGATGGAGCGTGAGGTGCTGGTGACTGGTGCGGGTGGCGGCGTTGGGAGTGTGGCCGTGGCGGTACTGGCGAACCTGGGGTACAAGGTGGTGGCGGCAACCGGACGCACCGAAACGCATGCCTATCTGAAAGAGCTGGGCGCGCATGATATTCTTGACCGGAATGTCTTGTCGGCTGCCGGCAAGCCAATGGAGAAAGAGCGCTGGGGTGCAGCGGTGGATACGGTCGGCGGCGATACGCTGGCCGGGGTGATCCGCTCAATGGCTTACAATAGCAGCATTGCCGCATGTGGTAATGCCGGTGGTATTGCGCTGAATACAACGGTGTTGCCGTTTATTCTCCGGGGGGTCAACCTGCTGGGGGTTGAGTCGGTGGTCTGCTCCAAACCGCGCCGCCAGGAGGCCTGGTCCCGGCTGGCGCGCGATCTGCCCCGCTCGGCCTTTGAGCCAATGACGCAGGTGGTTAAGCTGGAGGATGTTCCCAACTACGGCCGGCAGATCCTCAAGGGTCAGGTGCGCGGGCGGATTGTGGTTGATCTGCAGGCGTGATGCTGCCGCTTCTCCGGGCCGGTCCTTGGATCGGCCCCGGCGTTTTTATCTCTTCTCGCCCAGATGCACCCGCAGCGTTTTAACCTCAAACGGACGTATGTCGCAGCGAACCTGGTGCCCCGAAACCTCAACCGGGCCAACCGGCCGCTCCAGCAGGTCTACTTCGACAGCGCCGGCAACCGGTTGCCCAAACACCAGGCGCACCGGCCCCCGCTGGTTCTGCGCTTCATACAATCGCACAATTAATCCATCCCCATCTTCGGCCTGCTTGATCGTCTCGACAACAATATGCTCCGTGGGTGTGTTGACAAATGAGACGCGTTGCTCTGATGCGGTCTGACCCTGCGCTCCGTTGGGGAACGGTGCGCTGTTGCTGGTCATAACGGCCCGCAGCGGCACATTCAGTGCGTAGGCGTGGCGCACAACCTGACCTGTGCGCCAGTCGCCGGGGTGCGGCAGCAGGCTGTAGGTGAAGCGATGCATGCCCCGGTCAGCATCCGGATCGGGATGGATCGCGCCTTTGAGCAGCGAGAGGCCCAGCGTGTTGTGGTGCAGGCTGTGGCCGTATTTGCCATCGTTGAGCAGCGCCACGCCATACTCGCCCTCGCTCAGGTCCACCCAGCGGTGCGCGCAGACCTCGAAGCGCGCCTGGTCCCAACTGGTGTTGCGGTGGGTGGGCCGTTCCACCGCGCCAAACTGGATCTCGCAGGTGGCGCGAGCGGCATTGATCTGCAGGGGAAAGAGTGTGCGCAGCAGCGTCTGTCGTTCCTGCCAGTCAACCTCGGTCAGAAAATCAATGCGTTGCTGGTTGTGCCACAGGCAGATGCGCTGCCTGATCCGGCTCTGTCCAAGTCGCCGGGTAATCTCAATAGCAGCACGCAGCGGTCCCGTCTCGACCACGCGCCAGTCCAGGATTTCATCTACCGGGTAGGGTTTCTCCAGGTAAAACGGATCGATATCCCAGGCGTCCCACTTGAGCGGATGATCCTCGTAGGCCACAAGCTGGTTGCCGGTTGTGCCGGGGGCGATGATTTCCCGATCATAGCGCCGGTCGTATAGCGAGACGATTTCGCCCCGGATATCTAGCTCCAGGCGGATCGCGTTGTTGGCAAGCACATATGGTTGCACCATGAGCGGGCTATTTCTGCCGGCGGGTAGCTCCCTGGCGTTGTTGTCCACAGCCGGGCAGGCGGTACGGGTGAAGCCATAGGCGGGCACGCTGATTTCGCACAGGAGTTGGCGCTGTCCTGCAAGCGTTTCGATTACCTGGGTCGGCAGCGGGGTGTTGTCGGCGCTGATGGGCTGTGGTGGTTCGCCGTCAGGTGGCAACTCGATGCACGCCACATCACGCCGTTTCCAGGGCAGGCTGTTGAAGACCAGTAGGGCGTTGGCGGGCGCGGTGTCTGCTGGAGTGGGCGCGAGCGACGGCTGGTTGCGCAAAATATGCGCGATGGCGCTGCTGATGACCTGCCGGCCAATGCGCTGCACCTCGGCATAGTCGGCATTGCTATCCGCGTAAACCCGGGCAATGCTGCTACCAGGCAGAATGTCGTGAAACTGATTCAGCAGGATCAGCCGCCAGCCCGCATTCAGCGCCACCTGCTGATTCTCCGCTCCCAGCGTGACCGCCCAGGCATTCAGCCACTCGGCCTCACGGTAGAGCAGTTCCGCCGCTCGATTGGCCTGCTTGGTGTGACCCTGGCTGGTGTAGGTGCCGCGATGGTACTCCAGGTAGAGTTCGCCCACCCAGACCGGCAGGCGCGGATCATCCCAGACGCGCCGGTAGAGCCGCTCGAAGTAGTGATCGACGCGGCCCGGTCGGACCTGGGGCAGCCGGGGCAGTGCCGCCAGGATCTGCTGTGCCTCCAGCATCTCCACGGTTGGGCCGCCGCCGCCATCACCCCAGCCATAAATATAGAGCAGTTCGGTGTTGATGGCCTGCTGGCGGTAGTGGTTCCAGGTGCCCACCACCTCGCGCGCCGTCATCCGCCCGACATAGGTGTAGTCCTGGGGTTCGCTGGGATGGCGCACCGGCTGATCGGACGCGGTGATAAAGTGGGCCAGCACCTCGCTGCCATCGATCCCGCGCCAGCGAAAGGTGTCGCAGGGCATTCGGTTGAACTGGTTCCAGCTTATTTTGGTAGTGACAAAACAGTCAATCCCGCAACTGCGCATCAGTTGCGGCAGTGCGGCGCTGTAGCCAAAGACATCCGGCAGCCAGATGATATGGTTCTGCATGCCAAACTCTGCGGTGAAGAAGCGCGCCCCAAAGAGCAGTTGGCGTACCAGCGACTCGCCGCTGGGGAGGTTGCAGTCGGTCTCCAACCACATCATCCCGACCGGCTCAAAGCGGCCTTCAGCGACGCGCTGCTTCAGCCGGGCGTAGAGCGCCGGGTCGTCCTGTTTGAGGTAGGCGTAGACCTGCGGCTGGCTCATGCTGAAGTGGTAGTCGGGGTAACGCTCCATCAGGTGTAAGGCTGTGGCAACGGTGTGTGCGACTTTCTGCCGGGTGCGCCAGAGCGGCCAGAGCCAGGCGACATCCAGGTGAGCATGGCCGGTGGCAAGCAGTTGCGGTTGCAGTGCGCTATCTGTTGGCGCCGGCGCATTATTGGCGAGCCACTGCTGGAGTTGGGCCAGGGCAGCATAGGCGGAAGCAGCGAAGGCGGCACTCTGCCAGCCCGCACGCAGATCCAGCGTGTTGTAGGCAGCGTTGAGTTGCTCCAGCAGCGTATGGCGAAACGGATCATGTTCCGGATAGGTTTCGACGGCGTCAAGCAGGGTGTGCAGCATCTGCCCCAGTTGGGCAATCCGCTCATCGCGGAGCTGCAGGTTAAGGCCGCCGAACAGTTGCGGGAAGGGCAGGGCGCAGCGGAACAGTAGTTCGTGGGTGCCGGTGTAGGCTGCCGGCGGTAAGCGCACACTACGGTGAAAATCATCAATCCCGGCCAGGGTCGCACCGTCAAGGTAGACAATCGCTTCGAGACCGGCATGCGCCTGGCCCGCCCCGGCCAGGTTCAGCCAGACTGGCTGCTCACGCCACTCAGCGGGAATGCACAACGTGGCGCGCAGCCAGTGGGTGCTGCCGCCATCGGCGGGAATATTCCAGTCCAGGCGGCGCGGCGGAACATCCGGATCGGCTCCCGGCGCAACGCCCCAGTGGTCGCCGGGATGCAAGGGTTGCCAGGCCGGATCATCCGTGGCGGGCGGTGGCGCCATGGCGCCGGTGTGGGAGGGACCGGGTGCAGGACAGGTCTGCACCTCGGTGATGGCTCGGCTGGCACGTATCGCAGCGGCGCGTATTTCGGGTATGCGTAGCCTGAGTTTGTCGTGCGTGAAGTACAAAGAAACCTCGCAGGGGTTGCCGGATGCACAAAGAGAGGTTACACCGCTACAACGATCCCTCCAACACCACAATGCCGGTTGGTTCCGGACTTTCCGGCTCAGACTCTACCGTCAGCATTACCTCATTGAAGTGGTTCACCGCATCGGGGGCTTCTACCCAGAGGCGCGCCAGGCCATCGGGGTCAACCGTAACCGTCCCGGCGGCGATCTCAATCTCCCCATCGGCCAGCCAGAACTGGTAGACCTGCCCCGGTTCTAGCGGAGTCAACCCTCGGAAGAGCACCACGGCCTTGCGCTGCCCCGGACGCATATACATCGCGCCGTCGGCATCGGTCAGCACGTTAACGGGTAAAAGCTGGCGCGTGGCAACCCCGGGCGCCGTCACAAAGGTAAAGACCTGCTGCTCGGTGGAGAACAGGGTCGCCAGTTGGTCCAGGTCTTGTTGGGCCACGGCCAGATTCGCAGCGAGGGCCGTCTGAGTGGCATCGGTTTCGGCCAGCGCCTGCCGCAGCTCCACAACACTGGTTGCCAGTTCCTGGTTGGACTGCGCGAGCGCCAGCATGCGCGTCTGCTGGGCATAGAGCAGCGTGCCCATGCCGATGAAGAGGAGCAGCATAGCTGCGGCGGCCAGCGGCAACAGAAAGCGGCGCGCATCGACCATCCTGGGTGGGCGCGCCCGCGCTGCACGCGGCTCATCGTCCAGTTCATCCTCTGGTTCGCCCGGTGTTTCAGCCGGCAGTTCCGACTGCCCTTCCAGTTCATCGGTGCGGCCGGCAGCAATACGCGCAAACAGTTGCCGGCGCACCCGGGCGGGCGGCTCAACCGGCTGGGCAGCATAGGGCAACCGCGCCACCACAGCGTGGAGCGCCGCCAGTTCTGCCTGACTTCCCTCTGTCTCTGCAAGATATGCTTCGACGTGCGCTACCTCATCGGCGTCAAGCACGCCCAGAGCATAAGCAGCAAGCAGATCATGGGTATGCTGGTCATCTCGATTGGTCATTGCTGCTACAGTCTCTAGCGGTCGTCCTGACCGACTCCATGCGTATGCAGAAACTGCCGAAGTTTTTGTAGCCCCAGGCGAATCCGTGTTTTCACCGTGCCCAGCGGATCACCCAGGTGTTCCGCGACCTCGCGCTGTGATAGCCCCTTAAAGTAGGCCAGTTCAATCGCCGCGCGCTGATCGGGTGGCAACTCGTGCAGGGCGGCAACGATCAGACGGCGCTGTTCGGCCTGCCAGGTCAATGCGTCAACATCCTGATCATCGTCCGGCATTGTGAGCAACACCGAGTTCTCGCTGTTGTCGTACACCGGTGTTGGCCGTGAGCGCTGGCGGCGGAGTTCATCAATGCACAGGTTGTGCGCAATCCCAAAGAGCCAGGCGGTAAACTGCCCCTGCCCGGCCCGAAATGTAGAACTGCGCCGCCAGACCCGCCAGAATGCTTCCTGCACAACATCTTCCGCCAGTTCGGCATTTGCCAGCATGCGCAGCGACAGCCCATACACCACCCGGGAATAGCGATCATAGAGCAACTCCAGGGCACGGCTATTCCCAGAGGCCACCTGAAGCATCAAAGCCTCGTCATCAAGCGCCGACAGGTCGGTTATACGCTCGCGTATCTTAATCAAACGCCAGACCTCGATACAGCAGAGCGATGTCGCTCTGTATACACTACGTGTCTCGCCCGGTTGCGGATGTCTCCTGGTAGCAGGTATGGTCGGATGTGTGAGCGTGCATATTATAACCCATTTCTGAAATATTCCCCGGCGATGTCGGAATGATTACCAGATTGTATCAAACTGTGGGCAGACTCTGGGCAAAAACTGTGCTAAAATAGAGCAAAGGCTGTGCATACCTTGTGCAGACGGTCGTGGATCGTTCAACCCGAACTGCACCCTTTTGTGCGTTGTCAACGTCTAAACCAGCATCCTGACAGTTATCTGACAACCTGCACAGCTTTTGGAAAGAGTATGCCGCCGGGTGTGGGTGCCTTCAGCGGATGCACGGAAGCGCGTCCCTACCGAAAAACGGTACCCGTGAGAATGGACCTGCCCGGGTGGTTCCCGTATAGCCGGTGCTCGGCGGATAACTCCATGAGTATCCGGGAAAGATCAGGCACAATGCGATTATCAGGAAAGACCGCCGTTATTACCGGCGCCGGCCGGGGTCTGGGTCGGGCGATTGCCATCGCCTATGCCCGCGAAGGGGCCGCAGTTGTGGCCGCCGCCCGCAGCGCCGATGAGATAGCTGAGACTGCATGGCTGGTTGAAGAACTCGGCCAGCGCGCTCTGCCGGTGCAGGTTGATATCCGCCAGGCGGATCAGGTCGAGCATCTGGTTACGCAGACCCACGCGACATTTGGTGCTCCGCATATTCTGGTGAACAGCGCGGGCATCGGGTTGCGGATGCCGTTCCAGGAGACGAGCGAACAGATGTGGGATGCGGTCTTCGCTACGTTGCTAAAAGGTATGTATTTGGTAACGCAACGGTTTTTATCATACTTTATTGAGCAACAATACGGTAATATTATCAACATAGGCGCACCCCTCGACCGCATCGCCATGCCGGGATTTGCTGCCTACTGTTCCGCCAAGTACGGCGTCGAAGGGCTGACGCGCGTACTCGCAAAGGAGGTGCGCCGTTACGGTATCAACGTCAATCTGCTGCATCCCGGCGGGTTTGCCAACACCCGTATGGTGCGCGAGACCGTGCCCGAGGCGACAAAGGGCCTGCTGCCTACCGATAGTATCGCCGCCGCCGCAGTTGCCCTGGCGGCGCAACCGCCGCGCGGCAAGACCGGGCAGATTGTAGATGCGCAGGCATGGGAAGCGGCAGCGTAACAGTATCGCGGACCGGTGAGACGATGTGAGCAGGGCTTGCCGAGATGTTTGCACACTTTTCACACGCAATCCAGGGTTAAACCGCAGTTAAACAGTATAGAAATGGTGCGCCATAGCCGCTACCATAGATGCAATCGTAGCTCAAATTGGCAACTGTTGGACATCCTGACTGCCGGTAAATATGTGCAAATTCTTTGCAAAGCCTGTGAAATGATACATCCGGATCGCGGATAGTTACGTAATATCTATGTGAGACGGTGTCATTCTACAACAACGTTCGAGTATTAGTATCAGTGTGGGAACCGGTGCAAGCCGCTACCAACACCATAGGTTAGCTTCCAGTCAGATTGGGGCTATCCGGGAGAAAACTATCGTGAATGTCTTCCAAAAGGTAAACGTGGCCAGAACGTCGCAGTCCAAGAACCAGTTCAGAGACCCGGAAGAGCCGGACAGATGGGAGGAGGAGCCATCGTCGGAAGACATCGAAGCCGAAGCAGAAGAGGCCACCGATGCCGAGGAGGTCGAGGTTGCCGAGCCGCTGCATGACTCGGTGCAACTCTATCTCCAGGAGATCGGCCAGGTACGCCTGCTGACCGCCGAAGAAGAAGTAACCCTGGCGAAGCAGATTGAACGTGGCAAGGAGGCGCGTACGCTGCTGGATAACGAAGCGTACGCTTCCTGGCAGGAACGGGTTGCCCTGGAGCAGGATATCATCCATGCCGATGATGCGCGTCGCCAGATTATTCAGGCCAACCTGCGCCTGGTTGTCAGTGTTGCCAAGAAGTATATCAACAGCGCCATGCCATTTATGGATCTGGTGCAGGAGGGCAATATCGGTCTGATGCGGGCGGTAGAGAAGTTTGATTACAAGCGAGGTAATCGCTTTTCAACCTACGCCACCTGGTGGATTCGCCAGGCCGTAACCCGCGCCATTGCTGAACAGAGCCGCCTGATCCGGCTGCCGGTCCATCTGAGTGAGTCGATTTCCCATCTGCGCCGCGCAATTTATCAACTTGAGCAGACCCTCGAGCGCGAGCCGACGGCGGAAGAGATCGCCAGCACCATGAACATGAGCCTGCGCAAGGTGAAGCGGCTACTGCGCGCCTCAACGCAGCCAATTTCCATCGAGCAGCCGCTCAACAACGACAAAGAGGGCCGCATTGAAGAAATGCTGGCCGATGAGAATCTCGAAACGCCGATGGAGGTCGCAGCACAGAATATGCTCCAGCAGGAGTTGTCCCAGGCACTGAACGAACTGCCGGAGCGGGAGCGCAAGATCCTGCTGCTGCGCTATGGCCTGATGGATGGTAAGCGCCGCACGCTGGAAGAGGTCGGAGTGGCCTTTGGCATTACCCGCGAACGCACCCGCCAGATCGAAGCCGAGGCCATGCGCCGGTTACGGCACCCCAGCGTGGGGCAGCGCCTGCAGGGGTATCTCGACTGATTGTGACCAGGCGGTTTCCAGGAAATTCCCAGGCCGCATTGAGGGTAGTATCGTTATGTGATAGTGCCTTCAGGCCTGGTAAATATACAGGGCGTGACGGTGGATGCCGTCACGCCCTGATTGATTCTTCAAGCCATAGATGAAACGCCTGGTTTGCGTGCCCATTGTGTAAGTTCGGTCACTCACCCCGCATAATCAGCGGCAGGTACACCTTTTCTTGCAGGAACGTTACCTCAAGTGGTGGAGAGATCTGTCCTGTATCATCGCGGAAGCGCACGTAGAGTATCCGTGCATCGGGAGCAGCACTGGTGCGGCGAACATCATGCGCGCTGCTGTCGTTTCCGTCCGACCATTCCCACTCCAGTCGGGGGCGCAGGGGCTGCCACCTGGCATCGTCAAAGTCCGGGTCGGCGCTGATCTGCATGCGGATCGGCTCCTGGGCGTCGGTGGCTGAGATTACCAGCGTTGCCGTCACGCCGGTATCGGCGGTCATCCGCACGCTACCCTGGGGTGGCAGGTTCAGGGTAAAGGTCTGGGTCAGTTGCGTGCTGTTACTCGCGCGGTCAAAGTAGCGCACCCCCAGCACATGCGCACCCTCAACCGGCGGGATGCGCCAGCGGAAATTATCGTAGTAGGGCTGCGGGTCTTCCCACTTGCCATCAAGCCCCAGTTGCAGCGCCACAATTCCACCCGTATTATCAATCGCATTCGTATCCACCTGGATAAGCGGTTCGGCCAGTTCGTCGGTGCTGGCGGGTAGTGGGGTCTCGGCGCGGGCCAGGTCGGCAATTTCATCTTTAGAGAGTTGCCGCTCAAAGATCGCCAGTTCATCCATCCGCATCCCGCTCTGGCTGCCGCCGTAGGTGAAGCGACCAACTTGGAGCACCGGTCCGACATCAACCGGCAACACAACATTACGGGCAGTGGCGACTTCTTCTCCATCGAGGTAGAGTGCCTTGTGGCCCCGCTCTGCGTCCCAGGTAATCGCAAAATGGTGCCAACCCGGTTCCAGTGTATCAGGCACTGTCAGATCATGCCGTTCGTCCGCACCTTCCTGGGGCGTGGTCCAGAAGTTCCAGCGGGGTGCTTCAGCGGGGCCCAGCAGGTCACGTCGCAGGGCCAGTGTGCCGGGGTAAACATCGTCTGCATCATCGGGGGTGGCGCTGGCCGCGAAGAGATAGTGCCGCTCGATACTGTTCCGGGGGTAGTGCTCCGGCAGATGCGCCCACAGGCTGATGCTGCCGGCATCCAGCGTCAGGTTATTGCTGATCGGGTAGGTCAGCCCGGCACCCGGCGGGAAGATCACGCTCTGTCCATACCGGCCGGCATCAAAGCCAACCAGCGCATCATACGTCGGGAAGCCATGGCCGACCGTCTGAAGCACATGCTCGTCGAAGCGCGCCAGGAAGAGCAGGTCATCGGGCGGATTAATGCTAAGAGTGCCAATCGGCGCGGTATGATCGGGGGTTGCCAGTTCTTCCAGTCTGCGCTCCGTCTCCGAGCGGTCATCGGGCGGGGTAAAGTCATAGGTGCCACGCAGGCTGCTATGCCAGAGCCAGGTACTGGCGGCACACCCGGCATACGCGGCGCAGGGATCGGGCCCCGGACCATACCAGCCGTAGGGGTCTACCTGCCGCCCATGGTGGCGCACCTCGAAATGCAGGTGAGGCGAGCCGTAGACAAAGCCAGTTGTGCCGCTGGTGCCCAGGGTCTCCCCGGTATCCACCCAGATCCCATGGTTGCTGTCGATATGCCCGTCAAAGAGGGGCGCAAACTCATCCAGGTGCCAGTAAACCGTCTCGTAACCATCGGCATGCAGAATAACCACGCCATTGCCGCGATGCGTGCGGGCATAGGCCACACCCGGCGCTGCTGCCCGGATCGGCGTGCCAATCGGCTGATCGGGGAAGTAGTAGTCGTGCCCGTCGTGGGTGTTGTACTGCACGCTGCTCTCGCCCAGGTAGGTAATAACCCGGTCGTTGTCATCACCGCCAGTATCGACCGTCGGGTAGACATGGTCAAAGTAGGCCAGGTGAACCACGCGGGTACCTTCCGGCCAGGGCAGATGGAGAAAGCCCGCTCCAGTAAAGGCGGTGGCCGGCGGAACCAGATCGGGCAGTTCATTCTGGAAATAGTCGGTAAAGACCTGCCCAAACCGATCGACCAGGGCGCGCCACTCGGTCGAGCTACGCCCGATTGCCAGGAAGCGCTGAACCGCCACACCCTCCGGAGCCTGTTCCAGAGTCAGGGTGATGGTAACATCGTCTTCAAAGCGGATTGTGGGCGAGTCTTCGTAGGGACCGAGCCCGGCGCGCAACTCGCGGCTGGCCCACTCGATCTGGGCGGCAAAGCCGGTAGGACCACCGGGGCCAAAGGGCTGCTGGATGAGCGCATCCCCCGGATGCGCATCGCTCAACAGGCTACTGACCGTCTCCAGAAGCGCCAGGTGCAAACGCGGGCTGATCCCATAGTAGAGGCTATTATTCTCGATAATCGTCGCCGCGCTCTGCCCATTCTCCTGGTAGTGTTTTAATGGACCCGGTTGCGCATCCAGAAATGTATACACCCCCAGCAGGTCATCGTCGTTGGCACCGGGATAGAGCGACTGTCGTGGATGTTCCATGAACGCCTGATGCCGGCGGGCTGCGGTTTCGAGCGGCACCAGCACCAGTAGCATCACCGCAAGAAAGAATCCTACCTGGAATGCTGATTTCAATGTTACACTCCGCTGTTGCTGCAACTGTATCCTGTAACGCGCGATTATCCTAGCATGGTGAGATGAACGGAGTCAATGATTTTTGATTGTTATACTGTTACTGTTGCTAAATTGTAACCGGAGAAGAACTGAGAACTGAGAACAAACAGGTTGTTCGCCAGATATGCGCCAGTACGACAACGAGATTTCGTTCACCGCAGAGACGCAAAGGTCGCAGATTTGTGCTCTGTTCTTCCAAGGCTATGACGCAAGAATGACCTTGCGAAAGGTGATCGAAACGCGCCGTTGGCGGGGGAGCACCCCATCCGCAACCCGGTCCTGCCGGCGCCGGGGGATACCGTGCGTCCAGTGGTAGCGCGCCTCTCCACGTAACAGCAGCAGACTGCACGGCTCCAGCAAGATCGCAACCTGCTCTTCCTGGCGCTTCAGATCCATCACCACCGGAGCGGCCAGCGAGAGACTCACGATCACATCGTCGAAGCAGGGCACACAATCAATATGGTCAGCGATCCCCTGTCCGGATGTATATTCATTGACGATGGCCTGATCGGGAGCGGCGGGCATCAGGCCATCGCTGCAGAGTTGCGTGGCGATGGGTTGCAACCACGCCGGAAGATCCCCCAGATGTGCCGAGGGATCGACTTTTCGAGCGCGGTAGTCATACACATAGCCGTAGTGCTGCGTCCGTCGCGCCAGGTCGGTACGCCAGGGCTGCGCGTCAACCGTTTCCAGCAGTTGATCGTGCTCCGCCTGGCTGATATACTGCGGAATGTAGAGCAGTCCATTGATGCCAAACATATGCCGTCCTCCTTTTCCAGCGTAGCATAACGAGCTTACCAGCGGCTTACCAGCAGGCACGGCTGCAAGCCGTATCTACTCTGAAGGTTGCGGCTCAAGCACATAGCAGCCGGCGCGGGTCGGGTGGTCCTCTACCAGCGCGCCCGGTTGCACCGAGCGGAGTGTCCACAAAATGAGAAAATCCCCACCGGCAGCCAGCGTGAAGAAGAGGCCAAAGATTGTAAGCGCACCGCTGCCCGTAACCATGCCGGCCAGAAGTGGGACAATCCCCAACAGCAAGCCGGGCATCAACGCACCCAGCCGGTAGGCCCGGACCTCGAGCGGCGCGGTGCAGTGGGCATAAGGCGTCAGCGTCTTGAGTTGAAAGCCAAACTTGACGGCACTACGTGGTTTGTCACCGGCGAGCATCCAGGTGACACCGTGGAGCAGTTCATGAACAACAATCCCGCCGACGATGACCAGCAGGGCGATCCCAACATTGCCAAACAGGACAAACCAGCCCCGCCAGAACGCTGCTTCCCCCCAGAGCAGATAAAAAAGCAGACCCAGTAGCCCAATGGGGGGGAGGATTATGATCAGCGTGTAGAGATTAGCCTGGGCCATTGACAGTGACAGATCGCGTTTGATGACAGAGTTCTGTGTATCATTCATTATGATCTCGCATGCAAAAAATAAATTCCGGTTGTAGGAGCAACCCATCTTTCGCCCCCAGCAGACTTTCTCCATTATGATACCACCATCCGCAAAAATGTGCTACCTTCAGCACCATAAACAGGGCCGACACTTCTGATTTACACGCGTTACGCGGTCGGTTCCAAACCAGGTGTTCACCTGGCCGAACGGCCCGATGCGCCTCCGGCAGGGCGGAAAAAGACAAAAAAGTACCATGCTGCCGCAGGCGAAGCCTGCCTTTATCGGGCGCAAACGCCCAGTTTGCTCGTCCACCGTGTAACGCGTGTGATTTACACGGGTTATACGGTGGGAGTTTGGACCACGAACAACACGAAATGAGCGAAAACCGTGAAATGACCAGTGCTGATATGTATCAGGCGCTCCCGCGTTTGACGGGGATTATCGCCTCCGACAGGGCGGAAGAGATCAGATCTTTTTCACAAAAAAGTTCACAACGTGAATTTTTTGTGAAAAAGAAAAAAGAGTACCATGCTGCTGCGGGCGAATCGGGCTTCCATCTGGTCAAACATCTGGTTTGAACGCCCACCGCGTAAGTCGTGTGATTTATCTCCTGGTCAGTTGACCAGGCGGCACTCTAGCCCCATGGCCGATACATTTTTACCGGTTAGCGACTACAATACGGCTGTGTGGCAGTCTAGTAGTTCACATTGACCTCCGCACAAAGGCCGCTTCAAGAGCGGCCTTTGTGTTGCCCGACAACAACCGGTACGCTCAAAATGCTGGTTTCCCATTTCTTCTCCACGTCGTCTCCATTCAATCCGGTCACGCAGCACTCAAAGGTTTCTGGCCTGTTCCAGCAACCTTTGTGCTTATACTTGCCATCAGGTTGCTCGGCCGATCCGGTGATCGTGCTCGCGCCTGGTGGCAAGATTGCTTCGCACTCCAGCAAACCCCATTTCCACAGATACTATAGCTCGTAGTATACATAAAACACTACTATTCTTTGGTATACTTGCTGGTGAAAATCTGCCGGCGCTTTGCGTGGCGCGGGAGATTACCGTTGTACGCCCGCGTATCGGCGCGCCGGTTTCCGGATAAGGTGCCGTGTCGGTTGACCAGGGTTACGCCAGAGCAGCACTATGGAGGTATACCATGACCAGCGACGTTGAGACAATCCAGACCCTGCGTGCTGAGAATGCCCGTTTACAGCAACGTATTGCCGAACTCGAGCAGCAGGCCGAGCCGATGCCGGCTACAACGCCGGCGGTTGATCTGCGCTCCATCTTGCAGGGCGTGGTCGCCCACATCCCGGCAACACTGCTCGTGCAGGATCTGCAGGGGTACACTCTGTTGACCGACCAGCATACTATCATAGAACAGGTCGCTCCAGCGGCAGTCAACGGTAGCGCGGATCTGGCGCATTTCCCCGCAGAGGTGCAGGCAACCTGGCACACCGCCGCACAGCAGGTCAGCGCAACGGGGCAGCCGGTTGAACTGGAGGCAACGGTTGGTCACGGGAGTGAAGCGCGCAACTTCCGGGTGTCCGGCTTCCCCCTCTATGCTGCCGGGGAAACTCTGGTTGCGACTGCCGGTCTGGTGACAGAGATCACCCGGCAGCGGCAGACGGAGGAGCAACTGCGGCTGGCGCAGTTCTGCCTGGATCACTGCGGCGATAGCGTCTACTGGGTTGACGCAACCGGTCATCACCGCTATGTCAATGATACTGCATGTCAGCGGCTGGGCTACACGCATGCAGAACTTTTGAGCAAACGCGTTGTCGATATTGATCTGGAGATGACCGAGGAGACCTGGGAGGTGGCCTGGAAAGCGACCCGTAAGTATGGCACGCTCACCTTCGAGTCGCTGCACAGCAGCAAGGAAGAGCGCATACTGCCGGTCGAAATTGCTGCCAATTATCTGGAATTTGACGAGAAAGCCTTTCTCTGCATCTTTGCGCGAGATATTAGCGGACGCAAGCAGATGGCGGACGAGCTGCGCACCTTTCAAGCGCTGGTCGAGAATGCTCCCGATGCGATTGCTGTCACCGACATGGAAGGAGTGGTGGTCTATGCGAACCCGGCCTACCACGCGCTGCATGGGTATGGCGATGCAACGGTTGGGATGCATCTTGGGGCAACCGTTGCCCCCGAAGCCGAGGCGCTTGCGTCCGATGCGATGCAGACGGTGCGCAAAGCGGGCATCTGGCACGGCGCGAGCGTCAATCAGCGGCACGACGGCAGCCGCTTTCCCGTCCAGTCATCCCTGTTTGCGCTCTGGGATGAGCGGGGGGCGACCCAGGCGATTGCGGTTATCAACCGTGATATGACCAGCGTGAAACAGGCGGAGGATGCGCGGGCCGAGTTGCAGCAGCAGATTATCGACGCGCAGCAGGCGACCCTGCGCGAACTCTCAACGCCGCTGATCCCGATTACCGATCATGTTGTTATGCTGCCGCTTATCGGCGTGGTTGACTCTCGGCGTGCGCAGCAGGTGTTGGAGGCACTACTTGAAGGGGTGGCCCGCTACCAGGCCCGCATGCTAATCCTGGACATCACCGGGATGCAGGTGATTGACACCCGGGTTGCCGGTGCCATTATCCGCGCTGCCCAGGCCGTCCGCTTGTTGGGCGCGCAGGTGCTACTGACCGGCATCGGGCCGGAGATTGCCCAGACCATTGTGCATCTGGGGATTGATCTGAGTGGGATCGATACACGCGGCAGTTTGCAGGCCGGTATTGCGCATGCGCTGCATGCGCGAGAAAAGCAGCAGATGTAGTCCGCCGTCTACCTGCGATGGACGCGTCCCCAGCGGAGCGATCAGCCCTCCGGGTTCGGCGTGTCTGGCGTGGTCTCTCCGGGCAGGTGCGTCGCCGCGACCGTCTGTTGCAGGGTCAGCAGTTCATCATAGGCCCGCTGGATCTGCTCTGTGGTGCTGCTGATCCGGCTCAGTGCCGTAGCCAGCGTGCGCAGGTCGCCCACAGTAACCGCTATCGGCGTGTCAGCGGAGACCTCCGACCCTTCCGGCAGGAGTTGTTGCAATGTCTGGTGGGTGGACTGGAGCGGCGCGTGCAGATCGTGCATAGCCTCCGCCAGCAGGCGCATCAACTTTCCCAGTCGGTCATTCAGCGTCGCACTGTGTAGCACCAGCGACACATTATGCGCAACCAGTTCCAACAGATTAAGATGAGATGGATCAAACAGGCGTGATTGGGTTGTGGTTACGGTCAAC
>DAOTVB010000110.1:0-133335 GCA_034436755.1 Chloroflexaceae bacterium | reverse complement strand
CGCTCCCCACGCGTGGGAACCGTGCTGGCCCAGGCCGATAACCACCTGCGCCGCGCCTTCTACGAGGCGGCCGGGGGCAACCCGCTGGCACTGCACTGGACGCTGGGGCTGGTGGCGCAGAAGGGCTACAGCCTGGCGATAGCGGTTGAGCGGCTGGGTGATGCGGCCCGCTCGCCCGACCTGTATGCCTTCCTCTTCGCCGATGCCCTGGGTAGCCTGAAACGGAGCGATAAAACCGTACTCTCAGCGCTCGCAGCCTTCCAGACCGCCACCGGCAGCGGCGCGCTGGCCGACGCCACCGGCCTGCCCCTACCCCAGATCGAACTGGCCCTGGAGCGGCTGGTAATACTCTCGCTGGTCAACGACCGCGAAGATGGGCGCTACAGCCTGCACCCGCTGACCCGCCGCTATGTCCAGGCCGCCCTGGAGACGGGCAGTGCAAGCGCCCCGGACATGCCGGCGGCCGGCGGGCTGGACCCGGCGGCGCGGCGCAGGGCACTACACTATTGGGTGGACTATGCACGGAAGTATGGCGGTGGGAGCGAAAATTACCAGACTTTTGACCGATTTGAGGCGGAGTGGCCCAACCTGGAGGCGGCCGCCGGCACTCTGCGTGACCTGGCGGGACTGCCCGGCCCGATCCAGGACCGGGAGGCGGCGCAGATGCTGAATGATCTGGCCGATGTCGTGCGCCAATTCCTTTTCTTTCGGGGCTACTGGGAGGAACGGGTGCGCCTGAGCGAGTGGGCCTACATGGCTGCCCGGAGTATAGGCGACTGGCAGAGTGCGGGCTGGCGGGCCTACGAGGTGGCCTGGATCCATTACAACCGCACTGAGACCGAGCGCGCCGCCACCTGGGCCGAGCGCATGGCAGAGGCAATGGAGCGCGGCAGCAGCCGCCGCGACCGTGCCTATGCCACCCGCATGCGCGGCCTGGTGACCCATCAGCGCGGCGACCTGGACGAGGCTGAACGACTCTTCAGCGAGGCACTGGAAACCTTCCGTGAAGTGGAAGAGCAGATCGAAGCGATCATCCTCAACGACCTGGGCGAGATCGCCCGTAATCGTCAGGATTATGACCGTGCCGAGGAATACTATCGCCAGACACTGGACCTGGCTGAAAAATTGAGCAACAAGGAGTACCAGGCAACCCGACTCGGCAACCTGGGAGAACTGGCGCTGGACCGCCACCGTCCAGACGAGGCACGTCGCTGGTTTGAACGCGCCCTGCCGCTGGCGCAGGAGGTAGGGCGGCAGGACGTGGTTGCCCACGCTCAACATGGACTGGCGCGGGTGCTGGAGGAAGAGGGGCGCTACGCGGAGGAGGCACTGCGGATCTACGAGCGGCTGCGCGACAAAGATCTGCCGAAGACGCGTGATCTGGTGGCGCGGCTGCGTAGCCGTAGTCTGTAGTCCGTAGTCTGTAGTCCGTAGTCCGTAGTCTGTTGTAGGGCGAGCTAGAAATAGTGTGGGTATATCGAGAGAGACCCGACAGGTCTTCGGAGACCTGTCGGGTCTGGTACAACCTGTCCCCTACAACCTGTCCCCTGTCCCCTGTCCCCTACAACCTGTCCCCTGTCCTCCGTAACCTGTAACCTGTAACCTGTAACCTGTCCCCTAAAATCACTCATACGCCAGCACGTCGCGGACAGTGAGGCGGGAGGCGTTCCAGGCCGGCAGGAAGCTCGCCAGCCCCGCCAGGCTGACCGAGAGACCCAGCCAGATCAGCGCGCCGGTCGTGGAGTAGGTGTAGCTCAGCGGTGCGCCCAGGAAGAGCATGCCCACCTGATCGCTCAACACCCGGCTGATCGGTAGCGCCAGCAGCAGCCCCAGGCCCCAGCCGATGCCCCCGATCAGCATGCCCTCCAGGACGACAATCCGCAAGACCGAGCCGTCCGACGCGCCGATGGCCCGCATCACGCCGATCTCGCGGGTGCGTTCGAGCACATTCATACTCATCGTGCCCATCAGCCCCAGCCCCCCAACGACCGCCGTCAGCACGGCCATGATCAGCAGACAGTAGACGATGATATTGAACTGCCCCAGGATGGTATCAAACTCGCGGGTGGCGGTGGTACTGCGAACGACATTCAGGCCGACGTTGCGAAAATGTTCTTCCAGGTTCTGCGCGGTCGCATCCTGGAATGCTCCGCTATGGCGCGCCGTGACGATGCGTACCTCGCCGGCCAGCCCGGACTCGCGCGCTTCGCGGGCGAAGTAGGAATAGTTGGCGTAGGCAGTCAGATCATCATTGCCGAACGCTTTGATAATGCCCACAAGCACCCAGTCGCTCTCGCGGCCCTTGAACTTGAGCGTGACCGTATCGCCAACCGCAATATCCGCCTCATCGTCAATCACGCCCAGGCTGACCACCAGCGCATTCTCGTCTTCGGGACGCAGCCAGCGCCCGGCAACCACTTCGGGAGCCACCAGTTCGGTATCGGGTGGCGGTGCCTGCAATGAAATCGGCTCGCTCTCGGTGTCGTCGGGGCGCAGGCGGCGGGCGCTGACACTGCCCCAGGTCTCGGCCTCCACCACGCCGGGTACCTGGAAGGCCTCCTGCTGAATGCGCTCGATCCGGTAGGGCTCGTCAAAACTGACAAAGACATCGAACCGGACCAGGGAAGCAAACAGTTCATCCAGCGAGCGGCGCACCGAGTCCTGCACGCTGAAGACGCCAATGAAAATCGCGCCGCCCAGCGTCAGCGTAATCAGCGTCAGCGTGAGCCGGCCCTTCTTGCGGAAGGTGTTGCGTAGCGAGAGCAGCAGCGGACGCGGCAGTCCACGCACCCGTTTGATCAGGCGGTCCAGCCGGCTGGTGCCATAGCTGCCCGGTCCCGCATCGCTATTCAGCGCCTCACGGATGGAGATGCGTGATCCGCGCAGGAGCGGATAGATCGCCGCCAGTAGCGGTACCGCCAGACTGACCAGGAACTGCAGGCCGATAACGTGGGGAATAATGCCATAGGTGCGTGCATCAAAGTTAAAGAGCGTGGCAAAGAAGCCGGTAAACAGGCCCGCCGCCCAGTAAGCCAGCGGCGCGGCAATCAGCAGCGCAATAATCCCGAAGCCCAGCACCAGCACCAGGTACATAAACGCGATCTGCTCCGTGCGCCCACCGATGGACTTCATCACCCCGATCTGCCGGGTCTGCTGAGTCAGCAGGCCGGAGATGGTATTGGTCACCAGGAAACCGCTGAGCAGCACCGCCAGCACACTCATCGCACTGAGCAGAAAGGTGATCGGCTTCAACCCGAAGGTGGCGATGGGGCTCTCCCCCGGTTCCGGGGGAATGAATATCTGATCAACCTCGCGCCCGCTACGCTCGACCTTGTCGCGGACCTCACGGGCCACGCGGTCAACAAACGCGGCATCAAAGAAGCGCTGCTGATCAACCCGCACGCTCACCGAGTTGAAGTCGCGCGACACACCCAGCCAGTCCAGCGTTTCGTCGTTGATATAGCCGTAGTAGGTGTTGAAAATGAAGGTTGGCGCGACGTTGAGATCATGCACCGAGCCCACAATCGGGATCTCGCGCTGGGTCTGATCCAGCGTTTCGATCAGCAGCTTACTCCCAATCTGGATATCCACGCCAATCATGGGATTGAGAGCCGAACGCTCGATCAGCATGGTCTTATCCGGGGGCGGCCACTGCCCTTCTTCCAGTTGAAATGTACTGAGCGTCATATCATCAAAATCGCGGATGGCGGCGAGTTGCATATTCTCCCACTGATCGGGGCCAACGTTGAGCCGCACACTCACGGAGCGACGGCCCTCGGCCGCGGCGACGCCGTCCATCCTCTGAATCACATCCACCAGGTCATCATCAAACGGCTCGACGGTCGAGATCACAAAGCTGAAGGGTTTGCCGGCCATGTACTGCTCCGACAGACCGCGCAGCAGTCGCACGCGCGACTCGGCGATCATACCAACCGCAAACACTCCGACCGCTATAGAAAGGGCAACCAGCAGCGTCCGCGTCTTGTTGCTCCAGAGGTCGCTCAAAACTTTACGCCAGCGTGGGCCAACCATGAATATCTCCATCCGTTACAGGAACTTACATGACTTGCGTGGTACGCTCGTGAGACAACTTTTCGCCTCCAGCAGGATGTACTGGAGTCCCGGCTTTAGCCGGTGAATACCTGCCAGGGCCGCGGGACACTACCGCGAACGCCGGATCCGGCTGAAGCCGGGACTCCCGATGTCTTGATGTCCGGATTACCAATTCAACGTTCATTAACAGGAGTTACGCGGTCGGTTCCCAATCAGATGTTCATCTGGATGAACGCCCCGATTCGCCTCCGGCAGGCCGGAAGAATCCATTCTTTGTGCCAGAAATTTGGCTCTCCGAGCCAAATTTCTGGCACAAAGAGTAGAAAAAGTACCATGCTGCCGCAGGCGAGTCTGCCTCTGACCTGGGCAAATGCCCGATTTGCACGCCCACCGCGTAACTCGTGTCATTAAGCGATACTAATGATGCCAGGAGAATCATACCACCGTTTTGCCGGGCTGTCTGGATAGGTATGTGCAAATGCTGTGCAGGAGCGTGAGTGGGACGCCTGTCGGGTGGTGAATGTTGCGCTGGTTGCAGTGAAGGGCAATATGCGGTACAGTCTATGCGTTGATCCTGCCAGGGTGAGGTAAACGATGCAGGTACCGGCGTACGATGGGTATATTTTTGATCTGGATGGCACGCTCTACCTGGGTGACGCGTTGCTGCCGGGCGCGCAGGAGCTGCTCCAGCGTCTGCGCACCTCCGGGCGGCAGGTGGCGTTTGTCTCCAACAATGCGACCCGCTCACGCGATGCGGTAGTCGCAAAGCTGGCGCGGCTAGGCATTACGGTTGAGCAGCGCGAGGTGGTCAACTCAACCATGGTGACGGTGCGCTGGCTGCGGCAGCATGCGCCGGAGGCTGTGCTCTACCCCATCGGCGAGCCGCCGTTGATCGAGGAACTGCGAGCGGCCGGGTTGCGCCTGAGTGACGATCCGGCGGCGATTACGTTTGTGCTGGCCTCGTTCGACCGCACCTTTGCCTACCATAAGCTGCAGGTGGCCTTCGATGCTATCCGGGCGGGGGCGCGGCTGATCGCCACCAACGCCGACCGCTACTGTCCTGTGCCGGGGGGCGGGCAACCGGATGCCGCCGCTGTGATCGCCGCGATTGAGGCCAGCACCGGCACAACCTGCGAGCTGGTGATTGGCAAGCCATCGCCCTACATGGCCCAAACGGCCGGCGCTATGCTGGGTCTTCCCCCATCCGCCTGTCTGGTGATCGGGGATCGGCTGGAAACCGACATTGCCATGGGCAAGGCGGCCGGGATGGCGGCGGCGCTGGTCTTAACCGGGGCAAGCAGCCGCGCTGACCTCGCCACGGCTGCGCACCAGCCCGATTATGTGATCGATGACCTGCGGGCACTGCTGCCGGGTCTGGAGTAACTTTACAGGAGTTACGCGGTTGACATGCAAACCGGACGTTTGACCCGATGGAAGCCGGATTCGCCTGCGGCAGCATGGTACGCTCTTTTCTTTTTCACAAAAAAATTCACAACGAGAATTTTTTTGTGAAAAAGATCTGGGTTCTTCCACCCTGCCGGAGGCGGAATTGTCTTTAAGGTCAGCGACCGCGTAACTCCTGTAACTTTACACGCGTCCCGCCCCGTGGTAGGATAAGGCCATATGTGCCGGGAAAATGCCTTACGAATGGCCGGCACCGGCGTTGGCGATGCAAGAACCAGGTGCGGCGCTGCAACCTGCTCCTGCCACCCGATATGCTGAGTCTGGGAGGTTGCTTATGCCCCGTGTTCTGCTTCTGCATGCAACGGTCGGCACTGGTCATAAACGGGCCGCAGAAGCGCTCTGCCGGGCGTTCTGGCAGCATCAGGCGAATGATCTGCTCGTCGAGGATGTGCTGGATCATACGCCCTGGCTTTTTCGAGTGGCCTATGCCCGCTCCTACCTGGAGTTGACCGATCATGCGCCGCTGGTCTGGGGCTATTTTTATAGCCAGACAAATATTGATCCCGAACTGGCCGAGATCTCGAATAATGTGCGCAAGATTGTGGAGAGCATCGGCACCAATGGCCTCAAAGAGGTACTCAAGCGCTTCCAGCCCGAGATTATCATCTGTACGCACTTTTTGCCGATGGAACTGCTGGTGCGCCTGAAGCTGAAGGCCAAGCTATCCCAGCCGATCTACTGCGTAATCACCGATTATGCGGCGCATACGTTCTGGACCTATACCGAAATTGACGGCTATTTTGTGGCAACCGAGCAGACCTGTGAGCAACTGATCCGCCGGGGTGTGCAGGGCTCGCAGATCTGCGTTAGCGGTATTCCGATTGACCCGGCAATTGCTGCGCCCAAGGATCGGGACAGCGTACGACAGCGGCGGGGGCTGCCGCCGGATCGCAAGCTGATTACGCTGTTTGGCGGGGGCATGCTGACCGATCGGGTGCGCGGGATTGTTGCCGGGTTGCTGCAGAGCGGCGTGGAAGGAATGCTGGTTGTGGTTGCGGGGCGGAATGCCGCCCTGGCCAGTGCATTGGCCGACCTGCAGTGCAGCCCGACGCTCGATCTGCGGGTGCTGGGGTTTGTCACCTATGTCGATGATCTGATCGTCGCCAGCGATCTGGTGATTACCAAGGCCGGTGGCTTGATTATCAGCGAGGTGGTCGCGCGCGGTGTGCCCCTCGTGGTGATCGATCCGATTCCCGGTCACGAAGAGTGGAATGCGGATTTTGTGGTCGGTAGCGGTTCCGGGGTGCAGCTCCGCATGGCCGAGTCGGTGCCGATGACGGTCTACCGGCTGTTGCAGCACCCGGACATTCTCGAAGATATGCGGGTGCATGCCGCAGCGGTGGGACGGCCGCGGGCGGCGCTGGATATCGCCGAGTGGATTCTTGACGACTTTGAACAGAAGTACCGCCGCTAGCTATCCAATGTTCGCCGTCTGTCGTTTATTTGCCGATGGTCCTGTGGTGTTTACCGGGGTTGCAATGATGCATGGATGGCTGCCCGAGGGCCAGTTACGAAAGACGGAGCAGTATTATGACCAGACCAGACCGGGTGCTGTTTGCCATTTCTGATACGGGTGGGGGCCATCGCAGTGCCGCGATTGCCATTACGGCCGCGTTGCAGATGGTCAGTAGCCGCGAAGTCTCCTGCGAGATGCTCGATGTGCTGCGGATAACCAACTTTCCGTTTGTGCGGAATGCGCCTAATCTGTATGACCAGCTCTCGACGCGCTGGCTGCCGCTCTACAATCTCACCTTCGAGGTGACAAACGGCATCCGGCGGGTTGATGTGTTGTCGCGGCTGGTCTACCTGCAGGCGCGGCGCAATATTGCCCGGGCGCTCCAGTCGTTTAACCCCGATCTGGTAGTGGTGACGCATCCGCTGGTGTACCGACTGGTGCGCGCGGCCCGCCGAACCTACCGCCTCTCCTACCGGATCGTCACCGTTGTCACCGACCTGGTGACGCTGCATGCCTCCTGGACGCATCCCGATGTCGATATCTGTCTCTTGCCGACGGACGAAGCCTACACGCTGATGCAGCGGCGCGGCCTGTCGCCGAACCGAATGCGGCGGACCGGCTTCCCCGTGCATCCCAAGTTTGCGCACTATTCCCAGAACCAGGCCGAGTCCCGGCAGGAACTGGGCATTGACCTGGACCGCTTCACCGTCTTGATGACCAGTGGCGGGGTCGGCTCCGGTCGCATGCATGACCTGGTACTCGAACTGGAGCGGGTCTATCCGGAAACGCAGTTCCTGGTCATCACCGGCAAGAATCGCACGCTCCAGCAGCAACTGCTGGCCCGGCGGCGCAGTCCACACTGCCATATCTTCGGGTTTGTGCAGAATATGGAAACCCTGATGGCGGCCAGCGATATCGTCGTCAGCAAAGCTGGTCCCGGCACACTGATGGAGGCCTTTGTGATGCGTTGTCCAGTAATTGTCACCGAGGCCGTCGGTGCGCAGGAGCGGGGCAATATCGACTTTGTGCTCAACCATGAGCTGGGCTTCTACTGCCCGACGACCGAGCGCATTGTCGATGCCATCAGCGAGTTGAACAACCCCGACTACTATCAGACCACCATCAACCGACTGGCGGCGGCAGTCCCTCGGCATGGAGCCGAGCAGATCGCCCAGATCCTGCTGGAGCAACTCGCGCAGACGGATCGCCCGGCGGAGCAGCGTCAACGCCCCCGGCGAACGCCGCTACGCCATTGGAGGCGCGCACTGCGCCGGGGCACACGCCAGCCCCCCTCTTCCAGAACACGCCCATGAGCCAGGTGATGCCGCACAGCAGTTCCCTGTGCAAAGCCCGGGCTTGTGAGGTTCTCAGCTTTAGAGAAGTTGAAATTTTTATCCGCCCATGCTATTATGCGCACTACAATCGGACTGCATACCATACCACCTCAAATTGTGCGCCTCTAGCTGGCCTCGGTGCAGGGTGCCTGAGATTTGTTCTTTCAACCGTCGGATGGTCAATAACTAACGCGACCGGACACCCACCGGGTCTTGTTGTGATTGTAGGGATTAAGTACTTAGTTCCAGACAGGCAGGTACAGCTATGGCAATGACAACCAAGGAGAAACTCGAACGCTTACGTCAGACGAAAGCTCGCCTTGCAGCGGGCGGAGGTGACAAGCGTATCACAAAACAGCACGACCTTGGCAAGCTCACGGCACGTGAGCGCATCGGACTACTGTTCGACCCGGAGACGATTCAGGAGCTGTTTCTCTTTGCGCAGCACCGTAACATCAACTTTGGGATGACGGGC
Source organism: Chloroflexaceae bacterium (assembly GCA_034436755.1). Taxonomy (GTDB): domain Bacteria; phylum Chloroflexota; class Chloroflexia; order Chloroflexales; family Chloroflexaceae; genus CAKZQX01. Next base: position 124,553 of record DAOTVB010000110.1, on the reverse strand, counting down.
AAGGAGATACCCGGCGATGGTGTTGTGACGGGCGTTGGAGCGGTTAACGGACGGCAGGCCTTTTTTGCCTCCCAGGATTTTACGGTTTCTGGTGGGTCGGTCGGCGAATTGCATGCCGATAAAATTTGCCAGACGATGGAAATGGCGCTAAAATCCGGTGCGCCGCTGGTGTTTATCAATGATAGTGGTGGGGCGCGCATCCAGGAGGGGATTGATGCGCTGAGTGGCTACGGGCGGATCTTCTATCGCCATGTGCTGCTCTCCGGCGTGGTGCCACAGATCTCAATCATTGCCGGTCCCTGTGCCGGTGGTGCGGCCTATTCGCCCGCACTGATGGATTTTATCATTATGGTTGAGGGTACCGCGGAACTCTTTATTACTGGTCCCCAGGTGATCAAGCAGGTGACGGGTGAGGAGATCTCGGCAGCGGACCTGGGTGGTGTGCTGGCACAGATGAGTAGTGGTGTGGTGCATCTGATGGCGAAGGATGATGAGGATGCCATCCGCATCTGCCAGAAGTTGCTCTCGTTCCTGCCCGCGAATAACCTGGAAGACCCGCCGGACTATGGGGGCGGGGAGCTGGTGTTTGCCGCAGACCCCTACCTGGATCGGGTGATCCCGGATAATCCGCGCGATCCGTATGATATCAAGGATGTCATCCTGCGCGTGGTGGACGATGGCGATTTCCTGGAGATTCAGGACCACTTTGCGCTGAATGCGGTGGTCGGGTTTGCCCGGATCAATGGTCGTACCGTCGGAATTGTCGCTAACCAGCCCGCGATGATGGCCGGGGTGCTGGATATCGACTCCTCCGATAAGATCTCGCGGCATGTGCGCTTCTGCAATGCCTTTAACATTCCGCTGGTGACGTTTGTTGATGTACCCGGGTTTTTGCCGGGTGTTCAGCAGGAACGCGGCGGTATTATTCGCCATGGAGCGAAAATGCTCTTCGCCTACTCGGCGGCAACCGTGCCCAAGATTACCGTGCTGCTCCGCAAGGCGTATGGTGGTGCGTATCTGGCAATGTGCGGCAAAGATCTGGGCAGCGATCGGGTGGCAGCCTGGCCCACGGCTGAGGTGGCCGTGATGGGTCCGGAGGGGGCTGTCAATATTGTCTACCGCGATCAGATTAAGGGTGCGGAAAATCCTCAGGCCATGCGCGAGAAGTTTATCAATGAGTATCGGGAGCAGTTTGCCAATCCCTACATCGGTGGGGCGCGCAATCTGATCGACGATATTATTGAGCCGAAGGATACCCGACGCTATCTTAGTCTGGCCCTGGAATCCTTGCGGACGAAGCGTGACATGCGGCCACAGAAGAAACATGGCCTGATTCCCATGTAGCGAGGGGAGGGGAGCGATGATCCAGGACGGTCTGGTTATTGCACTGCAACTGGCGATTATTGGGATGGGGGTGGTGTTTACCGCTCTGACACTGCTGGTGCTTCTGTTGACGGCCTTTAAGCGGGTTGATCTGGCAATGTCAAAACCCAGACCGGAAGCGATTCCTACACCCGCGCCGAGTACCCAACCGTCAGTACAGCCGTCGGTTAATGGTATTCCGTCAGAAGAAATTGCAGTTATCTCAGCAGCCATAACTGCAGCGCTTACACACCGAATTCAGGTGAAGCGCATCCGTTACCTGGACAATGTACCCGAAACGGCCTGGTCACGCCAGGGCCGTGTGACAATTATGGCATCGCACGTTACCAAGCATTAAACCGCGAACGTTATATTGGCACTGGCTGCCCGGTATGCCCGGCAGACCAGTTTCGCACCGCAGGTCGATATGGGTAGGGGCGTAGCATGGCTACGCCCCTGGTGTGACAATGACGGTGGATGCAGAAAGAGGACGTAACGTAGTCTGGTGCAGGAGGAATAGGAATAATGATGAGTACCAATGTGAGTTCGCCAACTGATGGCGTTCCACCAGATGTTGTCGCTGTTATTTCTGCAACGGTCGCAACGACAATTGCGCGCCGCGTCCGCATCAAACGTATCCGCTACCTGAAAACACCCACCGAACCAGTACCTTTGTGGGCATTTCAGGGCCGCGTGACGATAATGACATCTCGGTTTGGCAAGCGCTAAACAGCACCGGTAGCCCGGCATGTCCGGCTGATCGGTTTCACGCCACATGGCGATACCAGGCAGATACAACGTCGGAACGTCGGGCGTAGTGTGGTTACGCTCCGGGTGCGACGCTGAATGCAGAAAGAGGAGGTACAGTGAAGAAGTTACGCGTGACCGTCAATGGAGTGAGCTACGAAGTCGATGTCGAAGTACTCGAGGAAGACGACGAGGTTGGGGACGGGTATGGATTTCCCGCGTCAACGTCGGCACCGCCGACAGCACGCGTGCCGACCGGGGGCAACGCCGGGGCACCTGCACCCGCACCGGCAAAAGCGGCCCCACCGGCGGCTATATCTTCTACTGCCGAAGAGAAGAATGTCTTGACCTCACCGATTGCCGGTGTGATTGTTGAAATCAAGGTTAAGGCCGGCGACTCGGTCAGTGAGAATGACTCGGTGGTCATCATTGAAGCAATGAAGATGAATACCAATGTAAGTTCCCCGGTTTCCGGTAAGGTTAAGGAAGTGCGTGTTAGCGCCGGGGATGGCGTACAGCAGGGTCAGGTCTTGTTGACATTCGAGTAGAAGGAGGAGGCGGTACGTGGGGCAAACCCTGGAAGCACTGCTGGATTATCTTCAAGGCACCGGGTTTTATCTGATTTTTCAGAATCCCGGTAGCCTGATTATGATCCTGGCTGGCTGTTTCTTTATCTATCTGGGTATTGTGCGACAGTTTGAGCCACTGCTGCTGGTGCCGATTGGGTTTGGCGTTATCGTTGGCAATATTCCGTTTGTGGTCGAGGAAGGGATTACTGGGCCGGGTGTTTACGAAAACGGCAGTGTGCTCTATTACCTCTACCAGGGGGTGAAATCAGGCGTCTACCCGCCGTTGATTTTCCTGGGTATCGGGGCAATGACCGATTTCTCGAGCCTGCTGTCGCAACCCCGGTTAATGCTGCTCGGCGCGGCGGCCCAGTTTGGGATATTTGTTACGCTTTTTGGCGTAATCATATTGGGTCCGCAATTTGGTCTGCAAAATGATCCGGATATGGATGGCGTACCTTCCCTGGCACGCCTGGTACGAGCCGCCGCCAGTATTGCCATTATCGGTGGGGCGGACGGTCCCACCGCGATCTTCCTGACCTCACGGTTAGCGCCCGATCTGCTCGGCGCGATTGCAGTCTCGGCCTATTCCTACATGGCCCTGGTGCCGGTGATTCAGCCGCCGATTATGCGGCTGTTGACTTCGAAGGAAGAGCGCCGGATTCGGATGAAAATGCCGCCACCGGCATCTCGCTTCCAGCGGGTGATCTTCCCGATTGTTGGTCTGATTGTTACGGTGTTTATGGCAACCGATGCGCTACCGCTCCTGGGGATGCTCTTCCTGGGCAACCTGTTGAAGGAGAGTGGTGTCACCGAGCGCCTGGCACGCACGGCCCGGAGTCAGTTTATCGACGCGGTGACGATTCTGCTTGGCTTCACGGTGGGGGCCAGCACGGAGGCGGATCTCTTCCTGACGCCCCAGTCAATCATTATCTTTATCATGGGGGCGTTCGCTTTTGCGATTGCCAGTGGGATCGGTGTGCTCGCGGCCAAACTGATGAATCTCTTCCTCAAGGAAGGGGACAAAATTAACCCGCTGATTGGCTCGGCGGGGGTGTCGGCGGTGCCGCATGCGGCACGTACTTCGCATGTTGTCGGCCAGCAGGAAGATGCGCAGAATTTCTTGATTATGCATGCAATGGCACCGAACGTTGCCGGTGTAATTGGTTCGGCGATTGCCGCCGGCGTGTTGTTACAAGGCGTTATTGCGAACTTTGGCCCGGCGCCTGGACTATAACACGGTTGTTTGCGCCGGTTTGATGAATCTTCCAGGGAATGAACGCAAGAGATAAAGCGCGGGGCGGGACGAAAGATTTTTCGCCCCGCCCCGCGTTGTTCTTGCCCTGTTCCGGCAACCGGTCCCACCAGGACGGGATGCGGACACGCAGAAGCGCGTCCCTACCGGAAATCACATCTTTACCTGCAGAGCTATCCCCTGTCCCCTGTCCCCTAACTCTACCGGATCGTCCAGGCGCTCTCTTCCTGATGCAGGGAGTCAACCAGGTCTGCGCCATACGGTGAAGCCCGAATGATAACCCGCTGCGTGAACTTCTCCGGGCCGGTGGCAGGCCAGCAGGTGATCAGCGTAACCACCTCATCCTCAGTTGGCTCCATGTAGCGGGCATTGGCGGCGCGCTGTTCGGGTGGAGCGTTCTCCTCATCCACCACCAGGCGCTCCTGTACAACATAGCGGTACTGCTGACCGTCGCTATAGATTGTCACCGGGTCGCCGGGATGCACATAAAACAGGTCACGAAACACCTGTCCATACCCGCCGACATGTCCGGCCATCACGATGTTGTTGTTCTCGCCAGGATTGGCCGAGCCCTTGTGATGCCCAACCGCATACTCGGCAACATCCCAGATCGCCACCGGGCCGTTCGCCTGCTCCTGAACGGTCCAGCCAACTTCAACCACTTTGTAGTCAATCGCCACCGTTGGAATAACCAGGCGGCTGATCGTGGAGACCTGCACGGCCTGTTCTGCATCGGGAACAGGGCTAGAGACCTGGCCGCCGGTGTTGAGCACTGGCGCACTGAAGGCGACCGACTCAACGGTCGCAACCGGCGCCCGCGTGTCCACTGTATCGGTAATCAACGGCAGGTCGTTATCGCCACGGGCGGCCTGCCGGTTATACTCGATCTGGGCATACACGCCCCCGACGTAGAGCAGCAGATACGCGCCCGCAAAGAGCAGGAGGTTGCCCAGCGTCCAGGTGATCCGCGCCCGCAGCGGCGGAAGCGGAGCGTCTGCCCGCGGCTGCCGGGCCGGCTTCTGGCGATTGCGCAACCATCGCATGCGGGGTGAGGGCGCATCGCCATCGGTATCAGGTGCCCTGCTGCCGGCAGCTTCCTGTGTGCCGGCAGCAGTTGTGGGCGTCTCTATTATTGTGGAGCCGCCCTCTGCTCTATTCCAGGCGGGCGTGTCGTGCAGTTCATTTTGCAGCATAGTATCTCCTGGGTGCAAGCACGAAAGCAGATCAGTCTGATCCAAAAGTAAATGTTTGAGATATGCGCGCTGATCATCGCTGTAGCTAGAACGCATTGAATTCCATTCCAGGGTTCTCCAACCACACGTTCAATCCATCGGTCTGGTTCATCTGGTAAGGGTTATTGCACAAAACGTGCCGTACAATTTGTGAATGCATACGGCGTGGGGCTGCGCGCGCTGGATAGCCCCACGCACTCCAGTATAGCATGCTCGCAGGGGGAATACCATCAGCCGCTGCCGGCTTCTCATCAACTCTTTAGTTGACACGCTCTGCCCTTCAGAGTACGCTATCAGCGTGCCAGGACTTATGCGAGGCGAAATAGATTAGTGGAAGACGGTGTAAGTCCTGAGGCAATCGTGCAGAAGAAAATAGCAGAAACGGAGGAGGGACTTTTATGTTCCAACGCATCATCGCCAGTCTGATGTTTGTGCTCTTCCTGGCGGCCTGTGGTGATAGTCCGCAGTCTGCCGCAACCGTACCGACGGCAACCTCAACGGCCGCCGCGCCGACCGAGGCCCCGACAACCGCGCCGACTGAAGTTCCAACCATGGAGCCGACCGAAGTTCCGACAACTGCGCCAACCGAGGCCGCTGCCGCAACCGAGCCGGCCGAGGATGCTGCAACCGAGCCGACCGAAATGCCGGCAGTTGCGCCGGCCGAGGATGCTGCAACCGAGCCGACCGAGACAGCCCAGACCGATGCTGCCTCCACCGCGCAGCGTTATCTGATCGTGCCGACCGAGTCAGAAGTGCGGTACGAGGTAGAGGAAACTTTCCTGCGCGAAGGCAACCGGCTGGCAACCGCTATCGGTGTCACCCAGGAGATCGAAGGTGCGATAACGGTCGATCCGGAGAATCCCCAGAACAGTACGGTTGGCGTGATCACCATCGATATCAGCGCCTTTACCTCTGATGAAGATCGGCGCGATCAGGCCATTCGGGACCGCTGGCTGGAGTCGGCGACCTACCCGATTGCCACCTTTGAGCCAACCGAGATTACCGGCCTGCCGGAAACCTACACCGAGGGTGAGGAGCTTTCCTTCCAGGTCACGGGCGATATGACCGTCCGCGAGACCACCAATCCGGTGACGTTCGATGTTACCGCACAGGTGATGGATGGTGAACTGGTGGGCACGGCGACGACCGATATCAAGATGACCGACTTTGGGTTTGATCCGCCGGATATCGCGGGCATCCTCCGCGCCGAAGATGATGTCCGGCTCATATTTGACTTCGTGGCCCGCCCCGAAGCGTAGATCGTGAAACGTGAAGCGTCAAGCGTCAAGCGCGAGGTGCGCGACGGGAAACGCGACGAGCAGTCCGTTTCCCGCCTTGTCACCTGTCACCTGTCACCTGTCACCTGTCACCTGTCACCTCAAACAACACACCGGGTGATGCTAAATATGCCGTGAGGCTCCAGTTCACTGTAAACATTGCTAAAGCCGGCCTCGCGGGCCCAGCGCTCTACGCGGGCCAACGGGCGGATGCCCATAACCCAGGGTTGCCCGCGTCCGTTGGTCAGCACATTGGCGATTAACTCTAGTTGCGGGTGGGCCACCTGGTTGGTAAACAGCAGCACGCCACCCGGCGCGAGGATCGTACGAATACCCAGCAGCGACTGGCATACCGCCGCATCATCGGTCAGATTTTCGTACAGCCCGGAGACGATTACGATGTCGGGGGGCGGGTTGACCCGCGCCAGATCTGCCGGCAGCGTGGCATCGCCCCACGCGTAGGTCACCCGGTCGGCCAACCAGAGTTGCGCCGCCTGGCGTTGTCCAACGGCCAGTGCATGCCGGTTCTGGTCGCGGCAGGTCAAGCGGATATCTTCGCCGCCCAGTTGACAAAGCAGTTCCAGGAGGTAGCGACCTGGTCCGGCGGCCACATCCAGCAGATTGGTCGGCCGCTGCTGCTTGCGACGAGCCAGGATCAGCTCGCGCAGGTGACGCTGGAGCAATGTTTTGCGTGCGCGGCAGGCATTCCAGCCGGGCTGGTTAAGAAAGTAGCGATCCAGCAATCGCCCCAGGACGTTCGTGCCGTCGGGCTGGTTGCGGTAGATATAATCAAGCATAAGCCCGGAGTCAAAGCCATACGCCGCCCCGATAGCGATGCCGGTACTTAGATGCACACCGGCACGCAGGGCAGCGCGGAGCAGCGCATAGTGCGGGGCGCTGCGGCTCAACCGGGGGAGTGTGCGCACACTCCGGGTTGGTGCGAGTTGCATAAGCAGTCTCCTTCTCCTGGGGAGTCAGTTACGTAGAACAGAATGTTCGGTCTGCCTGATTGTAGCATGCGGGGACTGCGGTAAGACTGCGGTCAAACTGCGGTTAAACCGCTGGCGTGCGGCTTCGGCGTGGTGAACAAATAAAATTGTCCGGGTATGCCATGACCGGGAGTCCCGGCTTTAGCCGGGTGTATGCCTGCCTCGGCAGAAAAGCGCTGCATCGCATGCACCCTACGAATGCCTCGGCAGTAAAACGGTGCATAAAATGCACCCTACGAATACTGGCGTGGTGAACAAATAAAATTGTCCGGGTATGCAATGACCGGGAGTCCCGGCTTTAGCCGGGTGTATACCTGTCTCGGCAGAAAAACGGTGTATCGAATGCACCCTACGGCTGTCTACCGGGGTGATGATATCCGGGTTGCATTGTTGGCGTGCGGGAGCGTGGTTCGCACGCAGGAGTTGCGATTTGGGCCAAAAAGCACGAAGCAGCCCACGCCAATGTGGAATAGTTCATTCCACTGGCATGGGCTGCGTTGCAGCAGGGATGTCTACCGAACCGCCGGTATCGTGTCAGGCGGTATTGGCCGGTTCGGAGCGGTGCAGCATTTCAAGTACCTCTTGCACCAGCGCCAGTTCCGCATCGGTTGTGCGCGCCAGTGCTGCATCACCCGGATGGGTTGCTCCCGAAAGCAGTAGCAGTGCCCGTAGCGCTGAAGGACGCGCCGCCGCCGGCAGCATCTCAGCGAGGGTGAGCCTCCCCAGTACTTCGGCGTTCTTCCAGCAGGAAGGACGAGAGTAGGAATTCATCGAGCATCTCCTCCGTCTATTGTATTAGAGTATAGTGTAAGTCTTTGTCAGCCAGGAGTCAAGGCTTTTGACACAACCCACCGGACCGTGCTAGAATGAAAACCGCCTTTAACCCAGTCCTGTGAGGCTGAGAAGGATGTACACCCATGCACAAGCTTTATCCTCCGCACCGGGGCAACCCGTTTGATCCCCTGGATACCAGATTAGATGACAAATTATTGAGTCAGATCCGCGCCGCCGCTGTTGCGTGGATACCATTCACGAGCAGGTGGCGATATATTCCTCGGTTTTGCCATACCCGCCGGCTGATCGTTGGGCTTCCGGGCGCTGCCGGCCTACGCGGGAGAGAGCCATCATGAGCGAAAAGCAGATACTGAACGCCGATGATATCCGCCGCGCGCTGGTGCGGATTGCCCACGAGATTGCCGAGCGCAACGAAGGTGTAGGTGATGTCATCCTGGTGGGAATTCGCCGCCGGGGGGTGCCGCTGGCCGAGCGAATTGCCGCCGCCCTGACCGATTTTGAAGGCTATCAGGTGCCGGTTGGTCATCTGGATATCACGCTCTACCGGGATGATCTCAGCAAGCGCTGGCCTGCGCCCCGGGTGCATAAAACGCAAATTCAGAATAATATCACCGGGTGCATAGTGATCCTGGTTGATGATGTGCTCTACACCGGGCGTACGGTGCGGGCCGCGCTGGATGCCCTGGCCGACCTGGGCCGTCCCGCGCGCATCCAACTGGCTGTGCTGGTGGATCGGGGGCACCGCGAGTTGCCCATCCGTGCCGATTTTGTGGGGAAGAATGTGCCCACCGCCGGCAATGAGCGGGTAGAGGTGCGCCTGAACGAGATCGATGATGGTGCAGATGCGGTGATGATTGTGCGGCAGGATACGTGAGGAGGAACCGATGCAACCGCAACCCAGTATAGTAGCCAGTAGCGTGCCCGCAGGTGAGCAACGCCGGCATCTGCTTGACCTTGATGATGTGAGCCGCACCGAAATTGATACGGTGCTGGAGACGGCCGAGAGTATGAAAGAAGTGCTCTCACGCGAGATTAAACAGGTACCGGCACTGCGGAGCAAAACGGTTGTAAACATGTTTTACGAGGAGAGTACGCGCACCCGGATCTCGTTTGAACTGGCGGCGCGCTCACTCTCGGCGAATGTTATTAACTTTGCCGCGCGCAGCAGCAGCGTCGAGAAGGGTGAGTCGCTGATCGATACGGTGCGTACGTTGCAGTCGCTGGGCGCGGATATACTGGTGATACGCCATGCGCAGGCAGGCGCGCCCCACCTGGTTGCCCGCCATTTCCACGGCTCGGTGATCAATGCCGGGGATGGGCGGCATGCGCATCCGACGCAGGCGCTCCTGGATCTCTTTACCATCCGCGAGAAACTCGGCTACCTGGACAATCTGAAGGTTGCAATTATCGGCGATATTTTGCACAGCCGGGTGGCGCGCTCCAATCTCTGGGGCTTTACCAAAATGGATGCGCAGGTGACGCTCTGCGCGCCACCAACACTGCTGGGGCCGGCGCGCTTCTGGCAGGCGACCTGGCCGCGCGTACGGATCACCTACAGTCTGGAAGAAGCGCTCGATGGTGCTGATGTGGTGATGGCCCTCCGGCTGCAGAAGGAACGGCAGCAGGCGGGCCTTTTGCCTTCGTTACGCGAGTACAGCCGCTTTTTCGCCCTGACCGAGGAGCGCCTGGCCCAACTGGGCGATGATGTGTTGATTATGCATCCCGGCCCGATCAATGAAGGGATAGAAATCGCACCGGAAGTCGTCACCTCATCCCGCGCGGTCATTGGTGAGCAGGTGACGAATGGCGTGGCGGTGCGGATGGCGCTGCTCTATCAACTTGCGTCGCAGGTGACACATGAGGAATAATCCCGACAGGAGCTTCGGCATGTGGCCTGTTAACCATACTGGAGATATGGATGCGTTACTTGATTAAACATGGCAGCATTATCGACCCGGCCCAGCGGGTGGCCACCGTGGGCGATGTGCTGATTGAAGACGGGAAAGTGGTTCAGATCTTTGATCTGGCTGAGATGTCGCCGGAGCAGCAGTCGCTCGGCGATAATGTTGAGGTGATTAACGCGCGGGGGTGCGTGGTGGCTCCCGGCTTTACCGATCTGCATACGCATCTGCGCGAGCCGGGGGAGGAGCACAAAGAGACGATTGCGACCGGCACGCTGGCGGCGGCCCGGGGTGGCTTTACGACGATCTGTGCCATGCCGAACACCAATCCGCCACATGACCGGGCCGCCGTTGTGCGCCAGGTGCGCCAGATCACCCGCCGCGATGGGCATATTCGCGTGGATGTGATCGGCGCGGTGACGCTCGGGCGTGAGGGGAAGACACTGACCGAGATGGCGGAACTGGTGGAGGCGGGCTGTATTGCCTTTAGTGATGACGGCAGCCCGGTGCAAGATCCGGTGGTGATGCGCAATGCGCTGGCCTATGCCAGTATGCTGGGTGTGCCGATTATGAGCCACTGCGAGGACACCCGGCTCAACTGGGGATGGGCCATGCACGAAGGCGTCGTCAGTACCCGGCTGGGACTGCCCGGTTATCCCGCCGCCGCCGAGGAGTCCCAGATTGCCCGCGATATTGCACTGGCGGAGATGACCGGGGCGCATCTGCATATCTGTCATGTGAGTACGGCGGGCGGGGTGGCGCTTATTCGTAGTGCCCGCCAGCGGGGCGTCCGCGTAACGGCCGAGGTTACGCCGCATCACCTCACGCTGACCGACCAGTGGGTACTGGGGTCGCTGGCCGAGGTTGAGACGGGCGAGGCTTCGGCGGAGCCGGCTAAAACCAGCGGCCGGCGTGGTCGGGGCAAGAAGTCGGCCCAGAATCACCAGGGGCTGGGGCTGCGCACCTGGCTTGATCCCCGGCTACTCTCTCCGTACGACACACGTACCCGCGTGAGTCCGCCGCTGCGGGGCGAGGAAGATATCGAGGCCCTGCTCGAAGGGCTGCGCGATGGGACGATTGATGCGATTGCCACCGACCATGCGCCCCACGCCACGGTGGATAAAGAGTGCGAATATGGCTTTGCCGCCTGTGGTATAAGCGGTCTGGAGACGGCGCTGGGCCTGGTGCTGACCCTGGTTCACCGGGGGGAGATGGACCTGGTGAATGTGGCCGCCAAACTGACCGAGGGACCGGCGCAGGTGTTGGGCCGCGCACCCTCCACGCTCCACCCGGGGGCGCGCGCGGATCTGGTTGTGTTTGATCCGGATATTCCCTGGACCGTCGATGCGACGACCTTTGCCTCGAAGGGCAAGAACAGCCCCATCCATGGGCAGCAACTGCGCGGCCAGGTGATGTTGACGATGGCCGGTGGAGTCATCGTGTTTCGGCGCGACGATTTTGGCAAGGAAGTCAGTTCGCCACGCCAGGCTTCGCGCCTGGATGGCATTCTCACAAGTGAGGGGTAACGTGACACATGCACGCCAGCAGCAGGCCGCCGAGCGCATTATGGAAGACGCCGGGCTGACCGGCGATCTGACCGACGACCTGGCCCGCCCGTTGATCGAGTGGGCCACCCGGCAGGCAGCCCAAAGTGCCGCCGATGCTGCCCGCTCCGACGCAGAGGTGGATGCGGCAATCGGGGCGATCCGGCGAACGCTCTTGCGGGTTACGCAGGCGGTCACCGCTGATCATACCGCCGGGCAACTGGTCGCCCTGGCCCACCATACCCTGATCGAGCTTGCCCCCGATCTGGAGGACGTGACCGTAGACCTGCCCGACACCAGTTGTACCCTCTCCCCGGACGCACTCGCCGAGCAGGGCCCCACCCGCCGCGCGCTCTGGCAGCAGCGCCGCCGCCGCAAACCGGGCACCTTCACCTGCCGCTGGCCGCGCCGGAGATAGTCCTGTAAGCTGGGGAGGCGCTGACGCGGTGAGTTGAGACAGGACCGCAGCGCCTCCGCACCTCCCCGTTTCCGCACTTCCGCATAACATTATTATGGCATTGGACAGGAGGAGATTACTATGGCTCGTCGTCGGAAAGCATCCAAGTCACGCCGCGCTGGTCGCCGCCGGGGGCCGCCTACGATCCGGGCGGTAATTGCCGTACTGCTCCTGCTACTGGTCGGCTATCTGATCCAGGAGGGCTATATCGAGGTTGACCTGGAGCAGTTGGGCGAGGTGACGGACCTGGAAGACCTGGGAGAACTGATCGAGGTCGCGCCGGTCGCCTCGGAGCCGCTTGATCCGCTGGTTTATGAAGATGGCGCGGGGAGCATTCAGGCATTTTTTACCACACCCTGGCTGGTCTACCCCGATGAGCCGGAGCGCCGCACGCCACCCCCGCACGAGACAGCGTTGATTGCCGATATTGACGCCGCTCAACAACAGGTTGATGTGGCCGTGTTTGAGTATAACCTGCCGGGAATCGCCGACGCGCTGGTCCGTGCAGTTGAGCGGGGCGTGGTAGTCCGACTGGCGCTAGACCGGGAGAATCTTGAGAAGCCGGAGATGGCCGAGTGGGCCGGCCGACTGGAAGCAGCCGGCATTCCGATTGCCTGGGAGGACTCAACCGCCTTTCTGCACAGCAAATTCGTGATTATCGACAACGCACTGGTCTGGATGGGCAGTTGGAATATGACCGTTAATGGCACCTATCGCAATAACAACAACCTGCTGCGGATTACCATTCAGCCGGTGGTGGCAAACTATATCACCGAGTTTGAGCAGATGTTTGCCGGGACATTCGGCAACGACAAAGCGTCGCTGTCGCCCTATCCGCTGATCCAGGTGGGCACGGTGACAATTGAGAACTACTTCTCGCCGCAAGACCGCCCCGCGCCGCGCCTGGTGGAGTGGCTGGCGGGTGCGCAGTCCAGCATCCACTTTCTGGCCTTCTCCTTCACCAGCGATGAAATTGCACAGGCCATGGTTGATCGCCACGCGGCCGGGGTTACGGTGCAGGGCGTCTTCGAGACACGCAACGCCGGTGGCATCGGCTCCGAGTTTGACACGCTCCAGAGCCAGGGGGTTGCGGTACTGGACGACGGCAACTGCTACACAATGCATCACAAGTTCATCATCATCGACGAGCGCACGGTCATCACCGGCTCGTACAACTTTACCGGACGGGCCGAGGAGACCAACGACGAGAACCTGCTGATTGTGGATGACCCCACGCTGGCCGGGCAGTTTATGGAGGAGTTTGAACGGGTCTACAATCAGGCGCAACACCCGACCCAGTGCGGGCGATAGGGCGATGTCAAAGGCCTGTACCGTGCTTGTAGTGCCGCCTTACGAAGTTTGAACATTAAATCCGGACACCACTGATCAGGCGTCCCGGCTTCAGCCGGATCAGGCGTTCCCAGTGGTATGCCCCGGCCCTGGCCCCGGCAGGCATCCCACCGGCTAAAGCCGGGACTCCCGGTCATTCATATCCGGACTATGTTTTCAAACTTCATCAGGCGGTTCCGAGCTTCCTGCCTGATGCCGACGAATGTTAGCACAACGGTTACTATCCATGTTGACGTAGCCCACCGTCCACGAATGGAACCACGAATACACGAATGGGCCTCAGCCCGATGGATGCATCAGATGATGGTGTGCTATACTGCATACCAAAGGTCATACCGCCAGATTATCGGAGGCTCTGAGCATGCAGCAACTCCACGTAGACGAAGCAACCCGGCAACTACCCGGCTTAATCGCTGCCGCCCTACGCGGCGAAATCGTGCTGATTACGACGGACGATCAGCAGACGGTTCGGTTAGTACCGCTGCAACCTGCCCGGCAACCGCGCCGACCGGGCAGTGCCCGCGGCATGATCGCCATGGCGGAGGATTTTGATGTATTGCCTGGGGAGTGGCGGGAGTATATGGGGTGAATTTTCTCCTTGATTATACTATGATAAGTAGATTTGTATAACTATTTATTATAAAGAACACAGAACAGAACGTGCCAGAAACTCTATTATTGAACCATTGGTCTGTTCTTTGTCTAAGGAAATATCGCCATGAGCGAGACAACAATAACCATCCCGATTGATCCCGATACCGCAACGCGCTACTATGCTGCGTCCGATGAAGAGCGCCGCAAGATCCAACTACTGCTGCGGATGCTTTTACAGACAAATCCCACCACCGCTACAACAACCTTGCAGCAGATCATGGACGATCTCAGCTATGAAGCGCAGGCAAAAGGGCTAACACCCGAAATCCTTGATGAGTTGCTCCACGATGAAACGTGAGCGGATCGTCTTTGACACCAGTACCATCATTAGCGCCGCGTTGTTGCGCGAGTCGGTGCCACGCCGGGCACTCGATGCTGCCCTGACGGAAGGCACGCTGCTTGTCGCAGAGTCAACCTTGCTTGAACTTACCAGCGTGCTTTTACGCAATAAGTTTGATCGCTATCTATCATTCGATAAACGCGAGCAATTTCTTGCCGTTTTTCTGCAACATGTACATCTGGTAACTATTAGTGAGAAGATTACTGACTGTCGTGATCCTGAAGATAACAAATTCCTTGAAGTTGGGTCAGTGGGGCAGCAGACACGCTCATCAGGGTGATGCGGACCTGCCGGTATTAAACCCGTATCGCGGCATCCGCATCATACCGGCACGAACGTTCCTTGAGCAGCGATCACAAGTGTAAAGCCAGTGGTTGTCTGTCCCCCTCTCTTCACCATCCCACTCCCACCACTACGACATAACCCCCGCCTGCGTCATCCACACCCTCCACATGACCCACAACGCACAAACCGGGTATAATAATGGTTGTGTCGTTCGGCAATACCATGGAGCAGGTCTAATGGCTGCGCGAGATATTTATCACCATACCGTTAAACAGGCGTTGATCAAAGATGGATGGGAAATCACCCACGACCCACTGCGCTTGCAATGGGGGACAAAAGATATGTACGTTGATTTAGGCGCAGAAGAATTAGTTGCCGCGGAGCAACAAGGCCGGAAGATTGCAGTTGAAATTAAGAGTTTCCTTGGACCTTCAGAAATAGAAGACCTGCGCAATGCACTTGGGCAGTTTATCTTATATCGTACCATTCTCCAGACGACTGAGCCGGAACGCGAACTCTACCTGGCCGTCCGCGAAGCTATTTATTTTACATTATTTGAGGAACCAGTCGGCCAATTGTTAATGCAACAACAACATCTACGCATCATCGTATTTCACCCGGAACGGGAGGAAATTACCCGATGGATACACTAACAGAATTCCGCACCATTATTCAACAGGTATTGCTGGCCTACACGCGTATCCCCTACGCATATGGCGATATCCAGTGCAAGCCCGTTTTTGATTGTGAGCGCGATAGTTATCTGTTGCTCACTGAGGGATGGCACGGCGCGCGGCGCATCCATGGCTGCCTCGTTCATATTGAAATTATCAATGCAAAGGTATGGATTCAGCGCGATGACACGGATAGCGGGGTGGCCTATGACCTGGTGGCGGCGGGCATTCCCAAGGATCAGATTGTCCTGGGGTTTCAAGAGCCGGGCGTGCGCCAGTTTACCGACTATGCCGTGGCGTAAATGCGACCTGTGGCTGTAGAGCGCGTGCCTGAAGAGGCTAAGGCCAATTTGCCGCCAAACGTGCAAAAAACCACGAAGGCCACGAAGCGCGCGAAGCAGTGAACCTGCAGATAGAACTATCCTGCTCAGGGAGTACATTTGCTGCCCAGACGCTCGTCGCGGATGTCCATACGTTTCGCGTTGTTCGCTCATTTCGTGGCTTTCGTGGTCCAAACCCCCACCACGTATTACGTTGCACCTCCTGCCTGCGCGCGTTGACGCCTCCTGGCCTTTCTGCTATAATCCTCAATCGTTTCTCTGACCCCAGCTATACTCGCCGGTTTTCCCGGATACCATCGGGGCGGGTGTCCCCTCACCCGGTACCGGATTGATCTGTCTGTGTCCGATAGCATAGCCCGAAGGGGGGTGATCTGCCGGTCATAACTCGGGTGTGATGGTTGACCTGTTTGTGATGATCTCTTACAGTTACCATGAGGTAAAACTATATACGTAGTAGGTACACACTGGCGCCGCCAGGCAGCATTGCTGCTCCTGCCGGCGCTGTTTCTTCCCATTCTGGCAGCCTGTGGTGGGCAGCAGGGAGCCGCTCCCGAAGCGCCAACCGAGGTCGCCGAGACGACCGAGGCTACCGAGGCCACCGAGCCAACTACAGAAACTGAGGCGGAAACGCCGACCGAAGCTGACGCTGAGGAGGAGCCGACCGAAGCTGACGCTGAGGAAGAGCCGACCGAAGAAACGGCCGCAGCCGAGGGCGATCTGCTGGTGGTCAGCGCGCCCGACTGTGAGTATGGCGGGATCTTGCAGGAAATCGCCGCTATCGATGAGATGACGGTGCAGTTCACGATGTGCCGCCCTGACCCGGCCTTCCCGGTTAAAGCGGCGTTTGTGCCCTTCTCCATCCAGCCGAGCGAGCATCTCGAGGCCACGGATGGTTCGCCACTGGAGAACCCCGTCGGCACCGGCCCCTACATGGTCGATACCTGGGATCGGGGTGAGCAAGTTGTCTACACACGCTTCGAAGACTACTGGGGCGATCCGGCCCAGACGGAGACGCTGGTCTTCCGCTGGAGTGCAGAAGCAGCCCAGCGCCTGCTCGAACTGCAACAGGAACGGTGGATGCAATCGACAATCCGGCCCCGGATGACTTTGTTACTGCCGAGGGGGATGAGAATCTGCAGTTGATCGAGCGCGCACCGCTGAATATCTTCTATGTCGGGATGAACAACACCTACCCGCCGTTTGACAATGAGCAGGTACGCCAGGCGATTGCAATGGGTATTGATCGCCAGCGTATTGTCGATAACTTCTATCCACCCGGATCGAGTGTGGCAACCCACTTTACGCCATGTGCCATTCCCAATGCCTGTGTTGGCGAGGAGTGGTACGAATATAATCCGGAGCGCGCACGGGAACTGCTGGCCGAGGCGGGCTATCCCGAGGGCTTTGAGACCGAGATTGCCTACCGCGATGTGGTCCGCAGCTACTTGCCCGAGCCGGGTGTGGTTGCGCAGGATCTGCAGGCGCAGTTGGCCGAGATTGGTATTACCGCAGACATCAATGTGATGGAGTCGGGCGCGTTTATTGCCGCAGCCGACGCGGGTGAACTGGAAGGACTGCATCTGCTGGGCTGGAACGCCGACTATCCCGATATGACCAACTTCGTCGACTTCCACTTTGGCGCGGGTGCCTCGCAGCAGTTTGGTGAGAAATTTGAAGATATCACCTCAACGCTGCAAGAGGCGGCTTCCCTGGCCGATAACGAGGAGCGCCGCCCGCTCTACGAGGAGGCCAACAACTTGATCAAACAGCATGTCCCGATGGTGCCGATTGCCAACGGCGGCTCAACGGTGGTCTATCAGGTCGATGTTGAGGGCGCGCATGCCAGCCCACTCGGTAATGAGTATTTCGCCGTGGTACAGTCGGGCGACCAGGACACCTTTGTCTGGATGCAGAATGCGGAGCCGATCAGCCTCTACTGTGCGGACGAGACCGACGGCGAGTCGCTGCGGGCCTGTGAGCAGGTGCTCGAAGGGCTGTTGCGTTACGAGGTGGGCGGCACGGAAGTGGAGCCGGCCCTGGCGACTTCCTGTGAACCCAACGAAGATCTGACGGTCTGGACCTGCAGCCTGCGCGAGGGTGTCATGTTCCACGATGGTTCGGAGTTGGACGCCAACGATGTGGTGATGTCCTGGGCGGTGCAGTGGGATGCATCCCATCCGCTGCATGTCGGCAACACGGGTGCATTCACCTACTTCTCGGCACTCTAGGGTGGCTTTATTAATGAGGAAGGCGGAGACGCCGCCGAGTAACCCCGGCACGATCTCGTTTTGCCATCAGGTGGAGTTGTGGCAGCACAATCCCACCTGATGAAGTTTGAGAATGCGATACCGATAACGCCGAACAGGTATCCCGGCTTATGAACTTCGAACGTAAAATCCGGACATCACTGCACGGGAGTCCCGGCTTCAGCCGGATCAGGCGTTCCCGGCAGTATGCTGCGGCTCCGGCAGGTATTCAACCGGCTAAAGCCGGGACTCCTGGATGGCATATCCGGGTTATTTACTCAAAGTTCATAAGCCGGGACTCGAGGAATGGTATACCTGGATTATTTCCTAAAAATTCATAGGTTGGAACTCATGGTATTTTATGTCTGGAATTTGTTATCAACATTCGCAAGGCCGTACTGCGGATATTCCTCGGTTTAACTTAACTTCGCCAAAATCGATCACTATATTTAGTATTTAGTACACGATTATGATCAAATATATCATTCGCCGTTTTCTATCGGCAATTCCTGTCCTGGCCGGAGTGCTGCTGGTGACATTTGCGCTGGCCCGTATGATCCCCGGCGATCCCTGCACGGCGATGCTGGGAGAGAAGGCCACGCCGGAAATCTGCGCGCGCTTCAATCGGGAGAAGGGGCTGGATCAGCCTATCCCGGTGCAGTTTGGCATCTATGCGCTTGATGTGCTGCGGGGCGACCTGGGCGAGTCGATCCGCTTTAGACGTCCGATCACGCAGATCCTGGTCGAGCGGCTACCCGTAACAATTGAACTGGGGCTGACCGCGCTGGCAATTGCGACGCTCATCGGTGTGCCGGCCGGTCTGCTGGCGGCGATCCGGCGCAACTCGGCGGTGGATGTGGGCACGATGGTCGGGGCCAATATCGGCGTGTCGATGCCGGTGTTCTGGCTGGGGCTGATGCTGGCCTATCTGTTTGCGCTGGTCTTGCGCGATACACCCTTTGCACTGCCGCCCTCGGGTCGCCTGCCCGCCGGGATGGATGCCGCGCCCTTCTTTGAAGTCTATAATTGGAATGTTGCTGCGGAAACGGGGTTCTACCGCCTGCTGGAGTTTTTTGCTAACTTTTATATTTTCAATGCGCTTATTACTTTCAACTGGGAGTTGCTAGGCGCGACGATCAAACATCTGATCTTGCCCGCCGTGGCGCTGGCAACGATTCCGATGGCGATTATTGCGCGGATGACCCGATCGAGCATGCTGGAGGTGCTGGGGCGGGATTATGTGCGTACGGCCCGCGCCAAGGGACTGTCCGACCATGTCGTCATCCTGTCGCATGCCTTCCGCAACGCGCTGCTGCCGGTTGTCACTATCGTCGGGTTGCAGTTGGGGACAGTTTTTGGCGGGGCGGTGCTGACTGAGACGATCTTTAACCTGGCGGGCGTTGGGCGCATCCTGTTTGAGGCGATTACCGCGCGGGATTACCCGATTATCCAGGGGGTGACGCTGGCGGTGGCGTTTATGTATGTGATGGTAAATCTGCTGGTTGATGTCTCGTATGCCATTCTTGACCCGCGTATTCGACTGAACTAGAGGTAGTTTGACCATGGCGGTAGATGTAGAGACAGTTGCTATCAGCCTGCCCCGACGCACAGCCGAGAGTCCCTGGCGGCAAGCGTTGCGGCGCTTCTCCCGGCAACGCTCGGCTATCGCGGGCCTGCTGATTATCGGGACGATGATCCTGGTGGCAATCTTTGCCCCGCTCATTGCGCCCTACGACCCGGAGCAGGTGCTGCTGGGGGTTGAGGAGATTAGCAAACGTGCGCCGCCCTGCATCCATCTGCTGGGGTGTGACGAAACGCAGTCGCAGCATCTGATGGGCATTGACGGCAATTTTCGGGATCAGTTTAGCCGGGTTATTTATGGCACACGCGTCTCGCTTTTCGTCGGGTTTATCACGGTGGCGGTGGCGATGCTGGCCGGGGTGCTGCTGGGCGCGGTGGCGGGCTATGTCGGCGGCTGGGTGGAAGATCTGATTATGCGCATCCTGGATGTGCAGTTGGCCTTTCCCCTTCCTGCTGCTGGCAATTGCCATCGTGAGCGTGCTGGGACCGGGGCTGATGAATGCGATGCTGGGGATTGCCATTGTCACCATCCCGCAGTATGCCCGTGTGATCCGCGCCAGCATTCTTGCAACGAAGGAGGAGGAGTATGCCGCCGCCGCCCGCGCGATCGGCAGTAGCCATCCACGGATTCTCTTCCGGCATATTCTGCCCAATGCCATCTCGCCGCTGATTGTGCAGGGCACCCTGGGGATCGGGATTGCCATCCTGGATGTAGCTGCGCTCTCCTTCCTGGGATTGGGCGCGCAACCGCCAACACCCGAGTGGGGCTCCATGTTGAGCAGCGAGCGCAACCAGGTCTTCTCCGCGCCGCATCTGGTCTTCTTCCCCGGCATAGCAATCATGCTGGCGGTGCTGGGGTTTAACCTGCTGGGCGATGGTCTGCGCGATGCCCTCGACCCGCGCCTCAAACAGTAAAAAGCCGGCAACCTGCACGCGCAAGAACCAGGATAGGGTGTGACTCCCTATCCTGGTTCTCTGTTCTTCGTTCTCATCATTTGCTCATTTATCCAGGTAGTTTGAATGGAACTCCGTCCAGATAGCAGCACAACGAACTATCGATAGATCTTCGGTGTAGTGGCATATGCCGCACAGGTACCCTCGACGCATTCCCCACTTCAGACTGGCATAGTTTTTGCAGCAGGTCATAGCAAATCACAGCTACTACACATCCCAGAGAATTGACAGATTTAATAGTACCAGACTGGCAGAGGAGGTCTTTCATGCCAGAAGAGGAACCCATGCCCACAGACCGGCAAACAGACCTTCCAGCCTTCCCCTATCTTCCCGGCCTTGATGGGTTGCGTGCGCTTGCGGTTATTGCTGTATTGCTCTACCATGCTGATCTGCCCGTGCGCGGTGGTTTTCTCGGTGTCGAAATCTTTTTTGTTCTGAGCGGTTTTCTGATTACGGCCCTGCTAATCACAGAGTGGCTGCAACATGACCGGGTTAACCTTACGGCATTCTGGCTACGTCGTGCCCGGCGACTCCTTCCGGCACTCTTTGTGTTGCTCGCCGGCACGCTGGTCATCGCCACCTTTTTGCCCGATGCCGAAACGGTCGGTCTTGGCAGTGAGACGCTGGCCGCCCTTGGGTATGTGATGAACTGGCACCTTATCCTGGGTGAGCAATCCTACTTCACCGTTGGAGTACGCCCATCGTTGTTACAACACCTCTGGTCGCTGGCCGTGGAGGAGCAGTTTTACCTGCTCTGGCCGTTGATCTTCATCGCCGGGGTACGATTTATGCGTCTCCGGGGCTTGCTGGTTGTTACTGTCGCATTGGTAATTGCCAGCACAATCCTCACTGTTGTGATCTTTGAACCGGGAGCCGATCCCTCGCGCATCTACTACGGCACCGACACACGGGCCGGCGGAGTCCTGATCGGTGCGATCCTTGCTATGGTCTGGGCTCCGTGGCGACAGCCGGTAGGCACACGCCGGCGCGTCGGGCAAGCCCTCGATATTGTTGGGGTTTTCGGTCTTATTGGCCTGGCACTGGCGACGGTACACCTCTTCGACAGTCACCCGCTGCTCTACCGTGGTGGTCTTACACTGGTCGCGCTGGGCACCGTACTCGTAATCATGGCTACCAGCCATCCGCATGCCCGCCTGCTGCCCACCATAATATCCTGGGGACCAATACGCTGGATCGGCACCCGCTCGTATGGCATCTATCTCTGGCACTGGCCGATCTTTCAGGTCACCCGGCCTGTCCTCGATGTACCTTTTGATGGTTCTGGACTACTCGCCGCGCGCATCGGTGCCGCCATGCTGCTGGCTGAACTATCATATCGTTGTGTGGAACTGCCGGTTCGTCGGGGAGCCATTGGAAAACTCACGCGGATCTTGCGCCCACGTAATGCGACTGGTTCAGTGCATATTCCGCCCAGGCTGTACCACTTACCCGGGATCGCACCGGCCCCCGGGTATTCACATTGTCACTGCACCACCTACCCTACAGTTCTTTGTATTACCGACAGAGACAATCAAAGGAGTAAGATGTACCATCGTAATGAATCAGGCCACCGGGCCGCTTCCGATTCCGGCACGTTCGTATCTGGACATAGTTCCATTGTCTCCGGTCGTCGCTTTTTTCAGATCATTGGAGTTATCATTGTCCTGTTCATTGGTTCCTGCAGTTCGCCGACCGCACCATCAGGCGTCTCTCCGGTCGCTGAGTTGACACCAACCCCTGCTCCGGCTGCCATGGCAACGGTAACGGGCACACCCGAACCTACCGACACGCCTATCGCGGCTACCAGTGCGACGCCAACCGTCACCGGAACGCCAACCTCCAGCCCTGTGCCAACGGCCACGGCAACGCCTAGTGTCACCACAACACCCGTGTCACCAATTGATGCGACAGCCACAGTTGAAGCCGGCCTGCCGCCGATTGATCCGGAACTTGCCGTCGCATTGCAGGCAGTGCTCGATGCAACCGTTGCCGATGGCTACATTCCGGGTGCCGTCGTCGCCGTGAATATTCCCGGCCAGCAAACCTGGGTCGGCGCAAGTGGTGTGACTGACCGCGCCGGGCAGATGCCAATAACACCGGACACCCGAATGCGAATTGCGAGTATTAGCAAAGTTTTCACAGCCGTAGTAGTGATGCAACTGGTGGAGGAAGGCCGGCTCAACCTTGACGACCCGCTGTCCGTCTGGCTGCCCAATCTGGTTCCCAACGCCAACAGCATCACGGTGCGAACCCTGCTTCAGCAAACCACGGGACTCTACGACTATCTTGAGGATAGTAGTTACGCTAACCAGGCGTACCTGCAACCTGATCGCATTTTCACACCGGAGGAACTGGTGCAGTATGCCGCTCAATTTCCACTGGCCTTCCCGCCTGGCTCTGCCGGCAACTGGGACTACTCCAGCACCAACTATGTTATCCTGGGCATGGTTGTCGAAGCGGTAACGGGTAACTCGCTTGCGGCAGAGATGCGCCAACGCATTTTTGAACCCCTTGGTCTTGAGAGCACCTTCTTCGTTCCTGACGAAGCAATTGAGGGGCCGTTTGCCACCGGCTACATTCAATCAACCAGCCAGCGCGATGTGGCGATGTCCTTTGCCTTCGGTACGGCCAACCTGGTCTCAACGGTAGATGATATACAGACGTTTGCCCGCGCCCTGTTTGCGGGTGATTTGGTAAGTGATGAGTCACGCGCTCAGATGTTGACATTTGTGAGCGGTCATGGTCAGTACAGCATGCCCGATCTGGCCTATGGTCTGGGTGTAATGCGTAATATGCTCCCGGTTGCGCGGGCACCGGAACGGAGTACGGTGTATGGTCACATCGGTGGTTTCGGCGGTTTCCGCTCGGCTGTCTGGTACGCGCCTGAGAGCGGGATCACGCTTGCCCTGGGCGTCAACCAGGGCTCGACGAACCCGAACATCCTGGCACAAAATGTGTTTGCCACAGTTCTTGACGGGTTGGGACTTTGAGATCCACGCATAGCGCAGGGCACTGATGCATCAGTGCCCTGCGTTTCTCCGCGTCTCCCACAACTAACATTCCTAACAATAACGAGTATCGCTATTCCGTGTTTCGCAATCCCATTAAGCAAACTTACCGGCTTCACTCACTGCTCTTTGTGCTTCCCGGTCCATCCGGTATAATGGACCTATCCGGTACAACTCTGGGAAGCGGGTGAGCACTGGTATGACCGTGGAGATCCTGCAACAACAGCGTGACGAAGTCCTGCACCGCGCCGAGAGCCTGCGCCAGGTGATCGAACTGATCAGCAGCGAACTGGAGCTTGAACCGCTGCTGACCCGCATCGTCGCCAGTGCGATCGAACTGATCGGCGCGGACCACGGCACGATCGGGCTGGTAGTGGAACGGGCTGCCGGCCCGGTGGTGCAGACAGCGGCAGTGGTCAATATGCCCCTGCGCGAGTGGGCCCACGAGATCCCGCCGGACAGCGGGTTGACCGGGCGGGTGCTGCGCGAACGGCAGCCGGTCCGGCTGGATCGCTACGATGAACTGGATGACCTGATCTTGCCCGAGTTTGCCGACCATGCCGCTATCGGCATGCCGATCTGGTGGGGCCGACAGGTCATCGGGGTGTTTAGCGTCGGAGCAGAGTTGCCGCATCGCTTTGGCGTGCAGGATGTGGCTACGCTGGAGTTGTTTGCGCGCCATGCCGCGATTGCTATCGAGAATGCGCGCCGCTACAAGCAGGAACAACGCCGCAATGAGCGCCTGGCACTGATTGCGCGGGTCGGACGCATTATCACGGCGGATCTGTTGATTGACGATCTGCTGCAGAATGCCGCCGATGCTATCCATGAATTGTTGGGCTACACCTATGTTTCACTCGCGCTGATTGACCCGGCAGACCCGCAGACGCTGGTCTTCGGCGCGGTTGCCGGCCCCTATCGCCCGGCCGCGCGGCAGGAGTATCGGCTGCCTGTCACCCGGGGGATTACCGGAGCCGCGGTCTGTTCCCGCCAGGCGGTGCTGGTCAATGATGTCTCCGTCGATCCGCGCTATGTTGCAATACCCGGTGTTGCGGATATTCAGGCGGAGCTGGCGTTGCCGATCCTGCATTGTGATGCGGTACTGGGCGTGCTCAATCTGGAGAGCGACACGCGGTTCAGTGAAGAGGATGTCGCCAGCCTGCGCATTATTGCCGACCAACTGGCTGTCGCTATCGAGAATGCCCGGCTATTTACGGCCGAACAGCAGCGCGCGGCCCGGATTGCCGCGATCAACCATGTCGGGCGGCTGATTACCAACAGCCTCAGTCTTGATGAAATCATCCACACAGCGGTTGCGGCCATCCGCGAACAGCTTGAATATCACAACATCGCGCTGCTGCTGGTTGACCCGGACGATCCGCAGACGCTGGTGCTGCGCAGCTACAGCGGTATCTATATTGAGGCGATTGTCGGTGAGTATCGGCAGCCGATCGATCAGGGCGTGATCGGTCTGGCGGCGCAGGAGCGGCAGCCACGGCTGATTGTCGATGTGCAGAACGATCCGCGCTATCTGCCAATTCCGGGCGCTTCCGATATCTATTCTGAACTGGCTGTTCCGTTGGTGTTTGGCGAGCAGTTGCTGGGGGTGCTCAATATCGAGTCGCGCCAGCGCATCACCGAGGAGGATGCCGCCGGGTTTGCAATTATCGCCGACCAACTGGGAACCGCTATCGAGAATGCCCGGCTGTTTGGGGGCCTGCAACAGGCGCTGGAAGAGACCCGGTTGCTCTACGCCACCAGCCAGCGGCTCAGTACGGCGATGAGCGTGGACGAGGTTATCGTGGCCTACCTGGAGCAGGTAGCGGCGCGGGGGCGGTATGCCTGTGCCGTTGTGCTCCTGGAACATGATCATCTGGATCGGCGCACAGCTATGATTATTCGTGGGCACTGGTCGCCGCAGCGGGGAACCTATCTGGAAGAGGAACGCTGGTCCTTTGTCGCTGCTCCCTTCACGCCGCTGCTCGACGCCGGGCAGACCGTTACCTTCGCCAATGTCCACGCCAATCCAGAGGTGCCCACGGTGCTACGCCAGATGCAGGCCCATGCGCAACATCCGGCACTGGCGCTGATCCCGCTGATGGTTCGCGGGCGGCGTATCGGCATGGTGCTGCTGAGTTATCCGGATACGCGCACATGGCAGGAAACAGACCTGCAGCCCTACCAGGCAACCGCAGCACAACTGGCAACCGCCATTGATAGCCGCCGGCAGCATCGCCTGCTGGCCGAGCGGGGGCAGCAACTGGCGGTGCTGGAGGAGCGTCGCCGCCTGGCCCGCGAACTGCACGACTCGGTGACACAGTCCATGTTCAGTATGAGCCTGCTGTCCCAGGTTATTCCCGACCTCTGGGAGCTTGATCCGGAGGAGGCGCGGCAGTCACTCAAACAGATCCGCGATCTGACGCGCGGGGCGCTGGCGGAGATGCGTGCGCTGCTCCTTGAACTCCGTCCGGCTACGGCGGATGAGCAGAGTCTGGCGCAGGCGCTGAACCGACACGCGGCCGCATTTGAACAGCGCACCGGGATACCAGTTACCGTGGAGATTGACGCCAATCCGACCCTCCCCGATGAAGTCGCGCAGGCGCTCTTGCGGATTGCGCAGGAGGCACTGACGAATGTGTCACGCCATGCCCAGGCCCGCCAGGTTGCCCTGCGGGTAGAGACTGGCCCCCCGATGCGCCTGCTGATCGCCGACGATGGCAGGGGGTTTGATTCGGCGCAGGTGGCGGGTGATCACTTCGGGCTGATCTCGATGCGCGAGCGGGCAGCCAGAATTAATGCCCAGTTGCAGATCTGTTCAACACCTGGTCAGGGAACCGAAATCATTGTCGATTGGCCTGGTTACACCGGGGGCGATTAATCCAGACAGGGACATGCAGAAGCGCATCCCTGGAGGCATCAGGTACGCGGTGGGTATTCAAGATGGACGCGCAGGAACGCGTCCGTAGGGTCATCCGGCGTGCAAGTGTTCGTAAGGAGGGCATATGATATGGAACCTATTCGGGTCTTAATTGTTGATGACCATGCGATTGCCCGGCAGGGGCTGCGTGCCGTCTTGCGCGTGCTGCCGGATATGGAGTTGGCCGGCGAAGCGCGGAATGGACAGGAGGCGATTGCGGCCGTAAAAACCTTGCAGCCGGATGTGGTCTTGATGGACCTGGTGATGCCCGAAATGGACGGGGTGACGGCGATTACCACGCTCAAGCAGATGCTGCCCAACCTGCCGATCATTGTGCTGACGACCTTTTCCGAGACAGATCTGGTCATCGGCGCAGTCCAGGGGGGCGCGGACGGCTATCTGCTCAAGGATGTTGAAGTGGAGGAGTTAGCCCAGGCCATTCGGACCGTCAAGAGCGGACAGCCCTATCTGCACCCGGAAGCCACGCGCCATCTGCTGCAGGCGACCTCGCGCCCGCTGGAACAGGCTCCCGAACGACTGACAAAACGGGAGCAGGAGGTCTTGACGCTGCTGGCACGCGGCTACACCAACCGACAGATCGCCGACTCCCTGACGATTACCGAGAAGACGGTCAGCGTGCATGTGAGCAACCTGCTCAATAAACTCGAACTGACAAGCCGCACCCAGGCCGCGCTCTATGCCACGCGCGTGGGGCTGGTTGTGCCCGAAGATGCGCGCTAATCTGATACCCGAATCCTGAGAAAGTGAGGATTGTCCATGACACAAACTGCCCCCTGTCGCATAGTGATTCTGTATGACCTGGGCGATCTGATCGAGGCGCTGGCCGGGCATATCGCCACCGGCGCACAATCCGTCGCAAATACTGAGGTTGTGCTCCGCAATCCACGCCAGGCCACCCGCGACGATCTGATCGCCGCCGATGCGTTAATTATCGGCACACCTAACTGGACCGGCATCAAGGGCACGCTCAAGCGCTGGCTGGACACAACCGGCGATCTCTGGGAGGAGGGCAGCCTGGCCGGCAAGGTCGGCGCGGCATTTACGACCAGCGCGGGCCGCCACTCCGGCACCGAGTTTACGCTGCTCAATGTGCTGCACTGGTTCCTGGGCAACGGCATGCTAATTGTCGGGCTGCCCTGGTCGCCACAGATGGAAGAGTCCGGCTCCTACTACGGCGCAACGGCCATCAACACCCTGACCGCAGCCGATCAGCAGCAGGCGTATGCGCTGGGGCGGCGTGTCGCCGAGGTTGCGCTGCGGATGCGCGCTTAACCAAACGCCGGGTGTTGTTGCGATGCTTGCGCTGATAGTGTGTGTTTGATTTGGTAGGTTCTGCTGCTCCGGCCGCCAGTGGTGCAGGGCCAATTGCCCAACATTTTTCGTTTCAGATGTCACAAAAAACCAATTGTCACTTCCGCCGCTTTAAGGTATCATAGAGGCAACAATTGCTTGCGCAACACTATGCACCCTTATCAGCAAACGGACTATTATCCTTTGTCCGCTTGAAAATTTTGGTCGCGCGAGGAGAAGAATAGATAAAGAACAGCAAATAAAGCGGCAGAGAGCGAAGCGCACCAATCGCATCTCTGATAGGGAACGTGTTTGTTCTTTGTCCTTTGTTTATTTGTTCTTTCTATAGTATACTGCCTGTGGATTATGACTGAAAGGAGTTAAACTGCACCTTTCTATAAAGAACAGCAAGCAGCACCACGCGGAACAGAACCTGCCAGGCGCAGCGCCACCGGATACCCTGTCGGTTCTTCATACTTTGTTTGTTTGTTCTTTGCATACATGTGCAGCCAGACCTCGATGCTACCAAAAGTAAATAGAGATTGTTCTGGAAAAGAGAGAGCCTTCGTTATTTGTGGAGTTATAGACGTATGAGCAACGTAACTGATGAGCGCAATGGTTTGCGATGGGTACGGGTCGATTTGCATATTCATACTCCAGCTTCTGAAGATTACGCCGAACCAGAAGTTAGCTACCTTGATATCTTGCAGGAGGCCGAGCGCCGGGAACTTGAGATTATCGCTTTTACGGACCATAATACTGTTCAGGGATATGATCAATTTCAACGGGAGCTTGAGTTTCTGCGTGCATTAGAAACAGCCGGACGACTGACGCCCGAGGAGCAGTCCCGGCTTGATGAGTATCGCCGGTTGCTGGATAACATTACCGTTCTGCCCGGTTTTGAGTTTACATCGCACTATGGGGCGCATATTCTCGGTATTTTCTCGCCACACCATCCGTTGAGCCTGATCGAAGCGACCCTGTTGCAGTTGGGCGTCCCGCCGGATGTGCTCAAGAAGGGCGCGTGCAGTATCGCCAATACCCGCTATGTAACGGACGCCTACGAAATTATTGCGCGGGCCGGTGGGCTGGTGGTTGCGCCCCACGTCAATGGTCCCAACGGCGTTATTACCGAGACACTACGCATGGGTACCAGCGGCCAGTCGCGGGTGGCGGCAACGCAGAGCCCCTTTCTGCATGCCCTTGAGTTTATTAATTTCTATACCGACCACGAGAAGTTTACCTCCCCCGGTTTTTATAACGGCAAAACTGAACACTACGAGCGGCGGATGTTCTGCATCCAGGGGAGCGATGCACACCGCCTGCGCCGTCTGTCGGATAATGATCTGCAGGACTGGCATCGCCATGGCATCGGCGACCGCTATGTGGAACTGCTGCTGTCCGACAACAGCTTTGAGGCACTGGTCGGGTTGTTTAGCAGCCAGCACTTCGACCGGGTACGCGTGCCCAAGCGCGATCAAAAGCACTGGACGGTTGATGTGCTCCGGTCAGGGGCGACATCGGATCGACAGGTGCTGCGTAGCCTTGGCGATGATACCGTGACTGTGTCCGATCTCTGGCGGGATGTGGCGGCCCTCGCAAACGCCGACGGTGGGGTGTTGATTATCGGTTGTGAACCCGGCGGGAAAGTCACCGGTGTCAGCAATCCCGAACAGGTAAGTGAACTGCTGCGCCAGTGTGTACAACAGCATCTTGACCCGCAGCCCTACATTTCGCTGGAGCTTATGCCCTACGAAGGGCAGGATGTCATGCGGGTTGAAGTCAAGCCGGACGAACTACCGCCCTACATCGGTGATGATGGGGTGGTCTATGTACGCCGCGACGGTGAGACGTTAGCGGCTGATCGCGGGGAAGTGATGCAACTCTGCCGGCGGGCGCTGGCCAGCGGGGGTAACTCGCCGCTCGACAGCGGGCAGGAGCTTGATCTGCCCCGTAGCGGCGTGGAGATCGTCAGCGGACAGCGGCGCGGTGGGGCCTGGTACTACGAGGTGCGCGACCTGCGAACGACGGCGGGGGTTACCCGGGATAAGGCCCAGGGCCTGTGGGCCTATGCCATCAGTCGCCACGAGGATCTGCGCGAGGGACGGCTCGATCTGCAGAGCCAGGTGCGTTGGCGCGGTCGCCTGGGCGTGTGGCGGGCCTACCGCCAGGGCAACCGAACCAAGTATGATCTGGTTCACCGCGATGCCAACGGCGTGATTGACCATATCTTCTTTGGTGTTTCGGACTGGGGGCTGAGTGAAGGCTGGATGGCGCTCCTCAACGAACGCAACGAAGAGGCGCTGGAGCAGGAACCGAACGCCTTCGAGGAAGCCCTGCTGGATGTTGAAGATGAAGTGCCCGAGTTTACCGTCCCGGTCAAGCCCTGGGGCGAGCGACGGCATCGCTGGCGGGGACGGGGCGGCCTCTGGCGGATCTACATGGATGCAAGCAGCGATGTCTGTTTTGACCTGGCGATGAAGGAGAAGGACGGGAATGGGCATCAGGAATTCCTGAGTGTGCCCCGCACCAAGTTGACCGATCCCTGGCTGGCGCTGATCCGCGTTCCGCGCCCCCGCACCGGCATCGAGGTTATCAGCGCCGAACTGGACGAGGATGGCGAGTGGCGCTATATCTTTCGCAACCTGCGTACCGGCGATGTCAGTGGCATGCCCTGGCGGCTCCAGGATATCGAGGCGGGAACGGTGCGCGAGTATGCGGCGCGTATGTACCTCCGCGATACCCCCCTGGACGAGTCGCTGGTGCGCTGGTGGGGCAACATCGGCTACATGCGCCCAATGCGCAGCCAGGTCGATCTGGTCTACCGTGATGAACAGGGCCGCGATCACTTCTTCTATGCCGCCCGGCGCGAAGAACTCCAGGGCGAATGGCGCGAACTGCTGGAGTTGTATGGGGAGATGTGATGGTTAGGGGTTAGGGGTTAAGGGTTAGGGGTTAATTTTTTGTTTGAGAGGGACGAATGACGAAGGGTAGAGGACGAACAGTTTCCACCGGAATAGTATGTCGCAAACTATAATCTCTAACCCCTAACCCTTATACTGTCTGTAATGTTGTTTTGGAACTTGTGAAGAGTTTTATTTCACTAGTACTACAACGAGAATTTCCTGCAACCATGCGCGCCAAAGCCGCAGAACAAGTTAAACCTTCCATCCGGTTGTGGTCATCTCTGCGCCCTCTGTGTCTCTGCGGTGAGAAAGAAATCTCGTTGTAGTAATAGAGATGATTGTGAGCGAAAACGGTCAATTACTGATTATATTGCCGGGATGATGGACTCGTATGCAATCCTTGAGTATCAGAAGTACTATGGCCCCAATTCTCTTGATAAATACTATTTTGCTAAGTGATGCAAGATATTGTTCATCTTGCAAGCCATGGGCGCTTGACACTTCGTGGTGCTACCTGGAGTGTGGCAGGAACTCGATAGCCCGGCAGAAGAACGGTGCATAGAATGCACCCTACTACTTTGGACTTGAGCCTGGAAAATCGACAAAATTTGGGACGCTCTCCCCACTTTGGCGTACACGGTTCCGTAATGTGTAAAACATTTCTGCAATTTCCATCGCCATGTGGGGCGAGATGCTTCCCACGTGGCCGTTTTTGACCCGCTAGTGGGGAATTTTTATGAACTCGTTCCGAAAATAAGCGAACGGTGAGAGATATTGTTCATCTTGCAAGCCATGGGCGCTTGACACTTCGTGGTGCTACCTGGAGTGTGGCAGGAACTCGATAGCCCGGCAGAAGAACGGTGCATAGAATGCACCCTACTACTTTGGACACTAAATCCGGACACCACTGATCGGGAGTCCCGGCTTCAGCCGGATCAGGCTTCCCCAGCAGTATGTTGCTGCCCCGGCAGATATTCACCGGCTAAAGCCGGGATTCCTGTGAGTCACATACCCGGACTATCTTTTCCAAATCAGGCGGTTTCAGGCCGACACAACCGCCGCAGGCAGCACTACCCAAACATAACCCCTAACCCTTAACCCTTAACCCTTAACCTCACTATGCTCCCCTGCCCGACTCATGCTACAATATTGCCGCATGCCGGCGCTGCCTGCGGGCAGCGCCACGGCGACTTGCAGCTTTCCATCCCTGATTTACGGAGGCCTGATGAAACACGTCTATCTGCTTCTTTTTGCACTGCTGCTGTTTGTGCCGGCGGCCTGTAGTGGCACAACCACAACCCCCGACGCGCCCGCCGAGGTCGATCCGGCGGAACTGCCACAGGTTGTGGATGTGGAAACGGTTGCGTCGATCAAAGATGATCCCGATGTTGTGCTGATCGATGTACGTGAGCCGGAGGAGTATGCCGCCGGGCATATCTCCGAGGTGACGCTTATGCCCATGGGCGAAGTGCCACAGCGCCTGGACGAGATCCCGACCGACAAGACGGTCATTGCTTACTGCCGCAGCGGGAATCGCAGCGGTCAGGTGATGCAGTTCCTGCAGCAGCAGGGCTATGATAATGTTCACAATATGGAGGGGGGTATTATTGCCTGGGAACAGACGGGCCTGCCCATTGAATAATCTCTTTCGTCTGTTCGCCTGACCGCTGATCGCCCGCACCCGCCGTCAACATAACATCGGGTGCGGGTTTCTTTTGCTGGTCAGCGTTGCCTGTAACCCCGATCAGGTGTAGTTCTGTGAATAAGCATGTTGACATAGCCGTTCAAAAACGTGCGCTACGCCGGTTTATTGCCGCGCTTTCGGCACTGATTATGCTGCTTGTTGTCGGCACGGCCGGGTATCGTATCCTGGGTGGCGCGGAGTGGTCCCTGACCGAGGCATTCTACATGGCGGTTATTACGGTCAGTACGGTCGGCTTTGGCGAAGTCGAGGAGTTGTCCGGGTCGGAGCGACTGTTTACCGTGCTACTGATTATCGGGGGCGGTGGTCTGGCGGCCTATTCACTGGGCAGCGTGGCCGAGTTTCTGCTTTCGGGCGAGTGGCGGGCGCACCTGGAATATCGGAGGTGGCAGCGGATGCTGGCACGACTCTCACAACATATTATTGTGTGCGGCTATGGGCGGGTTGGTCGCCATGTCGCGCAGGGGCTGGACTATGAGGGGTTGTCCTTTATTGTGATCGATCCCGACCCGGAGAAGGTCGCGGCGATTCAGGAGATGGGCTACCTGGGGTTGCAGGGCGATGCCGCCGACGAGGACGACCTGAAAGAGGCCGGGATTGAGCGCGCTCAAGGGCTGATCGCGGCGGCCAACTCCGACGCCGAGAATGTCTTTATCGTGCTGACGGCGCGGGGTCTGCGCCCGGACATGAATATTGTTGCGCGGGCCAACTATGAGGCATCGGAGACCAAACTGCTGCGCGCGGGCGCGAACCGGGTGATCCTGCCCTACTCGATCGCCGGACGGCGGATGGTGACGATGATGATGCGCCCCGATGTCGCCGATTTCCTGGACGAAGTGGCGCATACGAGTGACCTGGAACTGCTCCTGGATCAGATCTATATCACCCCCAACTCGCCGCTGGTCGGGCAGACGCTGGCGCAGATGCAGATGCGGCACCATCTGGGTGTCACCGTGCTGGCCTGCCGCATTCCCGACGGCCCGATGAATACCCGCCCCGGCGCGGACACACTCCTTAAGGAGCACGCCCAGCTCGTTGTAATCGGTACCCGCGACCAGCTCCAGACCCTGACCCGGCTGGCCGAAGAAGCCAAACCGCTGCCGGAAGCCGAAGCACGGTAGTTACGTGAAGTGCAGTAGCCACACTACCGCCTGCTACCGCACCATATCCGTTAAGATTTTTTGACATGCCCGCGCTATCATGCTATAGTCAAATAACACCTTCTCACGCTGTTGCTGTCCAGCACCAGGTCTGGTTAGTACGATATGTACGGGTTTGGATTATGAAATGCAAGCGCTCTGGTCACCTGGGGGGTCGTCGATCATTCTAAGGTTGCGCCGATGCGCCACCAGTAAGGCTATCGTATGGATCTGAGAGATTCCATCAATCGCCCTTGAAAAGTGTGATAAAGCCACGAACTGTGACAATGGCTTGTGCTGTCAGGTCATAGTTTGCTGGCTTTTTGCTTTAGAGTGGTACGTAATTTCCTGGAACCGGAGCCAATAGAGCGAAAGGAGCGTAAGATGGCGGAGGCAAAGCAAGGCGATACCGTCAAGGTACACTACACAGGTAAGCTGGATGATGGAACCGTTTTCGATACCTCAGCAGAGCGCGAACCGCTACAGTTCACCATCGGTCAGGGGCAGATCATACCGGGGTTTGAAGAGGCGGTTGTCGGTATGAACGAGGGCGAGTCGAAGACCACGCAGATCCCTTCTGATGCCGCTTATGGTCCACACCGCGATGAGATGATTGTCGAGGTCGATCGTTCGCAGTTTCCCCCCAACCTTGATCCCGAGGTCGGGCAGCAGTTGCAGATTCGTCAGCCGGATGGGCAGGCGATTGTTGTCACTGTGACGGATCTCTCTGATGAGAGTGCAACCCTGGATGCGAACCATCCCCTGGCCGGTAAAGATCTGACATTCGATATTGAACTGGTGCAGGTTGTGTAACCAGGCGGTATGCTCCGGTCAGTTGAAGACGTAAATTTATGGGCCGGGTGGCCCACTCCATGCGAGGGCGCGAACATCGCGCCCTCTTTGCGTGCCTGCCGGATGTCTGGACCTGGCCGGTTGCACGGGAAGTCGGTCGCAGTTGATCGGCTTCCCGACATTGCTCAATTCCTGTGATCCGGCTACAATAACTGAATTCATATTGCCAGGCAATAGCGCTGTTACTATCTGCAATGTTGTCTGGTAGTCATGGATTATCAGGATAGCAGGAGCCACCTGATCTGTGTGGGCTGCGACGCCGGCATAGATCATGGTGCATACTACTGGAGTGAAAGGAAAGCTGTGCTATGTGTGGAATTGCGGGAGTCTGGGGAGGAACCGATAAGGTTTCGGTCGAGGATATGATCGGGAAGCAGGCCCATCGCGGCCCCGATGGGCGGGGCGTGCATGTGCAGGACAATCGGGGCGTGCTGGGGCATGTGCGGTTGTCGATTATCGATCCGGCACGCGGCAAACAACCAATGTACAACGAAGGTCGCTCGACCATCATTATCGCCAACGGGCAGGTCTACAATCACGCAAAGCTCCGCCAGCGCCTGATAGGTCCACACCAGTTCACTTCAACCAGTGATAGCGAAACGATCTTACACCTGTTCGAGGAACAGGGATTTGGTACCACTGGGCAACTGGATGGGATGTTTGCCTTTGCGGTGATTGAGGAAGATGAACTCTTTCTGGCGCGCGATCCCATCGGGATCAAACCACTCTACTATGGCATCGAAAATGAGGGCAGCGCCGAGCAGACGCTCTATTTTGCCTCAGAGTTAAAGGCCATCTCGCGCTGGGTGAATAATGTACGCGAGTTTCCGGCGGGAACCTACTACCACTCGCGCAATGGCTTCCGGACCTACTACACCGTCCCTGATAATATTCCTCGGGCGATGCCGGTTGAGGTGCATGCACAGAATGTACGCCACACACTGGAAAAGGCGGTCACCAAGCGCCTGATGAGCGATGTGCCGCTGGGCGCGTTTCTGTCGGGCGGGCTGGATAGCAGCGTGATTGCCGCGATTGCTCGTCAGCACAAGGATGAACTGCACACCTTTGCCGTCGGGGTTGAAGGCTCGCGCGACGTAGAGGCGGCGCGGCGGGTGGCAAAGCATATCGGCTCGGTGCATCACGAGTATGCCTACTCCATTGATGAGGTGCTGGAGAAGCTGCCCGAGATTGTCTACTACCTGGAGTCATTTGACCAGGATCTGGTGCGTAGCGCTATTCCGACCTACTTCTGTGCGCGTATGGCCGCTGATTATGTCAAAGTAATCCTGACGGGCGAGGGCGCCGACGAGCTGTTTGCCGGGTATACCTACTACAAAGATATTTACGACCCGGATGCGCTCCACAAGGAGTTGCGCCGCTCGGTCAATAGCCTGCACAATGTCAATCTGCAGCGCGTTGACCGCATGACGATGCGGCATAGCATCGAGGGACGGGTGCCCTTCCTGGACACGCAGATGGTTGAGATGGCGCAGACGATCCCGGCGGATCTGAAGCTGCGCGCGAATGGAAACGGCAAGCGGGTCGAGAAGTGGATCTTGCGCAAGGCCGTGGAGGATCTGCTGCCCCACGATATTGTCTGGCGCAACAAGGAGCAGTTTGACGAGGGTAGCGGCACGGTGGATATGCTGCAGGAGATTATCAAGACGGCCGCCGCCTCGATTGATCCGGTTGAGTATGCGGCACGCTACCCGCAGGATCACCTGCGCTCGGCGGAGGAGTGTTACTACCACAAACTGCTGGTAGAGGCGTACGAGAAGCCCGAGGTGGTGCTGCGCAATGTCGGCCGTTGGCATGACCGGGAAGAGCAGGGTTAATGGTTAACGGTTAACGGTTACGGGTTAATGGTTACGGGTTAATGGTTACGGGTTAACGGTTAGATAAGATAACACGAGTTACGCGATCACTGACCCGAAAGCGTATGTCGCCTCCGGCAGGGCGAAAGACTCCATTCTTTTTCATAAAAAAAGAGTGCCATGCTGCCGCAGGCGCAGCCGGCTTTCATCGAGTGAAACGTCCGGTTTGCCTATCAACCGCCTGACTCCTGTTACATGAAGTTTGAACAAATAGTCCAGATATGTGATTCACTGGAGTCCCGGCTTTAGCCGTACGTGACTCACTGGAGTCCCGGCTTTAGCCGGTGGTATGCCTGCCAGGGCCGGGGCATACTGCCGGGAACGCCCGGACCGGCTGAAGCCGGGACTCCAATCCTGCGATGTCCGGATTACAATTTCAAAGTTCGTCTAACAGGAGGCAGGCAGGGGAAGTTTGGAACGCGAAGGTTGCGAAATAAGCGAAAGACGCCAACCCGCTGATGCCGGCAGTGTTGCCACGCAGATGTTCCTGGCTTTCGCACTCTTTCGTGACATTCGTGGTCCGAGCCTCACTACCGACCGACAGAGCCTGCATCACGCAGCACCTATCACGTATGGTTTCTCTCCCACTGACACTGCTGGTTATGGCGATCCTCTTCTGCACGACCTTTACGCGCTCGACGCTGGGGTTTGGTGACGCGCTGCTCGCTATGCCGATCCTGGCCCTGGTGATCGACATCCGCATGGCGACGCCGCTGGTGGCGTTTGTGGGCACAACCACCGCCCTGACAATCCTGCTACAGGGCTGGCGTACCGTGGATCTGCGTGCCGCCTGGCGACTGATCCTGGCCTCCTTCGTGGGTATTCCGGTCGGGCTGCTGCTGTTGAAGGGCATCCCGGAGGAACTGGTCAAGGCGGTGCTGGGTATTGTGCTGATCCTGTTCGGGCTGTACAACCTGGCACGACCGGAACTCCCGGCACTGCGATACGGCGGGCTGGCCTATCTCTTCGGGTTTATCGCCGGTATCCTGGGGGGCGCGTACAACACCAACGGCCCGCCGATTGTGATGTACGGCACACTCCAGCGCTGGTCGCCGGAGCGGTTTCGCGCGACGCTCCAGGGCTATTTTGTGCCGACCGGCCTGCTGATCCTGCTGGGGCACGGGGTCGCCGGGTTGTGGACGCCGCAGGTCTTCTGGCTGTTTGGCTGCTCCTTCCCGCTGATTATGCTGGGCGTGTTCCTGGGTGGGCGGCTGAACCAGGCCATCCCGAAAGCGCG
This sequence comes from Chloroflexaceae bacterium, assembly GCA_034436755.1. Classification (GTDB taxonomy): domain Bacteria; phylum Chloroflexota; class Chloroflexia; order Chloroflexales; family Chloroflexaceae; genus CAKZQX01. The sequence continues at coordinate 87,057 of DAOTVB010000110.1, read as the reverse complement.
CTTCGAGCGGGTGTTGTATTTCTTCCTGATTGGCATCGGCATCCTGCTGATTGTGTAACCTCCACAGTGCCGGCAGGCGGCACGTTCTGCTCTATTCCCCTGTCCGGGCGGCTTCCTCCCTTTTGACTAAGCGCTGTTCCTTCCTGAGACTGATTTCCGTCTATCAGCCTATTTTTACAATAGAGTTACCCGTACACACATCACGGAACCCGGAACGACAACTGGTCATACCGATGGGTTGTCATAATACGACAACAGGATTTCTTGCTCACTGTAGAGACGCATTGGTATCAGCATCGGCTCCTGCTCTACAGGTTACAAAAGGTACACGGTTGCTCACCCAAAAGGAAATTTCGCCTGCGGCAGGGTGGAACCAGCTTTTGCGTCTGGCATAAAGATTAGTATACCTACACTGGGAAGGAAAATCATGATAACTCATGAAGTAGCGCAACGCGGACAAACGATGGCGGAGACGGTTGCGCCAACCCAACCGCGCGAACGGATTGCGATCGTTGATATCCTGCGAGGCTTTGCCATCTTCGGCATTCTGCTCGTGAATATGATGATCTTCGCCGCGCCCGTTTATCAGTTTGTCCTGGAAACATCACCCTGGCCCGGCCCGGTTAATCAGGCGGCTGCGAGCTTCATTCGTTTCACGGCTGAGGGCAAGTTCTTCACCATGTTCTCGCTGCTGTTTGGGTTGGGCCTGACTATGCAAATGAGTCGGGCCGAGAGTCGCAGCATCCGCTTTGTGCCGCTCTACTTGCGGCGTATGTTCATTCTGCTGCTGTTTGGGCTGGCACATGTGCTGCTCTTCTGGCCGGGTGATATTCTCACCTACTATGCCATCCTGGGCACACTCCTGCTCTTCTTTCGCAAGCGCTCCCCGCGGACACTGCTCATCTGGGCCGTCATTCTGCTGATTATTCCAATGGTGCTCAACACCGGTCTGTTCGGCCTGGTTGCCCTGGCAGGCAGTACGCCCGAAGGCGCAGCCATTGTTGATGAGCAGATGGCCCTGACCATCGCCGAGTATAAAACCAGTTACCAGGAAGCCCTGCGCATCTACACCGAGGGCAGCTTTGCCGAGATGGCAATGCAGCGACTGCAGGATTTTGCGTTTTCGACGATGGGAATCTTTCTGAATGGCATGTTCTTTGTCATTCTTGCCATGTTCCTGCTCGGTCTGTATGTAGGCCGCCGCCGACTGCTGCACGATATTCCGGCCAATCTGCCCTTCTTCCGCCGGGTGATGCGCTGGAGTCTGGTGGTGGGGCTGGTTACCAACCTGCTGTACGTCTGGTTAAGTACGCTTGTCAACCCGGCGGAGTTTTCGTTGCCCTTGCTGCTCTCGGTCGTAAGTTTTGTCATTGGTGCCCCCGCGCTCTGCCTGTTTTATGTGACGGCGCTCATCCAGTTGACTCAGAATCAATCCTGGCAACAGCGGCTTATGCCACTGGCGGCTGTAGGGCGTACCGCGCTCAGCAACTATCTGCTCCAGACCCTGGTCTGCACAACAATTTTTTATGGCTATGGCCTGGGACTGATGGGGCAGGTCGGCCCGGCACTCGGCTTGCTCTTGAGCATTACCATTTTCTCGGTTCAGGTGATCATTAGTAACTGGTGGGTGCGGCGGTTCCGCTTTGGACCGATGGAGTGGCTCTGGCGCACCGCTACCTATGGCAAGCTGCAGCCGATGCGGGTACAATCCCTGCAAGAGCGCCATGCCACGGGTTAACGTTCTAGTTCAGTTCATCACGCGGCTATCGGCCCGGCGCCCCTCCGCGCCCGATTTTACAATCTCTTAGCATTCTGTTAACACACTCATAGAAGAACCACAATCTTCGGGCGCTATGCTAATACGGAACCGTGTCCGCATAACTGGGACGCGGTTTCGTATACTCTACGACCAGACGATGATCAGACAGAGGAGGGGTGATCCGGTGAATACATCCTGGAGCAAGGCTGATCTGCATATTCATACCAACTATAGCAGTGATGGAACGGCAAGTGTTATCGATATTCTGGAGTATGTTGCTACCAATACCGATCTGCGGGTGATTGCCATCACCGACCATGATCGGATTGACGGCGCGCTGGAGGCCCGGCAGATTGCCGGTTCCTACGGCATTGAGGTAATCGTCGGCGAGGAGGTTTCGACGGCAGAGGGGCACATGCTGGCGCTGTTTATCGAGGAGCCGCTGTTGCCACACCGTCCCGCCGCCGAGACGATTGCTGCCGTACATGCGCAGGGTGGGTTGTGCATTCCGGCGCATCCCTATGGCTGGCGCGTGCCTTCGATGGGCCAGGCGCGCCTGCACGAGCGCTGCGTTGGCCCCGACTGCGAGTGGCCGATTGATGCCATGGAGACGTTTAACGCGGGGCTCTGGCTGGCCCGGAACAATGTCCAGGCGGCCGCAGTGGCACGGCAACTGAACATGCCCGGCTGCGGTGGCAGCGACTCGCACCATCTGCCGACGCTCGGCCTGGGGTACACGCAGTTCCCCGGTACTACGGCAGCCGATCTGCGTGCGGCCATCAAAAGCGGCCAGATCCAGGCCGGCGGCATGCAGTGGACCCTGGGCCACAATGTCGAGTTTATCACGCGCTGGCTGGTCGGCCAGACCCAGCGCGTGCTCAGGCCGTCCACTCCGTAACGGCGGGGCCCGCCTCAAAGAAGATCGACGGCAGCAGGTTGAAGCGACGATTCAGCCAGGGCAGCAGCAGCCGCACCGCACGCTGGCGAAGTGGCGGGATAAACAGTAGTGAGGCGACTGCCCCGGCAATACCGGCACGCGGACGATCTTCGTAAAAGAGCATAAACACAAGCACAGCCATGGCGATCATTCGTCCAGGGTGGCGTTGGCGTCCCCGGTGCTGCCGGGTTTGCAGCCGGTCCACCAGCATACAGGCCAGGCGTGCGCGCGCCCAGAACATCTTCGGGTGTCGCTCGAGGCTACGCAGAAAGGTAGCGATTTCTTCAACTTCGAGCGGCGGTAAGTCGGCATTGCCCGCCCAGGCTGCCTGGTGCTGCGCGATAACCTGGCGCACGCCGGGCGTCTCGACGATTAAGGCGCGCCAGTCGGCGTGCCGGGCAGACCATGCGGCAGCAAACATCCGCAGCATCAGCGCGCGAATCTGCCGGGCCACATTGAGCAGATCACAAAAGTAGTAGGCGCTCTCCACCACGCCGGCCGCGCGCGCATCCGCCACCGGAGCCAGGCGCGCTAACCGTTCGGCATGTCCGGCGAGGCGTTCCACCGCCGCGGCATCCTCCCGCAGTAGCGTTTCCCGGTCCTCTATCGCGGTGGCAAGATAGGCCCAGATAACCAGCGAAGCCGTTGGTCGCATCCACCAGATCCAGAGGAGCGGCGGCAGATAGATCGATCCCAGCGTGCGCTTCCCGTGCGTGAGGCGTCCGGGATACCAGGCCTGCGTGATCACCTGTGCTGAGTCCCGATAGAGATCGGCGACCGCCGCGCCGAATGGTCCGCCAAAATGTTCATCGCACCAGCGGTAGACAAAGGCTGATGTATCCAGGTCAGGATTGTGAACCAGGGCCGCCGTCAGCGCGCTGTTGAGTTCCGTCCAGAGGCTCCAGCCCTCGCTGCCGAGTGCCGCTCGTCCGCCGCCCCAGCCCCCGGTGCCATTCCAGGCCCAGATACCCGCAAACTGCCGGTTGGTTGCCACCGCATGCTGGAGAACCGACTGATGCAACTCCCCGATAGAACTGGGTACCATCCCAAAGAGTTCATACTCGCGCCGGTTCTGCATTTCAACGATCTGCGCCGGGCCGGGGAGCCCGAGCGTCGGGTTATGCGGCAGGTGCCGGAAGAAGTCCGAGGGACCATGCTTGATCGAGACCAGCAGATGCGGCGAGGTATAGTCCGCGAAGGTGGCTCCATAACGGGTGGGCGACCAGAGCAGATCCCCCAGTTCGCCAATGCCGATACTCCAGGTGCGGATGATCAGCAGCCGGTCGTAGGCTTCACACACCGGCAGCAGCGTGGCGATCAGACTGCGCAGGCTGTCGGCGGTGGTGTAGAGCATGTGGCCCATGTAACTCTGACCCTGGTTATGTGCGCCGCCCGTCTCCCCAACGCGCACAATCAGCCCCCGCACCTGGGGCAGCAGCGTAAACAGTTCTTCCACGGCCCAGCGGTTGATCTCCGCCAGGCGCGGGTTGTGCGCTGTCATCCGCCGGGCAAAGCGCCGCACGGGAGGCGTACTCCACTGCATATCGGTCGTCACAAAAACTTCCATGCCGCGCTGTACCGCATCCGCGAACAGCGGCCCAAATGCCTGACGGTATATCGCCGCGCGCAGGCGATAGGGACTACTGCCGGGGTAGATCTCAACCGGGGCCGTCTCAAAGCCAACCAGATGGGGCAGGTTATCAATGACAATGCCGGTGTAGCCCTGCGCCTGAATTCGCTCAAGGTATGTGCCGGCCCGCGCCAACCCCTGCGCAAGCTGGAGCTGATCGACAAAGGGCATCTGGGGCAGATCAAGCTGATAAAACGGGAGGGCCGACCAGTTGCGGAAAGGTTTGGTCGGATCGTAAAACGAACCGCTGATATCGGTCAGGCAGCGACGAGTCATGGAGCGCAATTCCTTCATCTCAGAACAATGCATCAGATAGAAGTATAGCATGATCTGGGCCGCGTCCTCCCGGCACTTTCTGATCGCCCCACCAAACCAGGTATAATGCATACCAATGGTATTGAGTGCGATTATTGCATGTTTCAGATGTTGCCTGATAACGCCTGGAACACGCAAGCAAAACTGTGTGAAAGGAAGTTGCGTTGACCACTTCGAGTGAGCAGATGCGCCGGCCGGACGTTGACTATAGCCGCAAATGGTACGCAATGGCAGCCGTCGCCATGGGCATTTTTTTATCAACAATTGATGGCAGTATCGTCAATATTGCCCTCCCCACCCTGGAGCGTGAGCTAAATACCACCTTTGCCATTGTGCAGTGGGTGGCACTGGGCTATTTTTTAACGGTGACAATCCTCCTGTTAAGCGTGGGGCGTCTGGCCGATATTATTGGCAAGAAGCTGCTCTATACGCTGGGATTTATTATCTTCACCGTTGGTTCAGGATTGTGCGGGGTGGCGCCGACGATTGCCTGGCTGATTGGCTTTCGCGTGCTCCAGGCGGTCGGTGCGGCGATGATGATGGCCCTGGGTCCGGCCATTGTCACCGAGGCGTTTCCGCCGAGTGAGCGGGGCAAGGCGCTGGGCATTACCGGGCTGATGGTCTCGATTGGGATTGTTGTCGGCCCGGCGCTGGGGGGTGTGCTGATTGAACAGTTCTCCTGGCACTGGATTTTCTTTGTGAATATACCGGTTGGTATTGTTGGTATCTTGATCGTTCTCCGGTTTGTGCCGGATACCCGGCCGCCCGGCGGGCAGCGGTTTGACTACCTGGGGGCCGCCACGCTCTGCCTCAGCCTGCTGGGGCTGCTGCTGGGGCTGACGCTGGGGCAGCAGTTTGGCTTTGATCAGCAGATAATTCGCATGCTCTTTGCCGGCTGGATTATCTTTCTGCTCATCTTTATCTTCATTGAGTGGAAGAGCCGCCAGCCAATGGTCGATCTAACACTGTTCCGCAATAGTCTGTTTAGTATAAATCTGATCAATGGGTTAATCTCATTCATTCTGGTTGCCGGGAGCCTGATGCTGATACCCTTCTATCTGGAGAATATCCTGGGGTATGATACACAGCGCGTCGGGTTGCTGCTTGCGCCGGTACCGATTGCGCTGGGTGTGGCCGCCCCCATCGCCGGGGCGCTGTCGGATCGGGTGGGGACGCGTGCCATCACCATTGTCGGGCTGCTGGTGATGCTGGTTGGCTATGCCGGCCTGATGTCGCTCGACACGCATACCAGTGTGCTCGGCTACATTCTGCGCTTTCTGCCGGTTGGCCTGGGAATGGGGATTTTCCAATCGCCCAACAACAGCGCTGTCATGGGCACCGTACCGCAGACGCGGCTGGGCGTGGCCTCCGGGTTGCTGGCGATGACGCGCACGCTGGGGCAAACGGTCGGCATTGCACTATTGGGGACGATCTGGGCCAGCCGGGTGGCGGCCGCCGCAAGTGAGCCGCTGACGGGCGAGACAACCGATGCGCCGGCACTGGCTCAGGTTGCCGGGCTGCACGATACTTTCTTTGTCGCGGTGGTGTTGCTGCTGCTGGCGCTGGGGTTGAGCACCTGGGGCCTGCTGCAGGAGCGCCGGGCAACGCTTCGCCGGCGTGAGTCGTCCCGACCAGTTGCGTAGGTCGCGTTACATACCACGAAGGCTGCTGGTCGTCACAGCAGCCTTCGTGGTCTTGGCACTTTCGCCCCATCCAAATCGTGCCTGAGAATATTGTAGCGCAGCAGGGCGATAACGGTAACTGGTCATTTGACCAGAATCGCTCCTGGTCAGGTGACTGAAGGAACGCTGGACCTTTCTCCTACGCGGCTACGCGCCTTCGCTCTGTAGATCAACCTCGAATGTAACTACAATATCGGGTGAGAGTGACGCGCGCACCGAGCAATATTTGTTCAGCGCCAGATCAACCGCGCGCTCCAGTTGCTCGTGGCGCAGGTTCTGCGCGGTCACCTGAATACGCAGATGAATGCGCTGGTAGGCCCAGGGCGGCTGCGGAGCCTGCGCACCCTCCACGGCAATGACCAGCCGCGCCAGGTGCGCCCGCTGCTTGTTGATAATCTCGACGATATCGTGAGCAGCGCATGCGGCCAGGGCAATCAACAACCCGTCAGATGGCTTAATGCCGATATCGTTGGGCGGCGAGAGAACAACCGTATGATTCGTACTGTCCACGGCCAGATAGCGGTGTTCATTGACCCAGGTAACTTCGATCTGTGACATGACTCCTCCTTCTCTACCGATTACAAACTTTCCAGAAACGCGCGTACCGCATGCTCCATCGACACGGCTCCAGCCAGTACCTCGTTCCGGTACTGCCGCGCCCATGAACCCAGACGCGGCCAGGCCGTGTCAAACTCATCCAGGATCAGATAGCCCAGCGGGCCGCTGCCGTCGAGAAATCCCGTCTCGAAGAAGTCGCGCCGGGCCTGCTCCCGGTCATAGGCAACCCGGACCAGCGTGGCATGCCAGGTGCCGTTCTGCCAGACCACCTGGCCGTAACTGGCGCGCGGGTCGCCGTCAAAGGGCATCCCCACCGAGCCGACATTAAAGACAAGCGTCTGATCCACCCGGCGGATCAGCGGAACGTGGGTGTGCCCCACGCAGAAGAGCGACGGTGCGGGGGCGGCGCCAATTTGCCGGCGAAGTTCATCATCGCTGGTTTTGTGGTAGACGCCGTCGCGGTCGCTGCGCATGGAGGCATGGGTGACGCGGACCTCGGTTCCATCGGGCGCGGTAAGACTGGTGGCGAAGGGCAGCGCGGTGATGACGGGCAAATCCTGTTCGACCTGGCGGTAGGTCCAGTAGGAGTGCCGGCTGACCGCGAAGGCCGGACCGTGGCGCGGTGCATCGGGCTGGGTATGCGCAACGACATAGCCTTCGTGGTTGCCCCACAATATCTGCCAGCCGGTCGTACGTGCCTGCGCCTGGACAAACTGCAGGCAGGCGTGGGGCTGTGCGCCCCGATTAATCGTATCACCCGCCACAACAACAGCATCGGGCTGCCAGGCAGTGATATGCCCGGTAACGGCTTCAAGCGCGCGCAGGTTGGCGTGAATATCGGCCAGAATTGCAATTTTCATAGAGCCCTGTCGTGTAGCAAGAACAAAGCAATAGCGGACAACGAACATCATACAACGTGTCACCAGGAGTATTATACCGGCACTGCAACTGAGAGAACAGCACGCATCGTAGCAGAGCACCGCGTATCCCAACATCAGCCGATCAGGGCTGCGTCAAAGGTGCGCATATCTATCAACCGATGGGTTGCCGCGCGGCGCATCCTGTGATACGATAGGCTAACCGGCAGGAATAATCCAGATAACGGTTGGGTATCAATGGCAAAGCATTCGCTCAATGGCAATGAATCTCCGGCACCGTCCGGTCAGGCGCAGAAATACAGCGGTACGCACGCGCGTATCGCCGAACTGGAAGCGCAACTGGCCGAGTCTCAGCAGCAGGAAGCAGCAACGGCGGCGCGTGTCTCTGATCTGGAGGCGCAGCTTTCGATCCGCCGGGCAACCCTGGGTAATGTTGCCGGGGAACGGCTCGACACGTTGCTGGAGATCTGTTCCGCCCTGCTGATTATCCACGATGTTGAGTCGATTGTCCGGCTGATTGTGCGCGCGGCGACGCGGCTCTTTCCCGGCACCAGTACCGCGCTGCTGTTCCTGCTTGACCGGCAGGCCGACTGCCTGGCCTTGCGAGCGACCAGCGCCGAGCTTGTTCCTGATATCAGATTGCAACCGGGACAGGGTATTGCCGGGCATGCGCTCCTGTCGCCCCGGGCGATGCTGATGGTCGGGCCGGAACTGACGACGGGTCTGAGCAGCCTGGAGGAAGACCAGGTTGTGCAGTTACAAAAGGTCATGGAAGACTGGCCGCCCTCCAGCGCGCTGATTGCCCCCCTGCGCGTCGAGACGACCCGCCTGGGCTCGCTGGTGTTGTGCAGTAACACACAGGCACACCTGTTCCACCCGCGTGATCTGCCCTTTATTCAGACGCTGGCCGATCTGACGGCGGTTGCCATCTCCGAGGCCGAGCAGCGGGCGCATGCCGCTTCCCTGCAGCGCGATCTGGCGCGGATTCACTCGCTGCACGAGGAGGCGAAAGCTCGCCTGAACACGGCGCAGGCACAGTTGCTGCAGAGCGCCAAGCTGGCCGCCGTGGGTGAACTGGCGGCCTCGGTTGCCCACGAGATCAATAATCCGCTTTATGCCGCGCGCAATAGCCTCTACCTGGTTGAGCAGGATCTGCCGGCAGACGCACCGCAGCGGCCCTTTCTGGATATTGCGCAGAATGAGTTGGGGCGCATCGCCCGCATCATTACCCGCATGCGCGACTTCTACCGGCCGACGAAGGCCGAGCTTGCCCCGACGAATGTCAACAAAATTTTAATGGAGACGGTCGAACTGGTCCAGACGCACCTGCGCCATAATCAGATCACGATTATGCATGAACTGGCTCCCGATCTGCCGCTCAGTACCGCGCATGCGGACCAGTTGCGCCAGGTGTTCCTCAACCTGATGCTTAATGCCTGCGATGCTATGCCGAATGGCGGGACACTGAACCTGGCGACACGACTGCTATCCTCGATTGATGACGGCACCCCCCGCGTTGATATCCGCATCACCGATACGGGTATCGGCATTGCCCCGGAGCATCTCCCGCACCTGTTTGAGCCGTTCTACACGACTAAGCCACACGGCACCGGCCTGGGGTTGGCGATTAGTGCCCATATTATCACCCAGCACGATGGGCAGATCCAGGTCGAGAGCACCATCGGTGAAGGCGCGACCTTCGTGATTACTCTACCAATAATTGAGTAACAGGAGTTCCGCAGTTACCGTGTAAACCGGACATTTCACCCGATAGAAGCCTGATTCGCCTGCGGCAGCATGGTACTCTTTTTATCTTTTTCACCCTGCCGGAGGCGATATCCCCCGCCAAACGCGGGATTGCCTGATACCTATTAGCATTGGCCGTTTCGCGGGTTTCGCTCATGTCGTGTTGTTCATGGTCCAAACGCCCACCGCGTAACGCGTGTCAAATAACAAAACCTATCTCAACTTTTTCACAAAAAATTCTCACAAAGTGAACATTTTTTGTGAAAAAGAATGGTTTCTTCCACCCTGCCGGAGGCAGTATCCTCTTCCAGGTAAGGAATCACGTAAGCCCGGTTATTTGAAAGGTATTGCCCCTAACCCCTAACCCCTATAACCTTAGTTGTCAGATCGCCACAGACGATTGTTACCCCTCCTCCCACATGCCGCAAACAGTCTGGTAGCATACATGCCAGAACGTGCAAATCTACGCCCCCTCGGTGTTAACCACCCACATGCACGTGAAGGAGAAGGTTCATGCCACTGCGGCATATCGAAATTGTCGATAGTGACCCGACTGCGGCTCTGGTGACACAGCGGGGATTGCAGGTGCTACTGGAGACCGAAGCAGAGGTCACGGTTGCGCCCTCCCCGGATGCTGCCTGGCTGCGCTGCATGAACGAAGAGGTTGATCTTCTGATTGTCGATCCCAACCCCCAGAGCCGCGCGGCGACCTCGCTGGTCCGGGCGCTCCGGGCCTACCGACCTCACCTGCCGGTGATGGTGCTGACCGCGTATGATACGCCCCGGCTGCGCAAGCATATGCAAACCCTGGGGGTGGAGCACTATCTTGCCAAGCCAATCGATCTGCTGGATCTGAAGCAGGCAGTTCATACGGCGCTGGAAATACACCATCTGGCAGACGGTCTGCCTATCAGTCAGTCTGAGACGGTATCGTAGTACCGGGGATAAGCCAGGCCGTGGGGCAGAGATAGTTCACGACGCGCAGAATGATCCATGCAGCGAATGTTGTACGACCCGCCAGGATTGACCACCTGGCGGGTTCTCTTGTTGGTGCAAAGTAGTGTAAAATAGATGTTATGTGGACCATCAGGCCAGTAAGAGCATCCATGCAGAACAGTTGCAGATGGAAGTAATAACTCTGGTGTATCAAACAGGTTCTTAGCAGGTCTTTGTTATACATTGTGTATTATTGCACAATGTAGAGTGTCCCCGCAGTTTCTCTGGTCTCGCGGATGCGATGAACGCTGGAGACACCCCCACCTGCATGCCATAGATGACAGAAGTTACGCAGCGAGCATGCAAACCGGGCGTTTCACCAGATGGAAGTCAGATTCGCATGGGGCAGTATGGTAGGTTTTCGTCTTGTTCACAAAAAAATTCACGTTATGAATTTTTTGTTAGCGCGCATAAGTCCTGGGTCAAGTCGTCAAGGTAAGGATGGTCGTACATATGTCCGTACTACTTTTGGGTTATTTTTACCCAATTTTGGCCGTTCGCCACGCCGGACTACTAAAAAGCGGCAATGAACTGAACCCACCGCTTATGCGCGCTAACAATTTTTTTGTGAACAAGACCGGGTTTTTTCCGCCCCGCCGGAGGCTGACATACCTTCCGGGTCAGGGACCACGTAAGTCCTGTCAGATGAGACATTGCCCTTGCGCTGGTGGTGATATCACAACATTTAGTTGTCACTCGTATACGCAAAGTAGTCCAGGTCTATCCTATACTTTGCGACAAATAGCACAAACTATGATAGCCCCATCTGTTACATATCGTTGAACGGGCTTAGATGAGAAGCAGAGTGCTGTACCGGGTCTAGAAAGGTAGATAGTTGTGAGTGATGCGACCGTAGCAGAGCGGAGTGAAGCACCAGCCGAGACCACCCCGGCTGAGCAGACCGAGCAGGTTGAGCAGGTAGCCCCCCCGGAGGAGACGCGGTTGCTGCCCAGTGATAGCGAAGGCTTTGTTCCCCGTGGCACGCTGCTCTTTGTGCTGCTGATGCTCCTGGGGTATGCGCTCTACTGGGCGTATCTCTGGTTCATTGTGGTGCTTGAGCGTGGTGTAGGAGGAGCGATCTGATGCATATCGATGAGCTTGAACGCTACTGGCTGATAGCTGTCTCGGTGGCATTGGGGGCGTTTGGTGCCGCCCTGCTTGCCAGCGTGTTTATCTTCCGGGTGCAGTTGCCCAGCCCGGTAGCGCGGATTGATCCGGCGGAGATCAGCGAGTCGGCCTTTGCCGATCCCGGCCTGAAAGATATGGGGGATAACACCTATGCGGCGCTGTTTGTGGCGCAGATGTGGGCGTTTACTCCCGGCGAGATCCGGTTGCCCAAGGGGGCCGATGTCACCTTTTTTGTTGTGAGTCGTGATATTACACACGGGTTTTTTATTGAACAGCATAATGTCAACTTGATGCTGCTCCCCGGTCAGATTGCGAGTGCCACCACCCGCTTTGAACGACCGGGAACCTATCGCATTATCTGTCATGAGTTTTGCGGACCCGGGCACCAGAACATGATCGCAACAATCATTGTTGAGGATACGGAAGAGAATATCGCAGAGGAAGCTGCGGCGGAATAAGGAGGTTCGGAATGCAGGCTGTTCAACCTGCACCACGGCGGGCTCCAGGTATCTCCTTCCCCCAGTTGGGGATGTTAACCGGGGAGCGCTGGCTGGTGGGCTCGCATATGGTTGTGGCGCTCATCGCGCTCTCGTTCGGGTTGCTGCTGGGTCCATTTCAGTCGTTCCGGCGCGCGCCTGCCTTTATGGAGGCCTTCCCGCAGTGGGAGATGCCGGTCTTTAGCTACTACTACCAGGCGCTGTCTATTCACGGCGTGATGAATGCGCTCTATTTTACGACCTTCTTCATCGTCGGGTTTAGCTATTTTGTGGTACAGCGTTCGCTTGAACGGCCGCTCTGGAATGTGCGAATGGCCTGGGTGGCCTTCTTTAGCATGTTCATCGGGCTGGGGCTGGTGCTCTATGCGCTGCTGACAAATCAGGCCAGCGTACTCTACACCTTCTATCCACCGATGATTGCACATCCCTCGTTTTACATCGGGCTGGTGCTGTTAGTTGTGGGAACCTGGCTGGTTACCACCAATATTTTGATGACCTATCGCGGCTGGCGGCGGGATCATCCCGGCGAGCGTGTGCCGCTGGCGGTCTACGGGACCATCGCCAACTTTGTGATGTGGACCGTGGCAACAGTTGGCGTGACGATTGAGATCCTGTTTATGCTGCTACCCGCTTCGCTGGGCTGGATCGTCAATAGCGACCCGCAGACGGCGCGCGTGCTCTTCTGGTTCTTTGGGCATCCGCTGGTCTATTTCTGGCTGTTTCCGGCCTATGTCTCCTGGTACACGATGCTGCCGAAGCAGGCCAACAGCCGGCTCTTTAGCGATCCGCTGGGACGCGTCGCCTTCCTGATGTTGATGATCTTCTCGGTGCCGGTTGGCGTGCATCATCTCTTCTCGGATCCGGGTGTCAGCAATGTGATGAAAGCGGTTCACACGGTCTTTACCTTTGTTGTGGTTATCCCCAGTTTCCTGACTGCGTTTAACATCGGCGCAGTGCTGGAGCGGGCCGGCCGACAACGGGGGGCGCGCAGTCCACTTGGCTGGCTCTTCCGCCAGGATTGGGGCAATCCGGTGGTGGCGGCGCAGATCTGCGGCATGATCCTGTTTGTTGCCGGTGGGTTTAGTGGCCTGATTCATGCCTCACTGACGCTCAATATCGCGCTGCATAACACCGCCTGGGTGGTTGCGCATTTTCATATGACGCTGGCCGGCGCGGTGATCCTGACCTTTATGAGTGTGCTCTACTGGATGATCCCGCTTATTCGGGGGCGAGCGCTCTGGAGCCGCCGGGCAGCGCTGGCGCAGGTCTACACCTGGCTGATTGGTATGCTGATCTTTGGGCATGGAATGGGAGCCGCCGGTATTGCCGGTTCGCCCCGCCGTACCGATATGGGTTCAGCCGCTTATGTCAACCCGGAGGCGGCATTCTATCTGAACTCGTCGGCAATTGGCGGATTGTTCTTGCTGATTAGCTCGATCCTCTTCTTTGTCAATATGATTGGCACGCTGGCCTTCTCGGATCAGCCGGTCCAGGAAGATGCGCCGATTGGCACAACGGGCGATCCCAGCTCGCCGCTGATCCTGGAGCGCTGGGGGATCTGGCTGGGTGTCATCATACTACTGGCCCTGTTTGCCTGGGGGCCGGTGCTGGTTGAGACACTCGATTTTGTTCAAGGCTTCACCAGCCCGTTCTACCAACCCGACATCCCCGTGCCACTGCCATTCGAGTAGCCGGTGACACCGATGTTGCTGAAATGAAACTGCGGCTGGTATAATCGAAATATGTGAGGAAAAGCACAATGACTGTCGAAATCTCGCGGACAACCGAACAACCCACAATAGCACCACGGCGCAAACCGACCATCACCACCGCGATCGCGGGCGCGCTCTTTGGGTTTGGTCTGACCCTGTTGACTATCGCCGGGGCCTATGTGCGTGACCTGACAATCCTGCAGAACGCTCCGCAGGCGGTCTGGCAGTTTGTCTGCGGTATACCGACTGACGACGCGATGGCGTTTCCGCTGCTGGTTGGCTTTGGCTTTATTGCCATCCTGTCAGGTGTAGGATTGCTCGTGGTGCAATGGCTGCGCCGCACGCGACAGCCACGATAACTGCCACCCGGTCTACCCTGAGCAGGTCTGTTCGAAGCAGTTGTAGTGTTGACCTATACTCTATCTCTACCGAAGGGAGTTCAGATTATGGATAAGCTAGTGGCCCGCGTTATGGAGAAGCACTATGCCGCACACCCGATGATGTCCGTCCTGGCAGCGCTGCTGGTTGGCTTTGGCGGCACCCTGCTGCTGATCAGTGGGATCTATATGTTTACTGTGCCGACCGCTCAGAGTGTGATGACCCTGGTGCTGGGGATTGTTGCCGGTGTGCTGATTATGGTCGTCGGTGCAATCTTGCCGCTATTTATTGGCGTGCGGCGCAACGACGAGCACAAGCAGGCGTAACCTTTCATTCGGTTGCGGTAAATAACCCTCCATCCCGTGCGTGTGGGATGGAGGGTTTTGTCGTTAGTGGTACGGCGAAACCTTGGTAACCGGGCATCAGCGTATGAGTAGTGGTAGGTAGAGCCGTGGGTCAGGATCAATCTCTTCAGCTTCATCAACAACAACAGTCGTTTGCGTGGCGTCATTCTCTGCGGGAGTGTCGGGATCATCGGTTACAACATTCAGGAAGTTGCTACTGGTAACCTCTCCCTGGCTGGTGATAGTGTATGTACCATCAGGTTCAAACACGCCTTCGCGGACAATCACGCTGAAGCTAATTGTCACCTGATCGGTTGCCGCAATATCCCCAACTTCCACAACGACCTGTGTATCATCAGCGTTAAGACCGGAGAGAAAATCGCCCTGGCTGGTCTGCAAGCTCTCCGGGAGCAGTTCGATACTCGCATCAGGCGTAATACTGACAACCACATCCTCAGCCGTAACATTCTCCGCATTGGTCAGGACCGTCGTGTAGGTGAATACCTGTCCCGGCCGCACATCCGTATCGGCGGCAGAAACCGGCAGTATATCCGTCATGGTCGCCTGCAGCGGCAGTTCAACAACTTCTACAGCCGTCTTAATACGATCATCCGGTTCCTCAGTATGCGGATCATCGGTTACGATATCTTGAAAGTTGTTACTGCTAATCTCGCCCTGGACGCTTAGAGTGTATGTACCGACAGCGAGTACCCCCTCCGGAATGCGTACGCTGAACCTGACACTGGCATCGTTGCCGGCGCGAAGCGTACCCATCCGCACCTCAATCGCAGTGTCGCCCGGTTCATCACCTTCGACAATAGTTCCCCGGCTTGGTCGCACACTCTCGTTGATCAGGATGGTACGTTCGTCGGGAACAACCTTGAAGACAACGCCGGTTGCATCCCCGACGCCCCAGTTGTTAAGCGTAACGTTGTACCGTATCTCGTCACCCGGCTGAAACGGCTGCGCCCCACGATTATCGGTCATCGTTGCATCAAGAAACGGGAGACCGATATTGACGGGGGTGGGGTCATCATTGTCAATCGGGGTGTCATTCCCGTCAGGATCCGGATTGAGACCATCAGTTGAGAAATCGCCGATAAACGCATTGCCAGGTGTTTGAGCAGTAACTCTGACCTGGTTCTCGGCATACAGGGTGTTGCGATCAATCGTAACGAGGACAGCAAACTCAATCAGACCACCCGCCCCCGGTCCGAGCGTATCGGTACCCAGCAGGAGAGCTTTATCCTCGTCGCCATCAAAATCAGGGTTCACTGCCAGCGTCGAACTGTCTATGCGCTGGACAGCAAACGCCTTAGCTCGATCAAACGCAGTGCTCAGGTCATCGGTTGCCCTGATGGTGCGTAGTTCCCGAGTACCCATATTCTGGATAAAAATCTGGTAGGTGACAAGATATTGTTGATCTTGCTGAAACTCGAGTGATTTGACCGCTTTTGCCGCACTGATCATGTCGGCTGAACGGGCCGCACTATTCAGAAATACGTTGGTTGTCGCATTCGCAACGCCTACAAACATGGGTATTGTGGATATCACGGCAGCCAGTAGGGTGAGAAGAATGCGGGGAAGAATGAGATACCGCTGCGCAGAACCTTTCGTTTTACACATCCTGTTTCGCTCCTTCGTTGCACATCTTTGTGATGTTCTTTTATTTAGTTTGGTAGCTCAGGCAAAACCGGCGAACAGAACGCCATTTTGCGAAAAAGGTTTAGAATGAGGGCACACTCCTCCTACCCTATGCGCCATGATCCAGGTACACCGGGAATTATCATTGGTATCTGCTGGTTATGAAGTCGATGGGTTGCTGCGATGATAGGGAAGATTATAATAACATACTTTGTAGTGCTGTAGTATAACAGTACCATTACAACCTGTTTTCTGGATCGTGACGGTATTTTTATATAAATTTGGTTAAAATACGCGCCGGTAGCGAAGACGCTGCTGTGTAAGCCGGAGCAGTCAGTCGTGCTACAATAGCTACTAGCGTGTTACACTGTCGGGAAGAGCGTCGCTGCTGTCTGCGTTGTCATCTGAAAAAAGTAGGAACCACCGTTGCGCACGCTCGGAACATTGCGGTTCCCTCTACCTGTCACTGGGGAGAAAAGAAATGGCTGCGATACAAGAAGGAACGGTGCTCTGGGAACCTTCAGATGCGTTGGTACACCATAGCACAATGTATGCCTATATGCAGTGGCTGAACGCCCACTATGGCCTGTCTGTCGATACCTACGGCCAACTCTGGGAATGGTCGGTTGAGCATATTGCGGACTTCTGGCGTTCGATCTGGGACTTTTTTGAAGTTGAGGCAGCACAACCCGCGACGGAGGTGCTCGCCAACCATACCATGCCCGGACACCGCTGGTTTGTCGGCGCTGAACTCAACTATGCGCAACAGGTCTTTCGCCATGCCACCTCGGACCAGCCCGCAATTCTCTTTCAATCGGAACTCCAGCCACTCGTCGCCCTCTCCTGGGCGGAACTGGAGCAGCAGGTCGCCTCCGTTGCCGCCGGACTACGCGAGATGGGGGTGCAGCGCGGGGACCGGGTGGTCGGCTACCTGCCGAATATCCCCGCAGCCGTGATTGCATTTCTGGCATGTGCCGGCATTGGTGCCGTCTGGTCGAGTTGCTCACCCGACTTTGGTAGCCCCAGTGTGATCGACCGGTTTACGCAGATTGAGCCGAAAGTGCTGTTTGCCGTCGATGGCTACAAGTATGGCGGCAAATCCTTTGCGCGACGCTCGGTTATTGCCGAACTACAGCAGGCCTTGCCCACGCTGGAGCAGACCATCCTGATCCCCTATCTGGACCCGGCGGCGACTGTCGATACACTGCCGAATACGCGGTTGTGGAGCAGCCTGCTGGCGGTAGAGGCGACACTTACATTTGAGCCGGTACCCTTTGCCCATCCGCTCTGGGTGCTCTACTCATCGGGGACGACAGGGTTGCCCAAGCCGATTGTGCAGGGGCAGGGGGGCATCCTGCTGGAGCATCTCAAATCGCTCAGTCTGCATCTGGACCTCAAGCCGGGCGATCGTTTCTTCTGGTTTACGACCACCGGCTGGATGATGTGGAATTTCCTGGTGGGCGGTCTGCTGCTGGGGTGTACCATTCTGCTCTACGACGGCAGCCCGGCCTGGCCGGATATGAACGTGCTTTGGGAGTTCGCCGCAGAGACAAAGATGAGTTTCTTTGGCACCAGCGCCGGGTATATCACCGCCTGTATGCAAAACGAGCTGGAACCGGCCCGCCGGTTTGATCTGCGTGCGCTGCGGGGGGTAGGTTCGACGGGCTCGCCGCTGTCGCCGGAGGGATTCCAGTGGGTCTACAACCATGTCCGGGCGGATCTGCTGCTGGCGTCAATCAGCGGTGGCACGGATGTCTGTACCGCGTTTGTGGGTGGCTGTCCCATCCTGCCGGTGCATGCGGGCGAGATCCAGTGCCGCTGCCTGGGGGTCAAAGCCGAGGCGTTTGATGCCCAGGGAGAGCCGGTGATCGACGAGGTTGGCGAACTGGTCATCACCGAACCCATGCCTTCGATGCCGCTCTTCTTCTGGAATGATCCGGGCAATCAGCGCTACATCGAGAGCTATTTTTCGCTCTATCCCGGCATCTGGCGGCACGGAGATTGGGTGAAGATCACCGCGCGCGGTAGTGTGGTCATCTATGGCCGCTCCGACTCGACGATTAACCGCATGGGAGTGCGGATGGGCACCAGCGAGATCTACCGGGCGGTTCAGACGGTGCCGGAAGTGGTGCAGAGCCTGGT
The DNA here is from genome assembly GCA_034436755.1 of Chloroflexaceae bacterium. Lineage (GTDB taxonomy): Bacteria > Chloroflexota > Chloroflexia > Chloroflexales > Chloroflexaceae > CAKZQX01. The sequence goes on along the minus strand of DAOTVB010000110.1, from coordinate 68,711 downwards.
GATTGATCTTCAGGTCCAGGGCAAGGATTACATGCCGCTGTTTGTGGTGTTGCGGGAAGATGCGGTCCTGGACGCGAATCTCAAGACCCGGATGAAAGCCGCCATTCGCCAGGCGCTCTCGCCCCGCCATATCCCCGATGAGATCTTCACCATTCCGGATGTACCCCGCACCTTGAGCGGCAAGATTCTGGAGGTGCCGGTGAAGAAGATTCTCATGGGTATTCCGGTTGAAAAGGCGGCCAATCCCGACTCAATGAGCAATCCCCAGAGTCTGCAATATTTTGTTGATCTGGCAGCCCGGCTCAATCAGGCGGGCAAGACGGAGGAAGCATAGCTGTGTCAGGCACGGGGGTGGCCCGGAACTGGGCATGCGTGCCATCCGCCGCCCCGCGGCTTTGCCATAGTAAGGACAAGACCATGCACGGGCGAGTTGCGCGCCTGCGAAGCCGCATGCGCGAGCATGCAGTTGAGGCGCTCCTGATCACATCTGCGGCTAATCGGCGCTATCTCAGTGGCTTTACCGGCTCGGCGGGTACCCTGCTGATAACCGATACGGCGACGCTGATCTTTACCGATTTTCGCTATCGGGTGCAGGTGGCACGCGAGTCGCCGGCGTTTGAACTACGCGAGATTAGCAGCGAGTCGCCCCTACCGCACCTGCTGGCCGTTGCCGCGCAGGAGTTGGGGCTGCAACGGATTGCCTTTGAAGCGGAGCATGTCAGCGTGGCGCAACATAACCAACTGGTTGATGCGCTCCAAGAGCATGCCGACGCAGACACACCACCCGCCGCACCCACCCTGGAGCCGGTTGAGCAGATGGTCGAACCGCTGCGCGAGGTCAAGGATGCCGACGAAATCGCCACCCTACGGCATGCAGTCGCTATCACCGACGCCGCTATCACTGCGGTGATCCCGCAGCTCCAGCCAGAGATGACCGAGCGCCAGGCCGCCTGGATGTTAGAAGTAGCCCTGCGCGAGCGTGGCGCTGACGGTGTAGCGTTCCCCATTATTGTCGCGGCAGGCCCCAATGCCGCCCTGCCCCACGCCCGCCCGGGTGACACCCCGCTGGGCACCGGCCGGCCCATCATTATCGACATGGGCGCATACTATGCCGGGTACCACGCCGATCTGACGCGGACGATCACGCTAGGGACGCCGGATACGCGCTTCTGGGAAATGTATACGCTGGTGCTGGAGGCGCAGCAGCGCGCGATTGCCGGGTTACATGCCGGTATCAGCAGTTTGGCTGTCGATGCGCTGGCCCGTGACCATATCACGGCTGCCGGATATGGCGATGCTTTCGGGCATGGCCTGGGGCATGGCGTGGGCCTGGATATTCACGAAGGACCGCGTCTCCGGCGCAAACCGGCCGATCCATCTGGAGATGAAGACGACCCGCCGGTCTTGCCCGCCGGGAGTGTCTTCAGTGTTGAGCCGGGGATCTACCTGGAGGGCTGGGGCGGCGTCCGGATCGAAGACCTGGTCTGGTTGCACGCCGACCATGGCGAACTGCTCTCCAGAGCCCCCAAATTGCGCTAAAGCGTTTGACTCCGCGCGGTCATAGCACGCCTGCCCAATCTCACTATGCCTACTAGGGACCATCGTACATCTTCCAACCATCGTTAAAAATTTGTTATACTTACGGTGAACATCTGATGCTCAGGCTCGTCGGTATACCGAAGGGTATACTGACCGGCCCGATCATCAGGGATTCCGCTTACCAGCATACTCCAATCGTCCGTATATGATACCTGGCCGCTGGCCGATATCCCCAGGTGCCTGGCCGGTTCCTGGAACCACGTGCCATGCGTGTAGATGCAGATCTACCAGTATCAGGCGTCTCACTGTTGTAAACTGTTAGCATATGGTAGGGAAGTGCTGTAATGAATAGACAACGACGTGACCGCATCCGCCCCTTGCTCTTCACCTTGCTTCCCCTTCTGCTGATCGCCGCATGTCGCATTGCTTTGAGGGTCAAGCAATTTCTGTTATACTTGTACCGAACAGAGAACAGCGCGCGCCGCACATATCTCTCCGCGTGAATGCGCTTCTTCTTTGTTCACTGGTTTGTTCACTGGTTCTTTCTATACATCTGATACATCTGATTGATCATGCGCCGCCTGGAGATCGCCTCATACCTATTCGCCGGTCAACTACGTAACAACACTTCCACGGGCTGCTTGCGGCTGGGAGTACAGCATGCCCCTCCGCAAGTGGATACGGCATGCTATGCTCCCACGCCCATCTGCAGGAAGCTGGTAGATGTGCATGCAAATCGGTATCAATCGTTGGACTGAAGCCTGGTCCGTTGTATCCCCAGTCTGCTCCACAAGTCAGTCATTACATGCAAAGAATGGAGAAAAAACATGTCTGGTGCTACCGAAACGGTTGCAACCCTCAAAGCTGAGATTGCCCAGTTGCAACAGCGCATACGTGAATTGGAAATAGAGGCCGCATCATCAAGCGCGGGTAGATCAGCCTATCAAGACAGTGCAGAGCTGGAACAGCGGGTTGCCGAGTATACTGCCGAGTTACGCGCAAGCGAGGCGAAAAACCGTGCGCTGTTGCAGGCCCTACCGGATATGCTGTTCATTCAAAAGCGCGATAGCACCTATATCGATTATCGCGCACCCAGCGGTGCTACCTATGTGCCGCCTGAAGCCTTCTTAGGCAAGACGACCGCTGAGATCTTTCCGCCGGAGCTGGCGCAAGCGTTTCTGCAGGGCATCGAACAGGCGTTAGCGGGAAATCCATACGTGCTGGAATACGCGCTGCCTCCCGGCGGTTTCTTCGAGGCGCGGATCACAGCTATCGACGCGGATACGGTGCTGACGCTGGTGCGCGATACTACCGAACGGAAGCAAACGGAAGAGGCACTGCGCATGGCGCAGCTCTCTCTAGACTATTCCATTGACGGCGTCCAGTGGCTGGATCGTCATGCACAACACATGTATGTCAATGAAGCTATGTGCCGGCAACTGGGGTATACCCGTGAAGAGTTACTGGCACTCAGTGTTGCCGACATTGATCCGGCATTTCCCATGGAGGCCTGGGATAATGTCTGGAATGAGGTGAAGGAACAGGGCTTTGTCAAGTTAGAGACCCACCACCGCCGCAAAGACGGCACGCTCATCCCGGTTGAAATCACTTCGAACTACCTGGCATTTAATGATAAGGAATTCCTCTGCGCCTTTGTCCGTGACATCACCGAGCGCAAGCAGGCCGAGAAAGAGCTATATGAGCAGCAGGCGCTGCTCCAGGGTATTCTCGACAACGCGCCCTTTGGTCTGTTTGCCGTGGACCGTGACGGGCGCTACGTTATGTGTAGCCGGGTCGCCGCCGCGAATATTAGCCTGACCCCGGAGCAGGTCGTCGGAAAGACCGATTACCAGATCTTACCGCAAGCTGTGGCCGACGCCAATGCGGAGAAGTTCCAACGTATTCTGGATACCGGCAACTTCCAGGAGCATGAGTTTGTGCTCGAGCAGGCGAATGAACCACCCCAGGTGTTCCTGCACAACTGGTTTCCCATTAGCGACCCGAACGGGCAGCGTTATGCCGTCTGTGGTATCATTTCAAATATTACCGAGCGCAAGCAGGCCGAAGCGGAGCGGGCGAATTTTCAAGAGCAGATTATCGAAGCACAGCGACATGCCCTCCAGGAACTCTCGACACCCCTTATACCCATCAGCGATGATGTGGTGATTATGCCGCTGGTCGGCAGCATCGACTCGCGGCGCGCCCAGCAGGTGCTGGAAGCTCTGCTCGAAGGGGTGGCGCACTACCAGGCTGACACCGTTATTCTGGATATCACCGGGGTGCGCGTCGTGGATACGCAGGTTGCTAATGCCTTCCTCCGTGCGGCGCAGGCGGTTCAGTTGCTCGGTGCGCGGGTGATCCTGACCGGCATCCAGCCCGAGATTGCCCAGACGATTGTCCAACTGGGGGCCGATATGAGCGGGATTGCCACGCACGGCTCGCTCCAGTCCGGGATTGCTACCGTGCTTGATCAGCATAAGTAGTTGAGATTGCCGGCTTATTTGTATGAAACTTACTGTTCGTCTCTTTATTCAAAAACATCAGAACCGCACCTACACCGTCACCGTGCCGGATTTCCCCGGCATTGCGGCCTATGGCCCGACGCTGGAGGAGTGTAAGCAGGAAGTTGCCGAGGCGCTGGAGAAGCGCCTCGCCGAGATGGACCCCGATACGCTGTATCTCTTTGCGCTGCGCCCGAACCAGTCGCTGGAACGGGTGATGGTTGAACTGCGCCCGACGGATCGCCACGGCAAGCGTCGCCGCAACAGCTTTCAGTTGACCATCAGTCTGCTGCTGACACCTGAAGAGGACGGTCAGATCCTGGTCAGTGCGCCGCGCCTGCGCCATCCGCCGCTGGCATTTTACATCGCACAGCGTGAGGAGTTGGAAGCGGTTGCCCGGCTGGAGTTGGCGCAATACTTCTACGACGAGAGTTTTGAGCGCCTGCTGCTCTATCGGGCGGCCCGCCAGGAGACGATTGACTCCCTCGAGGTCAAATTTAAGCCCAAGAAAGCCGCCGATAAGCTGGAGGAAGAAGAGGACGAGAGCTTCTGGGCGCTCCGGCAGAGCGGCATCAACCTGACGGCCCAGGCCGGCGAGGGGCAGTTGCGCCGCGCCTACCGTCGGGAGCAGGCGGTTGAAGAGGTGTTGACCGCTATCGCCGGCGAGCGCCGCCCCAATATTCTGCTGGTTGGTCCCGAGGGCGTCGGCAAGAGCGTGATTGCGCACGAAGTTGCCCGCCGCATCCGCCGCCGGGAGTGCGCCGAACTGCTCCATGATCGCCAGGTCTGGGCGGTGAGTGGGGAGACGCTGATTGCGGGATGCACCTACATCGGCCAGTGGCAGGAGAAGCTCAACGATATCGTACGTGAAGTACGCAAGAAGCGCCATCTCCTGTTTGTCACCGATATTGCCTCCCTGGCCGAGGCCGGCCGCTGGAGCAAGAGTGACGAAAACATGGCCGATTTCCTCAAGCCGCACCTGCAGAGTGGCGATGTGATTATCATCGGCGAGACCACCCAGGCACGCCTACGCCGGGCCGAGCAACTGGTGCCGGGCTTTGTGGCACTCTTTCGCACCTTGCAGATTGAGCCGACCGGTGAAGCCGATACCCTGAGTATCCTGACCGCCGTCGGGCGCGAACTCGAACGGAGCGAGGATGTTCGCATCGAACCGGCGGCCCTCGAGGCGGCCGTCGAGTTGACCAACCGCTTCCTGCCCTACCGCGCCCAGCCCGGCAAAGCGGTTATCCTGCTGGAGCAGGTTGCCGGGGATGCCAACCGCCGGCGCAGCACCACTACCGGCGCACCTCGCCCGGTGCTGACCCGCCGCGAGGTCATCACGACCTTTACCCGCCAGACCGGGCTGCCCGAGTTTATCCTCTCCGATCTGATCCCACTGGATCTGGCGGCGGTGCAGACCTACTTCGCCGACCGGGTGATCGGGCAGGCGGCCGCAGTGCAGGCGATGGTTGATCTGATTGCGATCATCAAGACGGGCCTGAATGACCCGGAGAAGCCGCTGGGGACTTTTCTGTTCATCGGACCAACCGGCGTGGGCAAGACGCAACTGGCGAAAACGTTGGCGAAATATCTCTTTGGCGCTGAAGATCGGCTGGTGCGCTTCGACATGAGCGAGTATGCCGACCCGGCGGGCGTGCGCCGGCTGATTGGCATGCCCGGCGCGGGGCGTGACGGCGGTGAAGGGGAGTTGACCGGCAAGGTACGCGCGCAGCCCTTCTGCGTGCTGCTGCTGGACGAGTTTGAGAAGGCCGATCACCAGATCTACGATGTCTTCTTGCAAGTGCTGGGCGAGGGTCGCCTGACCGATGCCGCCGGCCAGACCACCTCGTTCCAGAATGCGATCATCCTGCTGACCAGCAACCTGGGAGCTTCGGCCCGCGAACAGCGCAATATTGGCCTGAGCGCCAGAAGTGAAGGGCCCGGCCTGCGGACTGAGACGGACGACGCACCGCTCAATCCGCAGTCAACCGCACCCGGGGCATCCTCCTACTGGCAGCGCAAAATCGAGGACTACTTCCGGCCGGAGTTTGTCAACCGGATCGACCAGATTGTGGCCTTTACGCCGCTTGACGACGGAGCCATGCGCCAGATTGCCCGGCGCGAACTGGGTGATGTGCTGATGCGCGAGGGGCTGGTGCGCCGCAATGTGCTGGTGGAAATTGACGATAATGTGATTGATCTGCTGGCCGAGCGGGGCTTTAATGCGACCTATGGCGCACGGCCACTCAAGCGCGCAATCGAGCGGCTGCTGGTGCTACCACTGGCGCGCTTCCTGGCGAGCCGGGAGCGACCCGGCGCGGACCTGCTGCGGCTGCACCGGGAGGGCGACCAGATTGTGTTACGTGCCAGCGGCTTTGCCAGCGCCGAGCGCAGCAGCGAGGTGCTGTTGAGTGCCGGCGACGGCGCACTGTCCGCAGGAACCCGCCGCCGCCGCCTCGATGACCGGGGGCTGGCCGATGCCTTCGCCGAGATCCGCCGCAAGTTGCAGGACTGGACCGAGCGCGATGCGATTGTCGAGATGAACAACGAGCGTGCCACCCTGCTGGCGGAAACCAACAAGCCGACCTTCTGGGATGACGGGGATGCGGCGCGGTCCATGCTGGCCCGTTTCTACTTCCTTGACCGGCTGCTCAAGCGGCTGCAGCAGCTTATCGACCGGGTAGAGCATCTGGAGGAACTGGCCGGGCTGGTCCATCGCCAGCGTGATCCGCGCTACCGGGCGGAACTGGCCGAGAGCTACGAGCGGCTCCACCGTGACTATGCCTTCCTCGATGTGGAGTTGCTCTGCGCACACCTGACCGGCAACCATCGTGCGGTGCTGCTACTGCGGCGCGTCGGGACACCGGCACGCGGGGAAGATGCCGAAGCCTGGCTCATGCAACTGGCAACGATGTACCTGCGCTGGGCGCAACGCAAAGGCTACGATATCGATCTCGCCGTGCTGGAGCCGCTGTCCGATGCGGAACGGCAGGGTGATGCGCTGATCCAGACCTACTACCCCTACCGCTGGCGCTCATTCGATACCAGCGACATGGACGCGGCGATCAAGCACCTGACCGCCCTGGATGAAATAAGCGAACTGGCGATTGGGCTCGAAGGCACCAATGTCTATGGCTTCCTCAAGGGCGAGACCGGCATACACCGGCGCAATGATCGCCGTCCCAGTGGCGAGCGGGTGCAGCGCCTGGCCGAGGTGCGAACCAGCGCGCCCGGCGACCTGGACACGCAAACCTGGCTGGAAAAGTTGCTGCTCCAGCGGGCCTGGGAAGAGCAAGATCTGGCGGGGATGACACGCAAGCAGCGGGCCGCCCTGCCAAAACCGGCCGAGCCGGAGATCATCCGGGTCTACCAGGTTGACGGCGACCGCTTTGTGCGTGACCTGCGGACGCATGTCAAAACCAACGATGTGAGCGGCGTACTGGAAGGCAGCCTGGACGACTTTATCCTGGCCTACCTGCGCGAGGAAGAGGCGAAGCGCGCCTGGCAGGAAGAGCAGCAGTGAGTAACAAAAAGTTGAACCCTCAATATTCGATCTTTGAATGTTTTGTCAGGCTGTGTTATGATAGTGTACATAGAAATTACAGCCACTCCTGGTAGACTACCTTATAACTAACTACATCGTTGCACTGAAACCTTTCCACCTTATACGTATATGTGAAATAAACCATGACTGAGAAAAATTTTCTGATACCGCAAAAGGCATACCAGGATTATCTCTCAGCACTACAGCATGGCAGTAACCAGCAGGCACTCCAGATCGCCCGGGCCGCATTGGGCCAGGGTCTTGATATGCGCGAGCTCTACCTGGAAGTCTTTCAGCCCGCCATGTACGAGGTTGGGCGGCTCTGGGAAACCAACCAGTTGACCGTAGCGCAGGAACATCTGGCGACGGCGACCACGCAACGGGTTATGGCACAGGTTCACTCCCAGATCTTTGGGCGACCAACGCCGGGGCGGATGGTGGTCTCGGCCCTGGGCCGCACGCTGGTTGCCGCATGCGTCGGCGGCGAGCAGCATGAACTGGGATTGCGCATGGTTGCCGATTTCTTTGAGATGGAAGGCTGGGAGGTCTTCTATCTTGGGGCCAATGTACCAACCCGGGATGTGGTGCGGATGGTCAACGCCCAGAAGGCCGATCTGCTGGCGCTCTCTGTTACCACAATCAGCAACCTGGTCCGCGCCGGCGAGCTAATCCGCGCCATACGTCTCTCCGCGCTGGGGCCGTATGTCAAAATCCTTATTGGCGGCCAGCCCTTCAATCGCACCCCCGATCTCTACTCCGCTCTGGGAGCCGATTTTACTGCCACCAATGCCGGCAACGCCGTGCAGGTTTTTGGACCGGAAGTTATGGCCGGACTACGCACAAATTAGCACCAGACGTTCTACCCTTCCCCCGTGAATGCCCCTTTGTGCTGCTCTTTCCGCATCGTTCTGGTATCTTTCCGGTAACGCAATTATGCTACCATTACGTTATTGAAGATGAAAGAACGCACGTATGGATATCAACATCACGCTCTGCAACCATCTCACGGAACTGGTGGTCTCCTGTGATCATGGTGGTATCATTGGCTATGCCAATCCCGCCGCCCAGCGCTGGAGCGACATGCCGCTGGAAGGCCGGCCCTTCGCGGCCCTGCTCACGCCTGAGGCCGGCCACAAGGGGGAACTCTTCCTGGAAGTGGCCCGCCGCTCGTCCAGCCAGGAACCGACGCTCCCCTGGGAACTGACGTTGGGAACAGCGGCCCGGTATACGGTTGCAAATTTCCACGGCTACAGTGACAACGGATGTATTGTGGTCATCGGCCAGGTTGAGCCGGGCGAGACCACCGAGATGCAGCAGGAACTGCTGCAGTTGACCTCCGAACTGGCCGAATCCCAGCGCGAGCAGCGCCGCCAGAACCGCATCCTGCAGCAGACGCTGCACGAACAGCAACGGCTCCTCAAGACCATTCACGATTTAACCGCACCGGCCGTACCGCTCTGGGAGGGGGTGTTGCTGCTCCCCCTTGTCGGCCAGATTGACAGCCACCGCGCCAACGCGATTGCCGGGGAACTGCTCCAGCGGGTCAGCGCCGGCCGGGCGCGCTATGTCATTCTGGATGTGAGCGGGATCGCCATGGTTGACACGGCGGTTGCCCGACATCTGATCGATATGGCCCAGATGCTACGGTTGCTTGGCGCGCAGCCGATCCTGGTGGGAATCAATCCTGAAATTGCGCAGACACTGGTCCATCTTGGCCTTAACTTGTTTGATTTTATCACCGTGCATAGTGATGTGCAACATGCAGTTGCGTACGTGTTGCGCAAAATGAAAGAGGTCACATTATGACACTTCATTCCGTGTATGAAGATTATCTGGAAGCGCTGAAGCAGGGGGATCGGCGGCATGCGTTGCGGGTTGTCCAGAAAACGCTGACGGAGGGAACCGACATTCGGGATCTCTACCTGGATGTGTTTCAACCAGCCATGCACGAGGTCGGGCGATTGTGGGAAACCAATCAGATGACCGTGGCCCAGGAGCATCTGGCGACGGCGATTACCCAGAGCGTGATGGCTCATCTCTATGGGTATGTTTTTGCGCACACTGCGGTCGAGCGGACGCTGATTGCCACCTGCATCGGCGGGGAACTGCACGAACTGGGCATTCGTATGGTCTCCGATTTCTTTGAGATGGAAGGCTGGGATGTTTACTACCTGGGGGCCAATATGCCGCCCGATGATGTCATCCGGATGGCGACGGATAGAGATGCCGATCTACTGGCAATTTCGGTAACATTGAATAGCCATGTACCGTATGCCCGCGAGTTGATCCAGGCCGTACGCGCCGCCCCCATCGGTGCGAAGTTGAAAATCATGGTCGGCGGGCAGCCGATCAATCGCACGCCGGATCTCTACAAAACTATGGGGGCCGATTTCACAGCCCGGAACGCGCGGGAGGCGGTGCAACTGGCAACGGAGGTTCTGGTATGAATAGTCCTGCGATCCCCGAACTCCTGGGAACATTGAGCTACGACATTATTCTGGTGTGTGATTCGCAGGAAATTGTGCAGGAAGCCAATCCACTCGCGCAGCAGTTGTTGGGCGAACAGATCATCGGGCATCCGCTGCTGGAGTTGATGACAACAATGTCCCGGGCCAAGGGCCGGGCGTTTCTCAACTATCTCCACGACCAACCCGATCTAACGCAGGTTGAAACCTGGGAACTGCTCTTCCATGTGCCGCAAACCGTGCCGATGCGGGTAAGGGCGCGCGGTGGCCCCCTGGAACAGGGCGGCTGGCTGATCGTGTGCGGTTGCGAGCCGCCCTACATGATGGCACTCTACCACGAAGTATTGGCAATGAATAGCGAGTTGACGAACCTGGTGCGCGAGTTGAGCAAAAAGCAGTCTGTATTGACCAACCAGTTAACGCAGTTGCTACAAGCCGAGGAGCAGAACAATGCCGGACAGTCTACACCAAGACAAGCTACAACAAATGGTCATGGAGCGCCTGAACGCCTGCCGTGATGAGATCATCCCGCGCGTTGCCGTAGCGCTGCAGCCGCGCATGCCGATGGTCCATATCCCGGCATGGGCCACGGACAAAGCCGCCCTCCACGCGCAGCATATGCTGTTCACCGCCGAGCGCTTCCACGATATTCTGCGGGCGGGGGCTACCCTCGACTGGTCCCTGGTGGCGGACGAGTTTGCCTGGGCCGGGTGCGTTCTGGATCGGCTGGGTCTGACCTGGGAACATCAGGAGTGGCTGATTATAACCTACTTTGCGGTGGCGCTGGGCGTGTGCGACTGGTCGATGGAGGAGCAGGCCGCCCTGAAAGCGATTGCGGAACAGGTGCGCCAGGTGGCCCAATCGGCCTACTGTGACGCGCCGCACAGACTGCCCTGGAACGCAACGGGGTAGCGCTTCACAATACCATTGAGACAGTAGGGACGAAACATTTCTGCGAACGAAAAGAAAAAAGTTGGAGCGAACATGTTCGCCCCAACCTTCTTCATCCCTATAAACGGCGGAATTAGAAATCCATGCCGCCCATGCCGCCCATGCCGCCCATGCCACCGGGCATACCGCCACCACCGCCGGCACCCTTCTCCTCGGGCAGGTCGGTGATCAGCGCCTCGGTGGTCAGGATCATACCCGCGATACTGACCGCGTTCTGAACTGCGCTGCGCGTCACCTTGGCCGGGTCAATAATACCCTGCTGCACCATACTGCCGAACTCGCCGGTCAGCACGTTGTAACCAAAGGTGTTATCGCCCTTCTCGGCCTGCCGGCGGCGCACGGCGTCGATGATGACCGCACCATCCTCACCCGCGTTGCGGGCCAGCATGCGCAGCGGCTCCTCCAGCGCACGGCGCAGGATCTGGATGCCGACCCGCTCGTCGTCGTGGGCCAGCGTGACATTGTCCAGCGAGCTAACGGCGTTGATCAGCGCAACACCACCACCCGGAACGATACCTTCCTCAACCGCCGCGCGGGTGGCGCTCAGAGCGTCCTCAACGCGGTGCTTCTTCTCCTTCAGCTCCGGCTCGGTTGCCGCGCCGACCTTCACAACGGCTACGCCACCGGCCAGCTTCGCCAGCCGCTCCTGGAGCTTCTCGCGGTCAAAGTCGCTGGTTGCGGTCTCGATCTGCGCGCGGATCTGGTCGATGCGGGCGCGGATGGACGACTCATCGCCGCGACCCTCGATGAAGGTCGTGTCGTCCTTGGTAGCGACCACGCGGCGGGCGCGACCCAGGTCTTCGATACCGGCGCTATCCAGCTTGCGCCCGATCTCCTCGCTGATCACCGTACCGCCGGTCAGGATGGCAATATCCTGGAGCATAGCCTTGCGCCGATCACCAAAGCCGGGAGCCTTGACCGCCAGCACATTGACCGTACCCCGCAGCTTGTTGACCACCAGGGTTGCCAGCGCCTCACCATCCACATCCTCGGAAATAATCACCAGGTTCTTCGTCACCTGCAGCACTTTCTCCAGCAGGGGCAGAATCTCCTGGATGCTGCTGATCTTCTTGTCGGTGATCAGGATAAAGGGATCATCCAACTCCGCTTCCTGGCGCTCGGTGTTGGTGATGAAGTAGGCCGAGATATAGCCCCGGTCAATCTGCATACCCTCGGTGTATTCCTTCTCGAAGGCGACACCCTTGCTCTCCTCAACCGTGATCACGCCATCCTTGCCGACCTTCTCCATCACCTCGGCAATCAGGTCGCCAATCTCGGTATCCGCCGCACTGATGCTGGCGACATGCGCGATATCGGCACGGTCGCGGACCGGCGAAGCGGCCGACCTGATCGCCGCAACCACCGCCTCAGCGCCGCGATCCAGGCCACGCTTAAGCAGCATCGGGTTAGCTCCGGCAGCTACAACCCGGAGACCTTCGGTGACAATCGACTGAGCCAGCACCGTCGCGGTGGTTGTACCGTCGCCGGCCACATCGTTGGTCTTGGTCGCGGCCTCCTTGAGCAACTGCGCCCCCATGTTCTCAAAGGGGTCTTTCAGCTCAATTTCCTTGGCAACGGTAACGCCGTCGTGGGTGACGGTGGGCGCGCCAAACTTCCTATCAATCGCCACATTCCGACCACGCGGGCCAAGCGTCGTCTTTACCGCATCGGCGATAGTATCTACACCGCGCTTGAGGGAGCGGCGGGCCTCCTCGTTAAAATGCAACTGCTTCGGCATATGCTTTAAAATCCTCCTCAATTATAGAAACGAAGGTTGAAGTATACAGTCTTCACTGGAAGCTAAACCCAGGGCTCACCCTGGTACTTTTACTCCTGGATAACGCCCAGGATGTCCTTCTCAGCCAGAATCAGATAGTCCGTGTCGTCAACCTTGAACTCGGTACCCGCATACTTCGCAAAGAGCACTTTGTCGCCAACCTGAACACTCATGGGCACCAGCTTGCCGTTGTCGTCTCGGCGGCCCTCGCCAACCGCCAGAATAGTGCCTTCCTGGGGGCGCTCTTTGGTCGCCGTATCGGGCAGGAAGATCCCGCTCTTGGTCTTTTCTTCACGTTCGGCGGGCTTGATTACAACCCGGTCACCAAGTGGACGAATGCGGAAGTCCGCGGCCATAGCGAACATACCTCCTTGTTTACATCATTCCATGCAACACTAATCATCGAGTATCGTCAGATAGAGTTGGGCGGTTAGCACTCTCAGCCATCGAGTGCTAACCGCCCATATGGTACCGAACTCTGTCTTATTTGTCAAGAGGGATTTTAGCACTCATTTGGCGAGAGTGCCAGTGGACATAAGCGCTGCAGCTTTGGCGATATGCGGTACAATAATGGCAGTGCTATTTTATTCTGTAATGGTGCGAGTTCTCTGGATGAAAGGTGCCCGAACATGCGGTCAACTGCCGGCAGGAGTAGCCCGGCCCGACTGACCGACGACCGTGACGGTTCACCTTTCAGTATTCTTTCATCTGGTGAGGTGTTGCAATGCTGACCTACGAGGATCTTGTAGCAAGTCTGGAAGATGCCTGGGTGGCTGCCGGTTTACACGAACATGCGCTGGTCGAGAGTGTGGTGCCCAGCGTACATGATCGCAGCTATCGTGTGGAGTTGTTTCCTGAACATCCCGACCCACTTACCGCCGAGAATATACCGCCCTGGGTTGAGGTGAATTTTACCTGGTCGGCGTTGCACCAGATCCGCTCGGAACATCGCAATATCGACTCCGAGCCGCTGGATCTGATCTGGACCTACACTGTCAGTGCGCACGGCATGCATGACCACAAGGACACGGAACTGGTGCGCCTGTTCCAGAAGGCGTTTCACCGGGCCTTCCAGCGGTTCTATCCGGAGGAAGCCGCCGAGGTAGATCCGCCGGCAGTGGAGGTGCGGCGAATTTATCAGTGGGATGGCGGCGGGCAGCGCCCGAAGCCGGCCTATATTCAACTGGTGAGTACAAATATTACCGACCTCTCGGAGCAGTGGGAGGAGCGTGATCCGCGCGTGCTCGCCAATCTGATCCAGACCGAGGTGCATTTTGCCGGTGCCGTCATTCGCGCGCTGGCCGATGCCTTCAATCCGGGTGGGCGCGGGGGCTACCGCACCGTCGATGCCGCCTGAGGCACCGTCCGGTTAAACGAACCAGGTTCGGTAGGGGCAGGCCCGGGGCCTGCCCCAAAACTCCTGCGGCCGCGAACAGGGATACGAACACGCACAGGCGCATACCCCAACACTGAGTTTGTTCTCGGTTTTCCGTTCCCGGTGCTCATACCAGTTTGCCAGCAAACCAGCACTGCGCCGGAATGGGGACACGAAGCGCAGAGCAGCCCATTCCCGTGTACCATCTCTGCGTCCTCGGTGTCCTCTGTGGCTATGACAACAAATCGGTATCAGAATTGTACCCCCGCCGCGCGCAGGTCCGTTTCAAGCTGGCCTGCGTCGATAAACTGGATCGCGTGCATCCCCAGGATACGCGCCACCTCGACATTCATCGGGCGGTCATCGATGTAGAGACACTCTTCGACGGAGCGCTGGGTGATCTCTAACGCCCGGCGGTAGTGATCCGGCTGTGGCTTGAGCATGCCAAAGTAGCAGGAGCTGAAGAAAGCAGTAAAGAGCGAGCGCAGGTTAAACTGCCTGATCCGGTACTCGTTCAACTCCCGCGACTCATTGTTGATCGTCGCCAGCAGGTAGGTGTTGGTCTTCCGCAGGGCGGTGACAAGCTCCAGCGTCTCCGGGAAGGGCGTGGAGAGCGCCAGAATCTCGCTGGTCACTTCGTCGATGGTGAAGGGGCGGGCCTCGTAAAACATCGTCCACTGCAGATACTCGTGGAGCGTTAACTGCCCGCGCTCAAGGGTATCGACCACCTGGCGGTGCCGGCGGTCAAAGGTATCATAGTTCAGCCCGAAGTTGTCCGTAATCACCCGCCGCTGCTCCCGATCCCAGCCATTGCTGAGACAGACGCCGCCAAGGTCGAAAAAGAGGGTCGTTACTGCACCCATGCCTGTGTTCCTCCATCGTTGCAGGTCCGCGAAAACCAGAGTTGGATAGCTTTGGATAGTTATAGCTTACCACGAAACCGGCGCGGCGGCGGGAGGTATTTTGCTGTACCGCGATGTAGGGGCGCAGCATTGGCCGGACAGGTGTTCGGTTGGTAATATCTCTCGGGCCAATGCTGCGCCCCTACGATCCGAATAGAAGAACCACGAATAGCAAACCGGGTTGTGAACTATGCTAATGGTGGAGCAGGCTGCTGCACCTGTGAAAGATGTACTACAAGTACATGCGAATACATTCAGATAATAATACCCGCGCACCGAATCATTGGCACAAATCTTCCTGCACTCCTGCAGAGACTTCAGGTCATTAACCGGCAGCGACGCAGAATAGCCACAGGGAGGCGGTCGTGACAGTGGCGGGACCAGGATAGTATTTTTTTGCACGCGTGTCACATACACGATGCATTGTTATCGGAGTCATTCTGTGTTTTAATAAAATTCGTAGTCAATTCGCTTCTTTTGCCTCCTCACCGAAGGACATTATCATGGAAAACACAGCAACCGAAGTAGACATAGCAAACTACGCATTTTTCCAGGGTTTCCTTACCCATTCATCTGCCGTAATGTTCGCAAAAGACCTGGACGGGCGCTACCTACTGGTGAACAAACTCGCGGCGGCACTTGGTGGTCTCTCCCCTGATGATATCATCGGAAAGACCGACGCCGAGTTACTTCCCAATACTGACTTTGCCACTCAGGTCAATCCCAATGACCAGCGTGTTATTGCCACAGGTGAGGCAATCGAGTTTGAGGAAACATTTGTCCAGGATGATGAAGTACATACCTATCTTACGGTCAAGTTTCCGATCCGCGATGCGCAGGGACAGATCATTGCGCTCGGAGGGATTGCTACCGACATTACCGCACGCAAGCAGGCCGAAGCCGCACTGTATGCAGAGCAGACCAGACTGGAGGAACGGGTCGCCACACGAACGGCGGAACTGGCGCACGCGGTACGCGCCAAAGACGAGTTCCTGGCGACAATGAGCCATGAACTGCGCACACCATTGAATGCAATTCTGGGGCTCTCCGAAGCATTACAGGAGGGCATCTACGGCGCGTTGAGCAGTAGACAATGCGCACCTATACAAACTATTGCTGAGAGCGGACAACATCTACTAACCCTGATCAATGATATCCTGGATCTGGCAAAAATCGAGTCTGGGAAGGAATCACTATCACGAACTACCATTCTGGTTGAACAGGTCTGTCATAACAGCATCCAGATGGTCAGGCATGCAGCCCAGAAGAAGCATATTAGGATCAACGAGTTTCTTCAGGTAGAAGAGTCAATCCAGGCTGATGTACGCCGTCTGACGCAGATCCTGGTCAACCTGTTGAGCAATGCTGTCAAGTTTACGCCAGAAGGCGGTAGTATTGGCCTGGAAGTGACGACTGATACCGCGCACAATCAGATCCACTTTACGGTGTGGGATACAGGAATCGGCATCGCGCCAGAGTATCTGGAGCATCTGTTTCAACCCTTTACGCAGATCGAGAGCGGTTTGAACCGTGCCCATACGGGGACCGGGCTTGGACTGGCATTAGTAAAGCGCCTGACTACTATGCACGGTGGGAATGTCACGGTTACAAGTGAGGTCGGCCAGGGAAGTCACTTCACTGTAACACTGCCCTTGCAGTCGAATACCACACATGACAGTAGCACCTCTATCGACGAGAGTGCTGTACCGGTACATGATCTGGTCAACCCACCGCATAACATCCTGATCGCCGATGATAACGACACCTCCATCGAGATGCTCACAGACTATTTGCGTATGCATGGATACCGGGTCAGTGTGGCCCATACAGGCGGAGAGGTGCTCCAGTGTGTGACCGAGGACACACCTGCTCTCATTCTGATGGACATCCAGATGCCCGGCATAGACGGCATGGAAGCCACTCGACGCATCCGGACAATGCCGGGTATATCCGAAACTCCAATTATCGCGCTGACTGCACTGGCAATGCCGGGTGATGAAGAACGTTGCATGGATGCGGGGGCAACAGCCTATTTGAGCAAGCCCGTGAGTTTGCGCAAGCTGGCTACACTGATAGATTCAATTCTGAAATGATACAAATCCGTGAACGGCTGCAAACGTTGCGTACGCAGATAGCCTATCTCCAGGCACACAGTGCCGTGGATGTGGAGGTCAGCCTGGACATCCTGGATCAACTGGATGGCATTGCTCGAGATCTGGCAATAGCGCTGGATCAGGCCAACCTAATTGGCGTGGACATGGAACAGGTGCTGGCTACACCAGCCGTTGTGCAACGAATCGAACAAGTTGCGCAGTCGATCCAGCGGGATCGTACCGCGCGCAGCTATGTCTGGCGACTGCTACGTTCTTGTTGGTACCAAAAGCGTAGCACGGTAGAACTGGCGCGTGCCTGGGGCAGTCCGGACGGAGCAATGCAGAGACACATCTATCGCGCTGCTCGGTCACTGGAGACATATGGGTTACTGATCGCAGTGGAGGAGGGATATCGGGTTAATATGGCTGAGATTGAGCGCCTGTCAAAGTCTAACCCGCATTAGCTCCTCCCACATTTCTTCAAGGCGCGACATCGTCCTGGCCGGCTGCCAGGATAAGCTGAATCGCCTCAACCAGATTTTCGCGTGCCTCTTCCAGGGTACGCCCCTATGTATTTGCCCCGGGTAGCTCCGCAGCCCAGGCAACGATCCAATCACCATCCTGCTGATAGATGGCCGTAAAGGTGCGGGTTCTGGTCATATCTGCTCCTTTTCGCTCCCGTTGGTTCGGCACATACGAATTATACCAGCAAATGGCACCTCTCTGTCTGTGCTGGGCAGGCGGGGTACACGCGCCTCGCCTGCCCAGCACCCTTACGCCGCGCCCCGCACCCGTTGCAGCCACGCCGCCGCCGCCTGCACCTCTGCCGGAGTCAGAGCGTGCCCGCCCGGCTCCCAATGCAGCGTCACATCCGCCCCAGCCAGTTGCAACATCTGCGCCAGCCGCCCGGTCTGCTGCGGCGGGATCACCGTGTCGAGCCGGCCCCCACCAATGAAGACCGGCACCCCCGCCAGATTCGGCAGTTCCTCCGGCACCAGCGGTACCATCGGATGGAACAGCAGCGCCGCTTTGAAGACCTCCGGGCGCAGCAGCAGCGTTGCAGCGGCGATATTGGCCCCATTCGAGTAGCCGGCCGCGATGACGTTTTGCGGATCGAATGCGTAGGTTCGGGCCGCCGCCGTCACAAAATCAGCCAGTTCGTGCGTCCGCTGCCGCAGATCCTCCAGGTCGAACACCCCCGGCGCAACCCGGCGGAAAAAGCGCGGCATCCCCTGCTCCAGCACCTTCCCGCGCGGACTGAGCAGCGCCGCCTGGGGGTCCAGGATGCGCCCCAGGTCCAGCAGATTATGCTCATCGCCGCCGGTGCCATGCAGCAGCAGCAGGGTTGTTGCACTACCGCCCGCCGGGGCCGGAATAAACCGATGGATAAAATCCAGTTGTTGCATGGTCATTGTATCTCCATTTGACAATCAACATCAATGCAACTCAGAAAACTTTGCGCTTTGCACAAAATCCCCCTGAAAAAGATACATAAAGTACCATACTTTCGCAGACGAAAATAATCTTATACCTGACCACATTCCTGAGTTGAATGTCCACTGCATAATGTGTTTCAGGTACACGATTTATGCGGTTGGTCCCAAACCAGACGTTTGCCTGGAATGAACGTCCCGATTCGCCTGCGGCAGCGTGGTACTGTTTTATCTTTTTCACGAACATTTGGCTCTTCGAGCCAAATGTTCGTGAAAGAGATCTGGAATTTTCTGCCGGGAATGTCCCACCCTGCCGCAGGCGAAATTCCCCGTCAAACGCGGGATTGCCTGATACATATCAGCATTGGCAGGTTCGCGGTTTTCGCTCATGTCGTGTTGTTCGTGGTCCAAACTCCCACCGCGTAACTCATGTTAATCATTAGATCTGGTTACAATCGGCGGCAGTCGCTGCTTAATCTCGCGGCGGCGCGCCTCCAGCCAGGGCGGGAGCATCAGGCGTTGCCCCAGGCGCTCAGGCGGCTCGTCCGTGGCAAACCCGGGCTGATCGGTAGCAATCTCAAACAGCACGCCTCCCGGTTCCCGAAAGTAGATCGAGTGGAAATACTGCCGGTCGCGTACCGGCGTAACCTCCAGCCCGTGCCGCGTCAGATGCTCGCGCCAGGCCAGTTGCCCGGCAGCATCCGCGACACGCCAGGCGATATGGTGAACTGACCCGGAGCCCGGCACCCCGAAGGGCAGATCCGGGCGCGCCAGGATATCAACCGCCGTCTCCGTTGTCCCATCGCTGATCAGGTAGCGCGTGCGGTTGTCGGCAGTGGCGCTGTGGCGAAACCCTAGCCGCTCGGTCAGCAGGGTAGCGGTTGGCGCGGCAGCTTGCAGCGTCAGCGTGACACCCGCCAGCCCGCGTAGCGCATACTCCGCCGGGATCGGGCCACCTTGCCAGGCCGAGCGGTCCTCCGCACCGAGTTGAGCGACGATCTCCAGCAGCAGGCCGGCCGGATCATAGAACGACAGCACCGGCTCACCAAAGCGTAGCTCCGGCTCACTTGTATGCACGCCATGGTCCGCCAGGCGCGCGGCCCAGTAATCGAGCGCCGCCGCCGGGACAGCAAAGGCCATTGCGCTGACGAGGCCAGTGCCCCGGCTGCCGGGCCGGATGCCGACCCAGGGGAAGAAGGTGACAATCGTGCCGGGCCGCCCCAGCTCGTCGCCATAGTAGAGATGGTAGGTGTATGGATCGTCAAAGTTAACCGTCTGCTTGACCAGGCGCAGGCCCAGGACACCCGTGTAAAAGTCGATGTTCTCCTGCGGATCGGCAACCATCGCGGTCACATGATGTATGCCCAGAATCGGCGTATCCATCGTTTGCTCCTTCATAGTTTAGGACTAAACTTTAGGTGTAAAAAATTGTTAGCGCGCATAAGCGGTGGGTTCAGTTCATTGCCGCTTTTTAGTAGTCCGGCGTGGCGAACGGCCAAAATTGGGTAAAAATAACCCAAAAGTAGTACGGACATATGTACGACCATCCTTACCTTGACGACTTGACCCAGGACTTATGCGCGCTAACAAATTTTGCAGTGAACGTCTCCGCGTAATATTGCTTTCCGGCAGCCGGGAAACAGACGCACTAATGAAGTTTGAGAAAAAACCCGGATATGCAATGACCGGGAGTCCCGGCTTTATACCGATTTGTTATCATAGCCACAGAGTCCACTGAGGACGCAGAGATGGTACACGGGAATGGGCTGCTCTGCGCTTCGTGTCCCCATTCCGGCGCAGTGCTGGTTTGCTGGCAAACTGGTATGAGCCGGTGGCATACCTGCCGGGACAGCGGCATCCTGCCGGGAACGCCCGATCCGGCGGAACCCGGGACTCCAGAACGGTGATGTCCGGAGTACGCCTGATTCGGCTGATCAAGTTTGAAAAACCCCGGATATGTGATGACCGGGAGTCCCGGCTTTAGCCGGTGGATAGCTACCGGGACAGCGGCATCCTGCCGGGAACGCCCGATCCGGCGGAACCCGGGACTCCTACGTGCTGTTCGGAGTAAACATTCCAACTTCATAAGCGCGTCCCTACGGCAAACCGGTCATCGCACAAGCCCCTGATCCAGCTTGCGCAGCAGAACGAGCAACTGGCGCTGCTCCTCCGGTGACAACGGGGAGAAGAGTTCGGCAATCAGTGCCTCCTGCTGCGGCACCACGGCGTCAAACAGCGCCTGCCCCCGCTCGGTCAGGAAGAGGCAGTTGGTGCGCCCCGCCTGCCGCCGGGTGACGATGCCCTGCTGCTCCAGGCGGACAATAAGCTGCGATATATTGCCCTTCGTGACCAGCAGCGCGTTGGCTAACTCCTGCTGGGTAATGCCGCCCGCAGCGCCAATCTGCGCCAGCGCATCAAACTGTGCCGTGCTCAGTTGGTGCGTCCGAAACATCTGCGCCGATGCGGTATCGACCTTCTGGAAGATCCGCGCCAGCCGCATCCAGGCCAGCACCGCCGTCTGCCGGACACCACTATGTCGTCGTCTGTGTGTCATGACGAAAATAGTTTACCTCTAAACTGACAGCTTGTCAATAGGAGCGCAGCATGCTGCACCCCTACTCCTCACCCCGGGCGCGACGGCGGGCGCGGGCCTGCGCCTCCCGCAACTGCTCCAGCGGATCACCCGACCCGTCCGGTTGCGGCTCCGGTGTAACCGCCTGCCCTGCCACACCTGCCGTCCTGTTTCTTCGTCCTTCGTCTTTCGTCCTGCGTCCTGCGCCTGCCGTTCTGCGCTCTGCGCTCTGCGCTCTGCGCTCTGCACTCCGCAGCCTTCCCAGAAACAGCCGCCGCACTGCGACATCGAGTGGTAACAGCAGCAGCGCCAGCCAGAGCAGCGTCAGACTGGCCTCGCGTACCAACCCCGTCTGCTGTCCGGGATGATCATAGACGGCCACGGGGGATGGGCTGGTTCGTCCCGCCGTCGTTGCCGCCAGCAGCTCCAGGAGGGCCGGGTTGTCACCCTGGCTGCGATACTCGCCGGAGAAGGGCACCACCGCGCCGCCGGTCACGCTGGCCTGGGGCTGACCGGCAGCATCGGTTGCCACCAGTTGCACCAGATAGACACCGGCGGGGGCATCCGGCAAGGCCAGGTTATACTGCCCCGGCGTCACCTCTTTGAGCAGCAGTTCGATGGCCTGCCCATCGCCGGCAACCATCTGGCCCGCCACGCGTAGTCCGGTTGCCGGTGTGCCGGTTGTGCTGGTTGCCTGAGCGGTCAGCAGCAGTTGCCCGTTCACCGTCCGGGTATCCAGCGCCAACTGCTGCGCGTTATCCGGCGGGAGCAGCCAGGTGATCATCTGCGCCGTCACGCGCTGAAATTCCGGCCAGCGGACCCAGTCGGTCGCCCACCGGCCCTGCATATCGGGGGTCCAGGCCAGGCTGCGACCCAGGCCATACTGCCAGACAGCCAGCACCGGATCTTCCCGATCAGAGGCCAGCAACACCTGGGCGCTCTCTTTGGGGCTGGTTGCCACATAGCCATAGAGCGGCGGCACGGCCGTAACATCTCGCAAGATCGGGTGGTTCCCGAAGCGGCGCGGCACAAACTCCTCCTCGATGATCAGGGGCTGGATCAACGAAGTGGCTTCCTGGGCCATGATCTCCGGGACATCGCGGGCCTGCTCCGTCAGAAAGAAGCGCCCCACGCCGCGCTGGACAATATCTTCCAGGAAGGGCACATCCTTGCCTTGCCCAATCGCCACCGAGGAGACCGTCACGCCCTCGGCACGCAGTTCGTCTACCAGGGCGGGCGCACCCTCCTGCTGCACCGTGTCGCTGCCGTCGGTCAGCGTGATGATATGGCGCACCGGTTTCTCGCTGTCGCGGATGTAGCCGGCGGCCTTCTGCAGCGCATCGTAGATATTAATGCCCCCGCCACCGGCCCCGATCCGGCTCACCCGTTCAATTGCCTCGGCCCGTTGCGTCCCCGGCAGCGGCCCGACCGTCCCCTGGGACTGCGTGTCGAAGGGAATCACGGTAATCTCGTCTTCATCACGCAGTTGCGCAGCGATGCGGGCGGCACCGGCAGCGGCCAGTTGCACCTTGCTATAGCCACCCTCTTCCTGCGCCATACTACCCGATACGTCGATAATCACCACAATGCTGACGGGGGGCTGGCTGACCTCCGGGCGCAGATTCATCTCCACCGGCAGCGCCTCCTCCACCGGCGTGTTGCGCCAGCCACCCATCCCAAACGACCGCGTACCGCCGATCATCGCCAG
The DNA here is from genome assembly GCA_034436755.1 of Chloroflexaceae bacterium. Lineage (GTDB taxonomy): Bacteria > Chloroflexota > Chloroflexia > Chloroflexales > Chloroflexaceae > CAKZQX01. The sequence continues at coordinate 45,851 of DAOTVB010000110.1, read as the reverse complement.
ACCGCGCCCTAGATCGCGCACATAGGCCGCCAGAATCGCCGCAGTCTGGCCCAACTCATCCGCAGTTACATCGACCAGAATCACGGCGTCGTAGGCGATTAGATCGCCCAGACTGGTAGGAGCCTGATCCGGTGGCACCTGTTCGACCATCAGATCGGCCGCCGTAAGTGCCGTGTTGAGGTTGCGGGCGGCATCGGGGTTGCCGGTGATCAGCAGCAGGCGCGGGCGGCCCTGCACCAGGGTGAAGCCCTCAACCAGATTATTTTCCTGGCGCACATCTCCGGGAGCCAGCAACCGGACTACATAGCGATTAAAATCGGCTGTGGGTGGGGGCAACGTCACGGTGAAACGCTGTGGCTCCCCCGTCAGTTCGACCGGCTGATCGACCAGCGTTTCGCTCGATGTGAGCGTGAAGCGCTGCTCAACCTGGAGCCGCGCCTCGGTCGGCAGGCTCCCGCCGGGGCCGCGGCTCTCCAGATCGACCACCAGGCGTAACTGCTGGCCTTCCCCGGCCGTGGCGGGCAGTTCCAGCCCGCTGATCTGCACATCCAATCCATCCGCCACACCGCTGAGCGGGACAACATCAATCGGCACGCCTTGCGCGGCCGCCAACCGTGCGGCCGCCTGAGCATCGCCGCTGTTTTCCCCGCCATCGCTAAGCAGCACCAGCCGTCGCTGTGCCTCGGCGGGCAGCATGGTCAGCCCCAGTTGGATCGCATCGGCGATATTGGTCTGCGTACCCGGAGGAATGTTAGAGATGGTGCCCAGCATCTGCGCCGAGCCGGGCAGCCGCTCCACCTGGGCATGCTCGCCAAACACCACAATACCGGCCTGTGCATCGGCCGGCATCGCGGTGAGGGAATCCTGAATATAGGCTTCGGCGCGTGCCCGCTGCGACAGGGCCACCGAGTCACTGCTGTCGAGCAGAAACACGATCTGCCGGTCATCAACGGGTTGCACCAACTGCGTTCCGGCCAGCGCCAGCACCAGGGTCGCCAGGATCAGCGAGCGCAGTAGCAGACTCGTCCAGAAGCGCCAGCCATACCGGATACCACCGCCATGCCGTACCAGCAGCGTAAACAGCCATAGCAGCGGCAGCAACAGGAGCAACCAGAGGAACGCCGGGAAAATGAAGGTGAGCATGGATCTCTTCTCTTGCGTGTGTGATGTATCGGGCAGCCGGCCGGTGTCGCCTTCCGGTGCATGCTGCACTGGTCATTCTAGCATATTGCTTTCCGGTGTGCGGCAGCATGGTTGCCACCAGTTTTGTGGGCAGTGGTAGAATAGAATCACGCGGGTTTGAGCCGTGCCACTGCCGGCACATTATCACGACGAGGGGAACAATGAGTGACAGCGTTGAGATGAGCGAGAGTGTTGAGATGTACCTGCTGCGGGTGGCGATGTTGCGGAAGGGCACGCGCCCGGTGCCGTTGTCGCTGCTGGCGCAGGAGCTTGCCATCTCTCCGGTTTCGGCAAACGAGATGTGTCACCGCCTGATGGGGGAGGGCTGGCTGACCTATGAACCCTACAAGGGGGTCACCCTCACGCCGCAGGGCGAGGCTATTGCGCAACGCATTTTGCGCCGGCGCCGGTTGTGGGAGGTGTTTCTGGTTGAGAAGCTCAGTATGGAGCCCCATGCCGCCGAGGATATCTCCTGTCGCATGGAGCATGTCACCCCGGACGAAGTTGCCGACCGACTGGCGGCATTCCTGGGCAATCCGACCCGCAGCCCCCAGAACCAGCCCATTCCCACCGGTAACAGCATTCCGGTGGACCGCCCGACGTTTGCGTTGCCCCTGTTACCCGTCGGCGAGCCGGGTCATGTTGTCGGCATAGATGGCGATATGGTTACGCGGGAGTTCTTGTATGCTCAGGGCATTACCCCGGATGCGGTTGTGGTGGTGCTGGCGGTGACGGCCGAAGGTGTACTGCTGCTGGAGGTTGCGGGCAACCATCTCTCGCTGGCGCGCCCACTGGCCGAACAGGTGGTGGTGGTCCCGGCACACGACGAGATGCCTGGCGGTGCGGATGGAACAGCATAAACCGACCGCCGGCAGTCTGCTCTACTCCGTATTGCTGCAGGCAGGGGGTGGCGTGGTTTGCGCCACCGGCACCCAGCCGTCAGCCGCAACAATCGTCTGGCCGGCATCACTCAGGGCAAAAGTGACAAAGGTGCATGCCAGTGGCCGGCTGAGGGGACCGAGCAGCAGCAGCAGCGGGCGCTGAAGCTGGTAGTCGCCGCTCTGCGCGGTTTCCGGGTTGGGTGGCACGCCGTCAATGGTTAATACCTTGACATTCTGCCCAATGTTCCCAAAGCCGACATAGCCGATAGCCTCCGAAGTTTCGGCAACGCGGGTTTCAACTTCGCCGGCGGTAATCTGCGTATCCGCAGTTTCTACCGGGTCGGCTCCATCCAGCGCAATATCATCAAATGCACCTCGCGTCCCCGAGCTGATCTCCCGGATCACGGGCATGATGGGCATATCCGCGCCACCAATCTCGGTCCAGTTGGTAATGTCCCCCAGGTAAATCCCCTGCAGTTGTGCGCGGCTGATATCGTCAATCGGGTTATCGGGATGGACAATAATTGCCAGCACATCAATGGCGATCTGGTAACGTTCCATCCCTGGACGGTATTCTGTTTCGCGCAACTCCCGCGAGGCCATCCCGATATCGGCACTGCCATCCTGCACCGCGTTGATCCCCACCACCGAGCCACCCGCAGCCATTTCCAGATCGACCTGGGGATAGCGCTCCTGGTAGCCAACACGCAGTTGCTCGACCAGGGGCTGGACAGTGGTGCTGCCGGCAAATGTCAGTCGCCCCAGAACCGAGGTCGCTGTAGGTACAACAGGGTCGTAGTCGTCTGCCGGGGCAGCGGCGGCGACCGACTCAGCGGCGGGGGTGGGCGTTGCCACTCGCACCGGCAGCCACGCGGACGCGTTACTGCAGCCGGTCAAGCCCAGTATCAGCACAATCCATAGTCCCAGGCAGCGCATGTGCATAGCTGCTCCTTCGTTACAAACTGAATGTGCGCTCATCGAGCCGTTGCTGCTCCGGTTCGGCATCGATCGGTTCGGTACTGGTGACGGGGAAGCGCACCCAGAAGCAACTGCCGGCACCTTCCCGGCTCCAGAAGCCGATCTGCCCGCCATGCAAGCGCACCAGCGAGTGGGTAATTGCCAGACCAAGGCCCGTCCCGCCAACCTCAACACTCAGTGGGTTCTCCGAGCGAAAGAAGCGACCAAAGATGCGCGGTTGATCCTCGGCCTTGATCCCGACACCGTTATCTTTGACCTCGATCAGGATTGAGTGCTCACGCTTATGCTTCCAGGGCTGGTTGCCGGTTGGGGAGGTGGGCAGGCATGTCGGATCATAGATCTCATACGCATGCACGTAGATCTTTCCTGTGCCTTTATAAGTATACTTAATGGCATTAGAAATAATATTCGTTAGAATGCGCCGCAGATGCAGCCCGTCGATCCAGAGAAGTGCCAGATCCGGTGCCGGATCGACCTGGATTTCAATCTGACGGGTTAGCAGGAGCGACTGCATACTTGCCACGGCCTCTTCCAGTGCATCGCGCAGATCAACCCAGCGGCGCTCGGATCGCACCGTGCCTCGATCAAAGCGCGCAGTTTCGAGCACATCATTCACCAGATTCACCAGGTAATCGGTCTGGCGCGCGATGGCATCTATGCCGATGCGCTGGGTTTCCGTCAAATTGTCCAGGTTATCCAGGTGCAAGAGCGAAAGAAAGCCTTTGATCCCGGTCAGAGGAGTGCGCAGTTCGTGGGAGGCGGTAGCGATAAACTCACTCTTGGCGCGTTCGGATTCCACTGCGCGGGTGATATCCTGGATGATCACTACTGCGCCGGTGAGAATGTTGCCGCTGCCCAGAGTGGGCGCACTCTGCAAACGTACGACGCGTGAGCCCAGCACGACCCGTTCTTCGGTCGGCATCCGATCAGGATCAACCAGTTCGCTGCGGATCTGGTCAATCACCTGCTGCATGCCGGTCAGCAGAATCGGATCATCGGTCGCCAGCAGCCTGGTCAGCGGTTGCCCGACCAGGTGCTCCTGGGGACACTCCAGCAGTGCCCCGGCCGCCGGGTTGGCCAGTACAATCTGCTCAGCGGTATCCACCGCCAGCACGCCATCGGCGATACTCTGCAAAATGGCGTGAAACTTGCCGGCCTCGCGCGCGCGGTGATCGATCAGGTCGGTGATCGTCGCGGTGGCATGGTCAAAGGCCCGTCCCAACTGCCCGACTTCGTCCTGCTGGGTCAGATGCGCTCGCCGTGAGAGGTCACCCTCAGCGACGGCCTGCGCCACCCCGGCCAGCTTCAGAATCGGATGGGTCAGCGAGCGGGCAATTATGGTGCCTACGGCCAGCAGCAACAGCAGTGTGAGAATGCTACTGATTACTACGGCCTGCAATCCGGTTGCAACAATTGCATCGATCTCGGCGGTGCTACGCAGCAGGGTAATTTGAACCGGATCGGTTCCAAGCGCGACGGTTGTGGTAGCGGTACGATAGCTGCCGTCAGTGTGGTGGGGCATTGATGCCTCAGGTGCAGCCTGATCGACATCGACCAGGGTAGAGACCAGCAGCGTGTCGGCAACCAGTTCTACCTCGGACAGCAGCCCCAGCTCGCGACGCAATTCGGGAATTGTCTCAATGAGATTCAAAAAGGTATAGGTGGTGCCCAGCAGCGTGGCGTTGTCCGGCGCGTCAGGCTTATTCCAGATCGGCGCGCAGCCGATCAGAAGTACTGCCGTTTCGTTCTCGCCCTTTTCGTTTTCGAGCCGGGTATGCACAAGGAGGGTCTGCTCCGCTTGCCGGCAGGCCTCCAGTCGGTCATGATCCATAACGCTGATCTGGCTCAGGTAAGATTGGGCCACAATATTTACGCGCGGCTGTCCTTCGGCATTGACCACCATCACCTGATCCAGTTGAAAGCGGTCACGCACCCGCAAGGCGCGGCGGTCCAGGTCAAGCACCACATAGCTGCCCTGGCGAAAGGTATCCTGACGTAACACCAGGATTAATTCCGGATCAGTTGCCAGTAACCGGGCACTCTGACTGACCTCGTCTTCACGCAACCGTAGCTCCTCAGTCAGGCGCTGGATATCTTCGCTGAGTTGCCCATCAAGGAGTGTGTTGCGGGTGGCATTGGTGCTGAAGATAAAGCCTACGGCGCTGGCTAGTATAGAAAGTGTCATCAGGAGGAGGAGTGGCGCGAGTAGTTTCGTACGAAAACTGGCAGTGGGCCAGTTGAAACCGAAGCGCCGGGATGGTCTCGACGATGAGGATGAAATGGATGCAAGCTGCTTAGGTAAGGACACGCGCGTACCTGTTTCCTCTTTTATGAAGCAATAATGCGCCAGGGATATGTCCGACCTGCCTGGAATGCCTATGGATCGCGCAGGCATGGCTTACGCCACCCGATACGCCGGGAGTATGGCTCCCACGTTCCTCAGGCATAGGCTGGTTCTATTAGAAAAATGCAATTATGGTTCAGAAATAGCGTACCTGGTGAAAGTTAAGAACATGTTAACCGAAGATGTCAATGCTATTAAAACCGAGAGCAGATACGCATTGTTGCTGCGAAAGGCGCAAAAGCAAAGCGGCGAAGCCTTTCCTGGCTTCGCCGCTTCACGCTAACCAATCCGATCCGTAGGAACTACGGACCGTTCATGACCATTCCGGCCTTAATCACGACCTGGTGTTCAATCGTACGGTCATTCGGACCATGGATCACAACCGTGTAGGTGCCCGGCTCCAGTTCAACCGCGCCGTACCAGCCGTCATACGCGGCCGTCATATCGCGCACCCAGTTGCCATCCTTGAAGAGCGAGACATGCGCGTTCGGAACAATCTGCCCATCGACCCAGGCCATACCCTGGAGATGCCCCGTGGTCGGGTAGTCAACCCAGGGCCAGTTGGGAGCAACGACAGGTTGTGAGAAGACCGTCTCGCGCAACTGGTCCATAAACTGGCGACGGCCTTCATAGGTGCTCCGCGCGTAGGGCTGATTGTAGGAGTAGAAGGCCACACCGGCATGGGCCCGTCCCTGGGCATCAGGCGTCAGCGCACGCCGGGCCTGATCAATCCCCTGCTCGCGCGTGTTGAGCCAGGAGCCCATACCCGCGACAATCGCCCGGCGTCCGGTGTTTTCCCGGCCCCAGGAGATCCAGCTATTGTACCAGTTCCGGCTGCGTGTTTCGCCATCCTCGAAGTAGTGCATGGGCATGGCAAAATCAATAATACCCTCCTCCAGCCAGGCTTTCCAATCCTGGAACACACGCGAGTAGGCCGCCGAGTTGGGCCAATCGTTCGGGTTATAACTGCCGACGCCGCCCCAGGTGATCGCGGCAATACTGACCTCGATCTTCGGATTAATTTCCTTACTGCGGATGTAGAGCCGGCGCATCAACTCGGTCATGCGGTCGCGCCGCCACTGGCTCCAGAGCGGGTCACTCGGAGCCGGGCGATAGTTGGGGGCAAAGCCATGCGCCTGGTTAAAGCGATCCAGGCTCACCCGGTTGTAGCCATAGTTAATATCACCATAGCGAATAAAGTCAAAGTGGATGCCGTCCAGGGCCGGATAGTTGCGCAGCAGATGCTGAACAACCGCTTCCATATGCAAGACTGACCCGGGATGCCCCGGATCGAGGTCGCCCACCTGGGTGCCGTTGTAGGTCGCCGTTGTCCAGCGCTCCGGATCAGGCACCGTGGGACCGTGGTGGGTACAGACATGCTGGGGATGGCCCCACAGCGGATCAGATCGCCGGCAGGTGACGGAGACGACCAGCCAGGCATGGACCTTAATCCCCTCGGAGTGCGCTTTCGCAAGCAGATAAGCCAGCGGATCGAACTCATCAGCAGGGGCAAGGCGCGGATCGACAGCGCGTGGTTCAATGCTATTGTTGTAGCGCGAGTCACCATGCCGTCGCATCTGGACGACGATGGTGTTGGCATTGGCGCGGACAACATTCGCAACCAGTTCATCAACCTGGGGATGGTTGCGGTAACCTGGGTTGGCTGAGTCCACCCAGAAGGCCCGCATTTGCTCAATGGGCTGTTGCTGCGCCTGAGTTGTCGGCGCAGAGGCCGGCAGAATTGCCGCCAGTCCAACAATGAGCAGCAGACCCAGTGTCAACAGGATGCGATCAGGGGATCGTCTCCGATTCGGGGTTGACATGTTTCCTCCTTTACTGAGCACACCGGAGTGCCAGTCTATTGTAATGTTCAGGTTTGCAGGTAGAACGACATCGGGTCGTCCACCGGGTTAAGCTGCCAGACACCTCCCTTCAGACCTGGTTTGCCGGGCTCCCACTTTGAATGCGCGTATTATACCCGGCCTTGCAAATTTGTTTTCAAACAACTGCGCGGATCTGGCGGCCGTCTGGGTACACAGTCGCGGTTTTAGCGCTTGCTGATACAGAATAAGGACATTTCAAAAAATGTCGCTGTCACATATTTTTAATTTACAGGACTTACGCGGTCACTGACTCGAAAGGACATTTCGCCGCCGGCAGGGTGGAATCGGACATCCTTTTTGGAAAAAAAGTGGCTCTCCGAGCCACTTTTTTTCCAAAAAGATCCAGAAAGTACCATGCTGCCGCAGGCGATGGCTGCATTTCATCTGGTGAAACGTCCGGGTTGATCGTCCACCGCGTACGTCGTGTAAATTACACGACGTACGCGGTTGCTCACCCGAAAGGACATTTCGCCTCCGGCAGGGCGGAAGATTCCATTCTTTTTCACAAACATGTTGCACTTCGTGCAACATGTTTGTGAAAAAGATCAAAAAGTACCATGCTGCCGCAGGCGATGGCTGCATTTCATCTGGTGAAACGTCCGGGTTGATCGTCCACCGCGTACGTCGTGTAATTTACAGGAGTTACGCGGTGGAGGTTTGGACCACGAACACCACGACATGAACGAAAACCGCGAACCTGCCAATGCCGACATGGATCAAGCGATCCCGTGTTTGGCGAGGGATATCGCCTCCGGCAGGGCGGAAGAAGCCCGGCTTTTTTCACAAAAATGTTGAAGAGCCGGTTGGTCTGGATAATCCGTTGCGTCAGGTGATTATCAACACGCACTCACCGGCAGTTGTGGGGCAGGTACCCGATGATAGCCTGCTGGTGGCCGAACTTAAGGAACTGACCCGTGGCGATAAGCGGTTCAAGCGGTTAGCCTTTAGCTATCTACCGGATACCTGGCGTCAACAGGAGGCCGACGATCAACGTATCGTCTCCCGGGGAAAATTGCCGGCATACTTAAATCCCCTGGCATCGGCAGATGAAACGTTTGCATCTGGTGAACCGGCGGACCAGCCGGCAGAAGCGAAGCATACCCGTGGTACACGGCGCAGCGTCGCCAGTCGGCCTGATCTCCAGCAGTTACTCTTGCCGTTTGGAGAGGAGGCATGAGGGAGTTACGTTACACCTTGTTGTCCGATGGTCCCTCTGATCGCGCACTGCTACCTATTTTGACGTGGCTCCTACGAACGCATGGCGTAGAAATGGCAGTTCAGGCTGATTGGGCCGATCTCCGACGGCTGCCGAAACCTCCGCGCGGGTTGCTGGAACGGATGCGAACAAGTGTTGATCTCTATCCGTGTGATCTCCTGTTTGTGCATCGTGATGCAGAAGGTGAACCATACCTGTCGCGCCGGCAAGAAATAGTGCGGGTGCTTGAAGAAGCTGTTCAACTGCCACCAACAGTTTGTGTTATTCCCGTACGTATGCAGGAGGCCTGGCTGCTGTTCGATGAGCCGGCTATCCGTACCACAGCGGGTAATCCAAACTCGAACGGGGTGGGCTGTCTGCTGGGGCTGGTGGGGTTCGATGAGCCGGCTATCCGTACCGCAGCGGGTAATCCAAACGGACGCGACCGCCTGGATCTTCCGCGTCTACAGCACGTTGAGGGATTGCCCGATCCAAAAGAAGTTTTATACGAACTACTGCGCACGGCCAGCGGTCTGAGTGGACGCAGGCGCAAGAAACTACCAGTCAGCCGGCTGGCGCAACGTGTCGCCGATTTTATCGACGATTTTGCCCCACTGCGGACACTCCCTGCATTTACTGCCCTGGAAGATGCGATCCGAGAAACAGTCGAGATCCATGGCTGGACCGGGCCATAAAACCACAAAACGGGCGAGCTGCGTTTCTTGAACGCAGCCCGCCCGTTGTAGCAATCAGCCAACATTTGTTACCGCTCAACTGTTACCGCTCGACCCGCTGCCCCGTGTAGGGATCATACTGCCACTCGTTATTCGTGGAGTTCTGCGTGCCGTCGGTCATTGCATTGGGCCTTGCGCCGACGGTTGTATCTTCCGGCATCACGATCCAGAGCACGATGTAGACCAGCGGGCTGACGCCGCTCAGGATGGCGACCAGAAAGACCAGCCGGACGATGGTGCTGTCGATGTTGAAGTAGCGGGCCAGACCGCCACAGACACCAGCGACCAGTTTATCATTGCTTGTGCGCGTTAATTGCGTTTGCACTGTGTGTATCCTTTCGTGTTCTCAACCATTGTGGTTGCTACGTTCAGGATAGCACCATGCACGACTTTGCACATCGTCCGCAGTATGGAATGTATGATCAGCCAATCGTCGGTGCAACATTCATACCAGCATGCGGTCCGTCCCACCCATAGAGCACTCATGCCCGGAGCAACCTGAAGCGGGACGCAGCGACTATCTCCATTCCGCTTATCGCTTTCCCGCAACCTCTACGCGCTGACACCTACGAATTCTGGAGCTTCTCTTCGCGCCGGCGGCGGGCAAACTCATCACGGACCTCAGTCGTCCGCAGTTCACCCAGTTCCCGACTCAGCGTGTCCCACAGCCAACCCCAGGCATCCAGTTGCGGCGGGGTGGTCAGCGGCGGCGGCGTAGCACCCGGCCCCCCCGGCCCATGCTGACGCCGGAGCAGCGCAATCTCCGCGCGACACCAGTCCTGCGCATCGCTCAGGCTCTCGAAGGTTGTTCCGGCCCAGGTCAGGTGTTGCGGGGCATCGACATGTTCAACAAAGGCATGCCACTGGATACCACCCGTCAACAAAGCGACTCCATGCCATCCATGCTCGGTCATCTCCCACTTGGGTTCCTGCGTCATAGCGATTCCTCTCTCTGGATATGTTTTACATATTGCATAAAAGCACTTCCAGACTACGGATTACGGACTACAGACTACGACTTCCCAATAAACTGCGCAACTTCGGCACTAGTCGGCGGATTTGCACCAGTGCGGCTACAGGTCAGCGCGGCAACTGTGGCGGCAAAGTGCAGCGCTTCGGCAACAGCCGCGGCGGGCAGCTTCAGCAGATCGGCGCGTGAGCTTACACCCTGCCGGGACAGAGCGGCCAGCAAACCGGCGCTAAATGCATCACCCGCGCCAACCGTATCGGCAACCCGTACCTGGACGGGAGGAACCTCCCACCGCTCCGGTTCGCCGGCGGACGCGGTCCGCAATGCCAGCACACCTGCACTGCCCCGGGTAACAATTACCATGGCGGCACCCTGATCAAGCAGATCAACCGCGACCTGCTCAACCGGCTGTCCCGGCGCGAGCCAGGCGATATCGGCAGCACTGATCTTTACCAGGTCGGCCAGGCGAAAGAAACTCTGCAGCACATTGCGGTAGCTGCGTTCTTCATGAATCAACTTTGGCCGCATATTCGGATCAAATGAGAGCAGCGCCTGGCCCTTCAGTCGCTCGACCGTCGTCAGCACTGCTCCCGGCGTGGTGCCACGCAGCAGACTGATCCCACCGAAATGCAGGATGGCGGTTTCTTCAAAGAGCGCGGCCGGCAGTTCCTCCAGGCGCAGGAGCGCATCGGCGGTCCCCTCGCCATAGAAGGTGAACACCGGCTCACCGGCTTCCATCGCCACAAACGCGAGCGTACTGGGTGCAGCATCAGATGTGAGCAGAAAGCGCGCATCAATGCCCTGGGCCTCAACATAGGTGCGCAGGTAACGCCCAAAGAAATCGCGCGATACCTTGCCGGCAAAGGCGACCGGTTCTTCCAGGCGGGCCAACCCGACGGCGACATTGAATGGGCCGCCGCCCGGATGCATACTAAAGCCGGTGGTCGTTCCATTTGCCGTAAGCGGCAAAAAATCAATTAAAATCTCCCCGATGCAGGTCAACAGTTTATTCATCGGCTATCCTCATCCCAACTGACCGACCATGGTCAGCCTACAACGGCAGTGCTGCCGGCGACAACGCTGTCTTTACCAGGAGTGGTATGATCCACAGTATGCCGATTGTAGCGCACGTTCTGTTTCCTTTCAACTTGACAGGAGTTATGCGGTGGGAGTTTGGACCACGAACACCACGACATGAGCGAAATCCGCGAAACGGCCAATGCTGCCATGTATCAGGCGATCCTATGTTTGGCGGGGGATATCGCCTCCGGCAGGGCGGAAGAAAAAGAATGTACCATGCTGCCGCAGGCGAGTCGGACCGGTTATCCAGATAAACGCCTGGTTTGGAACCGACCGCGTAACGCCTGTGAATGAGTCAGCGAAGGACAATACCTATGCTGCTTGACATGTTCATGACCGATCTGGCCCAGGCGACCGTTGCGGTTGATGCCACCAACCAGTATGCCGCCGACGGCACGCCGGGGAATGCCATTCGTCGGAACAACCTGCGGCGCGCTCTGGAACAGGCGCTGGCGCGCGGCCCACAGTTGTTGCTGGTGGGAGAAGCGCCCGGGTACCTGGGAGCGCGACGGACGGGGGTGCCCTTCACCAGCGAACGGCTGCTGCTGGAAGGAATTGAGCCACCGGGACTCTTTGGGGTTGCGCGGGGGTTTGCCTGCGCCACACATGACGGGCGCATTTCGGCGGAGCAGACGGCGACGATTGTCTGGCGCGAAGTGCGGACCCTGGATGTTGTCACCGTCGGCTGGAATGCCTACCCATTTCACCCGCATCGTCCCGACAATCCGCAGAGCAATCGCCTCCCACGCGCCGCCGAGATTCGCCAGGGTCAGCCCTTTCTGGCTGCTATCCGGGCGCTGTTCCCCGACATTCTGGTTATTGCTATGGGCAATACCGCCGACCGGGCGCTGAGCTTGCTGGACATTCCGCATATCAAAGTGCGCCATCCCGCCCAGGGTGGCGCACGCCGCTTTGCTGAAGGATTGCGCGCGGCAATGGGTTATCCGTAAAACAGGTCGAGTCTACGCACTCGTGGCACCCTGTACCTGCTGATTACACCACTGCTGCACCTGGCTAGAGCGCCTTGCTCTCTGTCCGATGCATAGTTGCCCACTAGTGGATCAACCTGCGCCAACTCTGGTGGAGGACTGAACGGTTACGAAACAGAAAACAAAAAACAGCGAACAAATGAACTGTTGGAAGGTGGATGTTGTTTGCTGTTGTTTGTTCTTTCCATATACTACCACAACCCTCATACTGCGGTTTCCTGATAGACGAGAGCATGCAGCAAGATGGTGCAATCAACTTTGAATATCACCCTGGAAAGATATATAGGGAACATCATGGCTCAATCAGAACGTCTTTTCGGCAGCACATTCTGAGGTGGAGGACAGGCCTCAGCCGCCGCCGCTACAGTGCGCGCCTCCGCCGGACGTGGTTCCTGAGCAAAATAGCGCCGTTGGAAATAGAATGCCACATTTACCAGACCGATCATCACGGGCACTTCTACCAGTGGCCCGATCACGGACGCGAAGGCTACGCCGGAACCGATCCCAAAAACAGCCACAGCTACCGCAATAGCTAACTCAAAGTTATTGCTGGCCGCAGTAAACGCCAGCGTGGTTGTTTTGGAGTAGTCTGCGCCAATCAAACGGCCCATCCAGAAACTCACCAGGAACATAATCACAAAGTACAACAGCAGCGGAATGGCAATCCGTACCACATCGAAGGGAATCTGCACAATCAGATCGCCCTTCAAGCTAAACATCACCACAATCGTAAACAGCAGGGCGATCAGGGTCAGCGGGCTGATCCGGGGGATAAAGTGGGTCTGATACCACTCACGGCCCTTCATCCGGAGCAGGATGACACGCGTCGCAAAGCCGGCAATCATAGGAATACCGAGATAAATAAAGACACTCTCGGCAATCTGACCCATGCCGATCTGTACCACGCTACCCTGCATACCAACCAGCGGCGGCAGTACGGTAATAAAAACCCATGCATATATACTATAGAATAATACCTGAAATACGCTGTTAAATGCTACCAGTCCGGCGGCATACTCAGTGTCACCTTTTGCCAGTTCATTCCAGACTATCACCATCGCAATACAGCGTGCCAACCCGATCAAGATCAGGCCGACAAAGTACTCGGGATAGCCACGCAGGAAGATAACCGCCAGTACGAACATTAAGATCGGGCCGATCACCCAGTTCTGCACCAGCGAGAGTCCCAGTACCTTGCGGTTGTGAAAGACTTCGCCCAACTCTTCGTATTTCACTTTGGCAAAGGGCGGATACATCATCAGGATCAGGCCAATAGCAATGGGAATGTTGGTTGTGCCTACCTGGAACTGGTTGATGAATCCTTCAACTCCCGGCATAAAATAGCCGGCGGCAACCCCAATGGCCATTGCCAGGAAGATCCACAGCGTGAGAAAGCGATCCAGTAGCGAGAGCTGCCGGGTGCCCTCTGCACGGCGGGGGGCGGTTGTTGTGATCTCAGACATAACATATAGCTCCTGTGTATGGCGAAACCATACTTACTAATAATTCAATGAGTATTGAACTATCGAGTAAAAAAAGCAACCTCTGTTCACTCCATTTCGGTCAATCGATAATTGGCTTCTAGCATCACTCGGCGCGTGGACCACAGGCAGGATGGCGGGGCTGAATGCGCTGGAGATCGAAGAACGTGTTCCATGCAGTATTCAGGGCATCCAGTGTGGCTTGATTGACACGGTAGTATACCCAGCGTCCATCGTACCCATCCCGTTCCATGTCTACCAGACCAGCCTTACGCAGCACACTCAGATGATGCGAGATCAGGTTAGGCGCCATCTGAAGCTGGTTGCCCAGCTCGCAGTTGCACTGCACGCCATCCATGAGCAAATGCATGATCTGAAGACGGCGCGGCTCGGCCAGGATTTTCAACCAGACCACCAGTTGGTCGATATCCGGCTGCGCTTCAATTGTCATGAGCATGTTCCTGTAGATAATTCAATCGTGATTGAATTATACAGCGCATCATAGCATTGTCAAGAGTTGGATCGTTACGCGATCATAACATAACCATCACTGCCACTCTGGTTAGACAACCGCATCTGCATCCATTCGATGCCGGTACATCAGGATAATTTACACCGGTTATACCCAATCTGAAGTTCGCAAGCAATGTGCCGGACCCTGATTGACAACCGGGGGTTCATCGAGTATGCTTATCTCTCTGCTACACAGGCCGATTGGTATCTCCATGTACCATCGGCTCTTTTGTGTTGCACAGCGGAACGAAGGAATGTGACACACCTGGGAAGCGCCCTGCCGGTACCGGCCGGCGGCCCCAAGGAGGAACCGATGCATATTGGCCTGGATTTTGGGACAACCAACTCGAGCGTAGCGGTATATGACGGCACGACGTTGCGCCTGTTGCCGCTGGATCCGGTCAATACCAATCCAAACATTATGCGTTCGACGCTGTTTATTACCCGCACTGGTGTGCCGTTCGTCGGGCGCGAAGCGATCAACCGCTATACCGAGGGCAACGTGGGCCGCGAGATTGACTACGAGTGGAAATATATTGGCGATGCCGAGATCACCTTCGCCGAGTCGGGTACGGTGACACAGGCGCTCTATGTCAATGTTGATGCCGGCGCGCCGGGACGACTCTTCCAGTCGCTCAAGTCCGGGCTGCGTGATCTCGCCTTCACCGGCACCAATGTCTTTGGGAAACACTACTCGCTTGAGGCGCTGATCTCCCTGGTGCTGCGCATGATCCTGGAGCGGGTTGAACAGGTGCTGGAACAGCCGATTACGGGCGTAGTGGTTGGTCGTCCGGTGCATTATGCCGCCGACACAACCGCCGACCAGCGCGCGTTTACGCGGATGCAGCGGGCCTGTGAAGCAGCGGGGCTGCCCAATGTCACCTTCCTGGAGGAGCCGACCGCAGCCGCGCTCTCGTATGCGCGCGGCACCTATGGCAAAGAACGGCGGGTGCTGGTCTTCGACTTTGGCGGTGGTACGCTTGACGTGACCATTATGCAACTGGATGCGCGTGGCAACCGGACCTTTCTGGCAAACGACGGTGTGCCGGTCGGTGGCGATCTGCTCGATCAGCGACTGTTTATGGGGCGCATGCTGCCCCACTTTGGCGCAGGCGCAACCCTGGGACCACGCCGCCTGCCCTTCCCAGTGCATATCCTGGAGCATCTCTCCGAGTGGCAGACGATTACCGATCTGACGCAGCCTAAATATTTCCAGATAATTGAAGAAGCTGTTGCAATCAGCGATAAGCCGCACGAAATGAAGGCGCTCCGCTCGCTGGTCCGCCAGAACTTTGGCTTGCCCCTCTACGAGAAGGTGGAAGCGGCCAAGGTACACCTGAGTGAAGCGTCCGAGACGGTGTTGAGCATGCACATGGGCGAAATCGATTTTGCCGAGCGCATTCCCCGCTGGGACTTTGAGCGGCTGATCGGGCCGGATGTACGCGAGGTCGAGCGCTGCATTGATCGGGCACTGACGGCCGCCGATCTGACGGCCGCCGATATCGATGTGGTGCTGCGTACCGGCGGCTCGTCGCGCATCCCACGCTTTGTGCGCATGCTGACGCAGAAGTTTGGGGAAGAGCGGCTGCAGGAGATGGATGTCTTCACCGGGGTTGCCTCCGGTCTGGCCGTGGCTGCGTGGGAACGGGAGCAGTCGGTAGAGCAGAGAGCGTAGAGCACAGAGCGCGGAACGCAGAGCGCAGAACGCAGAACGCAGAATGCGGAACGCAGAATGCGGAACGCAGAGTGAGAAACTATGCCCGGCATTTCTTTTCGCAATCAACTGGATGAAAGCCTGACAGTGCTGCAGTCGCTGCATGCCCAGGCGGATCAGGTCGAGCAAATCACCGCATTCATCACCACGGCGCTGCTTGCGGGACGGACGCTCTTCACCTGTGGCAATGGCGGCAGTGCCACCGATGCACTGCATCTGGCCGAGGAGTTGGTGGGCCGCTACCGGAGCGACCGGCGACCGCTGGCCGCCGTCTGCCTGGGGGCCGATGTGACCGCTCTGACCTGTATCGCCAACGACTACGGCTATGAACAGATCTTTGCGCGCCACCTGCAGGCGCTGGCCCACCCCGGCGATCTGCTGGTCTGCTTCAGCACCAGCGGCGTCTCACCCAACATCCTGGCGGCCCTGACTGCGGCCCGGGAGTGCGGCGTCACAAGTATTGCGCTGCTGGGCAAGGATGGCGGCCCAGCGTACATGCTGGCCGATCAGGCGCTGGTTATCGCCAGCCGCAACACCGCACGCATCCAGGAGGCGCATACCCTGCTGCTCCACGCCATCTGCGAAGCGGTTGAGCAGGCGCTGCTGCCGGGGAGATGAATGTAACCAGGGTTAGTAATCTGGAAGACAACGGGTAGTTACTGAAGATAAATGCCAGTGGACAATGGAGTAGCAATAGTATCGCTGTTCTGTCGTGCCTGGTTAAAGGAGTTGACCACGTGGACCGGATTCTTGTAGCTGAGAAGATCGCGCCGGAAGGATTGGCAACACTCAAGGCAGCGGCTGAGGTAGATGTACGGCTTGACCTGGACAAGACGGCACTCCTGGATGCCATCACCGGCTATGATGCGCTGGTGGTCCGTAGCGCCACCAAAGTCACAGCGGAAGTTATCGCGGCAGGGTCACGCCTGCGCGTAATCGGGCGCGCCGGGTCGGGTGTGGATAATATTGATGTTGATGCGGCCACGCAGCGGGGCATTATGGTGGTAAATGCGCCGGCCTCCAACAATGTGGCGGTGGCCGAGTTGACCATCGGCCTGCTGATCAGTCTGGCCCGACAGATTCCCCAGTCGCACAGTTCAGTAGAAGCGGGCAAGTGGGAGCGGAGCAAGTTTATGGGCTGGGAAGTGCGCGGGAAGACGCTGGGCTTGATCGGCCTGGGGCGCATCGGCTCGGAGGTCGCCCGCCGCGCCCGTGGCCTGGAGATGCAAGTGCTGACCTATGACCCGGTGGTCTCGTTTGATCGGGCGACACAAATCGGCGTGGAGAGCGTGAATCTGGAAGATCTGCTGGCCCGCAGCGATGTAGTCTCGGTGCATGTGCCCCTGGTCGAGAGCACCCGCAGCCTCTTCGATACCAACCATCTTGCCATGATGAAGAAGGGCGCGTATCTGATCAATGCCAGTCGTGGCGGCGTAGTGGACGAGGAGGCGCTGCTGGAGGCGCTCGAAGCGGGGCACCTGGGCGGGGCCGCCCTGGATGTCTACAGCAGCGAGCCACCGCAGAACAGCGCGCTGATCAATCATCCCCGGATCGTCAAGACGCCCCACCTGGGAGCCTCGACCAACGAGGCGCAGGCGCAGACCGGCACCGATGTGGCCGAGGGGGTGCTGGCGGCGCTGGCCGGCAACTCACCGCGCTATGCCGTCAATGCTCCCTTTGTCGCCCCGGAAGCCTGGCAGGTGCTGGAGCCCTACATCCGCCTGGGCCGCCAGATGGCCGCGCTTTGTCGGCACCTGGTGCTGGAGCCGGTGCGCAGCTACGATTTTGAGTATTGCGGTGAACTGTCAGGTGTTGATACGCAGCCGGTACGCCTGGCAATCCTACAGGGATTGCTGGCTGAAACCAGCGAGCAGCGCGTCACGCCCGTGAATGCGCCGCTGATTGCCCGCGAACGGGGCATGCGCATCACCGAGCGCACCTGCCACGAGGCGGAGAACTACCAGGGACTGCTGGTAATCCGCGCCAATACCGCCGATGAACAGCGGGTCTTTAGCGGAACGGTGCTGCGGCATGATCCGCATATCATTCAGGCGGATAACTACTGGGTCGATTTTGTACCTACCGGGGCGCTACTGTTTACTTACCATCGGGACCGACCCGGTATGATCGGGCGCGTGGGCATGCTGCTAGGTGCGGCGGATGTCAACATCTCCGGGATGTATGT
The DNA here is from genome assembly GCA_034436755.1 of Chloroflexaceae bacterium. Classification (GTDB taxonomy): domain Bacteria; phylum Chloroflexota; class Chloroflexia; order Chloroflexales; family Chloroflexaceae; genus CAKZQX01. Next base: position 27,722 of record DAOTVB010000110.1, on the reverse strand, counting down.
GGGCCGCCAGTCTCCCCGCCAGCGCGCAATGATGGTCCTGACCCTGGATGAACTGCCCTCGGATGAGGTGATGGAGCAGATCCGCGCCGAGCCGGATATCGACCGGTCGTATGCGATGGTTTTGTGAGGCGTGCGGCGTGAAGCGTGAAGCGTGAGGCGCGATCAAAATTGATCGCGCCTTTTTTGTCTATTCATCGATGATGTCATCACAGAAATGTTTAGAGAGAAAGAAGAGCCAGGGATATTGACTACGCTGAAGTAGACTCACGTTATAATCCGCAGGGACAATATCTGTTGAAACAACCGACTCCAGATCAGCAATTGTAAATTGTCGATCTGGGTCAACAACATTAGTTGCGACAACACAGGCGCGTATTAAAGCAATACAAATTTCTATAAATGTATTTTGATGGTTTCCAAGATAATTCCACCAATCTATACCAATACGTACTGAAACCTTGACATGTGTATCACTTTTAGAAAAAGCACAGTACCAATTATTTTCTGCCGGAATAGAAATATCATTGCCTGGTATTTGTTCGCAGATATTCCTTAAAATATGCCAATCTTTTTTGTTCGATATCCTCCTGGTTCCGTACAAAACACCATATGTAAAATCAATGTTGTCAACACTGGCCTCTCTGGCCCATTCCACACAATTACTCACGATATCAACCGCAATATCCTTACTCATCTCATCATTCAGGCAACGTGGACCACTTTTGAGTGTGGCTAACCTGAGAATATTACTATCAAGTTTCATACCATCGAGAACAGACTTCCTTGAGTGCATCCCGCTTGAAACTGCACTCCATCCATAGATGGGGAGAGCAACGACCTCCGTCATTTTACCAGCAGATGTCTCCATTGAAGAAAACAACTTGGCAGGTAATATATCTTTCTCAATCTCGCTAATATGCTGATATCCTCGTTGCTTACAATAAAACATAAGCACGAAAGGACTTGTATTAAACTTCTCAAGTTTAGCTGAATTCATCGGTAGAGAACTGATAAACGAATCAATTCTCTGCCGAAAATCTATTTCCATGTCGAGAATTCTCTGCCGTGCATTGATATCAGCATCAATCTCCTCAACGGCAGCAAGGATATCCACCTTGCGTAATACTAATCTATCTGCCTTTGGTATGCTACGAAGTTTACGTACCATAAACTACTCATCCTGTACTAATGGAGCAACTGTGTTTGTTTCACGGATTTTCCTAACGCGGCGTTGTGTTTTTGCCGGGCCGTATCTTAGGTCGCTATTTTCTTCACCATCATCCCAAATAAACTTTTGACCATCTTTATACCAGCGGCGGGTACGTATATGTGATTGAAGGTATACAACTCTAAATTTTTCATGGTCTCCTGACTGAATTGAGAAGCCACTACGGTAAGTTGTGTCTAAGTGCCATGCTAAGACTTCACCACTTACCTGACCAAGACGAACAGGCACTGCATTTCCAACCTGAGCATACTGTTCCTGGGTTTTCCCTATAAATTCCCAATCATCAGGAAATTCCTGAACACGCGCACATTCTCTTAACGTTAACGCTCTCAGTTCTGTCGGATGACATAGAGAGGTACTTGCGTGATTTGGCATCGTAACAATTGTGGGACTTGGCAAGTCAAAGCTAAGACGTCTCCACCACCCAGATCTACCACCTTTAGCATAATATGCTTTTCCCATAGACTCCCTGGCTACTTCTGGTGACAGAGCACGCCAGTTACCTCCAGGTGGTATGAGGGCAAGATAACCCTTTTTGCGAGGACTAAAATCTAGTATAATCGAGGAGTCTTCTTTTAGGTCTGCTAAAGCCTCCCCTAATGTACGGAATGGCAAAAGATGATTTTGTTGAATGTCGAGAAAACTTGACTGCACTGCTGCACTATCATTAACTCCGTGCGTAGGCTCAGGGAAGTTAATCAAATGGTTAAATCGATTGCCAAAAAAAAGAACACGTTCTCTTAACTGTGGTGCGCCGTAGTTGACTGCATTCACTTCAAAGATATCAAGACGATAATCAAGGCTTTGCAAGTCATCTACAAAGAGTTCTATGACAGAACCCGGTTTTTCCTCCGGCTCTAAGGGTGCCCCTCCCTTCTCAGGACGATCTTTAATTGGTCGATGCTTAATAGCAGCGGACATTAAACCTCTGACATTCTCCATCAAGAAAAACCTTGGCTTCAGAACTTTTACAAAGTGCAGAAATTGCCAGATTAGAGTACCTCTTGGATCTTGAATGCTTCCTCGCTTACCAGTAGTACTAAAGCTTTGGCATGGTGGTCCTCCTACGAGTAAATCAAGTTCCCCCGGAGCTAATCCTAACTCTGCTAACAAATTTTGTGGATCAATTTCATGTATATCTTTCTTATAAACTCGCAAAGCCGAGTTGGCAGTTCTTCCCTTGTCTCTATTGCGACAAATTGTCTGGCAGACAATCGGATCCTTTTCAACAGCCGCGAGAGTCACAAACCGACCAGTATTTTCCAGGCCAATGTCTAAACCCATAGCACCTGAAAACAAAGATATAGCGGTATACTGTTTGGGAATCACTGCAAACCTCCAGGTATCTGGACCCGTTACTTGAGAACACCCGAGTATATCATTTTTTGAAGAGCGAATATCTGTTCTATTATAATAACGTACCGCCATGCCTGTCAAGAGTGGACAATCTGGCATCTGACCAGGTTGTTACCTCCCGTTTGACACTCACCCGGCTTCGGCATACAATCATTCTTGACCAATTCTTTTGACTACCATACAAATCGGGAGCGACCGGGAGTGCGGTGGCAGGCGACCTGCCTGCGCTTGTGCTGCGGCAGAATGTCATGGTCAGATGGTATGGCGTGCCGGGCCTGTTGTCTGGTAAAACAGACTGCGCTCCCCTCCAATATTTTTATGACTCGCAAGTCCTGGAGTGAAGGATAACGTCAATGGCGACAGCAGCTATCGAGGCTCATGGTCTTGTCAAGCGCTATGGCGAGGTGACCGCCGTCGCGGGGGTTGACCTGACGATTGCGCCGCACAACATTTATGCCCTGCTGGGCCCCAACGGTGCCGGGAAGACGACCACTATCAGCATGCTTACGACGCTCGTGCCGCCGTCAGCGGGTAGTGCGCGGGTTGCAGGCTATGATGTCATCAGTCAGGCCCGGCAGGTCCGCCGCCAGATCGGCGTTACCTTCCAGGATATTGTCCTGGATCTGAATCTGACCGGGCGGCAGGTGCTCGACATCCATGGCAAGCTCTACCGGATGCGTCGGCAGGAGCGCAAGACGCGGATCACCCGACTGGTTGAACTGGTACAACTGGAAGAAGCTATTGACCGGCGGGTGAAAACCTACTCCGGCGGCATGAAGCGGCGGCTCGAACTGGCACGCGGCCTGCTCACCGATCCGCAGATCCTCTTCCTGGATGAGCCGACCCAGGGGCTCGATCCGCAGAATCGTATCGGCATCTGGAATTACATCCGCGAACTCAACCGCGAACAGGGCATGACGCTGCTCCTGACCACGCACTACATGGAAGAGGCCGAGGCGCTGGCACACGCCGTCGGGATTATCGACCATGGCAAGATGGTGGCCGAGGGGAAGCCCGCCAGCCTGGTCTCCGCGCTGGGGGCTGATGTAATCCGGGTGCATGGGCAGGGCGATCAGCAGCACTTTCTCGACACGCTGGGCACGCTGCCCTTTGTCGAGCAGGTGCAGATCGACGAGCAGGATAACCTGGTGCAGGTCTTTGTCGATAACGGCAACCGGCGGCTGGTCGAGGTGGTGCAGGCTGCCAGCGGCAATGGCTTTCGTGTTGAGGATATTGCGGTGGCCCAGCCGAGCCTGGGTGATGTCTTCTTGCGCCACACGGGGCGCACCTTTCGCGATTAGGACAGAGCGATGCATGCAACATATGTCATCTGGTCAAAGCACATGACCAAGTTTTTTCGCAGTGCCGAGGAAGCGATCGGGCTGGCGATTCAGTCGGTGTTGTGGGTGGTACTGTTTGGCGTGGGGATGCGCGGCATCGTCACGCAGGTAAGCGGCGGCGACTACCTGGCGTTTATTCTGCCCGGCATTATTGCCCTGAGCGCGCTGGCGGGCGCGGTCGGCGGAGGCATGATGCTGCTGGATGAGCGACTGCGCGGCATCACCAAGGAGTACCTGGTCTCACCTATTCCGCGCCTGAGTATTCTGCTGGGCAACGCTGCCAGCACGACAACCAAAGCGCTGATGCAGGCACTCCTGATGCTGCTGATCGGCATGCTGATGGGGGTGCGGCTGGAGGGCAACCCGCTGGGCTGGCTGGTGGCGCTGCTGTTGGTAGGGCTGTTTGCGCTGGGCTTTAGCGGGATTGCGCTGGCAGTTGCGGCGGTCTCGCGCAGCATTATGGGCTACCACGGCATGATCTTCCTATTCAACCTGCCGCTGCTCTTTGCCTCGAATGCACTCTACCCGTTGAGCGTGCTACCAACCTGGATGCGGACGCTGGTGCTCTTCAATCCCACAACCTACCTGATCGACGCGGTGCGGGCGCTGGCGTTCGGCGCAGAGCCAACGCTCCCGCTATTCAGCAGCATAGCGGTGATCATACTGTTTGCGATCCTCGGCATCTGGCTGGCGCTGACGGCGTTTCGCCACTCGATCCGCCGGTGATTGCTCCAACCCGCCGGCGGCGGATCGTGCCATTCGCCGCCGGCAGGGATCAGTTGCAAGCCGCATCTATATGCTCCTGCGCGACGGCACACGGCTTCCCGGAATGTTTATGCCACATCGCCCTTTGCAACGTGCTATAATGAGCAACTGAACATCGGTGTAGCGCACAGTGGTGCCGGCACAGATCAGGATGATAAAGCACAAACCAGATACTATGCAGGATCGGCTTGCAGAAAATGAAATACTGCACGGTACCATCGACGATTATGAGATTTTGAATCTCATCGGGCGCGGTGGTATGGGTGCCGTCTACCGGGCGCGGCGGACCAGCGATAACTCGATCTGGGCCGTCAAGGAGATGCGTCCGCTGCCCAACACCCCCGCCGACGAGGTTGAAGAGAACCGCAAACTCTTTGCCCAGGAAGTTGAGTTGCTGCGGCGACTCAACCATCCCAATCTGTTGCGGCTGGCGGACGAATTCGAGAATAATGGCCGACCAACGATGGTGATCGAGTTTGTCCCCGGACAAACCCTCGAGGCACGCATCCGCGAGGCGAATGCACCGCTGCTGGAGCAGCAGGTGATCGGGTATGGCATTCAGCTCTGCCGGGTGCTGCACTACCTGCACTCGCTGCAACCACCCGTGATCTATCGTGACCTCAAGCCACCAAATATTATGATCACACCGGAGGGTGTCGTCAAGCTGATTGACTTTGGCGTGGCGCGGACCTACAAAAAACGCAAGGCGAAAGACACGATTGCCATGGGATCCGCCGGGTATGCCCCCCCGGAGCAGTATGGGAAGGGCCAGACCGATGCCCGCAGCGATATCTATGCACTGGGAGCTACGCTGCTGCACCTGCTGACCAATCAGCCGCCGGTCCCGCTACAACCACCACAGCCCGGCTACATTCACAAGTTTAATCCCTCGGTCGATCCCGCCACCGAACAGATCATTATCACGGCGATGGCCCTTGACCGCGAGCAGCGCTACCAGACAGGGATGGAGATGGAGCAGGCGCTGCATAGTCGCCTCGATACGCCCTTTGTCGATCCGACTGAGCGCACCGTTGTACCGCCCGCCGTCTCTCCGGCCGCCGCAACTCCGGCCGCTCCAGCGCCGGCATCTCCGGCTCCGGCACAGGCAGCCGCCGGTGGCATTGCCTGCGGGAACTGTGGTTATGTCAACAAGGCGAAGGCACGCTTCTGTGCCAACTGTGGCACACCGCTGGGGACTCCGCCGACAGCACGGCTACTGGCAACTTCGCCGCGTGGTACCTGGGAGGTCAAGCTGGAGAAGATGCCCTGCAACATTGGGCGGCGTGACCCACGGCAGAATCACTATCCCGCCGTCGATCTGGCCGAACATGATCGGGGCATTGCCTCGCGCAACCATGCGACCATCCAGCGCGATGGTGATAACTATACGCTCACCGATCTGGGCAGCACCAACGGCACAATGATCAATGGCGTGAATATTCCGGCCAATGTTCCACAGCGCCTGCACCAGGGTGATCGGATCAAGGTAGGTGAAGTAGAATTGGAGTTTCGATGGTCGTAAGAGCGCTTATTCTGCGTGCGCCCGGCATTAACCGGGATGCCGATGCTGCGGCGGCCTGTGAACTTGTCGGCGCGCAACCCGAGCGCGTCCATGTGAACCGACTGGCCGAGGGCAGCCTTCATCTGCGCGACTATGGCTGGCTGATTATTCCGGGTGGGTTCTCGTATGGCGATCATCTGGGGGCCGGGAAGTTGCTGGCCGTCGATCTGCTGCACCGACTGCAGGAGCAACTCGCCGCATTTGTGGCGGATGGGCGTCCCGTGCTGGGGATCTGCAACGGGTTTCAGGTGCTGGCAAAAGCGGGCATGCTGCCCGGGTGGAACAACCCGGCTGATCCGGCAGCAGACTCGCAACCGGGAACAGTCACGCCGAGCCCCACACCCGTAACCCTGACCCACAATGCATCCCGGCAGTTTGAGTGCCGCTGGGTGCGCCTGACGCCCAATCCGGCCAGTCGCTGCATCTTCACGCAGGGGCTTGATGCGTCGATTGAGGTGCCGGTAGCACATGGCGAGGGACGCGTTGCCGTTGCCAATAGTACGGTGCTGGCGCAACTGCAATCGGCCGGGCAGGTGGCACTACGCTACACCACCCCGGATGGCAGCGCGCCGGCCTACCCCGCCAATCCCAACGGCTCAGTTGATCATATCGCGGGCCTGTGCAATCCGCAGGGCAATGTGCTCGGTCTGATGCCCCACCCGGAAGACGCGGTTCTACCGCAGCAGCATCCCCGCTGGACGCGCGAGCCCTGGCGGCAGAGCGGCGATGGCCTGGTGATCTTCCAGAATGCCGTGCGCTATGTGCGGAGTCTGTAGTTCGGCGTCCGTAGTCCGTAGTCCGTAGTCTGTATCCCGTAGTTTTGAGTTCTTATCGGGTTAGCGCATCCGCAGGCGATTGCAGGTAATAAAAACACAAAAAGCAATCCGCAGAGCCCAGCATAGATGCGCTAACCGTTAACCCCTAACCCCTAACCCCTTAACCCCTAACCCCTACAGCAGCATACTCATCGGCGACTGCATAAGCCGTTTGAACTCTTGCAGATACTGCGCGGCGGTTGCACCGTCAGCCACGCGGTGATCAACACTCAGGCTGACATGCATCACCTCACCAACCACAATCTCGCCGTCACGCACTACGGGAACCTGGCGCACTGATCCGACCGCGATTGCGCCGGTCTGCGGCGGTGTGATAATCATCCCGAACTCAACTACATCATACATTCCCAGATTAGAGACGGTAAAAGTACCGCCCTCAAGCTCGTTCGGCTTGATCTTGCCCTCACGCGCCCGGGCCGCCAGCTCGCGGATCTCAGTAGCAATCGTCCCCAGGCCCTTCTTATCCGCATCGGTCACGGATGGGGCCACCAGGCCCTCGTCAATCGCAATAGCGACGCTGACATTGATCTGTGCGTGCTGCACAAACCCGGCCTGCCCATCATCGCCAACCGCATAGCTACTGTTGATCGACGGGAACTTCTGCAGCGCCTTCGCCGCTGCTTTGACAATCATATCATTGACCGAGATCTTGACGGGAGCGACACCGCTGTCGTTCAGTTGCTTACGCCACTTCAGCGCCTCGCTCATGTCGATCTCACTGGTGACGTAGATGTGCGGCACCCCCGGCTTTGACTCGGTCATCTTGCGGGCGATGGCGCGGCGCATCCGGCTCATTGGGGAGACTTCACCCGCCGGCTGGGTTGTGGGTGTGGGAGCCGGTCCCGGCGCGGGTGCCGGTGCCTGGGCCGGCGCAGGTGCCTGGGCCGGTGCGGGCTGGGCTGCCGGAGCCGGTTGGGCTGCGGGGGCCGGTGCGGGCTGAGCTGCCTGCGGCGCGGGTGCCGGTGCCTGACCCTTGCGCTGCTGGAACTCCTCGACATTCTCCTTAATAATCCGACCGCCGGGACCGGTGCCCTGCACCTGCCGCAGATCGATGCCGGCCTCCTCCGCAATGCGTCGGGCCACGGGCGAGGCTTTGATCCGCTCTTCCGTGCGTCCATTACCATGTGGCTCAGTGACCGTCTGCGCGACAGCATCACGGTTGTAGCCGCGGGCCTCAATCTCCGGGCCGGGTGGTGCTTCCAGCCCGCCGCCGGGCTTGCTGGTGCGTGAGGTTGCGGCCGATCCCCCCTCCTCGGTTGGCGTCCCGGAGCGGGGCGGCGCGTCAGGCTGCTGTGTTCCGGCTGCCCCCGCCGACTCGGGTGCGGGACCGGCTGCGGGTGGTTCAGCTTCCTCTGCCGGGCCTTCGCCGATCATGGCAATCGGCTCACCGATCGGCACTGTTTGCCCTTCCTGCACCAGGATCTTCTGGAGCGTGCCGCTTTCATACGACTCAAGCTCCATGGTGGCTTTATCGGTCTCAATTTCGAGCAGAATTTCGCCCTTCTCAACCTGATCGCCGGGCTGCTTAAGCCAGCGCCCAATCGTCCCCTCCTCCATCGTATCGCTGAGGCGGGGCATCGTTACTTCTGCCATTATATCTTTCCTTTGCTACTCACCTCGTTGGGCTCAGTTCTGAAGCGGATAAACGCGCCAGAGCATTCCCCACGTTCGGACAACGCTACTGCTCGACGCGTGTTCCTGCCAGGGTGGTGTGAATGGCATCCAGCAGGTGTTGGGCGCTGGGCAGGGCGGCGCGCTCAAGCACTTTGGCATATGGCAGGGGCACCTCGATCCCGGCCACCCGGCGTACTGGCGCATCCAGGTAATCAAATGCCTCTTCCTGGATTGTCGCGGCAATTTCGGCCCCGATCCCGTACGAACGCCAGTCTTCCTCCACAATAACCGCCCGGTTGGTCTTCTTCACCGAGTTAATGATGGTCTCTTTATCGAGCGGGCGTAGGGAACGCACATCAACCACCTCGGCGTTGATGCCTTCATCTTCCAGGCGGCGCGCAATATCCAGCGCCAGCACGGTCATACGCGAGTAGGCAATGATCGTCAGATCGGTGCCTTCCTTCTTCACATCGGCCAGGCCAATCGGGATAGTGTAGTCGCCATCGTCATCGGGAACTTCGCCCCGGGTGTTGTACAGCGCCAGATTTTCCAGGAAAATAACCGGATCATCGTCCCGGATGGCACTGCGCAGCATGCCCTTGGCATCGTAAGGAGTCGCGGGCGCGAGAACTTTGAGACCGGGCACATAGGCAAACCAGGCTTCGAAGTTCTGCGAGTGGGTGGCGGCCAACTGCTGACCACCGCCGCCGGGAGTGCGAATAACCATCGGCACACGCGCCTGACCGCCAAACATGTAGTGGATCTTGGCGGCATGGTTGACGACCTGATCAATCGCCAGCAGGATAAAGTTGATCGTCATAATCTCGACGACAGGACGCAGCCCGAGCATCGCCGCACCGGCTGCTAACCCGACAAAGCCCTCCTCGGCAATAGGCGTATCCACCACCCGTTTGGCACCAAACTCCTGCAACAAGCCTGCCGTTACCTTGTACGAGCCCTCAAAGATGCCGATCTCTTCGCCCATCAGCAAGACATTGTCATCACGCCGGAGTTCTTCGCGCAGTGTCTCGTTGAGCGCCTGTCGATAGGTAATTACTGGCATATCAGCCCTTCCCTCCTGCCTGCTCTGCGGCGGCGATGGCATCCGATGCACCGGGCGTATTGGCAACCGGAGTCGCATACATGTAGGTGAAAAGATCCTCGATCTTGGGATCGGGGCTGTTGTTGGCAAAGTCGATCGCCTCTTGCACCTCTTGATCGACCTGATCGGCGACCTGCTTGAGCCACTCCTCATCGATCAGGCTGCCCTCAAGCAGCACTGTGGCATAGCGCTTGAGCGGATCATCAGCGCGCCCCGTGCGCACCTCTTCCTCGGAGCGGTAGCGCGCCGGGTCAACCACGGAGTGACCCCGGAAGCGGTAACTGACGGCCTCCAGGATGGCCGGTTCATGCTCCTGCTCGGCGCGCTCCCGCAGGCGGCGGGTGACATCGCGTACCGCCAGCAGATCGCGCCCCTCAACCCGCTCGCCATGGATGCGGAAGGCACAGCCCTTCTTGTAGAGGTCCGGCTCGGCCGAACCGCGCTCAACGGTAGTGCCCATACCATAGCCGTTGTTGACAACAAAGTAAATGATCGGCAGTTGATACAGTTTGGCAATATTGAGCGACTCATGCCATGCGCCGATATTTGTGGTGGCATCGCCCATCTGACAGATCACCACGCCGGGCCGTTCCTGATATTTGAGGGCAAAGGCTGCACCTGTGGCCAGGGGAATTTGTCCGCCGACAATCGCATAGCCGCCCATAAAGTGCGCGTCGATATCGAACAGATGCATCGAGCCTCCCCGGCCGCGCGAGACGCCGGTCTCCTTCCCGAAGAGTTCCGCCATTATCCGGCCGGGCGCAACCCCTCGCGCCACGATGTAGCCATGTTCACGGTAGTTGGTAAAGATATAGTCGTCGGGCTGTAACGCAGACATCAGGCCAACAATCGTCGCCTCCTCACCCAGGTTGAGGTGACAGTAGCCGCCAATGCGGGCCTTGGTATACATCTCGCCGGTCCGCTCCTCAAAGCGCCGTACCAGCAGCATCTGATGGTAGTAGTGCCGGAGGGTATCGGCGTTTTCGTCTGCCAGATTTCGCTCGTAGTCGGTGACGACGGCCTGGACTTCTTCTGCTGCTTTGTTCATGTCTTACTCCTTGTTGTCAACCAGACAGCATAGCACTAGCGACTGCTACGCGTAGAAAGGACAGTTGCCAGCCTGGCTCCGGTTAACCGGCATAGCTCACCGTTCCCTGGAGCCGGGCTGCACCTGGCAAACTGTCCACATGTACATTTACATTCCGGGCGGTTCAACCTCGTGAATAAACGCTTCCTGGGTTGCATGACAGCGGGGGCACTGCGCGGGAACCTGGGGGCTGCGGACAATCTCGCCGCAGACGCTGCATACCCAGCGCATGGCAATCTGCCGGATCAGATCGGAGCGACTGAGGATACCGGCAATCTTACCGCCCTGCAGTACCGGAACACGCCGGATGTGTTGAATGGTCAGCAGATGAGCCACTTCCTCAACATCGGTTTCGACGCTGACACTGATAACATTCCGGCTCATAATCTCGCCGACATGATGCCCTTCTTTTGAAATCAAGTCATGCTCAGTGAGCATCCCCACCAGGCCACCGTTCTCATTCACGACGGGCAAACCACTGATATGGTGGCGTGCCAGCAGGCGGGCGGCGTCCTCGACAGAGCTTGTTTCGCGTACACTGATGACGTTGGGCGTCATGATCTCTCTGGCCTTCATGCCGCTAATCCCTTCTCGTTCCATAGAGTTCTGACTGCTGCGCTGCTTTGCGCAAATTATGCAAAATGTGGGCCAGTAGATCCGGCCGGCACATTGCGGACAGCAGGACATAACCGGGACGTACACCGTCAGGGCGTGCTATTCGTCCAGTGTGCTCGCTGATCACACAGCTTGTGTTCATAACCGCGCATTATGAATAGTATAACAGAATTCAGGGTATTTCAGCGGTATGCCGGCATACGGCATCAAAAAAGAACTACCCCGACATTGGGGTAGCTCGATAGTGTTGTCTCGATCCAATCGGTTTGTAACCAGTGCTGCCCAGGGCGCACCCTGGTGCGTAAGCATAATAGTCAACGACCACTGCCGGAGGCGCAGTGCTCACTGACTGTTGTGCCCATTCGTTTCGTACCCATTCCGCTGCCGTTCGCGGAGTTCACTCCGTAGCTCGGCGGTACGTTCCTCGCCCAACTCTTCACGTAACCGGGACCAGAGCCAGTTCATATCAGCTTCCGGCGGATCGGGGGCTTTTGTATAGAGGACAGTGTTGCGTAACGACTCTTCGCACTTGGGGCAGTGGGTGATATGCCGTTTGGTTATTGGATCATAAAAGGCGCGGTAGTGTTTGAGGCCATCCCAGGTTTTTTGCATCCAGATGGCATACCCGCATGTGTGATAACGGATCATCTCCTGTAGCTCTCCTTACACTTCATTACACTTCAATGTGTTACCCGCTAGACCGTAGCGAATTACAGCCTGAACGTGACAGCACTCCCCGTCTACTTCGAGGAAATGACAATGCAGTTAGTACTCAGCAGAATACAAACAGGCAGGGAGACACGCACGAAGCTGTGGTGAATGTACACCTGCATGCCAAGTTGAGCGGCAGGTATTGGCAAAGCAGAGAAGCGCCCTGAAGAGGGGAATACAGGATTCGACCCAGCTTTTTGCTGCACACAGACCATAGGCTCAACATGACACACGACCGGGCTATCTATGCCGCAGTGTACGCATGCCGCTATCAAGTGCCGATGCACATAGATTGGCGAAGGGTAGAGCCGGAACTGCTTCTCACAGCAAGCATTTGGGAGGGAGGATAGTTCCAGGGTTAGAGTATAAACCAGTTGGCAAGCTCTGTCAACTCGCAAAAGTTTTTTGCAGAACAAATGCCCCGGAAGGTTGAATCTTCCGAGGCGCTATTGGCAGTTAACCCGTACCGCGTATGTAAATATTGGGCCAGGGCTTAAACTTCGTGGTAAACGTATCCTGCCACAAGACCTGTTCGCCCTGGCGCACAACCCGGTAGGTCTCAATGGTCATGCCGCCCTGTGCATAATCGGTCTGCCGGAAGTAGCCGCGTGGCCGCGTCGGGTCATTGACATAGACCGCATTGGTGGGCCGGGGCGTCCGGCTAATAATCTTATGCCCCATCGTTACCGTACGATTGGTCGGCGGCCCATACAGCGCAAACGAGAGCCGCTGGCGGTTCACATCAACCCAGGACTGGATCAGCAGCCAGCCGCCAGTATCGTTGAGAAAACGCAGATCCAGCGCCCCGGTATAGATCGAGGCATCAAATCCAGGGGGCTCGCCCAGCTCTTCATACCAGGGAATGCGGAAAGAGTGCTCATGCCGCTCCACAATCGGCAAACCGGCCCAGAACGCCGCCCGATACATCGTCGTTGAAACCTGGCAGAGCCCGCCGCCCCACTCCTTCTGTGTGCGATCATTAACAATTGCCAGACCCGGCACAAAGCCGCGGCTGCCGGTAACCGGACCCAGGTTGTTATTAAACGAGAAGACCGCCCCCGGCGGGATCAGCAGGCCATGCAAATGGCTGGCCCCCGCACGAATATTGGTAATTCGATAGCCGGCGGATGCGCGGAAGGAGCTGACACCCGATCCGACCAGGCTGGTAATCCCCAGCGTATGCAGATTGGTCTCGTTAACCGGTGGCTGAATACCCATCAGTGGCAGATCCAGAGTGCGCGGCCCTTCGACGAGTGCCATTTGCATCTGCTCCACCGCCAGCGCAATATTCAGGCCCAGGCCCGGTATGCCCGGTTGGGCAATCGCCAGCGTACCGTTGTTCCAGTTCACCCGGGGTAGTGTGCCATCCTCGCGTAGCGCGTTGGCCAGCGGCTCCAGGGCCGCGTGCATCTTCTCCTGCTCAAGCACCGGCGTAACAACCGGGCGACCGTCGGCATCAATCGTGCGGTCCAGCCTGATCCAGCCGGCAATCTGTTCCGGCGTCCAGGTCCAGGTGCAGGTATGCGCACACTCGCCGGCCGTACCCGTCAGCATCAGCGGCCCATCGAGGAGGTGCTCCAGGTCGGCAGCGACCGGGGCAATATCGCTGTTACGCACAACCGGGGTCAGCGTGCGCGTGCGGAGCGCAATCGGCTGCGGCTCCAGCGCCTGCATTGCCACCGTAATCTCGTGCAGGGTCTCATCAACCAGCAGTTGCGTGCCCATCTCCTCCGGTGTGAGCACAACCTCCGGCCCCTGCAGATGGATATCGGCATTGCCGGGTGCCGCCTCAATCTCGCGGGCAACCATCAGCAGATACTGTTGCATCGCCGCCTGATCGATCCGTACATGCAGCGGCACCTCCATGCCCTGCTCCCAGATGGCAGCAACGGTCTTCGCATTCTCGGCACGGGTTCCCGTACGGCCGGCCGTCAGCGCGGTATTCAGCGCTTTGTCGAAATCCAGTTCGATCCCCAGTTGAGCCGCACTGGGCCGCCAGCGCTGCTCGCCATAGACCAGTTCAACCGGATTCGCCAGGAAGTCGGCATACTGCTGTTCCAGCGCGGTCTGGGCGGCGGCGGCACTATAGTTGCTCAGGTCAAGCCCGCGCACACTAATGTTGGGATAGATATGCCCGGTGTAATCACGCTCACCAAAGACCAGGAAGAGCGTGCCGGTTGCCCCCAGCAGGGCCAGCACTGCCAGCAACAGGATCAACCACTCACCGAGATGTCCCAGACGGCGTTTACGTCGGGGCGGGCGAGCTTCCGGTACGTGAGGCACCGCCTGATCCGACGCGGATGCGGCGGTCTCCACGGGAGATTGGTTCAGGGCAGCATATTCGCTCATGGCTTCTAACTACCTTAATTTGAGATCCACGCGGAATTAACTGTGAGTCTACACCCAGGCCGGGATAGTGTCAAGCAACATTTTGTGTTTACCCGGCACTGGAATGCCATCTAGCAATATATTGGTGCAGTCGGCATAGCCCGCACCCTCTTGACAAGGGTGCTATACTTAGTTAAAAGTTTCTTATCAAACTATCGCAGGTTCGGAATATTTGCCGGTAACTATTGTATCAGGGAGGGTATAACTGTTACTGAGCAATTTGTGTGCCAGGCAACGATAGGGGTTGAGCACCCTGTCCATTCTGCCGCAGAATACCTCACTCACATTTCATCCGCAACTACTCGACATTGGCAGGTGGAAACACCATAACATTGTTCTCTGTTGTGCTGGAATTAACCGTAGCCAACGTGACTCCTCGCCGAGCCACCTTCGCGACTACCCGCGTCCCTGATTGACCGTTGGTAGCCCTGGAGCAATATCGTTCACGCACTATCATTATATTTTCTAGTTATCGTAGCGCATCTGCGCCGACGATAGATTCTGCGCGTCTGCGCCTCTGGCGTATGCTACCTGACGCGTACAGTATCTGCAAGCTAATATTCTGTTCCCACAGCGCAACCGGCGCTGTCGTACGCGGAGGAGGTGATATTCGACGGAGGATGAGCCCGGGTTAGGTGCTATTGCTGATAGGTCATGGCAGGGAGAAGTGACGGGAGGCACCGAATCCTGCTGTGAGGTATCTTAGATGTTAAGGAGGTATCCCATGACAGCGGAAAGTGGGACCATGTTTAATCAACCGGCAACAACTGCCGGTCAAGAACGGGCTGGATGTGGCAAGACATGTGTTGCTCCCGGTAGCCCTTACACATTCCATTATGGAAAACTGGGCGAGCGGTATGCACAAGATAATACACGGCGACTCTATGAGGTGCTTGGTTCACACAGCCTGACCTTATGTTCGGATTGTGTTGGCCGCCACCATAACGGACATGTTCTCCGGTGGGGTCTATTGACGCTGACACTGCTCGGTGTTGTTATTGCCGGTCTGGTCTTTAGCGCGCTATCTCCCCTGATTGGTATTGTAGCCTTTGTCAGTTTCCTGGGTATGCTGCTCAGTGGTGGTATCCTGGTCGGGTTAATATTACGGGATCAACGGACACGGGGTGAAGAACTGGCGATTACGCTCGGCAAAGATGATCTGGAGCGGCAAGGCTTTGATCTCTTCTGGCATTCCGACGATCATCGGCTGCTGGAACGGAAGCGCTCGTCATAGTCAGCCTTTCCACAGGTTCCGGGCAAGCTGGTTTGCCGTGTATCCTGTTGCGCGATCTCCTGGCGTAGGGCCAGCATCCGTTGCCCCATCATACCAGGATTTATCCCGGATCTGCCGGACTCTTACGTGAAAGTAATGGACAATCGGGTAAAACCTATAGTATGATAGGGATATGGGGTGTTTAGCCCTGACGCATTCTGGTTGAAGTAGCGAACATACCAGAGGGAGGTACTGACAATGAGTGAAGCAACATACCAGGGCGTACCAGCGCTGGATACATGGCTCCAGAGTTGGTCGGAGGCACGCCGGGAAATGGAAGAGATGATTGCCGCCTCTGCAGAGCGCAATCCGTCCATGTATTTTGAGCCAACCCTGGCCGAGTTGGAGTTGAAAGACATTGGCGAGGCCGTCCAGCGTGCCGCCGCGCTCGCCCGCCTGCTGCGCTCCGATGAATTGATGTCGTCGGCGGAGCTTACGGGAACCGGAAACTACTAAACGGCGATTACACGTTTCCATTAGATCGTGTGATGATGTATCTGCGCATCATGCCGCGCTGGTCATAGCGTATCGTGGTATGGCTGATCTGGGTGTAGATACCGGTCAGGCAGTGCAGCACCGGGATGTGGCTATAGCATAGGCCAGGAATGAGCAGATACAAATACAAGACGCCGGGCGAAAGCAGTGCTTTCACCCGGCGTCTTGCGTTCGTTACCTATACCTGCGGCTCAGGTGGTACCTGCTCATCGGTTGGGGTGTAGCGGCTTGCGCCACAGTTCCAGCATTCGGTAAACTGCGCTTCAAGCACCTCACCGCAGACCGGGCAGTGCCAGTTCTCCCCGGACGCCCCTTCAACGTCCTCTCCATGAAAGAAATCATCCACCAGAGCCAATGCCTGGTCAAAATCGTGCTCGGCAACCCAGACCGTAGGACTGGTCGCCGGGGTTATTGGAATACCACCATGCAGGCCAACCAGGTTGTCCCCCTGGACAATCGCCAGGATGCCATTGTTTTCCAGGAAACCCTTGACCATATGTGCCTCGGGTGGGGTTTGCGCTGCATACACCTGTTTCATCGTCGTCTTCCTTTCGGACAACATGCCGGAGCCGTTCAGTTTGTATGCCTACATTATAGAAGCCAGAGCTATCCGGCACAAGTCAAATTCCGGGGAGACTTCGTCAGTCCTTGAAGTGGGGCAGTACCTCCTGGCTCAACAAGTGAATTGCCCGAAACACCTGCGCCCGGGGCATACCAGGCCACTGCAGACGCAGCAGCATATGCGTCACACCCAACTGCTGCTGATAGTCGGCAATCTGCCGTACACAGTCCTCCGGATCGCCGATGATAAAACGATCCCGCAGAAGTTCATCAAAGGGCAGTTCAAAATGCTCGCCCTGCGGCAGCGCCTTATCCTGCCCCCAGGTGCTGTAGGCGCGGTACTTCTGCTCCAGGATGGGCTGTGCTTCGCGCAGGGCCGT
This sequence comes from Chloroflexaceae bacterium, assembly GCA_034436755.1. Taxonomy (GTDB): domain Bacteria; phylum Chloroflexota; class Chloroflexia; order Chloroflexales; family Chloroflexaceae; genus CAKZQX01. The sequence continues at coordinate 10,410 of DAOTVB010000110.1, read as the reverse complement.
TTCCCGATCCTCGGCAATGAATAGCTCACGCATAATCGGCAGTTCGGTGGGGAAGGGCCGCCCGATTGCACTGCACTCCGCGCGGAACAGCTCCACCTGGGCGCGCAGGGTTGCGAGCGTGGCATGCGGATTGATCAGCCAGGTATCGCCCATCCGGGCCGCCCGGCAGACGGCCGCATCGTTGTTGGCCGCCATCCAGATCGGCGGGTGGGGCTGCTGTACCGGCTTCGTCACCAGCGAGAGCCCCTGAAAGGTGTAGTGCTCTCCGACCAGATCAACCTGCTCCTCGGTCCAGAGGCGTTTGATCAGTGTGAGCGTCTCGGTGAAGCGCGAAACCCGCTGCCCCGGCTGGACACCGAACACCGCGTTTTCAACCGCGCGATAGCCCAGACCCACGCCAAAGACAAAGCGACCTTCGCAGATGACATCCAGGGTTGCCACCTGCTCGGCAATATCGACCGGGTTGAGCAGCGGAATAAGCAGGATGGCCGTCCCGATGGTCATGCTGGGGACTTCACCGGCCAGGCGCGCCAGCACCGGCAGCGGCTGCAACATCTGGAAGGGGCTTGCCAGGTAGTGGTGGCTGGCCCAGAGCGAGGTAAAGCCACCAGACTGTGCGGCCCGCGCCTGCAAAATATGCTCACGGAAGCGGGCAACCGGGTCATCGCCCGGCAGGTATTGCGCAGAGAGGCAGAGACCGAACCTCATCATGGTCTTCCTTACTCACCCAGCGCCGTTCGCCCCACCAGTTCCAGCGCCATGTCATCCTGCGGCGGATGCGTCAGGCCGGCGCGGACATCGCGGTAGCAGCGTTCCAGCGGGAGTTTGCGTGTAAGGCCAAACCCACCGGCGACCCGCAGCGCATGGTCGGTTGCCTGGACTGCGGCATTGGTGCAGAGGTATTTCGCCGCCGCCACCTGGGGAGCCAGCGCACCACGCCCGTCGGGATGGTCAACCCAGGCGCGGGCAGTCTGATGCAGCAGCGCGCGGGCGGCCATCAGCGGCACCTGGATCTCGCCAATCCGCCGCTGGATGCCGGGCAGGGTGGCAATCGGCTTGCCCAGTGCGCTGGGTACACGTTCACGGGCATAGGCACAGGCAGTATCACAGGCCGCCTGTCCAATTCCCAGGTAAACCGCCGCAAGTGACAGCGCAAACCAGGCCATCTGAACGGTTGGATCAGACGGGGGCGGGCTACCGACTGGCTGCCGTTCCACCAACCAGTCGTCGGGGACAAAGACATTTTCGAGGATGACATCAAAACTACCGCTGGTACGCAGACTCAGCGCATCGCTCCAGGTATCCTCCAGGCGCACCCCGGCAGCATCAGCCTGCACAATAGCATTGGCTTTCCCGCCTGCGGGCATGTCCGGGCCGGGGGGTAGCGCCACACTGACCAGAAAATAGCGCAGCACCGGGGCCATACTAACGAAGAGCTTATGGCCGTTGATCAGCCAGCCGCCGGGGGTGGGAGTGGCACTGGTGGCCGGGAGACCGCCGCGCGCAGGACTACCCATCTCCGGTTCAGTTGCGGCGGCATTGATCAATGCGCCCTCGGTGGCGATGCTGCGGCAGACCGCGGCAAAAACCGACTGGGGCCAGCTCTCGGTCGTGGTGAGGCGACCAATCAGGTGGATGGTCATATCCACTGCCATAGCGGTTGCACCATCACCGCGTGCGAGATGTTCCTGGGCCAGCACAACCTCGTAGAGGTCCGCACCCTCACCGCCGTACGCCGGGGGCACGAACCAGCGCAAATAGCCGGTTTCGTGCAAATCGGCGTAGTTTTCGCGGGGAAACGTCCCGGCGCGTTCGTGGGCATCGACGCGTTGCGCAAAGCGCGCAGCAAGCTCATCGGCCTGCGTAACAAGGCGCTGCTGGCGAGGCGTCAGGGTGGGTTCCACTAAATCTGATCCAGGTAATCTTTTAACAACTTCCCAAGCCGGGGGTGGCGCAGTTTGCGTAACGCCTTAACCTCGATCTGGCGCACACGTTCGCGGGTCACGCCAAAGGCTTTGCCCACCTCTTCGAGTGTGCGTGGCTGCCCATCAGTCAGACCATAGCGCAGTTCCAGCACCTTGCGTTCCCGGTCGGTCAACTGATCCAGCGCGGCGGCGATCTGCGAGCGCAGCATACCACTGGCGGCGGCATCATCGGCATCAAGCGCATGCGGATCGGGAATAAAGTCCGCCAGCGTACTATCGGCTTCTTCACCGACGGGTGTTGCCAGAGAAACCGGATCTTGCGCGGTGCGGCGCAGTTCACGCAGCTTCTCCTCACTCATTTCGAGCTTGTCGGCCAGTTCCTTGTCGGTGGGATCGCGCCCGTGTTCCTGCGTCAACTGGCGGCGCGCGGCCTGGATGCGGTTCAGCGTCTCACCCAGGTGAACCGGCAGGCGTACCAGGCGTGACTGATCGGCCAGCGCCCGACTGAGCGCCTGTTTGATCCACCAGGTGGCGTAAGTACTGAACTTGTAGCCTTTATTCACATCGAACTTCTCGATGGCGCGTAGCAATCCCAGGCTACCTTCCTGGATCAGATCCAGCAGCGGTAGACCGCGATCACGGTAGCGCTTGGCAATACTGACCACCAGACGCAAGTTGGCGGCAGCCATCTGCTGACGCGCATGATCGCCCGACAGAATCTGGGAGCGCAGTTGCAGGCGCTCTGGACTGTTGGCCGGCAGCGTTGGCAACTGGCGTGCGGCTTCCTGCCCAGCGGCAATGGCGCGGGCCAGCTTCTGCTCCTGCTCGGTTGTCAGGAGGGGCACCTGACCGATCTCGCGCAGATAGAGGCGCACGCTATCGCCCAGCAGTGCATCGGACAGCTCTTCGTGCAGATCCGCATCCCCCGAGGATGAGTCCTCATCAGATCCATCTTCGGGCGCGTCGTGTACCGGAATACTGGCTTCAGCCAGAGCCGCATAGATTGCATCGATAGTTTCCGACGCTTCTTCGGGTGCGGGCACCAACTGCAGCAACTCATCGAGTGTAACGTACCCCCGTTGTCGTCCCAGCGCGATCAAGTCTGTCAGATCGGGAGCCGACATGGTGGACGTCTGTGTGCCATTGGGTGGAGTCTGAGTCATACGGTTTCCTTAGTACAGCGAGGATACCTTGCGTAGGTTCATGGGCCCGAGGCGTTCGGGTATACGTGTCACTTTTTCTTTCAGACCCGCCAATTGTCGTATTGTAGCATAACTATCAGCCCTGTGCGGGAGGGTCAAGGTTTTCCCCGGTTACAATTTCTTCTTTCTGGGTGGACACACGGTAAGCAAAAAGAGAGCTTTGGCGAGCCATACGATCAACAGCGGGCGCGTCCGGTGGGCCACTGCTACCGGCTACTGCGGCGCATCAGCACGCAGTATCGCGCGAACTTCATCCAGGCTACCGGCGGACAGCACGGCCCGGGCCTGCTGACGGGCGGCGGCAGCATCGGTTGCCCGGACAGCCGCCCGCAGGCGCGGCAGGGCCGCCGGCGTACCACTCAACTCGTCAATACCCAGGCCAATAAGCAGCGCCGTCAGCGCCGGATCGCTGGCCATCTCACCACAGATCGAGACAAGTCGCCCGTGGCGGTGGGCCGCGTCGGTAATCATTGCAATCAGGCGCAGGACGGCCGGGGCCAGTGGTTGATACAACTGCGCAACCCGCTGACTGGTGCGGTCGCAGGCCAGCACATACTGCACCAGGTCATTGGTGCCGATACTGATAAAATCCGCTTCCTGCGCCAGCGCATCGGCGATAATAGCCGCCGCCGGTACTTCAATCAGCACGCCAAGCTGAAGCCGGGGCGCGCAAGGTATGCCCGCCTCCAGCAACTGGCTATGCGCCTGCTCCAGGAAGGCGCGCACCTGGCGAAACTCGGCGAGGGAGCTAATCATTGGCACAACGATGCGAATATTGGCAGTTGCGCCGGCCCGCAGCATGGCCCGCAGTTGCGGCAGCAGCAGATCTTCCGGATGGCTCAACCCGATGCGAATACCGCGCCAGCCCAGGAATGGGTTATCTTCTTTCGGCAGCGGGAAGGTGGGCAACTGTTTATCACCGCCGAGATCCAGCGTGCGGATGACAATCGGCACGCTGGGCAGTTCCGCCGCAACCGCGCTGTAGAGCGCGACCTGCTCCTCTTCGTCAGGCAGCGCCGGCCGTTCGAGAAATAAGAGTTCCGTGCGCAGGGAGCCGACACCCTCCGCGCCATATTCACGCGCAACACGGGCTTCGGTGGGCGAGGCCACATTCGCCAGCAGTGTCACCCGCTGCCCATCAGCGGTTATGCTGGCAAGATGCCCCTGGTCGCGGAGTTCCGCCTGCTGTTCGGCCTGGGTTACGGCGCTGGCCCGCATCTGCGCCAATGTTTCTTCAGTTGGTGAGACAACCAGTTGCCCGGCATCACCATCAAGGGCGAGGGTTACACCATCTGCCAGGTAGTCCAGGGCCGCCGGCCCCAGGCCAATGACGGTCGGCACACCCAGCGCGCGCGTCAGGATGGTTGAGTGCCCGGTGGATCCACCGCCGATCAGCGCCAGGCCCAGGAGCCGATCCTGAGGAATATGCATCAACTCAAACGGGCCCAGGTCTTGCGCGACAACGATTGACGGTTGCGTCAGTTGATTTTCCAGGGAGCTTTCGCCGATCAGAATGCGCTGCACCTGTTCAACCACGCCGCGGATATCCGCAATGAACATGCTCACATACGGAGCGATCAACCCGGAGAGCTGTTCGGCCTGCTCTTCACCCGCTTCTACGATAGCCTCGGCTGCGCGATAGCCCATCTCGACGATCAGGGTCTGGGTATGCTCACGCAGGGCGGGGCTACGCAAGAGCATCCGGTGGGCACTAAAGACCTGGGCCGCCGCAAGCCGATCCAGCTCCCGCAAGCGCGTCTCGGCTGCGGCCATGGCGGTGTCGGCCGTCTCGATGGCCTTGTCGAGGCGTTCAATCTCGACCTGCGGTGAAATCGCCGCCGTGGCAGATGCATCACCCGAAGCCGACTGCCGGGAACGCCCGCCCGCGGATTTGCCGGGGCGCAGATGGTAGAGCAGGGCAGGACCAATCGCAATGCCAGGTGTGGCAGCGCTGCCGGTCAGGATATGTTCTGCATTCATGCTGCCTCCGCAACGGTTTCGGCCAGTGTATACACAATAAGCGCCGCAGATGTCGCGCCCGGGTCTTTATGCCCGGCAGAACGCTCCCCCAGGTAAGAAGCCCGGCCCCGCTGGGCGACCAGCGGAATAGTCGCCTCGGCCCCGGCATTGGCGGCCAGGGCCGCCTGTTCCAGGGCTGCGGGCAAGTCAGCGCCGGCGGTTAACTCCGCTTCCAGGGTTGCGAGTGCCGGTATCAGGGCATCAAGCATCGTTTTTTGCCCCTGCTCCGCCTGTCCCATGGTCTGGATACCCTGGACAAAGGCGCGGAAGGCGTGCAGCAGTTCCTCCGCTGTGACGGTCTGCCGCTGTTCCAGCGTCATACCGGCGCGCCGGAATGCCGTGCCATAGAGTGGCCCGCTTGCGCCGCCCACGGTCGAAATCAGGCGCATCCCGGTCGCTTTCAAAATATGCCCCGCGTCGTGATTTGCCAGAGTAGGTAAGGATTGCACAACCGATTGAAAGCCCCGGTCAAGATTGATCCCGTGATCGGCGTCACCAATCGCCGCATCAAGCGCGGTCAGTAGCTCACACTGAGTGTGAACGCAGTCGGCTGTGCGCCGTAGCCAGTTCAGCAGCATTGCTGTTGTGACAATCATCGTCATATCTCGTATTGGGTACGAAAGATCCAGTGAATGGTTGTAATGCCGCTGGAGCGCAAACTTGCACAATATGAATGTTGCAACAGTACGGTTGTTTGAACCAGTATAGCCACACCGGAGAACAGAAGCAACCATCCCGATCTGTGCGAACGCCGTCGCACGCTCCGCTACATTATATCCAAAACCGCGTGCTCCGGGGACATCCTGTCTCCGGTACCATAATTGTCGGCGCGGGAAGGTGTAATTTCTCGGTAGTATACCATACGATCAGGTGTTGCTGTCCCGGATGACGTAGCGGCCCAATGGCTGATCATGAGCGTACTAGTTCGATGCCTTCCATCGTCTCGGCAACCAGATTATCAACAATGGCACGATGGTCGTTGGTCTCCTGGAAGACCCGCAGTTGGCGGTCAGCGCTGCTACCATGCTCGGCAATATGCAGCAGATACTCAACCTCCTTGCGGCTGCCCAACTCATCCACCACATCGTCCACCAGTTCGACCATTTCATGCACCAGCGCTTTCGCTTCAACCTCAGCGCGCTTGCCAAAGTCGATCAGTTTGCCATCCAGCCCCCAGCGCTGGGCACGCCACTTGTTCTCGTTGATCAGTGCGCGGCGATAGGGACGGAAAGTCATATTCTGCTCAAAGAGCTGGTAGAATTTGACCACCACGGCCTGCATAAAGGCCGCCAGCGCCAGGCACTCTTCCAGCCGCGTTGCCACATCACAGATGCGGGATTCGAGCGTGTTAAAAACCGGGTGCGGCCGCAGATCCCACCAGATCTTCTTGCCATCGTCAATACAGCCGGTATTGATCAGTAAGCTGACATAGTTATCAAACTCGGTCGCCGAGACGAACGAGGGAGGAATGCCGGTACGCGGAAAGGTACTGAACATCACGCTGCGGTAGGATTTAAAGCCGGTCGTGCGCCCCATCCAGAAGGGCGACGACGAGGAGATCGCCAGCAGATGTGGCAGGAGATAGCGCACGATATTCATCATATCGATGGTGACATTGCAGTTCGGCATGCCGACATGACAGTGCATCCCAAAGATCAACAGTTGCCGGGCAATGTCCTGCATCTCGTCAAGCAGTCCGCGGTAGCGGTCAAACGGCGTAATCTCCTGATCGATCCAGGAGGAGAAGGGATGCGTTCCGGCGGCGGCAATCTGCAGGCCCTTCTTGCTCGCCAGTCCGGCAATGGTGCCGCGCAGATGTTGCAATTCGGCGCGGGCCTCGGAGATGGTGCGGCAGGGTTTGGTGCCGACTTCCACGATGCTCTGGTGCAGTTCGGCCTTGATCTGCTCGCGCAGGAGCGCATGCCCGTCGTCGAGGATCTCAGTGATGTAGGAACGTAGCTCGCGGGTCTCCGGGTCGATAATCTGATACTCTTCTTCGATGCCGATGGTAAAGGCAAAATCCGGGTCAAGGGGGTTGTAAACGCTCATGCCACCTCCTCGTCGTTGCATTCTGACGGGTATCATCGTTCTGTGGGGATACTGACATTATAACGGAAAAAGTGGAAGGGTGCAGGAGGGAAGGACGAAGGACGAACGACGGAGGACGAAGGTCAGCGGTCAACTATTGCCCGGATTGCACGGGGAGTCCTGCACGACGCCGCTGCGGACTTTCTTTGAACGATGATAGACTTATGATACACTTAATAACATGAGTTACGCGGTGGAAATTTGGACTACGAACAACACGACATGCGCGAACACCGCGAAACGACCAATGCTGCCATGGATCGGGCGATCCTGCATTTGGTGGGGGATAGCGCCTCCGGCAGGGCGGAAGAACAAGAATGCACCATGCTGCCGCAGGCGATTCGGATCGGTTATCCAGATAAACGCCTGGGTTGGAACCGACCGCGTAAGTCGTGTTAATAATAGTAATGCTAAACCGATTGGTGCGGTTGCCGCGCCAGACACCGGTTGGAGAGCCTGACCCAACGACAAATGCTGCCTGGCATCAAAGATAAAAGGAATGCATTGTGAAAAACGAGACGCGCTTCTCTCCATTTGAACAAATAGCCGATCTGACGCAACGGATGCGAGAAACTGAGGCGTTACTCCAGGCGCGCATTCGCCTCATGCATAGCCCACACCTGTCCAATGGGGCACGTTATCAACAGCTTCTCGCAAATGCATCCGTGCTGGTTTTTCAACTTGAGCCGGATGGCACGGTCTGTTCTGTAAACGATGTCGTCTGCCAGGTCACGGGGTACGCCACATGGGATCTGCAGGGAAAGAATTGGTGGGATCTGCTCGTATCGCCGGAGCAGGCACATCAGGTGGCCGCGCTCTACCTGCAGTGGCACGCCGGCGATGTCACACGGCAATCGTTAACGCTCACAGCGCGTGATGGCACAGCGGTTACGCTGGAGGTGACGACCGCCAATCGCTACGATGCGCAGGGTCGGCTGGAGCGGATTGTTGCGCTGGGGATGGTGCAAACGAACCGCGCAGAGAGGACCGATGCGTTGACTCAACGCTTCCAGGAGCAGGCGCAGGCCACCAGCATCGGGGAGACACTGGCGCTGGTCGATACGCTGATGACGACAGCCGCCATCGGCATAGCCTTCCTGGATCGTGATCTGCGTTTTGTCCACATCAACCGGCTCCTGGCGGAGATGCATGGACTGCCGGTGGCTGAACATGTTGGTCGCACGCTGCCAGAAGTTGCCCCCCAGCGTGCCGATACCGTCGAACCGCTCTTACGGCGCGTACTTGCGACCGGCGAACCGATCATCAACCTGGAGTTGAACGGTGAGACTGCGCCCTGGTCGGGGGGAGAACGGCACTGGCAGGCGAGCTTTTGCCCGGTCTCTGCTGCGGATGGGCAGATCGTGGGGGTTGGGATCGTTGTCCAGGATATCACCGAGCGGAAGCAGGCCGAAGCGGTGATGCGTGCGGGCGACGAGTTGCTGGCAATCGTATCCCACGATCTGAAGAACCCACTGACCGTCATCAAGGGGCGGGCCGGCCTATTACAGCGGCAGGTGCGCTCCGCGGATACTCTGAATATTGAGCGCGTGTCCCGCGCACTGCAGCAGATCGAACATGCGGCAATGGGGATGATTTCGCAGATCAACGAGGTACTGGATGTGGCCCGCCTACGGATGGGGAAGCCCATTGATCTGCGGCCACAATCACTGGACCTGGTAGCCCTGGTGCGCCGGCTGGCCGATGCGCATCAGCAGACAACAACGCGGCATACGCTACGCGTTGATACCACGCTGCCGGAACTGATTGGGCACTGGGACGAATCCCGCATCGAGCGCGTTATCGCCAATCTGCTCACAAATGCGCTGAAGTATAGCCCTGGTGGGGGCGATATTACCCTGGCGGTAAGCTGTGAGGAAGCAGCGCAGGGTAGTCCGGCGGTTCTGACGATTAGCGATGAGGGAATGGGTATTCCGGCAGTTGACCTGCCGCATATCTTTGGCAAGTTCCACCGGGCGGGCAATGTTGTCCGGCATATTCAGGGGAGCGGGCTGGGTCTGACCAGCGCGCAGCAGATCATCGCGCAGCACCAGGGAACGATCAGCGTGACCAGTGAGGAGGGCCGTGGCACTACTTTCACGATACGCCTGCCGCTGAAGGTGGAGTCATAGCACTACATCCGTGTTGATGGCAGACGCCAGACGAAGGACGAACGACAACACGCTCAGCTTGCCATTCGTCCTCCGCTAACCAGTTTAGCGCGTTCCCAGCGGGCTGCGTCGCCGGCCCCGGTTGCGCCAGCGGTCGCGCAGGTAGGCGATACCGTTACGCTGGTAGACCAGCCACTCGATGATCAGCACAATCAGCGCCAGGGCTGCCAGCCAGCGCCAGAACTCCTGGCGGCCCACCCGCTCATCGGTTGCGGCCGACTGCAGGCCGCTGGTCTGGGTGATGGCAAGCTCTTCTTCCGGCTCAACCCGCGACTCATTGGCGGCAAACAGGTTGACGGCGTAGCGGTGGCGCGCCTGCAGTTCGCCATCTTTGAACTCCTCGACGACATAAACGCCAAGCGCATCGGTGTCGGCATAGACCGTCTGCCCATTCTGGATGGCAATCTGCTCGCTGCGGGTCGAACTGATCTGCGTGCCGTCCGGGCGGGTCAGGCGCACCTCGGTGATCGCCGGGTCCACCTGAAGCGCCAGCGGCTGACCGGGCGTAAGCTGGGCCGCCTCCGCGCCGCTACCGGGGGAGAGATAGCTCACAATATTGGAGAGCAGCAGCGGGAAGGCCACCTGCAGCGGCAGGTCGGAGAGGTGCAGATCAAAGGCCAGCACCACAATCCGCCGTCCATCGCGCTCGCCGGCCACCAGCAGCGGTGCGCCGTCGCTATCCACCACCACGCGTGCCCAGTTGCCCGGATTAATACGCGCCGCCTTACGCACGCTCACCTCGCTCAGGCTGACGTTGCGCAGTAGCAACTCATCGCCGGAAACGGGCCGCACGGCGGGGAACTCCAACTCCCCCGTCACTGAGAAGTAGTCGGTGCTGGTTGGCGGTGCGATAAACAGCAGGTTGCCGGGGGGCAGTTCGGCCGGCACCACACCATCGAGAATGGTTAGCGGCACCTGGGCGGCCGTCTGCGTAAAGCTGGTGGTGCTGGTAGGTACCAGCGTGGACTGAACGCCGGGCAGCAGAGCCAGCCCTGTCTCCAGGAAGCG
>DAOTVB010000109.1:0-11254 GCA_034436755.1 Chloroflexaceae bacterium | reverse complement strand
CTGCGTCGGGTCCGCCGGGTCGAAGACGCCATCGACATAGTTGCTGATGGTCGAGTCCACCCGGCCATCCGGGGTATAGCGCGTCACCTGGAGGATATCGGTGTCGGTGATGGTCGCCCAGGCGCTATTGGCAGCATCCACCGTCAGCGGGTCGCCATTCTCATAGTTCAGCGTGACGGTGATCGGGCGGTTGAGCGCGTCGTAGTCGGTCACCGTCCAACGGCCCAGGGCATCGCGTTGTCCGATCACATTCCCCGCCGGGTCATACTGCGTGATGGTCGGGACATTGACATCCGGGCCGGCCGGTACACCCGGCTGGTAGTTCAGCGTCACCGTCACCGGGCGGCTCAACTCATCGTATTCGGTGCGGGTCACCCGCTCCATAGCCTGGCTGAAGCTGCGGGTGGCCAGGTCAAACGTGCCGGTCAGGATGCCCGTCTCGGTGACCAGCGTGGTACGCCCCAGGCCGTCATAGCCGTAGAACGTGGCGACATTCTGATCCGGTGTGGCCGGGTCAAAGGCCTGGAACAGCGGCAGCCCGTCCGCATCCACCTGGAACGGCGTGAGGTTCTGGGCGGTCCAGTCCATCCGCCCGGCCGCGTCATAGTGCGTCACGTCGGCGCGCCCCAGAACATCCTGCACCCAGACCTGCCGGCCCAGGTTGTCGTAGCCGTAGGTGGTGATGATATCCGCATCCGGCGTAGCCGGGTCAAACACCCCATCCTGATAGTTCCGGATGGTGCGCGCCACCGTATCGTCGGCGTTATAGTCCGTGACATCCTTCCGCTCCAGTGGGGTGCCCACGCCGACGGTGGTGGTCACCACCCGCCCCAGGCTATCATAGCCATAGGTGCTGCGCAGATCCTGATCCGGGGCCGTGTCCGCGTACACGCCGTCCTCATAGTTGCGCGTCACGGCGGTACGCTGGCCGAGGGCATCATACGCATAGTGCATGCGCACGCCATCGGGACCGACCGTCTCCTCCAGCCAGTGCTGGCCAGGGTAGCGCACATTGTAGGTAAAGACCGTGGTGAATCCCGGGAACGTTCCGGTGATATCGCTGGTCTGACGGATCAGATTATTGGCGTCGTCATAGGCCAGTTCCGTGCGTCGGCCCAGCGTATCGGTGATGACCGTAGGGCGCTGGCGGTCGTCATACGCCGCCTGGACGCGCTGCCCCAGCGCATCGGTGATCGTCAGCGGCCGGCCCATGTCACTGTAGGTCGTTGTGGTGGTGTTCCCATTGCCGTCGGTGCGCCGGCCGGGGGCAAAGTTGGCATCGGCGGCGGACTGGCGCACCAGGGTGCCATTGTGGGTCAGGCTGGTCAGGGTATTGTTGGCCGCGAAGGTCAGTTCCTCCACTGTCTGGCGACCATCGACCGCCGTGGTGGTCAGGATGGTGGTGGTATCGGTATACTGGAACTGCAGCCGTTGCCCATCCTGGATGGTCTGGCTGATGGCACGACTGGCGGCGGTATACGGTTGTTCATAACTGGTCTGCTCAATGGGCTGGCCCAGTGGGTTAGCGACGCGGATGAGCAGGTGATCCTGGTAGGTATAGCTGGTCGGACGACCCATGACATCCTGGGCGGCGACAAGATCTCCCTGGGCATCGTAGGTATAGGTGACGCTGCGGGTGCCATCGCTGACGCTGGTAATGTGGGTGCCGGCAGCATTATAGCCCAGGGTGAAGCGGCGTGTGGTGGGGTGGGCCGCATCTTTGATGATCAGCAGTTTGAGTGGATCGGCGGGATCGTACTCCAGGAGGAGTTGGTGCCCCTGCGGATCAATGATCCGTTCCAGCCGTCCGGTGGCAGCCGCAAAGACATAGTGGGATTGATCGCGCTGGGTCTGGGTGTAGACGCCGCTGCCCTGCACCAGCGTGCTAAAGATGCCCGGGTAGGATGTAAAGGTGCCATCCCCATTGACCTGATAGCGGAAGTTATTCCCGCGCGGTGATTGCACAATCAGGGTGCCTGGTTCGCCGCCAGGCATGGTCTCCGTGATCAGCCGGGTGGCATAGGGATGCTGCCAGCCCGCGCCCAGCCCGCTCAACGTCGCGGTAATGGCCCGGCTGACATAGGTGCGGGTCCAGGCCAGGGTGGGGCCGGGGGTTGTGAGGGTCAGATCGGTAGCACTGGTCCAGAGATAGCCGGTGCGGGTGTTGATCGGCTCGCCCTTCGGGGGTTGGTCGGGACAGGGGCACTGTTCGTTCGGGTTATTCTGATCGTCGGGGAGTTGCGGCGTGCTATAGATCTGGAACTCGCGAACGTCTGCCTCAGAAAGCGTACCACCGCTGCTGTCAAAACTATTGACTATCGTGATCCGCACGTAGCGTCCCATTGCCGTAAAGCTGTCGTTGGTTTCATCAGTATCACCAATATACACTTCGGTCGGGTGGGTCACAACATCAACGAATGTTATGCCATCATCACTCACGGCAATGGTGTAGGCCACACTGGAGACAGAAGTATCCCACTGCGCCCGGACCCGGGTAATCGGATAGACCTGGCCCAGGTCCACCTGCCACCACTGCGGCAGACCCTGGTACCAATCACTCGCCCAGGACGTGGTCAGATCACCATCGTTGGCATTGCCGGCGACCCAGGTGGAGCCATCCCAGGGAACCGCCTCACTGCTGGCCGTCGCCGGTTTCCCCTCAGAAATCAGGCCCTCCTCCGGCGACAGGGCCGACAGCATACGCGCCTCCGGCATGGGGGCCACTGTACCGTCCGGAGCAAACGCGGAAGGGCGAAAATCGACTGGCGGAACCACCGCCGGCGGAATCGGACTGACCGCAGTGGTGGCGGCAACAGCCGTGGTAGTGCTTGACGACCCACCCGGCGTGCCGGGCGGCAGCAGGGTGACAAGAAAACCGATCAGAACCAGCAGACAGATCCGCCGGAATCCACGCAGATGTGGTACCATAGCCAACCTCCTGACATAGAATGCAAGCGACGACGAAAGCTCCAACGAAAGCGAGCATGATGGAGTGGTGGAACCACATATCCCCAGTCAACGGGGGGCGGCGCACCGACGGACGCATCCGCGCCGATGGACGGCGCAGCGTGGTTGGGAACCCGCACTGGGCACGGGAGCAAACATACCCGCATACCCAGGTACCAGTCGGGAGCCCAACCCTGGTCTGTGCTATTCACTTTATCGAGAGCGATCATAGCACACATCCCCAGGGTTGTCTAGAGGTATTTCGCCGGCAATTTATTCCCGTTCTGTTCCTTGTGAACCATGGGACATAGAACCATCGCTCCAATGCCGGTATTCACTGGCCCAGGGTGTGACATCTGGGACGTGGTATTCGCCCCGGCACATCCCGGCAGTTCCGCCCGGACACGCGGGCCGCTGCGATTGCGGTGAGCGGAACGCGTGCCCGGGTTCCCGCACGAACCAGCATGTGCAAGCCTGGCCGATCTGTGGTATGCTTTCGGCTGACGGCTCCGGCGGTTCGCGCCGGGGCAGCGGGCCCGATGCATGCGCTACGTGCTGCCAATCGTTGCTGCAGGAGGGTGTCCATGCCAATCCATCGCCCGGGTGCTCGCGTCTTGATTCACCGGTCTGTCACGGTTACCCGCCTGCGGCGCGTGGCCGGCGTGCTGCTGGGCCTGCTGACCATCGCCTGGATTACCTCCCTGCCGCTGGCGCTGTTCCTGCAGTTGCCGGCCCATCCGCCGCGAACCGTGGACGCGCCGCTGCTCCGCGCCCCACCAGCGTCCCCGACCTGGCGTGATACCCTGGTCATCGACCTGGCGGTGACCGCGCCGGGGGTGCAGCAGCAGCGCGGGCGGCTGCTCTGGACCCAGGGCCGCCGGCGCGCGTCCATGGCCGTCACCCTGCTGGCCGATGGACGCCCCCAACGCCTGGTGCTGCCCATCGGGGCGCACCCCGCCTGGCGTGGGCCAGTGTCGCCGCCCCGCCTGGCCTTTCTCCACCAGGACGGGCTCACCGTGACCATCACCCAGGTGCAGTATGGGCAGCGGCCTCCCTGGGCGCTTGATGCCCTGCTCCTGCGCGGGCTGGCGCCGCTGCTACCCGCTTTTCCGCCCTGGCCGCATGCGGTGCTGCTGGTAGCCGCACTGCTGAGTGGGATGCTGGCGCTGCTCTGGCCTGGCACCTCCTGGCGGCGGCGGTTGGCGGGCGGCGGGGTGCTCCTGGGAGTGGGCGTCGGGGGGGCCACCATCCTGGCGCAGGTGCGCCTGCTGCTGGTGCTGATCGCGGACTATGGTACCCTCGACACCGCCACAGTCAGCGCGCGGAGCCCGCAGTATGATGAACATCCCCAGGCGATGATTGCGTTGGCCCGGCATGCCGCTGACCTGCCGGATGGTCCCATTCTGCTGCTGGATATGAACCCAATCAGTGACCTGCTGCATCGTGCCCGCTACCTGCTCTATCCCCGCCGGGTCGATCAGCACAGCCCGCAAACCAATCCCACGGACCTGCCCCGGATGATCGCCGCTGAGTATGTCGGGGTCATTGAGCGAACGCCCCGCGGCCAACCGCCAGTGCCGGGCTGGGAGCGGGTCGGGTCGCCGACGGACCCGATTGCGCTGTGGCGGTCGCCCGGCGTCCCCGCCGCGTCGCTCCGGCCTCCGGTGCCTGGCCCGGTCGTCCTGCCCCTGCTTGCAGGTCTGGGGCTGGTCCTCCTGGTGGGGTGGAGCCTGGCCGGGCTGGTGGGCGGGCGCGGCGGACTGCGCCTGCTCAGCGCCTGGCCGCTGGGGGTCAGTTTGCTGACCGGCTGGATGTGGCTCCTGGCCGTCGGCGGAATCGCCTGGTCCTGGGGGAGCATTGGTCTGCCGCTGCTGTTGGGTGCCGGCCTGCTGTGCTGGGTGCAGTGGCGGCGGGCGGGCTGTCCTCCGGTGCGGATACGGTTCCCCCGCCTGACCTGGCATTGGGCGCACATGGGCGGGCTGCTGATCGGGCTGCTCGTGGCGGCAGTGCTGATCCAGGCCCTGCTGCTACCCTTCACCGACCGGGATACCTGGCGTGCGTGGGGGCTGAAAGGACAGGCATTCTACCTGGATGGCGATCTGGCCCCGGTCCTGCGGATGTATCATCAGGAGGATCTGCATCATCCGGGCTATCCGCCGGCACAGCCCCTGGTGCAGACCTGGCTCTACCTGATGCTGGGCGGGCTGGATGAACGGCTGGTGAAGGTGATCTTTCCGCTCTGGTACCTGGTCTGCGTCGCTGCGGTGGGCTGGATCACGCGGCAGTGGAGCAGCCGCCGCGCGGCGTTGGGCTGGATGTTGTTGCTGGCCACGACGCCGCTTATGCTGGATCACGCCACGCTGGCGAATGCCGATCTGCCGCTGGCGGTGCCGCTGCTGCTCGGCGGCTATACCCTGAGCTGCTGGATCACCGAGGGTCGCCCGGTGTGGCTGGTGGGCAGTGTGCTGTTGCTGGGGAGTGCTGCCGGGATCAAACTGGATGGCACCTACCTGGGGGCGGGGATGCTGCCGGCGGCCGTCCTGGTGCGGAGCATGGCCGTGCGTGGGCGGGGGCTCCGTCGGCAGACCATCAGCCACGGAGCCCTGGCGCTGGGTGCCTTTGTCGCCCTGCTGCTGCCATGGCATGGGTATACGCACGCACTGGCGTTGCGGAGCGATATTCCGGGAACAGCCCGGTTGGTGCAGGCCGGGGGGCAATTGCTCTGGGAAGGCATCCGGGTGATTGGGGCAGAACTGCTGCTGAGCTACAACAACTCGGCGCTGGGGTTGTTGGGCGGCGGGTACGGGGTACTCTGGCTGCTGTGCGGGGGAGCACTGCTGGTGGGCTGGCGGCAGATCCGGCAGGATGCGGTGCTCCAGTTCCTGCTGCTGGTACTGCTGGGCGGGTTTCTCTTCTACCTCGGGATTTACACCTTGCGACCGTACTACTCCATTGAGCGCTACCTACTGCATCTGGCGCCGCCGGCAGTGATAGCCGCCGCCCGCGCAACCCGACCGCTGACCCCGCTGCCGCGCCCGCATGCGCCGGATGCTTCCGTCCCGGCGCACGGACGGACGCAGTCCGGTCGGCGTGCCGCCCGGCGGCTATCCCGGGGGCGTTCTGGTCATTCGGATCGGGCAAATGGTTGATCAAGATAAGCAAGATGCCTGGAGGTTGGTGATACTGCTCTCATATCTTACAGGTCTTCGAAGATCCAGATAATGTGACAATGCGTTTCTCTCACCGCAGAGATGTAGCGGCTACATAGATCTGGTCTGTCGCTGCAGCTTGTAGATGCGATAGTGTGGTGCTGCAAGCCGCCCCATCCATTCGTGCATTCGTGGTCCCATTCGTGGATGTTAGAGCCGCCGCAGTCGCGGAGGGGTTGGTAGGTGTGGTTGGGAGCCGGGTGTGCAACTGGTGCAAATCGCGCTAAACGAAGAGAAAGAAAGCATCTCGCTGCAATCTATCGCAGACTCACGGCGATCTACTTCAGAATCTAATGATAATGTTTCATTGTGTTGCAACGGGGATGTCGGTGAGATGGTTCACTCCGTTCACCATGACAGTGCGGTTCATGGTTTTTGCAGTGCTGCCGTTGCAGTGGGGAGTCAATGCTGCCGGCGGCTGGAAGCCGCCGCTACGTCACCCTCCTCCATTCCGCATTCGTTCTCCTCTTCGTGGGCGGCCGGTTCACCCTCACCGCAGGCGCAGGCGGGTGATGCAGATGCGGTCGGCAGGGCTGCCGTCGCCGACGGCGACCGGGTCGAGGCGCAGGCGGGTAATCGTGCCCTGCCAGCCGGGGGCGGCGCGCAGGTCAAGCGAGTAGGTATGCCACCCATCATCGCCCCGGAGTTCCCAGGTGAGTGAGCGGCTGTTGTCCATCAAGCCGTCGATGTCGGCATAGAAAAGCTGCGCGGTCTGCCCCGCCGCGCGGCTGCGCATAGTGATCTCCAGCGTGCGGTAGCGTGCGGCGTCCAGCGTCAGGCCCGGACTGATCAGCATCGGGTCGGTCCCCGGATGAAAGCACCAGCCCGCCTCCGGCGTAAAGCTGGCGGCGCTGACGTTGGCGGCGTTCCAGCCCTGGTCAAAGTGTTGCCAGTGCCAGCCTGCGCCTGTCGCAAATGCATCGGCGGGTGGGATCGCCCAGAAGTAGATGATCCCATCGTGGGTGACCACCGGCTGCAGCACGGCGCGGTAGGGCTGCCAGAAGGCATCCAGGTGCGCCTGCGTGATCGGGTAGCGTCGGCGGATATGCGGCGGTAGCTCCAGCGCATCGCTGCTGACCACGATCTGTAGCCCGGCATGCAGGCTGGCGTCAATCTCTTGCCGCAGCCGGGCCAGTGCGCGCGCGATATCGCCCTGTTCCTCGAAGATTACGCCGTTGAGCGTGCGCACATTGATGCGGTCGGCGTAGTAGGGCAGGTACAGCTCCATCACCCCGCCCGACGAGACAATCAGATCCGACGGCAGCGTCAGTTGCTCCACCTGGGCAACCAGTTGGCGCTGCAGGTCGCGGGTGGGATCGCCGCGCGCGGCGACCAGCGGATAGTTATGCGCCGCCAGCAGCAGCGGCACCAGCAGGCCGGCCGGGCCGAGCCGCCGCAGGCGCGGGAGGTTGTCCAGTTGGGCCAGGCTCATCCCCACCAGCACCCAGAGCGGCAGCAGTGTGCCGATCCAGAATTCGATATTCTCGCCTTCCCACCAGGCGAAGAAGCTGCCATACACCACCAGCCAGCCGAGGCAGAGCGCCACCAGGCGCGGCATGCGTCGGACCAGCGCGGGCAGGCCGGGCAGCAGCAGGGCCGCAATCGCTAGCCAGAACCACCAGCCCTGCTGCATTGAGATCGTATGGTTCAGCCCGGTCAGCAGATCGGTCAGGCGGTCCTGCGTGGGTTGGCCCCACCAGCCGGTCTGGGCATAGAAAAACATCCAGCGATACTGCTCACCCAGGGAGCGGTAGCCATAGTAACCAAAGCCCGCCAGTGCATAGCCCAGCGCTACCACGCCCCCGGCAACAACGCCGGTCTGCAGCAGCCGGCGCAGGCGTGTACGCCATGACGCGGTGGTCAACAGCAGTGCCCCGCAGACAATCGGTACCAGCAGCCCGTTAGCCTGGTGATAGAGCGCCGCCATGCCCATGGTCAGCCCGATCAGCGGTGCGGTGGCCGGTTGCGGCGCGTACACCTGCTGGATCAGCAGCGCCAGGGTTGCCAGCAGCCAGGCCAGCGCCAGCGTGTAGACCTCAACCTCGACGGAGAAGTACCACATGCCGAAGTTGGCGAGCAGCAACCCGGCGGCGGTGGCAGCGGCCCACCAGCGCTGTGTGAGTCGTAGCAGCAGCGCGTAGAGGCCCACGCCGCACCCCACACCCACCAGACTGTTCAGCACCTGCAGGGGCACCTCCGAGTTGCCGACGTAGCCCAGCCAGCGCCAGCCCTGCCAGAACAGCCAGCCGGTCGGGCTGTAGAGCAGGTGGTGTGGATGGAAAAAGAAGCCGCTGCGCTCGTCCACGTCGCGGATGTAGGAGAGGGCATCAAAGGTATGCACCTGCGTGCGCGTGGTGAGATAGAGTGCCAGCGCCAGCCCTGCCAGCGCCAGCGGTACGATGGCATGCGTCAGCCAGGAGCGGCGCGTCTGGGTCAGGCGGTTGTTGCGGTTCCGGTTGTTGATCGCGTGGGTTTGCATCAGCGAGAGTATACCACACCCGGCGGGCGGATGGGCCGGTAGGAACGCGGACAAGCGCGTCCGGGGTGTGCAGCGGTGGCCGCTTTTGACAGTCCGGTAGCTCCATGCTATACTCCAGAGCGAATTGATCGGCTTGCCGAACAGCAGATGTACTCATCGAGAGCGGTGGAGGGACCGGCCCTGTGAAACCGCGGCAACCCCCATGGAAAAGTTGTGCGTTCCGGGTTTTTAGTTCTGGAATGAACTTGTAATATACCCGCCAGAACGCAGAACTTGACCGGGTCAGGTGCCAACTCCGGCAGCGTTCGCTGGTAGATGAGAGGAATGTGTCTTCCCCGCCCGTACCAGGGCACCTGTGTGACCGCACCTCTCATCGCACGAGATGAGAGGATATTCCATGACATTAGAGCCGGAACGACAGCCGGATCTCCCGGAAGAATCACGCGAAGCCCGGGTCAGGGATGCCTCGGAGGTCGGCGCTTCAACGGCGGCCGTCCATGCCGGGGAGCCGCGCTGTCGTGCGCACGATGCTATTACGACGCCGATTGTGCAGTCGGCGACCTACACCTTTGCCAATACCGCCGAGTTGATCGACTACCACGAGGGGCACATTGCGCGGGAAGAGTATGGCCGGTACGGCAACCCGACGGCGCGCACGGTTGAGGCGCGGCTGGCGGCCCTGGAAGGTGGACCCGATCGGGAAACGGCTGCGCTCCTGTGTGCCTCGGGCATGAATGCGGTGACCACGGTGCTGCTGGCGATGCTGCCGGCCGGGAGTCATCTGGTGGTGACAGACGACAGCTATCGCCGCACGCGCCAGTTTGTGCGCACGCTGCTGGCGCGCCTGGGGGTGCAGCATACGGTGGTACCGGCCTGCGACTATGATGCGATTGAGGCGGCCATCCGGCCTGAAACACGCCTGATCGTGAGCGAGTCGCCGACTAATCCCTACCTGCGGGTGTTGGATCTGCCCCGCCTGGTGAGTATTGCCCGGCAGCGGCGGGTCAAAACCTTGATCGATGCTACATTTGCCACGCCCTACAATATTCAACCTTTGAAGTATGGCATTGACCTGGTAATCCATAGCGCAACCAAATACCTGGGTGGACATAATGATCTGCTGGCCGGGGCGATTATCGGGCGGCCCGGTATTGTCGGTGCCCTGCGCGAGTCGCAGGCTATGCTTGGCGGGATCTGTGATCCCCACAGTGCCTACCTGCTGCTGCGTGGGCTGAAAACCTTTGCACTGCGTATGGAGCGGCACAACAGCAATGGACTGACGGTGGCGCGCTTCCTCCGAGAACATCCGCGCATTACCCGGGTGCATTACCCGGCCCTCCCCGAACATCCCGATCACGCCGTCGCCATGGAGCAGATGCGCGGCTGGGGGGGCGTGGTCTCCTTTGAACTGGATGGCGATCTGGAGGCGACCAGCCGCTTTATTGATCGGCTGCGCCTGCCCTATATCGCGCCCAGCCTGGGGGGGACCGAGAGTCTGGTAGAACAGCCGGCGCTGATGAGTTTTTATGAGTTAACCACCGAAGAACGGCTGGCAGTCGGTATCCGTAACAACCTGGTGCGTCTTGCATGCGGTATCGAGGATGCAGAAGATCTGATGACTGACCTGGCCCAGGCTCTGAATGCCTAGAACGTAACGGGTGAAGCGGTCCATATCAGTACAACCATAACAATCAAGCCGACTGTTTTACCCTATTCATGCAGTAGTTCGAACAGACAACCGACCAGGAGTTCTCTTATTCATCACGGAGCATCTATGTATTACAGTACCCTTCAACGCCGCCTTGCGGCCGGCCAGATGGTTGTAACCGGGGAAGTTGCGCCGCCCAAAGGCACCGGGCGCGCTACCCTGGAGAAGTTAGCCCGCAATATGCGCGACTCGGTCGATGCGATTAATCTGACGGATAATCAGCGCGGGACGGCGCGCATGTCGGCGCTCGGCGGGGGAATTATTTTAGAGCAACTGGGCATTGAGCCGATTGTGCAGATTACCTGCCAGAACCGGAACCGGCTGGCACTCCAGGCCGATGTGTTGAGCGGGGCGGCTCTGGGTATCCGGAACTTCCTCTGCATGACGGGCGACCATCCCCGCGTTGGTGATCATCCCGAGGCAAAAAATGTACTCGATCTGAACTCCTTCCGGCTAATCAAAACGCTGCGCCAGATGCGGGATGAACACTGCTTTGAGTCATCTACGCCGCTCAAGGGCGCGCCGCACTATTTTGTGGGTGGCGTTGCCAACCCCAATATCGAGAAGGTGAAACGCCTGGAAAAGAAAATCGAAGCCGGCGCGGAGTTTATCCAGACCCAGTTGCTCTTTGACCCGCAGCGCTTTCGGGAGTGGATGCAGGATGTGCGGGCCGCCGGGTTGCACCAGCAGTCCTACATTATGGCGGGCATTCTGGTGCTGCGTTCGGCTGAGACAGCTACCCACCTGCGGGATCATCTGTCGGGGATTACGCTGCCGGACAGGCTGGTCGAACGTATGCAGCGGGCCGAGGATCAGGAGCGCGAGGGTATCACCATTGCCGCCGAACTGGTGACGGATCTGCTGAGTGTCGAAGGTGTTGCCGGGGTGCATCTGATGTCGATTGGCTGGACG
>DAOTVB010000108.1:0-31669 GCA_034436755.1 Chloroflexaceae bacterium | reverse complement strand
CACCTTGATGATCCGAACCTGGGATGGGTAGCCACCTGGCCGACAGGTCAAACCGAACTGGAACCGACGCCAGAAGCCGCGTTGGGGGCTATGGTGCGCTGCATTCTTCAGCGTGACATGGACACAACAGCACAGGAATAACGACCATGCCCAAGAAATCAGGGATCTACAAACGCGCAGATGGGCGCTATACCTGCGATGTCTACTTTGGGGAAGATCCCACAACCGGGAAGACCATCCGCAAAAGCATCTATGGCAAAACGGCGCGTGAAGTGGAGCGAAAGCGGGCCGAATTGCTCCGGCAGGTTGATCGCGGGCTGGACCTGACCGCGCAGCCGCAGACCGTTGCGGCGTTTCTGAACGCCTGGCTGGAAGACACGGTTCGGCGACACAAGAAGCCGCGTACCTATGCGTTTTATCAAGAGAAGATCGAGCGCTACATCGTCCCGCGCATTGGACGCATCCAGCTTGATGCGCTGCGACCCGCTACGGTGCGCACGATGTTGAATGATCTCTCAGACAGCGGCCTGTCTGCCCGAACGGTGCAGCATGCGCGTGCGGTGCTGCGGAATGCGCTCAACCAGGCATTGCGCGACGGCATGGTGACGATGAATGCTGCGGCCCTGGCTGAAGGTCCGCCGGTGGAGCGCTACCGGGGCAAAACCCTGACTGCGGAACAAGCACGGGCATTGCTGGCCCAGGTGGACGGCCATCGGCTTGCACCGCTCTATCATCTCGCATTTCTGGGATTACGACAAGGCGAATTACTGGCGCTCAAGTGGGTAGACATTGATTTTGAGGCTGGCACCCTCACCGTCCAGCAGGGGAAGACCGTCAATGCCCGGCGGGTGCTGCCGCTGTCCAGTGCCACGCTTGACCGGCTGGCGCAGCATTATAGCACCCAGCAGCTTGAGCAGGCCATCCACGGGCCGGGCTGGAACCCTGACAGGCTGGTCTTCCCCTCTGAAGCGGGCACGCCGATTGCCCCCCGCAATCTGGTACGTCACTTCAAGCGGCATCTCGACCTGGCCGGACTGCCGGATGTGCGGTTTCACGACTTGCGACACACGGCGGCCAGCCTGATGCAAGCTGCGGGCGTGCCGTTGCGGGTTGTCTCTGAACTCTTGGGCCATGCTGACACGGACATTACGCAGCAGGTGTACACGCATGCGCTCGATGCAGAAAAAAGTCAGGCGACGGCATACCTGGATGGAATACAGATTTCGTCATAGCTGCGGTGTACCGTCACATTTCCCGTCAAACGTACAAAAACGCCGCGCTCACGTCAATGAGCGCGGCGTTTTCTGGCTTCAGCGTGGCACGCCCCCGGCGCGACTCGAACGCACGACACGCGGTTTAGGAAACCGCTGCTCTATCCTCTGAGCTACGGGGGCAATTGGCATTGCAATGCTACCCGTAGTGTAGCAGATCCTGTGTTTTCTGTCCATTGGCGGCAATTGTGGCAGCAATTGTGGGGTGTGATGCACTGCTCGGCACAATGCACTTACTGCTTCCCATATTGCCACTGGTTATGTTTCCCTTGTCAAAACCCACGCCCGCTACGCAGATCTTCAATATCCTGATGATCCTTGAGCAGAACGCCCAGGTAGGGCAGTTTGGCGAGATCGGCTTCCAGCCGGGGCGCGGTTGTGCCGACGGCCAGTGCCAGCACCTCCAGCCAGACGAGCAGTTCACCCGTGGCGGGCCGTTTGCGCAGGTTGCGGTCACGCAGGGCGAGAAAGCGCTGCAGGGCCATGTGAATAAACTCCTCGCTCAGGTTGCTGAAAAACTCTTTCCGTCCGGCAACGGCCTGCCGCACCAGATCATCGTCAACGCGAATATGGTGGTAGACACAGCGCCGCAGAAAGGGCTCCGGCAACCGGCGCTCGCTGTTCGAGGTGATAAATACAATCGGACTAAGCTGCCGGGGCGCGGAGATCTGCTCGCCGGTTTCGGTGACACTGAATTCCATCTTGTCCAGTTCATGCAGCAGGTCATTGGGAAAATCGCGGGGAGCCTTGTCGATCTCATCGATCAGCAGCACGCATGGTAATCCTCGTTGTTGTGCTAACTCAAATGCCTCCCAGAGCGCCCGCTTCTCAACATAGTCGGCTTTGTTCAGCATATGCGTGCCATCAGCGTTTGCCAGGCCGGCCAGGTGGGCATCATGGAAGTAGCGGACGGTATCGAAGTGGTAGAGCAGATCCCGCGCGGTGCTGTCGGATTTGACCTGAAAGTGAATTATTTCGATGCCCAGTTTGTAGGCCGCGTAGTAGGCGGCCTGGGTTTTGCCCGTCCCCGGTTCACCCGTGATCAGCAGCGGCTCACCGACAGCTATTGCAGTGTTGATAGCTGTCTCTAACTGCTCACCGGGTACAAACCGCCGCGCATCCGCCTTGAAGGAACGATCAACCCGGGCAAACGGACGGTTTGCCAGAAGCGATTGATCTTCCAGCGGACCTTCTGTAGAATGCTGGATCAAGGCGAACGGGTATTGCTTCATGGGCATGCCTCATTCATCGTCAATAGTACGGGTTACTTAGTAATCAAACTCTTCCTCAGTGGTACTTTCGGATGCCTCAAGCTCTTCGGCCATATCCAGGGCGCGCTCCACCAGCCGCCGCAGCGCACTCACGGTCTGCTCGTAGTGACCGTTTGTCTGTTCAAGAATATTCTGGAGAATGCGATCCTTGTGGGCTCGGGGCAGGCGAATATTGTGCGTCTGCAGAAAGTCGAACAGGTCTTTCAGTCCAATCCGCTCCATCTCGTCCAGCAACCGAAAAATAGCCCGGCTCAGTTCCAGATCATACAGCTTTGCCTGCTCCAACATCGCGCGGCGGAACCGGGGCGGGTTGTTGATCTCAAAGGAGACGGTCAACAGGGCATAGTGGTGATCGCCCAGCAGTGGGACAAACGTCCGATCCCACCAGTCCAGATAGCGCTTGAGCAGTTGCGGGTTCATAACGTGTTTCGAGCGTACAGGCTGGTGGCGTACATAGACCAGCGTCAGGCGGCCGCTGGCACCCCGGGTGACGTTGCGGATGCTACGGGGAATATCCCGCAGTTCACGCACATTAAATGCCTCGCATAGCATATCGGCGAAGGAGCGATCCGGATCAAAATAGTCCATGGGCCACTCGGGTTGGACTTCCAGGAAGTGGGTATCACTTGCCAGATCCTGTTGTAACTCGACCCGCAACCGCTTGTGGAACAGCTCGATCCCCTGGCCCGGTTCGCCGTACCAGGTATAGGCCAGGGCGCGGGGCCGCCGCTCGCGCAGCATCTGCCGTGTCTGAAATGTAACGGTTGCAAACTGTCCCACCCGATCCAGTTTCAGGTGCCAGTGGGGATCATGCTCCAGCGGATCGATCCGGCGCGGCGGGGTGGAAGTCCAGTCGTTGTAGTGGCAGTAGATCACGGGCGTCATCCAGCGCGCATCGCTGAAGCTTAGATCGAGATCAAGCAGCTTCCCATGCATTTCGGCCATGGCGCGATGCGGGGGTAGGCTGTCCACCAGAACACTCTGCCAGAACGCCAGTGCCTGCGCCCGCGCTGCGTTTTCATAGGTGGCTGTCCGGTTGGTGACAACGGCGGGAATGAATGCGCCAAGCTGCCAGCCGGCTCCCAGAAAGCCGCCGGCATCGCCGCTATAGCAGTTGAGGTAGACAATCCGAGGCGGTGGGTCCAGCGAGCGTAAACATTGGGCAACGTCAGCCATCGGTTTCTCCACCGGCTGGTTGTGCGTGTTATCGACAAAGAGCAGCCGGGAGTGGTGGCGATTACCCAGGCCGTGACCATAGTAGTAGACAATCTGCGGCTCGAAGGTGCGCAACTGCCGGCGAAACTGCTCCCAGGTCGTCACCACCTGGATATGGTTTCCCAGGGCCAGATGGTGATCGTAGCGCGAAAGCTGGTGTTCCAGGGTCTCCAGATGGGACGCGGCGTGCGTCCGGGGCCAGTCGTCCGGTTCCGGGGCAATAACTAGCATCCGCGGCGAGGGTGGCAGGATGCAGTCGGGCACCTGGCAGTGCTGCGCCAGCGCAACCGACCAGTCGGTGGCGGCGAGGAAGAGCCCACGGTGGGCCAGCAGGTTCCAGGGTAGGCGCGAAATATACTCGTCGTCAGTGATAATGCGCAGGTCTACCCGGTTGTCTTCCGGGCGATAAAACTGGTTGGGCGGCCAGTCACCAAAGAGTTGCCGATAGAGATAGTGCCCCAGGTCCAGTTGGCTACGCTCTTCGTGGATAAAGGCCAGGGCCGGAGTGTGCTTATCGACAAAGGCATCGACCACCTGCCCTAGACTTACCGACTGGTCGGGATAGGGTGCAACATCCGGGCCAATCGCCAGCGTACGCGGCGACGAGGCAACTACCAGGTTGCCCTGGTGGATGGATGCGGTATAGTCCGGGCCGGTCTGGGTAATTTCGATGAAGTAGCGCATGATCTGCTTACTCTCCCAATGTCGTATCTTCTTCCTGACTCAACGCAGGAAACCATCAGCATTGCATACACAGAACAGAGGACAAAGATACAGAGAACAAAGAACGAAGATACAGAGAGCAAAGAAACGCTTTGCCAGTGTAAGCGGCGGCGGATCGCACGGCACTTGCGCCGTATTTCAGGGCAATCCCACCCGTTGGTCAGCATTGGCGAAAAGTGCTGTGAAATGCCGCGAAACCCAGTGTCATCGTGAACGCAGGTGAACGATCTCACCGTAAGTGCTGTGAAATGCCAAAGAAAAGCGCTGTCATCGTGAGCGTAGTCGAACGATCTCGCCGATTTCACAATGATCACAATGCATCACGGCGAGATCCCTCCCGCCGTTGCACTCCGGTCAGGATGACATGGACACACATGGTATTCTATGAAAAGCAGTGTCATCGTGAGCGTAGGCGAACGATCGCATTGATCTCACTATGAGCACATGGAAAAAATCGCGCTCCGCACACAGAACACAGGAAACAGAAGACAGAAGACACCTACGCTGGTGGTCGCCCCAACGTTCTTCTGCTACCCGACACGCATCACTCCGTCCCAACTGCCGGCGGGGAGGAATGACTGGCAAGCCGTAGGCCGACGTGGAGGTAGAGGCGGGAGCGCGGGTTGACGTTGAGGCGGTACGCCCCCCGGACGAACTTTTGTTCATTAAACCAACTTCCTCCCCGCATCACACGGCTGTTTTTCCCCGCCAGATACGCGGCGGTCCACTCGTTCTCCAGCGTGTAAGGGTAGTCTTTCCTCCACCGCGTGGCGGTCCACTCCCAGACGTTGCCGGCCATATCCAGCGCACCATAGCGGCCGGCACTCTCGGAATACTGCCCCACGGGGGTGGTCCGGCCGATTGTATCGTTACAGTTGCAATTGGTGGCCACCCACTCGTCGCCCCAGGGCCAGATCCGGCCATCGGTTCCACGGGCGGCCTTCTCCCACTCGGCCTCGGTGGGCAGTCGAAATTCATACCCGGTCTGCGCACTTAACCAGCGGGCGTAGGCGACCGCCTCGTGCCAGCTTATGCCAACCACCGGCTGCTGATCACCGTTCCAGTCAGCATCATCCCAGTGCGCGGGCTGGATGATATTATCCTCCTCCCGCCACTCCCATCCCGCCGCGGTCCAGTAGTCCGGATTCGTATAGCCATCGCCTTCGACAAAGGGGCGGAACTGCGCATTGGTGACTTCGGTCCGGCCGATCCAGTAGGTTTCCAGGCGTAACTCGTGTTGCGGTTGCTC
This sequence comes from Chloroflexaceae bacterium, assembly GCA_034436755.1. Classification (GTDB taxonomy): domain Bacteria; phylum Chloroflexota; class Chloroflexia; order Chloroflexales; family Chloroflexaceae; genus CAKZQX01. Next base: position 25,940 of record DAOTVB010000108.1, on the reverse strand, counting down.
ATCGTCATCAGCCCGTTCGTCGGCGTCGGTGCTGCCCATCAGAAAGGGACCGGCGGGGATTTCGACCATTTCGGGGATGGGGATGGGGATTGCGGGCAGGGGTTGTGGTGTGCGTATAGAAGATCCAGGTACAGCAGAAGCAGCAGTAATGGTTTGCGCTTCAGCGATGGCAGTCTGGGCAGTTGTGGTCGCCGCCAGGGCAGTAATGGTTTGCGCTTCAGCGGTGGCAGTCTGGGCAGTTGTGGTCGCCGCCAGGGCAGGTATGAATGCCGCTTCCCATGTCGGGATCGCCTGCATCTCTGTGGGCTTACTGGTTAAGGTAGATGTTTGCGAAGGTTCATCAGTCTGCACGTTATGCGTCGGCGCATCAGCGCTGGTTGTGGTGCTAATGCCCGGTGTGGTGACCGCCACGATGCCGCTCTCCTGCGCCGGGCGGAAGAGGGCCACTGGCGCGGCGGTAGTTTCCACCGGCTGTTGCTGCAGCGCCTGCATAATCTCCGCCTGGGTAATCACCGGATCGTCACCCGCATGGAAGAGATACGCGAGTTTGTCGAGCTCGCTACCCAGGGCCAGCACACTATCGGAGGCCGCCAGGGCTTCTTCCAGTTCTGCCGTAGCATAGTCCCCGCCGTCGGTCCACCAGACTACCTGGCTGTGCGCCAGGCGCGGACTCAGGTCGGCCTGGATCGGCGGCCAGGCCCGCGCAAACCAGTCTGCCTGATCAGCCTGAATGGTGTAGACGACATCAACTGAACCAGTATGCCAAAGCTGCTTATGCCACCAGTCTGGCATTTTCAGCAGTTCATCTTTACCAACGAGTTCAATGCCCACGCTTAACCGCCGGTCTCCCGGTACCGATTCTTCTGGTTTATGTCGCTGCCACTGCTTACGCCATGTCGGAAAGTCGACGGGTTCAATGATCGTCGGAGCTAGTTCCGGACAACGGGTAATGGTCAGGACCGGGTGCTCTTCGCGGCATGGGTAGGTGGCTGCCTGGCGTTGTCCCTCAAACCGCAACACGCGGTTGCGTTCCGGCGTAAATTCGTGGGTCGTACGATGCCCGCCGCCGTAGAGGGTCATCCGGTAGGTCTGATCCGGCTCCAGGGTGTACGTTGCCGGAAGTGTGCCTACCAATCCCGCCGCCACACTGCTCCAGTCCTCCTCGGTCTGGTGGGCCAGTTCGACCAGCGTTTCGTCCGCCAGGCCCACCACCTGCCAGTTCTGTTCGGGCGGTGGGACACGCAGGGCGCTCCAGAGGCTCCCGGCACTCATTATGAGAAATGCAACGATCAGGCTCCCCAGGAAAACCCGATGCCCCCAGGCCACCGGAAAGGCCTCCAGTTTGCGTATGGGGAACCCATCGGCGATACGCGCCAGCCGTTGCAGAGCGGTCGGCCCGGACGGTTTCACCCGCAGGGGAATCTTCGCTTCCTGGTCGGGAAAGCCAAAGTTTTCCAGAGAGGTACTGAGCGTCCCCCCAGTGGTGTCTGGGCCAGTTGTGCCAGCCGTTTGAGCGCCGGCTCCGGCTCCAGTTCCAGCCGTACCCGCTCGCGGATCGTCTCCCAGGCCAGGAGTGCCAGACTGTCCGGCTCCACGTCCGCCGGGCGGGCCTGGTCAACCCGGTGCAGAATAAAGCGCAGCACCGCAGCCTGTTCGCCGTCGGTGCGGCGGTTCAGAAAGCCGCGCCGCAGCACCCGGAGCAGATCTTCGGAGAAGCGCAGACCCGCGACACTGCGGCGGGTGCCGGGCAGGGCATAGAGCCGCTCGATCCGCTCCGGCGGCAGGTCGGGGTGAAACTCCCGGCGCAGGGCATCCACCGGGCCGGGTGTGATCGGCTGGAGCATGGCGCAGTCCTGCGCCCAGAGCAGCGCGTCGCCCAGCACCTGCTCGACATAGGCCGCGAACTGCATGCCGGTCGGGTCGGGGAGCCCCGACCGGGAGCGCGCATAATCGGTGTAATCCGGTGCCTGTGCCTGTTCGGTCAGAAAGCGTTGCGCGACCAGCAGCAGACCCGTAGCCGTAGCCGGATAGATCGGGATGCCGTAGCGGGCCGGCAGGCTTGCACTTGCATCCCAGCCGCGCGGCTCACGCAATTCCATCCAGGCGACCCGCGGCCAGCGCGCCAGCGCTTCCAGGGCAAAGCCGGCGGTGTGCCGGTCAAAATTCTTGCCGTCGGTAAAGAGCAAGAGCAGATAACCCTGGCGCTGGTCTTCCAGATCTTCCAGCCGGTGTACATGCCCATCAGGCGTCTTGAACTGCTCCGGGGAGCCCTGGAATTGTCCGTGCAGCACCGGCACCCCGCGCCGCGCAATTCCCGCCGCCAGTTCGCGCGCCACCGGATTCCAGGTAGTCGCCTCGGCATGGGCATCCTCCAGGATCAAGAGTGAGCGTACCTGCCGACGCCGCTGGAAAGCCAGCGCCGGGGTGCCGCCCCGCTGCATGGTCGCCTTGATTGATGCGGCGATGTCCAGTTCGCGCCCACCCGCTTCGGTCGTGAAGTAGCCCATGGAGTCGGCCAGATGGTCCAGGGTCGCGGCATCGAGCCAGGGAGCCGGGGTGTCGCCAATCGTCCCCGGCGAAAAGCGGCGGGGACCGGCCGGGTCGAAGCGTGCCGGCGCGTCCTGGGGGAGCTTGTGCGCCCGCCAGAGCCAGAGCGCATAGAGCAGCGTCAGGCAGAGCAGGGCGGCCGCAATGGCGGCATAGTATTGCCAGGTGCCGGGCATATCCAGCGGGATGGATTGAATGTCCCGAATATGCGGCACATCTCGATAGCGCCGCTGTTGAACTGGAAGTTCCAATTCATTCAGGATAGATTCTTCTTCTCTGTTTTCCGCATCCAGGCGTTCCTGCTCATTCTCGACAGGCGTAGTTCCAGTCGTGTCAGGTCTGGTGCCCAGGCCGGTTCCGTTCAGCGCAGCAGTTGCGGTAAGATCCGTGTCTCTGGCCCCAAACTCCAGCCAGGCGGCGCGAATGCCCTCTGACTCCGGGCCAGGCCGAAATTGCACGGTAACGGTCAGCGTCTCACCTGCGGCCAGGGTTTGCCCGTTGTAGTCAGCAGCGAGGCTAAAGTCCGTTGCATGGGTTCCGGTCAGCCCTACATCCAGCGTAAGCGGACTGTCGCCGGCGTTGGTAAGCGTGCAACTCTGCGTATCAACTCCATCAGCAACCTGCGCGTCGAAGTTCAGCACCGTCGGACTGAGTTGCAGCGGTTCGACCGGCGGCGACGGCAACTGCCACAGGTAACCCAGCGCAGCCACCATGCCAACCAGCAAGACGGCCGCAGCCGGTAACCACCACCTGAATGTTCGTCGTGGTGACGCAACTGCTTTTGTCCTGGGTGTCGCCGGTTGTGCGCGCTCGTCCGGGTCGGGGCGCACCCGCTTGCGCCGGGGTTTCTGTGCGGGTTGGGGTGGTGCTGTCTGCGCCTGTGCGCGCAGGTCGGCCAGGATGCGCTGCGGGTCAACCGGCGCATACTCCGCCGCAGCCCCGTCCGCAAGCGTGAAGAAATCGTCAAAGCGCTGTGCAATCAGCTCCTGCTGCGCTTCGTCGCGGGCCAGCAGTGCCAGGAGCGTGGCCCGCAGTCGGGCTGTTGTCCAGAGGCCATCCGTCTGCAGGGCCAGAGCGATGCGCTCATAGTCCCGGCTCGTCAGGCGGATGCCGTCGGTGGCCAGGGTGGTGAGGAAGGGATCGAGCGGGAAACTGGTCATACCAGTGCTACTCCTACCGCTTACTCCAGATGCGCGTGTTCAGGTTGAGATCCGCAACGATATCCTGGGCCAGTTGGATATCCTCCAGATGTTCGCGGATCTCCTCCAGGGCCAGGTTGGCTGAGCCCCAGAAGGGCGGCTCAAACTGGTTTTTGCGGGTGGGGATGGCAATATAGACATTGGAGTTGACAAAGGCCAGCGAGATATTGACATCCATCCGTTGCCGAAAGGCCACTAGTCGCTGCATCAGGCTGGGGGAGAGAATATAGCGCGCCTCGATCTGATCCTGCGCATAGACTGCAAATATCCGCTCAAACTCCGGGTCTTCCATCCGCACCAGGTCGCCCGGCTGAAAGATATCGCCCCAGTCTTGCAGGCTCTGGCCCAGCTTGCCCAGCCAGCCCTCCATCGTGTCGGGCAGGACTAGCGTCAGCCCCTGGAAATCCTTGTTAAAGTCGGCCACAAAGAAGATGCCCTTGAAGATCGTATGCCAGGTGGTCTTGCGGCGGCCCTTTGAGTCAGTGGTGGTGGTTTTGTACTGCGCATGCAACTCCGAGAAGCGCAACGCCGTCGCGCCCAGTTGCCCCGTGATCAGGTCTTCACCTTTGTAGCGGTCAATGCGCTTGCGATAGATCCGACTGGCGCGAAACTCCGACTCAGCAATAGAGCCCTCGGGCTGGTAGCGCAGGCCGGGGTCCAGATGGCGGACCAGCCGCCCGATCACCTGCTGCTTAAAGTTGCGCCGGTAGTTCTGGATGCGCCCGTTGTTGATCAGAGCCCAGAGGCCCATGCCCAGGGCGATTGATACAATTAAAGCAAAGATACCGACATCGGCGTTCATCAACAGGGCGCCACCACCCACCAGCAGGACGACGACGGCGATGATGGCGCTGCTGATCAGCACGCGGGCCTGCACCCGGCGGCGTTCGGTCTCCAGTTCCGCCAGCACCGGCTGCAACTCGGTGGTGTAGAGGTCTTGAATGGTACTGGTATTTTGCATAGATTTATTACCAACGACGGACTACGGATTACGGGATACGGGATATGGACTACGGACTACTGCTGAAACATACTGCGCACATCAACCGCCTGGCGTTCGGTCTCGGTAGCGGTAAACCAGGGGCGCTTGCGCAGCGACATCATCTGGGCCATGATGCTGGTCGGCAGCATCTCCACGGCGTTGTTGTACTCGGTGACGGAGGCGTTGTAGGCCCGGCGCGCGGCGGAGATCTGTTCTTCGACCTCGTTGAGGCTGGCCTGCAGGTGCAGAAAGTTCTCGTTTGACTTGAGTTCGGGGTAGTTCTCGAACGAGAGCATGAGTTGCCCCAGCCGATCACCAAGCTGGTTCTCCAGTTCTACCCGGCGATCCAGCGGGATATCGCCGCTGATGGCGCGCGTGCGCAGTTCGGTCACTTCCGTCAGCAGGTCGCGCTCGTGGGTCATGTAGCGCTCCACCGTGGCAACCAGGTTGGGGATCAGGTCGTGGCGCTTCTTCAGCATCACATCAACGCTAGAGAAGGACTGCTCGACCTGGTTCTTCTTGCTGATGAGGCTGTTGTACATCAGCATGATCACCACTCCGACGATTACCAGGATGATAATCAAGACAATGACTGATGTGCCCATGCTGTTCCGGTGCTATAGCGATATGCATGTTTGCCGGACCGCCGTAGCACCGTCCTCCTTTCTATGGCTTGCATGCGGTACGTGACGTTCCACTGGCGCGACATCACGCCAGGGTGTGGTGGCTACACTATAGCCCGTCTGTAACGGTTCCGCAAGTAGATTGTGGTTTTGTTTGCCTCAGCGAGCACAGAGCGGAGCATATTCCCGTAGGGACGCGCTTCTGCACGTCCGCAGCCCGTTCGGGTACGTAAAACTCACCGCAGCCGCGTGGAAACCTGGTTCGGCTGATGAATTTTTAGAAAATAGCCCGGATATGCTATCTGGAAGTCTCGGCTTTGTAAGGTTGAAAAAGTAGTCCGGGTATGCCATATCTGGAGTCCCGGCTTTAGCCGGTGGGATACCTGCCGGAATCGCGGCCTACTGTCGGGAACACCTGATCCGGCTGATGAACGTTGAGATCATCCGGCGGGTCTGGTGTGCGGCCGGAGAATGGTGCATCGAATGCACCCTACTGGTGTGCGGCCGGAGAATGGTGCATCGAATGCACCCTACTGTTCCTGATCCGGCTGATGAACAGTGAGACCATCCGGCGGGTCTGGCGTGCGGCCGGAGAATGGTGCATCGAATGCACCCTACTGGTGTGCGGCCGGAGAATGGTGCATCGAATGCACCCTACTGGTGTGCGGCCGGAGAATGGTGCATCGAATGCACCCTACTGGTGTTCGGCCGGAGAATGGTGCATCGAATGCACCCTACTGTTCCTGATGAACGTTGAGAACATCCGGGGCCGGAGAATGGTGCATCGAATGCACCCTCCTGTTCCTCATACATAATGCTATATCAGAACATAATGCTAGTTAGGCCGGAGAATGGTGCATCGAATGCACCCTACTGTTCCTCATACATAATGCTATATCAGAACATAATGCTAGTTAGGCCGGAGAATGGTGCATCGAATGCACCCTACTGTTCCTGATGAACGTTGAGAACATCCGGGGCCGGAGAATGGTGCATCGAATGCACCCTACTGTTCCTGATGAACGTTGAGAACATCCGGGGCCGGAGAATGGTGCATCGAATGCACCCTACTGGTGTGCGGCCGGAGAATGGTGCATCGAATGCACCCTACTGTTCCTGATCCGGCTGATGAACGTTGAGATCATCCGGCGGGTCTGGTGTGCGGCCGGAGAATGGTGCATCGAATGCACCCTACAGTTCCTGATGAACGTTGAGAACATCCGGGGCCGGAGAATGGTGCATCGAATGCACCCTACTGGCGTGCGGCCGGAGAATGGTGCATCGAATGCACCCTACTGTTCCTGATGAACGTTGAGAACATCCGGGGCCGGAGAATGGTGCATCGAATGCACCCTACTGTTCCCCACATGAAACCCTCGGCGTGCTCTGCGTCTCGACGGTGCAATGCTCTGCGTCCGGGTACCGTTGAATTGCCGCCCTGAAACGTTTATAATTATACATCTGTGCGTATGCTTTAGCGCACCCCGGCCCGTTGACCCGCCCCGCAGATAGACGAGGTTGCCTTGACCTACGACCAGAAATATTTGACGAAGCTCCGTAAGCAGCTTGCTGAGGCTTTTGGTGAAGAGGATTTACAAGATCTCTGTTTTGATATAGGAATTGAATACGATGATCTGAAGGGTGAAGGCAGGAAAAATAAGGCCAGAGAACTGGTTGCCCAACTTGTGCGTGAGGGGCGCATTCCCGATCTTGTCGCCGTGGCGAAGGAGGAGCGACCAAACGTTGACTGGGATGATCCCCAGGCTCCCAAAGAGCCCGGGATCGAGCTGCCCCCAGCGCCCGCTGCCACGCCACGGTTGCAACTGCGCCCGCCAGTTGATGATTTTGTGGGGCGCGACGCGGAGAGCGAACGCCTCATCGCGGCACTGTGGCAGACAGACGATAGCGACGCAACGGCGATTATTCGGGGCATGGGCGGCCTGGGTAAGACCGAACTGGCCTACCGGGTGGCCCACGCGGTTGCCGAAGAGTTCCCCGATGCGCAACTGCTGATTGAACTGCATGGCGCAAGCGACGATCCGCTCACGCCGGAGCGGGCGCTGCTCCAGGTGATCCAGACCTTCGACCCGGAGGCGCAGCCCCTGGCGGATCTCAAACTGCTGGAGGCACGCTACCGCGCAACCCTGGCGGGCAAGCGGGTGCTGCTCCTGGCCGACGATGCCGCCGACGCCGAGCAGGTGCGCCACCTGCAGCCACCGGCGGGTTGTGCGCTGCTCATTACCAGTCGCTCGCGTTTTACCCTGCCCGGCGCAACCCTGGCGGACCCGGAAAGCCTTGCGCCGGCCGAGGCGGCGGAACTGCTGCGCTCGATCTACCTGGAAATCGACGCAGACGCCCCCCGACTGGCAGAGTTGTGCGGCTACCTGCCGCTGGCACTACGTGTCAGCGCCAGCCTGCTGGCCAATGGTCCCTGGAGCATAGCGGGCTACCTCAAGCGGCTGGCGGATGAGTGCGAGCGGCTGCGGTTACTGCGTGACCCGGATGATCCCCGGCTCGATGTCGAAGCCTCGCTCAACCTGAGCTACTTTGTGTTGAATGACGCCGGGCAGCGGGTGCTGACCCAGATCAGCGTCTTCCGCAGCAGCTTTACCCTGAGCGCGGCAAAGGCGGTTGTCTCCATGCAGGGCATCAAGCCGGGGGCCGGCGATGAGCGGGCGCTGCAGGTTGAGGTCGAGCCGTCAGCCGAACCTGATACGGCCCAGGTCATACGAATCAAACCCAGGGGTCGGGCCGTTCCTCCAAAGGTGGAAGATGTTCTGACCACACTCTACCGCCGCAGTCTGGTCCGCTTTGATCCCGACAGCGAGCGCTACAGCCTGCATGATCTGGTACGGCTGTTTGCGGCGGAACGGCTGGCGGATGTTGATACCCATATGCGCTATGTGGGCTACTATCTCAATGTGGCGCGGCAGGCAAAAGACCTCTATAAGCAAGGGCACGAACAGGTACTGGAAGGACTGGCGCTGTTTGACCAGGAGCGTGGGCATATCGATGCTGCCTGGGAGTGGCTGAATCAATCTCCGCAGACAAGAATCATGGATGGATTGCTAATTGGGTATGCCGATGCGACAGCACATATTGGTGTTCTACGCTATGACCAGCGGCGGGAACGTATTCCACAACTGGAGACGGCTCTGGAAGCCGCCCGGCGCTTACGGCGCAAACAGGCTCAGGGAGCCTTTATCGGCAACCTGGGTACTGCTTACATGAGATTTGGCGAAATTCCTCATGCGATTGCGCTACACGAGCAGGCGTTGAACATCAGTCGGGAGATTGGTGACCGGCATAGTGAAGGAATTGCTCTAGGCAGCCTGGGCAATGCCTACTTTGCTCTGGGTAAGATACATCGCGCGCCTGAATTGTACCAGCAGGCGCTGGACATTAGCCGGGAAATCGGCGACCGGAGTGGTGAGGTGAATACCCTGAGTAACCTGGGGAATGTCTATCTTGCTTTGGGCGAGGTGCAGCAGGCCCTTGCATTGTATGAGCAGGCCCTGAACATTAGCCGGGAAATTGGCGACCGGAGTGGTGAGGGTGAAGCTCTGAACCTGCTGGGGTTGGCCTATGCCGCTGCCGGCGAGCCGGAGCGCGCCCGTGCATGCCAGGAACAGGCGCCGGCAATTGCCCGCGAAGTCGAGGCAAAATATCTCGAAAGCCGCATTCTCAATCATCTGGGGGAGGTTTTTCTGCAAATGGATGATCTGGATGGGGCCGAGGAGTGTTGCGCGCAGTCGCACGCCCTGGCCCAAAAGATGGAGGCGCGGCAGCTTGAGGCGCACAGCAGTTGGAACCTGGGACTGATCCAGGAGCGGCGGGGGGAACTGGCCCGCGCCGCCGAGTTGCTCCAGGTGCGCGTCGCTTATGAGCGGGAGATCGGCCATACCAAAGCGGAGGAGCGTGCAGCCTACCTGGAGGCGCTGCGGCAGCGGGGGGGGTAGGTTTCTACCACAAAGGCCACGAAGGTTTTCTCCAGGACAGTTGGCCGCACCCGGCAGCATATGCACCGCCGAGACGCCGAGATCGCCGAGGATTGAACAGATGCCGCGCCACCGGCAGTGACCCATTCGTGTATTCGTGGTCCTATTCGGGGACGGTTGGTTCCGGGCGGGCGGCTGCACGCGGCCCCGGCAGCGGACGCGCTTCTGCGCGTCCCTACGAAAACCAGATATAAACCCTCTGCGTCCTCTGCGTATCGGCGGTGCAATCCACTGACCGTGGCACGGTTATTGCGAATGGGGACGGCGATGCGCATGGCCGAGAAGAGATTTTAGGAAAGGAACAATCCTTATGAAGAGCCGAGCCCGGATCCTGGGACACCCCATTCATCCCATGGTTATGATCTTCCCCGCGGGGTTATTGCTCACCGCTACCATCTTTGATATTATCGCCCTGATTACCGGCAATCCCATTTTTAGTATGCTGGGGTTCTGGAATATTACTGCAGGTATCATTGGTGGATTGATCGCGGCTACTCCCGGAGTTATCGACTGGATGGCTATCCCCGAAGGCACCCGCGCCAAAGCCATTGGCCTCTGGCATGGTGGCGGCAATGTCCTCAATATTGTGCTGTTTGCGGTTGTCTGGTTTCTGCGCCTGGGTATGCCGGGCAACTCCCCCGCCGGCCTGCCGATCGTGTTGCAGATTATCGGCATCGCGCTGTTGGGTGTTACCGGCTGGCTCGGTGGGGAACTGGTGGACCGCCACGGGGTTGGGGTTGATCCCGGCGCCAACCTGAACTCGCCCAACTCCCTCTCCGGCAAGCCCGCCGATGCGAACCAGTCCGGGACGGAGCGCCTGCAGGAACGTGAAGCGGTCGGTTAAGCCTTACTGACGCTGCACAGGCAGTATCAGTTTCTTTTTCCCCGTGCGCATCATCTGCCGCCGGTCACCAAGGTGGGAACCGGCGGCAGGTACTTAAACAGTCTGTTTTCTTCTACAATGTCTCTGGCATTTTGGGCGCACCAGCGGGCCCTACTCTGCGGCTTCCAACACCTCTGACTCGTCGTCTTCCAGGCTGACCCGCACCAGGGCGGCCACCAGGCGCGGGAAATCGGCCTGATCGACCAACCCGGCCAGCTTCTCCGGGTCTTCGGGCAGTCCCAGTTTGTCGGCTCCCTGCCGCGCCTTCTTATCCACGAAGGGGAAGAGTTCGTCCCACACCGCCTGTACTTCACGGAAGAAGATATCGACGCCAACATCACCCAGACCTTTGAACTGCTTGAGCAGCTTACGCTCCTGCGCCGGATCACGGCCTGCCTCCTCACGCAGGTTGCGCAGGTCACCACCATAGCGTTCCAGCAGCACCTGCACCGTTTCGCCCAGCATGCTGGCGGTACGCTCATCATAGCGCGCATACCCGGACTCATTCAGTGTTTTGGCGCGCGCTTCCCAGGTTGAATCGGCCAGCTTCTGCGGGGTGGTCCAGCCCTGCTCGGCCAGCGCCCGTGCTGCGGCAACAGCGATGCCGGCGCGGATGCGCGTACTAAACAGCATCGCCGCACAGAGCATGCGGAAGAGTGGTGACGGTGTGCCGCCGGCGCCCTCCAGTGTAATACCACACTCCTCGGCGTAGGTCTGCCCATGCCGTTCCAGCAGCGCGGCAACGATCTCCTTTTCTGATGGTTTTGGCATATGTTACCTCCGTGTTTAGGGGTTAGGGGTTATTAACCGTTAACCGTTAACCGTTAACCGTTAACCGTTAACCCGTAACCCCTATCCCCTACGGATTTGGATCGACAAAGAACTCAGTAACGGCGGTCAGTTTGCTGCGCAGGCCAAAGACAACAATCTCGTACCGGGCGGGCGCAAAGCCGTCGCTGGAGAAGGTAAACTCAACGACACCCTGGTCGTCCGCCTCCAGATCACGCTCTAGCGCACGCATGCCGTCCGGGGTGTTGAACCAGGCCGCAACCTCTTCATCCGGAATAAAGCGGTCGCTCAAGAAGTTGAAGTTGGTACCAACCTGGCCCAGTTCCGGCGTTACCTCGGCAAAAACATACTCCGAGTCGTTACTCATCTCGCCCACCAGCACTGGGGCGCGGTTGGTGCGCCGGTCGCCGCCGTCCCGGGCATCATCCCACGCGACCGTACCCCGAATGGAGATCACGGTATCAATTGGCAGCAGATCATTCACATCCCAGAAAATCGTTGCCCGGCGGGGATCTTCGTCCACATTGGCATCGACGCCCTCGACATCCTCGAAGACCAGTATAATCTCGTCCGCGTTTAGCTCCTCCACAAAATCATCCGCGTCCTCGAAATCTGCATCAAGGAAGGTAAGTTGATCACTGTCGTAGGGCAGTGTTACGCGGACTTCGTCAGCCAGGCCATCGCCCCGGTTGCGCACAAAGATCGCATACTCCAGCGTGTCATCGCGGTCCACGCGAATGCTCGGCTCCTTCCGCAGCGTGACCCAGACCTCCGCCGGTTCGCCGGGTTCCTCGGTGGGTGTCGGCGTCGCGGTTGGCGGCTCCGGTGCCGAGGGCGGTGCTGAACGGACGAGCAGCGGCAGGAAGATCACCCGCCCGATGCCACCGGCTCGCGGCGCCGCGGCATCAGGCCGGGGCGTCACCGTCGGGAGCGCCGCCGCCGGTCGGGAATCGCCCGCAGCGCGATCTTCCAGGAAATCGGCCAGGGCCGTCTGCGCCGGTTCCGGCAGCGTGGAGAAATCTGCTGCCGGGGTCGGCGTCGGCGTCGAGGTCGGCGTTCCCTGCGCGCTGACAAACCGACTCGCCGTCAGTGCCCCCAGCACCAGGGCGATAACCGGCAATACCCAGAAACGGGCTGGAAAACTGCGTGTGTTCATATTTGTCCTCTCTTCTTCTCCTCTCGCGGCTTTGCGGTTCTGCGCGAACTTAGCTTCTCCATTGCCCTGATCGCTACTCGCCGTAGCGCCACTCGTAGTATTGCCGCCCCACGTTGCCCATCTCAACCTGCCAGGGCCCCACGTTCGACGGGGTGTAGGTGAGGATGCGCCGCTCAAACGCCTGGAACATCACATCCCGTTCCACATCGCCCACGCGGACGCGGGTCCAGTAGGCATCGGTCACGGGATAGCCCAGCACGTAGACCCACTCAAACAGTGGCTGGTTTTCGACAAACCTACCGTTGCGGTAAATCACGCCCTGCTGGTTCATATAATTCCAGAAGGCGCGCGGGATGCCAAAGCCCCGCTCAACCTGCACAATCTCGGTCGCCACGGCCCCGGCATACTGCGGAAACTCCCCCGCTCCCTCGGGCAGAAAGACGCCCGTCACATACTCGCCCGGCTGGTTGCCTGCCGGCGTACCAAAGAGCCGCGCCAGGCCGGCATAAGTCGGGAAGCTATTGTCGGGATCGCCGGCAATGGGAATATTGGCCGGGCTGGCCGGGATAAACTCCGACTGGCCGACCTGGATTTCGCCACGGATCATCTCGGTGACGAGCAGGCCATTGGTGACAAACCAGGGCTGACTCGGCGGCGCATTCGGGTCGTTGATCTCCATCCGGCTCTTGTCGAGATACTGCACAGTGCGCTGGCCGTCAATCCCATCTTCGTAGGGCTCCATCAGCACTTCGGTAAAGGGTTCCGGCCCCCAGACCCAGGAACGATTCGCCACATTGCGCTGGACCGGCAGATCGGTGCGCTCCCAGCGCGTACGAAAAACGTCGCGGCCAAACGGTTCGGCCTGGACAACCGCAGCGCCGGTCAGCAGCAGCAGCCCGACGACAAGCAGATTAAAGACCTTTTGCATATCAACTCCTTCTTCTTCTCGGTTCTCAGTTCCTGGTTCTCAGTTCTCAGTTCTCGGTTCTCAGTTCTTTCGTTCTCGGTTCTCGGTTTTTTCATAACAAGTATCGAGAGGGTTGCAAGGAGCGTGCCAGGGGCAATGTGCCGGCGGCTCAATCGCATAGGTGCAACCTTAAATAGTTCCAAATAATGGCACAGCTTTTGCAACAACTGAAATATAGTTCAACTGCTTACAATCTGTTTCTGAATCCACGTTTCAGATATTGAATTTCCGAGGAGGAATACAATGCCAAAGCCATTTCTTAATCGCGCCGAGGCCGGACAATGGCTGGCTGCGATGCTGCATACATATGCTGACCGCTCGGATGTCCTGGTGCTGGGGCTGCCCCGTGGTGGTGTGCCGGTCGCCTATGAGATTGCCGAGGCACTGAATGCGCCGCTGGATGTCTTTGTCGTGCGTAAGATCGGCGTACCCGGCCACGAGGAGCTGGCACTGGGCGCGATTGCTACCGGCGGCGTGCGCGTCTTCAATGAAGATGTGCGGTTTGCCCTGCGTGCCCCGGAAGCGGTCATTGATGAGCTTACCGCCCGCGAGCAGCGCGAACTTGAGCGGCGCGAACGGGCCTATCGGGGCGACCATTCGGCGCTCTCCCCGGACGGGAAGGTTGCCATCCTGGTAGACGATGGGCTGGCAACCGGCGCAAGCATGCGCGCGGCAATTGCGGCCCTCCGCCAGCAGAACCCCAGCAAGATAATCGTCGCCGTACCCACCGCTGCCCCGCAGGTCTGTGATGAGTTCCGCCGCGAAGTTGACGAGATCGTCTGCGCCATCACGCCGGAGCCCTTTATGGCCGTCGGGCTCTGGTACGAGGACTTTACCCAGACCAGCGACCAGGAGGTCCGCGAGCTGATGGAGCGTGCCCGCGATGGTGTCGAGGCCTGAGGCAGACCGTTACGTTTTGGGAGAGGAGGAACCGGTATGCCGGAGCAGACTATTACCGAGATTGTGCATAACGCGGCGCATCCGCTGACCGGGGCCGCAGATGACTATGATGCGCTGCTTGACCTGATTGGCGACTCGCGTTTTGTGCTGCTGGGCGAAGCCTCCCACGGCACGCACGAGTTCTACAATGCACGCGCCGAGATTACCAGGCGGCTGATTAAGGAGAAGGGCTTTAACGTTATCGCAGTCGAGGCCGACTGGCCGGATGCCTATCGCGTCAACAGCTATGTGCGCGGTGTCGGCAATGCCACGGACGCCGATGATGCCCTCGCCGCATTTCGCCGCTTCCCCAACTGGATGTGGCGCAATCTGGATGTGCGCGCGTTTGTGGGCTGGCTGCACCAGCATAATGCCGCGCTGCCCCCAGGCCAGCCAATGGTCGGCTTCTACGGGCTGGATCTCTACAGCATGTATAACTCCATCGAAGCCGTGCTCAACTACCTGGACAAGGTTGACCCGGCGGCGGCCCAGCGCGCCCGCCAGCGCTATGGCTGCTTCCACCGCTATGGCGAAGATCCGCAGCTTTACGGTTATGCTGCCAGCGCCGGAGTCGAGACATGTGAGGACGCCGTCGTTGAACAGCTTATCGAGCTACGCGAGCGGGCCGCCGAGTATGCCCGGCGCGACGGACGCGTCGTTGAGGATGAGCATTTCTATGCCGAGCAGAACGCCCGGCTGGTGCGCGATGCCGAGGCCTACTACCGCGCGATGTTCCGTGGCCGACACTCCTCCTGGAACCTGCGCGACACCCACATGGCCGACACGCTTGATGCGCTGGTGCAGCACTTTGACCAGCAGGGGCAGCGCACAAAGGCGGTCGTCTGGGAACACAACTCGCACCTGGGTGATGCCCGCGCTACGGAACTGGGGGCCGCCGGCGAAGTGAATGTCGGGCAACTGGTGCGCGAGCGCCACAACGATGCCGCCGTGCTGGTGGGCTTTAGCACTTACACCGGCAGTGTCACCGCCGCCTCGGACTGGGGCGGCCCTGCCGAGCGCAAGCGCGTTCGCCCGGCGCTCAAGGGCAGCTTTGAAGATCTGTTTCACGCTACGGAGATGCCCAACTTCCTGCTGACGCTGCGCAACAGCGGGCTGCTGGCCGAGAAGCTGCGGGCTCCGCTGCTGGAACGAGCCATCGGCGTGATCTACCGCCCCCAGAGCGAACGTATCAGCCACTACTTCACCGCACACCTGTCCGACCAGTTCGATGCCGTGATCCACTTCGATGAGACCCGCGCCGTCGCGCCGCTGCTGCGCAACCCTGAGTGGGAACAGGGTGAATTGCCGGATACCTATCCGCACGGAGTGTAAATATTTTTTACGACAGGGTGCGCCTGGACGTGGTCGTGTGCCCGTCACAATCGGCGGGCGGCACGCGCTGTGATCATGCCGCCTTTCCGGGTAAGCCTGTCTCGTATTTTAGCTATGGAGGTGCAAACGATGACAACCCGAGAACATGTACAACTGCTCAATGTCACCGAACGCCTGGTTCACGTTCCCGTGGGAACGATCACGTTGGAGGGCAACCTGAATATGCCCGCCGACCCGCGCGGTGTGGTGCTGTTTGCGCATGGGAGTGGGAGCAGTCGCCACAGCCCACGTAACCGCTTTGTGGCGCAGGAACTCAATAAGCGTGGCATTGCGACGCTGCTGATTGACCTGCTGACGCCGGACGAAGAAGCCGTTGATATGCGCACGCGCCATCTGCGCTTTGACATCAAGCTGCTGGCCGAGCGGCTCACCGGGACGACCGACTGGCTGAAGCACAACCCGGACACTCAGCCGCCGGCAATCGGCTACTTTGGGGCCAGCACCGGCGCGGCGGCTGCCCTCGTCGCCGCCGCAGATTATACCGAAACCGTCGGTGCAGTGGTCTCACGCGGGGGGCGGCCCGACATGGCCGGGGCCGCCCTGCCCCGCGTGCATGCCCCCACGCTGCTGATCGTCGGCGAACGCGATGTGCCGGTTATCTCGTTGAATGAGGCGGCCCTACAACAACTGCATGGCACAAAGCAACTGACAATTGTGCCCTGGGCCACCCATCTGTTTGAAGAGCCGGGCACACTGGAACAGGTGGCCCAACTGGCGGGGGATTGGTTCTACGAATACCTGCAACCCAATGCCCGCGCACGCGGAAGCACGCCGGCGGGGTAGGGGGTACGGGTTAACGGGTAGGGGTTATGAACTTTGAGCAAATAACCCGGATATGCCATCCCGGAGTCCCGGCTTTCGCTGGTGGATGCCTGCCGGGACTGCGGCCCGATGCCGGGAAAGCCTGATCCGGCTAAAGCCGAGACTCCCGTTCAGTCATATCCGGATGTAATTTTCAACATCTGGCTGAAACCGGGACTCCCGTCCAGTGCTGTCCGGATTACAAATTCAAAGTTCATAACCGTTACCGCTAGATTAAGAGTTGGTGAGAAGTTTCACGGCGGCGCTGGCGTGTCGCGGCGGTCGCCTGAACCGTGACTCCCTATCATACGCTGTGGAATGATTGAAACGACCCGGCAACGCTGTTGTCACAGTTGCTCCTCGATTCACCCCACGTCGGCAGTCTGGCTTGAAATTTGCGCAAGAACTGGTATGATTGTTGACCTATTCGGCAAGCACTATCGGTGTTTCTGGCAGTCTAAAGAGTGAACGAGGAGAACACAATGCGTATTCTCGTGCTGGGTGGCGATGGCTATCTTGGCTGGCCAACCGCGATGTATCTGTCACAGCGGGGCCATGATGTCGGAGTTGTGGACAATTTTAGTCGCCGTTTGTGGGATAACGAGCTGGGAGCAGAGAGTCTGGTCCCAATTCTGCCCCTTCAGGAGCGGGTTGATCTCTGGAAAGAGTTGACCGGCAAGCATATTGATCTCCACATTGGCGACCTGAATGACTACACCTTCTTTGAGCCGATTGTACGGGACTTCAAACCGGAGGCAATTGTTCACTATGGTGAGCAGCGCTCGGCGCCCTACTCCATGATTGATCGTCGCCATGCCGTCTTTACTCAGGTTAACAATGTTGCCGGAACGCTCAATGTTGCATATGCCATTGCCGATCATGTGCCCGACTGTCATCTGGTGAAGTTGGGAACGATGGGTGAGTATGGTACGCCGAATATTGATATTGAAGAAGGTTTTATTACTATTGAGTATAAGGGACGTACCGATACCCTGCCTTACCCCAAGCAGCCTGGCAGTTTCTATCATCTCTCCAAAGTGCATGACAGCCACAACTTGATGTTCTGCTGCAAGATCTGGGGCATCCGCTCCACCGATCTGAACCAGGGTGTCGTCTATGGCGTCGAAACCGACGAGAGCAAACTGGACGAGCGCCTGCGCACCCGCTTCGACTATGACGGCGTCTTTGGCACGGTCCTGAATCGCTTCCTGGTGCAGGCAGTTATCAACACACCGCTGACCGTGTATGGCAAGGGCGGGCAGACGCGTGGCTTCCTCGATATTCGGGATACGCTGGCCTGTGTGGAACTGGCGATTTTGAACCCACCGAAGCAGGGCGAGTATCGCGTCTTTAACCAGTTTACCGAGCAGTTTAGCGTGGGTGATCTGGCACTGGCAGTGCAGGAGACGGGCAAGGCGTGTGGCCTGGAGGTGACAATTGATAACCTGCCCAATCCGCGCGTTGAGAGCGAAGATCACTACTACAATGCGATCAACACTTGCCTGCTCGGTCTGGGGCTCCAGCCGCACTACCTCAGTGATACGCTGCTTGAGTCAGTCATTCATATTGTGCAGCAGCACAGCAACCGGGTGAACCCGCGCCTGATCCAGCCGGCGGTCAACTGGCGGGAAACGGGTAGTAGGTAATGTAACGCGGCAGGCGCTCAAATCAGGCGTTTGATCAGATGCAATGCAGATAGCGCCTGCTGTAACACGCTACGTTCATTAGCTTTCCACAAAAAATGTTACACAAAGTGTAACATTTTTTGTGGAAAGCTATGGGATCTTCCGCCCTGCCGGAGGCAACATTCCCTTTCGGGTCAGTGACCGCATAACCCGGGTTATGTACGGCTACAGACTACGACCCATAGTAACCTAACGACTTGCGGCGGCGCAGTTGCGTACGCCAGAGCCGAATCGCCAGGTAGTAGTAGTCAATCAACTGATCCATCGTCGCTTCCCACGAGCGACTCTGTGCATGTTGTAGTCCGTTCTCGGCCATCTCTTCGCACAGGGCCGGGTTGTCGCGCAGATGCTCAACCAGCGGGCCAAGCTGCTGCGGCTGATCGGGGTCAAAGAAGAACCCGTTAACACCATCGGTAATGACATCGGTGACACCACCCGCTCGCGCGGCAATAACCGGGATGCGGCAGGCCATTGCCTCGAGTGCAACCAGGCCGAAGGTCTCCGTCGTCGAAGGGAAAACAAACGCATCCGCAGCGCGGTAGGCCGCAATCAATTCATCACCATGAAAGTAACCGGGAAATACTGTAGGCGTTCCACGATAGTAGTCGCGCAGACGCTCGTGGCTGGGGCCACCA
This sequence comes from Chloroflexaceae bacterium, assembly GCA_034436755.1. Lineage (GTDB taxonomy): Bacteria > Chloroflexota > Chloroflexia > Chloroflexales > Chloroflexaceae > CAKZQX01. Next base: position 7,344 of record DAOTVB010000108.1, on the reverse strand, counting down.
CCGATCAGCGCCAGCCGCACACCCGGCAACCGCGCAATCGGATCGCGCATCTGCTCCAGCCCCTTCTCGGGCGAGTGCCGACCGACATTAATCACCAGGAAATCATCGGGATGCCCATTGGTCAGCCGGTCGCGCATCGCGGCATCACGCGGGCCAGGGCTGAAGCGCCGCGTATCGATACCACGCTTCCACCAGCGTACCCGGTTAAATCCCCGGTGCCGCAGTTCCATCTGCGCAACGGTGGAGGGGCAGAGATTAACGTGAGCCTGGTTGTGCAGGGTGCGCAGGTACCACCAGAAGAGTGGTTCAACGATGGTATCGCCAACCAGTGGCCCGCTGTAGTAGCGGGCATAGCGCGGAACATTGGTGTGGAACGATGCAACCGTCGGCACACCCAATCGGCGGCCATACGAAAGCCCGAACGGTCCCAGGAAAAATGGATTAACCGTGTGGACCAGATCGGGCTGAAACTGCTGGATACGCTCCCAGATGCGGCGGCGGGGAATGTTGATCCGGATCTCTGGGTAGAAGGGCAGGGGTGGCCCGCCAACACCGACAATCTCCGCACCGGCATACTCTTCGGGCGCGCCGGGTGGTCCAAACAGCAGCACCTTGTGACCTTTTTCGTTTAAACGCTGGAGCATCAGACAGAGAATACTGACAACGCCATCGACTTTGGGTAAGAAGGTCTCGGTAAAAATAGCAACCTTCAGCGGCATACCACTTCCTTTCCCTGGTACTGAAAGACACTGACAGGCCGTTGCAAACCGTGCCGACAGGAACATATGGTTCAACTGTTAGCGGATGGGTGTTGCTCTGAACTATACCATATTTCTGGCATGGTGCGGATCAGGCAGCGGGCCAGTATAATAATAACTATGTCTCAATTTTTCAAACGAAACGCGCGCGCATTCAGTCTGCTGCTGCTCATAGGGGTTTGTTTTCTGGCGGCCCAGGGGAGTGGTATCCGGTTGTTCTCGCATCTCTTCTACATGCTGCTGGCCCTGCTGCTCCTCTCGTTTCTCTGGGCCTGGAGTAACCTGCATGGCCTGGATGTCTGGCGTGAAACCTATGCCAACCGCGCCCATGTCGGCGAATATGCGCGTGAACGCCTGACCCTGCGCAATCGCTGGTGGCTGCCCAAGCTCTGGATTGAACTGCGCGATCACTCCAGCCTGCCGCAGCATAGCACCGGCTTTGTCGCCTCGCTTGCCGGGCGTACCCGTCATCGCTGGACGGTGCGGACACTCTGCACCCGGCGCGGTCGCTTTCGCCTCGGCCCCGCTACGCTGGTTACGAGCGATCCTTTTGATATCTTTCGTCTGGAGCGACAGCTCAACCGCACCAGCGAGATTATTGTCTACCCGCCGACGGTCGATCTGCCCCACTTTACCCTGCCCGACATTGCGCTTCCCGGCGGGCGAGTTATTCACGGGCGCACTTATCATGTCACGCCCAATGTATCAACCGTGCGTGAGTATGCCCCCGGCGATAGTTTTAATCGCATTCACTGGCGCACCACGGCACGCACCAACCGCCTGATGGTCAAAGAGTTTGAAATGGACCCGACCGCCGATACCTACATTGTCCTGGATATGCAGGAGCGCATCCAGGTCACGGATACGCGCGCGCCGGCACATCGGGCTTCTCCCTACAACCTCGCCGTCGAGTCCACCGAGGAGTACGCAGTCCTGGCGGCGGCCTCGCTTGGTCGCCACCTGCTGGCCCAGAATCGCGCCGTTGGTCTGATTACCTGGGGCCAGCAGCGCGAAATGCTCCCGGCCGAACGCGCAACCCGCCAGCTCTTCAAGATGCTGGAAACCCTGGCTGCGCTGCGTGCCTACGGCACCCATCCCCTGGCCGAAGTGCTGATGGCCGAGAGTGTGCGGTTCCGGCGCAACAGCACCCTGCTGATCATCACCGCTGCGCCGGATGAACGCTGGATCGCCGCCCTGCAGCAACTGGTTTACCAGGGCGTGCGCGCCATGGTGCTGCTGGTAGATGCCCAGAGTTTTGGGGGGTGGCGTGACCCGGAGCCCGTTCTGGCGCGCCTGAACGAACTGGGTGTGTTAACCTATCGCTGGCAGCAGGGGCAACCGTTACCCGAAGCACTGCGCGCGCCGGTCATTGTCGGGAGGCACGCGCGGGCGTTTACCCATAGCTGATCGCCACCGCATTTATTGGCAGGCGTTACGCGGTGCGTGTTCAAACCGGGTGTTTCACTCGAGGGAAGCCCGCCGCGTAATGCGTCTGCTGAACAGGTATTTGTAATAAAATGCAAGCTGCAACATCATCTTCACCGAACGCAACCCTACTCTGGCGTACTTCGTTGCGCTATCTGCTGCGCCATCCGTGGCAGATCGGGTTGTGCATCCTGGGAGTCGCGCTGGGTGTCGCCATGATCGTCTCTATCGATCTGGCAAATGCCAGCGCAACCCAGGCGTTCACGCTCTCAACCGAGGCCGTTGCCGGGCGGGCCACACACCAGGTGGTAGGTGGTCCCACCGGCCTGGACGAACAGCTCTACCGGCGTATTCGGGTTGACCTGGGGCTGCGCCGGTCGGCCCCGATTGTCGAGGGCTATGTGAGTGTACCCGCGCTTGAGGGGATCACCATGCAACTACTCGGCGTCGATCCCCTGGCTGAAGCGCCGTTCCGCTCCTACACAACCGGCACCGAGGCACAGGATCAGAATACCGATCTGACGGCGCTACTGGTTACGCCCAACACTGCCCTGATGTCGGCGCAGACGGCCCGGCGCTATGGAATCGAACGCGGCGATACGCTGGAACTGCAGATCGGCAGCCGGCAGCCGGCGGTCCAGATCATCGGCCTGCTCACCCCGGACGATGCCCTGAGCCGTCGCGCTCTGGAGAATCTGCTTATCACCGATATTGCTACTGCCCAGGAAGTGTTAGATCAGGTCGGGCAGTTGAGCCGGATTGACCTGATCCTCGAAACAGAGCAAGCAGCAACGGGTGCCGGCAGTACCACGCCGACACCAGAAGAGGTACGGGCAATGCTCCCGCCGGGAGCCGAGTTGACGCGACCGGCAGCCCGAACCAACACGCTGGAACAGATGACGCAGGCGTTTGAACTGAACCTGTCGGCGCTCAGTCTGCTGGCGCTGCTTGTCGGTATCTTTCTCATCTATAACACAATGACCTTTGGCGTCGTGCAGCGGCGGGCGCTGCTGGGAACCCTGCGCTGCCTGGGTGTGACCCGGCGCCAGGTCTTTCGCCTGATCCTGGCCGAGGCTGCCGTAATCAGCCTGATCGGTTCGCTGATCGGGATGGGCCTGGGCATACTGCTGGCGCGCGGTCTGGTTGTGCTGGTTACACGTACGATCAACGACCTCTACTTTGTTGTGACGGTGCGCGAACTGGCGCTTGATCCGCTGGTGCTGCTCAAAGGTGGCGTGTTGGGCGTGGGCGCAACGGTCATCGCGGCGCTGGTTCCGGCCCGCGAAGCCATGCGCGTCTCCCCCCGCATGGCGTTGAGTCGCAGCAGTATTGAGGCGCACATCCGCCGGATGGTGCCACGCGCGGCTTTCCTGGGTCTGGGATTGATGGTGCTGGGCGGGATTCTGCTGGCATTGCCCACGGTTGCGATCAGCGTGCTGCCAACGGGCGTTGAACTTACCAGAGTTGAAACCCCACAGGCGCAGGTGCAGACACTGGCGCTGGCTTTCGCGGGCATGTTTGCGATCCTGATTGGCTGTGCGTTACTTACGCCGGGAGTGACGGTTGGATTTATGGTACTGGCGCGTCCGCTGCTGGGGCGGATGTTTGGACTGCTGGGGCGGATGGCTGCGCGGGATGTGGTCAACGCGCTGAGTCGTACATCGGTGGCAATCGCCGCATTGATGGTTGCGGTCAGCGTTACAATCGGCGTTGGTGTGATGGTTGACAGTTTTCGCCAGACGGTAATTACCTGGCTTGATCAGAGCCTGGTGTCCGATATTTATGTTTCGCCGCCGACCAGAACCAGTAACCGCGTCGATACCACGATTGATCCGGCAATTGCTACTGAGTTTGCGCAACTCCCCGGCATTGCTGGTCAGACCCGCTTCCGCAATGTGCAGGTTGAAACCCCGGTTGGGCCGACAACCCTTGTTGCAATTGATCGGGCCGCCGGGCGACGTGGGGGACAGCGCTTCAAGCAGGTCAGCCGGGAGGCCGCCTGGGAAGCATTTGCAGACGGGGCCATCTTTATCTCAGAGCCGCTGGCTTACCGCACAGGTCTGCGTGCCGGGGACAGTCTGCGTTTGCGTACCGATCAGGGCGAACAGACCTTTCCCATTGCGGGCGTCTACTATGATTACACCTCTGACCGGGGGGTAATCCAGATGGACTATGCAACCTATCGTGCGTACTGGAACGACCCGCAGATTTCCTCGTTTGGGCTCTATGTTGAACCGGGCGTTGATGCGGATGCGCTGGTGCAGGAACTCCGGGAACGGGTCGGGAGTCAGGCAAACCTGATGATCAACTCAAACCGGACATTGCGGGCCAACACCCTGGCAATCTTTGACCGTACCTTTGCAATCACGGCGGTGCTGCGGGTGCTGGCAACAATTGTCGCGTTTATCGGCATTCTGAGCGCGCTGATGGCGCTGCAACTCGAACGCGCCCGCGAGTTAGGTATGCTGCGGGCCAATGGTCTGACGCCGCGCCAGCTCTGGGGCGTTGTGCTCTCGCAAACCAGCTTGATGGGGCTGACGGCCGGCATGCTGGCGGCACCGGTCGGGATCATCCTGGCGCTGGTGCTGATCCATGTGATCAATCGGCGCTCATTTGGCTGGACCCTGGAGCTATCACTGGATCCGGCGCTGTTTGCGCAGTCACTGCTGGTTGCGGTAACGGCGGCGCTGCTGGCGGGAATCTACCCGGCGCTGCGCATGGGGCGTACCAGTCCCGCGCATGCATTGCGCGAGGAGTAAGTAGCAACAGTCACTCTGTGCGCGATGGACGTTGGATGATGGAAATGTGTGGATAGTTGTAATCGAAATATATTGACAGGAACCATGAAATTCTCACAGTTTAGCCAGAAATTCTCCGGCGACTGCGGTATTCTGCGCCTGATGGACGACCTGGGCCAGGCTGCGCAGCGGGCAGACGTAATCATGCTGGGTGGGGGCAATCCGGCACATATTCCGCAAATGCAGGCCGCAGTGCGCGAGCGGATGGAACATATTCTCGCCAGCGAATACGCTTTTGAGACGCTCATCAGCAACTATGGACCACCGGGCGGCGACCAGGCATTTGTATCGGCGCTGGTTGACCTGTTTCGCCGCGATTATGGTTGGGATATCGGCCCCGAAAATATTGTCTTAACCAATGGTAGCCAGACCGCTTTCTTCTTCCTCTTCAATATGTTTGCCGGGGCCTTCCCGGATGGCTCATACAAGCGCATCCTGCTGCCGCTGGCGCCCGAGTATATCGGCTATGAAGATGCCGGTATCAGTGACAATCTCTTTGTTGCCAACCAGCCGCATATTGACTATCTCGATCAGAACCTCTTCAAGTATCGCGTTGACTTTGATGCGCTGACCATTACGGAAGATATCGGGGCGATATGCGTCTCCCGTCCAACCAACCCGACCGGCAATGTGCTGACTGAGGATGAAATTGCCACGCTGAGCCGGCTTGCCAGACAGCACAATATTCCGCTGATTGTAGATAACGCCTATGGCATGCCTTTCCCCGGCATTATTTTTACCGAGGCGGTGGCCGCCTGGGAGCCCCACATCATTATGTGCATGAGCCTGTCGAAGCTGGGCATTCCGGGTGCGCGCACCGGAATTGTGGTTGCGGATGCGCAGGTCATTCGGGCGATCACGGGAATGAATGCAGTGATCAGCCTGGCTCCCGGCAGCTTCGGCGCGGCGCTGGCCCACGATCTGGTGCGTACGCGCGAGATTGTCCGGTTAAGCCAGGAGGTGATCCGGCCCTACTACCAGCACAAGTCACAGCAGGCGATAACCTGGCTGCGCGAAGAACTGGCGGGGACGAATTTTTACGTCCACAAGTCGGAGGGAGCTATTTTCCTCTGGCTCTGGTTTCCCGGGTTGCCGGTTACCTGCCAGGAACTCTACGAGCGGTTGAAGGCGCGCGGGGTTGTGGTTGTGCCGGGACACTATTTCTTTCCGGGTCTCCAGTCGGAGTGGCAGCATAAGCATGAGTGTTTTCGGCTCAACTATGCGGGGGATGCCGCCAGGGTGCATGCCGGCATCAAGATCATCGGTGAGGAAGTACGAAAGCTTCGGGGGTAGCGCCGGTTTTGACCGGGTATCTCTTACTATGACACGAGTTACGCGGTGGGCATAGAAATCAGATATGTATTTTCACAAAGGCTGGCTTCGCCTGCGGCCGCATGGTACTGTTTGATCTTCCACCCTGCCGGAGGCGAGAATCCGTGCCGGGTCAATAACCGCGTAACTCCTGTTATGTAACAGGAGTTACGCGGTGGGCGTTTGGACCACGAACACCACGACATGAGCGAACATCGCGAAACAGCCAATGCTGCCGTGGATCAGGTGATCCCCCATGTGGCGGAGGATAGCGCCTCCGGCAGGGTGGAAGAAACCCGATCTTTTTCACACAAAAATTCACAACGTGAATTTTTGTGTGAAAAAGAAAAAATGTACCATGCTGCCGCAGGCGATTCTGCCGTTCACCGGGTGAAACGCCCGGTTTGATGAACCACCGCGTAAGTTCTGTTATATAAAAAGATCTATACAACGATAACAAAGGGCGGAGGTTGGATTACCCAACCTCCGCCCGTGGCTTCAAACCCGACTAACGATTATGATCCACCATAGATGAGGCCAATGTCCGCATCCAGGAAGATTTCACCAGGAGCGAGATCTACAGGATACGGATTCGCTGTTGTTGGGGCATACCCCTGATACCAGGTTCCGTCCGTATTGGCGTAGACCCAGTAGCTACCTGCTCCCAACTCGGAGAAGATGTACAACCCATCCAGATTCGTCATTGTGGTCTTGAGCAGCGCGTCGTCACCACCTGGCTCCCAGACGTTATCGCCATCGTCCAGATAGAGCTCCACGCTAACATCCGAAACCACCCATTCCCAGTATTCGAACTGACCGTTTGCGTTGCTGTCTTCCCACACCAGGTCACCAATTGAGCCCAGCGGTTCAGGTGTGCTGGTCGGTGTATTGGTGGCCGTTGGCGGGATTGGCGTATTCGTCGGCGTCGGCGTATTGGTCGGTGTATTCGTCGGCGTCGGCGTATTCGTCGGTGTACTGGTGGCCGTCGGCGTGTCCGGCGTGTTCGTCGGTGTGGTGGTGGTCGTCGGCGGATTGGTCGGGGTGTTGGTGGC
>DAOTVB010000107.1:0-19965 GCA_034436755.1 Chloroflexaceae bacterium | reverse complement strand
TAAGCCTGCTGCAGTTCGGCAATTTTTTCGCGCAGTTCTTCGTACTGCTGCTGCACATCGGCGTGCTTGCGTCGAAGCTGGTTCTGGTTCATGGTTCTGGCCCCCTGTCACTTCTTCTATATGCGATTGTACCGCATTGAGTGACCGCTTGGCAAGCGATTTCCCCGCCTTTATTCGCCGCATTCCCTGGTTTCGCGTCCCAACCGGGAATCGATAACCAGTAGCCGCACATGTCACGACCACACGCCATCTGCCGGGCACCCCGCCATCACACCATCGGCCCATTCCTGGTTCTCAGTTCTCAGTTTTCAGTTCTCAGTTCTCACCTGGCATAGTTTGTGCCAACAGATACTATTACTACTTACCCGTGATCAGTCTACCGCGAATGCCGGTACCATACAGGCAGCCGGGAAAAGGTGTGCCCTGGGTGTATCACCACGTACCGTATCCTCTTGCTTTACACTAATGTCAAGGTCAAAGAAATATGCTTAAACACAAACGACTGACACCATTCGTCTATAGCAGTATCGGCGTTGTTCTGGTACTGGCGTTGCTACGCCTGGGGCCGGGAATGCTGGATGCCATGCTCACTACTAACGGCTATGCGCCACACGGTTTTTGTATCCTGTGGGATCGTCAGCTTCTCTGGTTACACGTGCTTACGGATGCCCTGATTGGCGTATCCTACGTCATCATCGCGCTGACGCTGACCTATCTGGTGCATCGCGCGCGGCGGGATATTCCATTTCACTGGATTCTGCTGGCTTTCGGGCTCTTTATTATCACATGTGGCGGCACTCATTTTATGTCCGTCTGGACCTTCTGGACGCCGGTCTACTGGCTCTCCGGGAATGTCAAACTGGTGACGGCGGTAGCTTCGGTTGCCACGGCGGTGGCCTTCCCGCCACTGGTGCCGCGCATGCTCTCGCTGGTCAGCGCCGCCAAAGTATCCCAGGAACGCAAGCAGCAACTGGAGCGGGCGAATCATGAGTTGGAGATCCTGTATCAGAAAATCCTCGAAGTCGATGATCTGAAGACGCGTTTCTTCGCAGATGTCAGTCATGAGTTGCGTACACCGCTGATGCTGGTGTTGGGTTCGACGGAGCGCATGCTCTCCACGCCGGAAGTCACCCGGGAACAGCTGTGGTGGAAACCCCGGCTTCTGTACAGGCACAGGTTGATGCGGAGAAGATCCAGCGCGTATTGCTGAATCTGCTCGCCAATGCGTTTAAGTTTACGCCCGAAGGTGGTATAGTACGCTGTGAATTGCATACTACTGCTTCCCAGGTGACTATCGTTGTTATGGACAGTGGTTCCGGCGTGCAACCGGAACTGCGCACGGCCATCTTTGAACGCTTCCGCCAGAGCGATCGTCATGGGCCTTCCCGCGCCGGTGGTACCGGGTTGGGCCTGTCGATTGCCAAGGAGTTTGTTGAGATGCATAACGGCTCAATTATGGTTGACGATGCGCCTACCGGCGGTGCCCGCTTTCAGGTTGAACTGCCGCTCGCTACATCCCCCGCTGGGACCACAACCATATCCGCGCCGGATGATGACAGGAGCGTGACACGATTGCCCGAACCGGCACAGGTTAGCCTGTCGCCGCATACTGAATCGGAGACTGTCATGACCGCAGATCCCGAAGCGGCCCTGGTATTAATTGTTGAAGATAACCCGGATATGCGCCGCTTTATTGGCGAGGCGCTGGCGGGCACCTATCGTATTGCTACCGCTGCCGACGGTAATGCCGGGTTGGTGCAGGCGCTGGCGCTGACACCCGATCTGATTCTCAGCGATATTATGATGCCGACCATGAGCGGCATCCAACTGGTGCAGGCGGTGCGGTCCCACCCGGAACTGGCGACGGTCCCGCTGGTCCTGCTGACGGCGAAGGCCGATGAGCAACTGCGGGTTGAGATGCTCCAGAGTGGCGTGCAGGACTATCTGGTCAAGCCCTTCTCCCCCGAGGAGTTGCGCGCACGCCTGGCAAATCTGATCGAAGTGAAGCGAACGCGGGAGTTGCTCCAACGGGAACTGGCCAGCCAGAGCCACGATCTGGCAGACCTGGCGCATGAAGTGACTCTGCGCAAGCGCGAGTTGGAGCAGGCGTTGCAGGAGCAGGCGCGCCTCCACGAAGAGACAAAGCAGGCGCTCCGTCTACGTGATGAGTTTCTGGCGATTGCCTCCCACGAACTCAAAACGCCGCTGACCTCGCTGGTTGGAATTGCGCAGTTGCTGGCCCGGCGCTCGGCGGAACAGGATAACCTGAGTGAGCGCGACCGGCGCGCGGTGCGCACAATTTTTGAGCAGGGCACACGGCTCAACCAGATGATCGAAATGCTGTTTGATCTGGCACGGATGGATCGGGGCCAGTTCGAGATCAAACCGGTCCCGCTCGATCTGGTAGAGTTGATCCGGCGCGTGGTTGAGGAGACCCGGCCCACCCTGGAGCAGCATACGATAGAGTTGCAGCTGCCGCAGGAGGCAATGATTATCGCGGGTGATGCACTACAGTTGGAGCAGGTATTGCACAACCTGATCGGCAATGCAGTGAAGTACAGTCCCCAGGGGGGGCTGATCCGGGTGATGCTGGAACGGCAGGAAGAGTTGGCCCGGATCAGCGTCATCGATCATGGCATGGGGATTCCCGCCGAGGCACTGTCGCAGCTCTTTCAGCGCTTTTATCGCGCGCCCAATATTTCGTATCATCACATCAGTGGCATGGGCGTCGGCCTCTACATCGTCCAGGAGATCATCCGGCATCATAACGGCTGGGTTGAGGTGACGAGCACCGAAGATGAGGGTAGCACCTTTATTATCTGGCTCCCGCTCGACACCGCCGCGCTGCCGGCCCCGGAGGACGTGAACCATGCGCCGCATGCGTCCGACAATGGCATGTGATGTCGTGGAAGGACATGAAATAGGGTACAATCATCACAATCCGTCTTTTGAATAAGATCAAGCGAGCATACCAGTGAGCACTGTTTTAATTATTGATGATGATCCCGGTATCCGGTTTATGTTGACCGACCTGCTGGAAGAGGCCGGTTACCGGGTGGCCGATGCCGCGCATGGACAGGAGGCCATAACTTATCTTCACACCAGTGGCGAACGCCCCTGTGTGATCCTGCTGGACCTGATGATGCCGATTATGAATGGCTGGCAGTTCCGTAAGGTCCAGCAGCAAGATCCGACATTTGCGGCGTTCCCGGTGGTAGTTCTCTCGGCAGTTGATGACATCAAGCAGGCGGCCGGGTCAATCGGGGCCGAGGCGCTGATTGCCAAGCCGGTTGATTTTGATACGCTGCTGGAAACGATTGCGACCTACTGCGCCTGATTGCCGGCTGTCGTCGCTTATGAGTTTTGAAAATAACCCCGATATGCCATCCTCGTGTCCCGGCTTTGGCTGGTGGATGCCGTTCGGGGCAGCATACCGAATAGTCACTGTTCGTCAGGGTGCTGCTCACTCCAGCGGTGGTTCACCGAAATGTCGGCTTCATCTGTGTGGAAGCCCGATCCGACTGAAGCCGGGACTTCTGAGCGGCGCTGTCCAGATTTCATGGTTCAAAGTTCATCAGCGGCGGTGGCATAAACGCCTGCCGGCGAAATCGTTCCTCGCGCCTGCTGCTTCGCTCCCCGCGCCGCGCCGCGTGTAGCCGCGCTGTGCCGCGCTCCGCCCTCCGACCCAGATGACCTCCGACCAGCGAATGAGGCGTTCTGAGCAATTTGAACAGCACTCTTTAGCGTGGCTTATACTGGTAAATAATGCAACTGCCCGATGGCATTGGGCGTCGAACTGTGGGATACTGAGAATAGGGGTTACGGGTTATTAGGATGAACCGTTAATCCCTAACCGTTAACCGTTAACCCGTAACCGTTAACCGTTAACCCCTATCCCCTAACCGTTAAACTTTGAGGAGCGAGAAGCTATGACGACAGATACAGCACCACGGCGACGCAGATGGTTCCGGCGCAAGTCCGTGCTGATTGGTATGGTGCTGCTGATTGTGCTGCTGGGCGCGGGTGGACTGCTGCTCCAGCGCGGTACTCCCACCGACGCCGCCGAACTGCCGCCCGGCTGGGAGGTTGCAATCGCCGAGGAGGGCACAATTGAGGCCACCATCGACGCCACGGGTGAAGTTGAACCGGCATCTGAGGCCAGCCTGAGTTTTGCCGTCAACGGCACGGTCACGGCGGTGCTGGTCACGGCGGGTGCATTTGTGGAAGCCGGGCAACCGCTGGCGCGCATCGATCCGGTTGAGCTTGAGTTGAGCCTGGAGAAGGCCCGGGCCGACCTCGCGCAGGAGCAGGCTGACTATGCGGCAATCCAGGAAGGTGTAACGCCGCAGGAGATCGCCGAGGCCCAGGCCCGCGTGTCCCGGGCGCAGAGCCAGTATCAGCAGACCGCCAGCAGTGTCACCCAGGCCGATATCGATGCAGCCCGTGCCGAACTGGAGCAGGCGCAGGCAAAACTGGCCCGCCTCCAGAGCGGCCCCGAAGAAAAAGATCTGGTTGATGCCCGCGAACGAGTTGAGCGGGCGCGCGTGGCCCTCGACTCGGCGCGGACGGAGCTTGCCAGTGCCAAGGAGCGGGCCCGCCTGGATATGGAGACAACCGCCAACGAAGTGCGCAACAAACAGGAAGAGTACAGCCGGATCTACTGGGAGAACCGTGAACTGGAGAATGCCCTGGCGCGCGGTGGCGATGAACTGCCTCAGGAAGATAAGGACGAAGAAGCCGCCGCCCTGCGTGCGGTTGAGGATGCTGAGATGACCCTGGAGCAGCAGCGGGTCGCCTACGAGGAAGCGCAGCAGGAAGAGATTACTACCCTCGAGGAGCGCGAGTCCGATCTGCGCGAGGCCCAGGCCAACCTCGACGATGTGCTGTCCGGGGCGCGGACGGAAGATCTGGCCGCGGCGCGCGCCGAAGTGCGGCGGGCCCAGGCCGGCCTGGAAGAGCTGACCGGCGCAAATCGCAGCAGCGGACTGGACGCGGACCGCGCCGGCATCGCTGAAGCGCAGGCACAACTGGAAAAGCTGCTGGTTGATCCGAGCGTCAGCGAGATTGCCAAAGCCGAGGCCGCAATTGCCCGCGCCGAAGTCGCCGTGAAGGAGGCCGAGCGCGATATCGAGCAGGCCACCATGCTTGCGCCATTCGCGGCGACCGTCTCCCGCGTCAATCTGCAGGTGGGCGAGCGCACCGATGGCCCATCGGCGGAGGGCAGCAGCGCGGATATTGTTATCTCCGACCTGAGCAGCATGCATGTTGATGTGCCGGTGGACGAACTCGATGTGGCCCAGATAGAGGTGGGGCAGCAGGTGCGCGTCACGCTGGATGCGCTGCCCGACCAGGAGCTAACCGGCACCGTGACAAATATCGCACCAACAGCGGATAAGAGCGACCAGGGTACCACCACCTACGAAGTCACAGTCGAGATTGATATGGGCGATGCGCCCGTGCGCCCCGGCATGACCGCCGTGGTCGAGATTGTGACGGTCAGCAAAGATGATGTGGTGCTGGTGCCGCGCCGCGCCGTTCAGACCGAGAATGGTCAGAGCTACGTGCTCATTCCGGTTGAGGGGGAGCCGACCGAGCCGGGGATGCCCGCCAGCGAGCAGCGAGAGGTGGAACTGGGGCTGAGTGATCGCCAGTTTGTGGAGATCACGGATGGCCTGGAGGCGGGCGAGGAGATCCTGGTACAGGATGTAGTGCAGACGTTTAATCCGATGGAGCGCTAACCGAGGATGCTCTATCTCCAGGGAGACAGGTGCATGGCCGAGTTGATTGAAGTACGCGAGCTTGTAAAATCATACCGGATGGGTGATGTGACGGTGCAGGCGTTGCGCGGTGTCACCCTGACCATTGACGCGGGCGAGATGGTGGCGATTATGGGGCCATCGGGCAGCGGTAAGAGTACGCTGATGAATATCATCGGCTGTCTGGATCAGCCGAGCGGTGGGGCCTACCTGCTGGATGGTGTCGATGTCGGCAGCCTGAATGATAATCGCCTGGCCGCCATTCGCAACCAGAAGATCGGGTTTGTATTTCAGCAGTACATGCTGCTGCAGCGGACCAGTGCTCTGCGCAATGTGGAACTGCCGATGCTGTACGGCGGCAAGGGCAACCGTCACGAGCGGGCGCGGGCAGCACTGGAGGCCGTGGGTATGGGCGAGCGGCTGCACCACAAACCTAACGAGCTATCCGGCGGGCAGCAGCAGCGGGTGGCGATTGCCCGCGCACTGGTTAACAACCCGCGCATTATCATGGCCGACGAACCTACCGGCGCCCTCGACTCGAAGACGGGGGAAGAGATCATGGGCATCTTCCAGCGGCTCAACCGCGAGCAGGGGATCACCGTGATCCTCGTGACGCACGAGGCCGAGATTGCCCGGCATGCCCGTCGAGTGATCAGCCTGCGCGACGGCCAGATCGAAAGCGATGAGCCGGTCGCCGAGCCGCTCGAGGTGAACGTAACCCCACGCGTGCAGGCGGTGGCGTAGCCGGTTGCGTGTCGTGGCGTTTATGCCTTGCAATCAGTGGTATGCAATCCTGAATTGGTAGTGAACTGGTTCTTAGCGACTCGCTCCATTATTGGACGGGAGTCCCGGCTTCAGCCGGATCGGGCTTTCCCGACAGTATGCCGCTGCCGAGGCAGGCATCCCACCGGCGAAAGCCGGGACTCCCGGATGGCATATCCGGCTTATTTGCTCAACGTTCTTAAGGCGGCACTACGAGAGATTTAGGGTTGCGGTAGGGGCCGGCCATGCGGACGCGCTTCTGCGCGTCCCTACCGGGGCAGTGGTGCAAGCGAATTTTTCAGGAATATCAGGAAACAGAAGATGAGGTTGTTTGAATCACTGCGGGTTGCCTGGACTGCCTTGAGTGCCAACAAGCTGCGTTCCATCCTGACCATGCTCGGAATCATCATTGGTGTGGGCGCGGTGATTGGTATGCTGGCTATTGGCAGCGGCTTTCAGCGCTTCCTGGATCAACAGTTTAGCAGTTTTGGCGTGGGGGTCTTCTATGTCGGCCCCTTTGTTGATAGCCGCCGGGTTGACGAGAACCGGTCGGCCCGCCTGACCGCTGACGATGCCGAGGCGATTATGCAGCCGGGTGCAGCGCCTGCCGTCAAAACGGTTGCGGTGCAGTACAGTCTTAATGGAACGGTGCGGGCCGGGCGGGAGAGCCAGAGCCTGTCGGTCAACGCGGTTTCTCCCAGCCACTTTATCATCTCCGCCAACAATCTGGACGCGGGGCGCTACTTCACCGAGGAGGAGAATGACGCACGCGCGCGGGTGGCAATCCTGGGAATCGATGCCGCGCAGAACCTGTTTGACCCGGAGATTCCCCCGGTGGGACAGCGTATCACGATCAACGGTGTCAGCTTTGACGTGGTGGGCGTCCTGGTGCCGGAACAGAGCGGCGGCGGACCTGGCGGCAATGCCGGGCTCTCCGTGTTTGTGCCCTACGAAACCGGCAAGAGCCGCCTCTTTCGCAACCGGGTCTCTTCCCGCGTCGATGTCAATACCATCACCGTCCAGGCGCAGGACCGCGACCAGGTTGACGAAGCTATTCGGCAGGTGACGCTGATCCTGCGTGAGCAGCATCGCCTGACCTACCAGGACAATGACTTCTCGATCATTAGTCTGGATCAGATTACGGCCACAGTTGAAGGTATTATCGCGGGCTTTAACGCTTTCCTGGGGCTTGTTGCCGGGATTTCGCTGCTGGTGGGCGGCATTGGCATTATGAATATTATGCTGGTCAGCGTCACGGAACGCACCCGCGAGATTGGTCTACGCAAGGCCGTCGGCGCGCGCCACTCGGATATTCTGCAGCAGTTCCTGATTGAGGCGATTGTGCTCTGCCTGTGCGGGGCCGCGCTGGGGGTGCTGCTGGGCTATGGGTTGTCCTTCCTGGGCAGCTTTGTGCTGGTGGGTGTGTTCCAGGCCGAGGGCGCGCAGGCGGTGGTGACGCCGGGAGCGGTGCTGCTGGCGACGGTCATCGCGGCGACGATCGGGCTCTTCTTTGGTTTCTTCCCGGCGTTGCAGGCCTCCCGCCTCAACCCGATTGAAGCATTGCGCTATGAGTAGTTTGTGAGTTTTGAATTTTGAATTTTGAGTTTTGAGTTTCAAGGGCTGCGTGCTGGGGGTTATAACTCAAAATTCATCATTCGACATTCAAAACTCAAAACTCTGTGAGAGTTACTATGAGTATTCTAGAGTCGTTTCGGGTGGCCTGGGTGGCCTTGCTGTCGAATAAGGTGCGTGCCTTGCTGACGATGCTGGGTATTATCATTGGCGTGGGCGCGGTCGTGGGTATGCTGGCAATCGGCAACGGGCTGTCGAACTATATCGAGAGCGAGTTTAATAAAATGGGCGTCGGGGTGTTTTACATCATGCCCCAGGTTGACAGCACCGCGACCGATGTCGATATCGCGCCCCGCCTGACCGCCGAAGATGCCGAGGCCATCCTGCGGCCGGGGGTTGCACCCGCTGTGACTGGTGTGGTTGTCGAGTATAAGAGTACCGCGATTGCCAGTGGCGGTGGCGACCGTTACTACTACCCGGTCAAAGGGATCACGCCCAGCCACTTCAGCGTTGCAGCGCATGAACTGGCGGCCGGCCGCTTCTACACCCCCGAAGAGGAGCAGGAGCGCGCGCGGGTGGCCGTGATCGGCTACGAGGTGGCCGCGACGCTGTATGGCAGCATCGGCAATGCTCTGGGGCAGCGCATGACCCTCGATGGTGTGAGCTTTGATGTCGTGGGGGTGATCGCCACCGAGCCGAGTATGGTGTCGAACGATTTTGACAGCCCCGGCGAGACAGTCTATGTGCCCTACCAGACCGCCCGTAGTCGCCTGTTCCGCAACCAGGTTTCCACGCGGGTTGATGTTGATCAGATCACGGTACAGGCCCGCAGCGTTGACGAGGTTAACCCGGCGATTGAGCAGGTGACGGCGCTCTTGCGCGAGCGGCACCGCCTGACCTATCAGCCGAATGACTTTCGCATCGACAACCCGGAAGAGGACGCCGCCAATGCCCAGGCGACGATTATTGGCCTGAAGGTCTTCCTGGGGATTATCGCGGGGATCTCGCTGCTGGTGGGTGGCATCGGTATTATGAATATCATGCTGGTCAGTGTAACGCAGCGCACCCGCGAGATCGGGCTACGCAAGGCGGTCGGCGCGCGCCCGCGGGATATCCTGCAGCAGTTCCTGATCGAGGCGATCCTGCTCTGCTTCCTGGGTGGCGCATTTGGCGTGCTGCTGGGCTATGGCATGTCGTTTGCCGGAACGTTTGTCCTGGAAGAGGTCTTCCGGGCCGAGGGATCGCGGGCGACGGTCTCGACCAATGCGATCATCCTGGCGACAACAATCTCGACCGCCATCGGGGTCGGATTTGGCTTCTTCCCGGCCCTGCGCGCGGCGCGGCTCAACCCGATCCAGGCGCTACGGTCGGAGTAGGGGCGCAGCATTGGCCTGGTATTCCGGCAACCCTTTACACCATCCCGGAGACTTCTCACACCGCCATACATCCGGCATGAATGAGGCCACTGCTGCGCCCCTACGGGGAATGGCCGTTTCGCGGCCTTTCGCGCTCCGGAAACTTTCATGTTATTCGGCTATATTCCGCATGTGCGAGGAGAGCATCACCCGAAAGCCCACGTTGAAACCGGAGTCCGGATAGTTCCCATGCCGCACCCTACAGCGAATATACGTTCTTGTACCTGCATGGTTTCCTCCCCGTACATGTAACCAATTCTGCATCGTCCGCTACCAGCGTGGTCCGGTGTGGGCTGTAATTTGCCGTCCAGGGCGTTGTGCCATTCGTACATTCGTGGTCCATGTTTGTGGATGGCAGCTCCCCAATTCGCAACCCACCTGTCCCACGCTTCACGCCTCACGCCGCACGTTTCACGCTTCACGCTTCACACAACATACATTCCAGTGACACCCAGAATCGTTTTTTATGGTACTCTGGTGCAGCGCATAAAACCGATAACCAGAAACGCTCTTTGAACTAATATGTTCATCGCCGGGTTATAATTTCGGCAGACATCATTGCCCGGGGCGACTGTCGTGCCGGGTCAATCAAACCGTTGCCGGGTCAGGCGGGGTGGTGCCACGGGGCCGACACCAGGCTCACCGTACGCACATACCCTCCCGTGATACCCGGTAAGGTTGCTAGACACGAAGGTGATATCTATGGCTACATCGACGCATGATCCAACAACAGGTATGTCCCAGAGCTTACCCGCTTTTGCGCCACCGCAGCGGGTGATGCTCACCAATGGACCGGTTGCCTATCGCCAGGCGGGGAACGGCTTCCCGCTGCTGCTGCTCCACGGCTGGGGCGGCTCATCGCGCTACTGGCAGGATACGCTCAATCTCTTTGGTGATGTTCGCTGCATGTATGCGCCCGATCTACCGGGGCACGGCGAGACGCCACCGATCCAGGACGAAACCAGTGCCGAGCGGCTGGCAACCCTCGTGATTGAGTTTGCTGATGCACTGGGCCTGGAACAGTTTGATCTCAACGGGCACTCGTTGGGGGGCGCAGTTGCGGTCTATATTGCCGCACGCCAGCCAGAGCGCGTACGCAAGCTGGTGATAACCAGTCTGGGCACCTTTCGCAGCAGCTTGGAGGAGATGATCTGGATGCAGACCTATTACCAGATGAGCATGGGCATGCTGCTCTGGCGGCCCTGGCTGCTGTTGTGGCGGCCCTGGCTGAAGTTCTGGCAGCCCTGGCTCGACTGGTTTGTCAGCCAGCCGCCGGTCTATCGCATGCTGGCATCACCCTTCATGCATCAGATGCCGGTGGATGAGCGGGTGTTGCTGGAGGGCGCGCTGGAGTTTCTCCGCGCGGATCGGCTGACCGCCCTGGAAAACGCGATCAGCGCGGGCAGTCCGGCGTTCATTCCGGCACTGCGGAAGGTGCAGGCTCCGGCGCTGGTGGTGTGTGGCGATCAGGATCTGATAATGCCCATCTCTGGCGCGGAGACGCTGGCGCAGCATCTAGCGCAAAGTCGCCTGGTCGAGATCCAGGCGTGCGGGCATATCCCGATGATTGAGCAGTCGGTAGAGTATCATAACCTGCTGCGCGAGTTTCTGATGGCGGAAGCGTAGGAGTGTGCCTGACGCATAAACCATGCATAATCTGCTTGAGCCAGGGCAGGGTTAAGCTGTAAGTAATTTGTACTTTCCTCTACGTTGCAACTGCATCAACACCGATGAGTTCTCAGGCAGAACTGTTATAACATTGCCTGGGAACTCATCAGTACGTGTGCCCAATTGGGCTGTTGACGGTGCGGTTCATGCGGCCTGCTCACCTGTCCCCTGGTTATTGCCTGCCTGTGCAATCCGCCGGGACGCGGTCTCGTAGTTGGCAAGCACCTGCCGAAGCTGGGTCAGCGCCTCGTCGGTGAGTTCGCCGGGGGTACCTTCCGCCACCCAGCGTGCCGCCGATACCAGTGCGGCTAACTCGAACGGGTGAATAGTTATCTGAAAAGCCGTTGGGCGAAGGCGTTCAATCTGCATGGTGATTTGCTCCTCTGCGGAGAATACGGATGTGTTCTCCGCATTGTGTCGAAACACCCGGCCAATCGATTCATCTACCGCGACAGATGCCCCAAGATCTGCTCAAGTTCTTCGGTGAACTGGCCCTCGGGGTAGCGGCTGCCGTTGAGATAGACGCTCAGGCTGACGGTATGCTTGGCAAAGTGGACCGCCTCTTCGATCTCCTCCTCGGTTGCGCCGAGCATCCGGGCAATCTCCTGGTGGAAGAGGGTGCAATAGCGGCACTTGGTTTCGGAGTAGATGCCGATGGCGAGCAACTGCTTGTACTTCGGTGGGATGTAGGTCTGGTCGCTCAGTTCGTAGTAGTGGAAGATATTCCACTCGTGCTCCAGGACCGCATCCGGCATGTTCTGGAAGAAGCCGGGAACAATGCCCAGGGTCTACTCGATTTCCTTCTCGACCGCCCGGCGTGAACGTTCTACAGTTGTCATCAGGTAGCCTCCTTGGTATTCTTGGGTTCGTAATTCGTACAGATTATGGAATAATGATACGTTGAGAACCGGCATTTGCTATCGTCCTTTAGTTACAGGACTGACTAAGGTAATTGCATAGGTTGGATTTAGGGAATTTTGTAGAGGTATTTGCGAAGTGATGAGTGGCGAGTGGGTAGGGGACCGTGGCGAGGGAGTTTTTGCGTTTTGGTAGGGACGCGCTGCTGCGCGTCCGGTACGTATCTTTCCTGGGTAGACACGGAAATCTCCCCTAGCAATAAAAAGCGCCCCGCGTCTCCTCGAGTTGCCCCGTGAAGACGCAGGACGCAATGCTCTCGGTGTTCAGTGCTCAGTGCTCAGTGCTCAGTGCTCTACGCTCCGCGCTCTGCGCTCTGCGCTCTACGCTCTGTGATTTACGCTCTGCGCTCCTCAGTTGTCAGTTTTCAGTTCTTGCTCCGTAGCTCCCAGGTGGCCCAGGAGGACATCATAGGGCGGCGCGTTCTCCGGGTGGTACTCGAAGCGGGCGCGCTCAAACCACTGCACCATGCGCAGTTCGCCCTCGATCAGTTCCTCCTGCGGCTCACTGATCGGCATACCGAAGAGCGCCAGGCTCTCGGCGAAGCTGCTGCCCGCCTGCCCGTCAAACTCCAGCCCGTGCTGCTCCCAGTAGGTCAGGAAAGCGCCACACAGGCTGTGGCGCGTCTCGGCAAAGTAGCGGCAGTCCTCCGCCGCCTGATCAACCGTTGGGAAATCCCACCAGTTGCGGCCCTGCGCTGCGAGCGTTTCTACTCCGATGCGGCTCAATAGTACATCGTAGGGTGGGGCGTTCTCCGGGTGATGCTCAAAGCGGGTACGCTCGAAGACCTGCGTCGGGTGTTCGCCCTCCATCTGGGGCGTGATGGGATAGCCGAAGACCGGCAACCCACCGTTGCGCTGCCAGTATTCCAGGAAGCGCCCGGACAGCGTTTGCCCGGTCTCCGGGAAAGTGCGCGGCGTCAGTGCCTGCGGCTCCGGGGCAGCCTGTTGCGGTTGAATGTTGTTGCTCGGTCCCTGCGCCGTTCCGGGTTGCGCCACCGCAATCGCCCGGTGCCCCCAACTGTTTGTCGCCTCGACACGCGGCTGATAGTTCCCCGGTTGGGCATAGCGGTGGATAACGGTCGCCGCGCGGGTCTCAACAATCGGTGTTCCGTCGCCAAAGTCCCAGCGGTAGCGCACAAACTCGGTTGGCGTATTGGACTGGGCTTCCGCCGTGAAGGTGACATACTGATCGGCGGCGGTGATGGTCGTCGGGCCAGTCAGTTGCACGGTGGGCCGGTCCACATGCCAGTAGAGGATCGATTGGAGTAACTCTTTGCGCGTGGTGACACCCGTATCGCTGCGCACACCTTCCAGCCCGAATGCCAGGTAGGTGCTGCGGTAGGGAATGCCCAGGGCCGGCTGTTCCAGGGTTGGCTCGGCGGCAGTGTTGACGGCAATCACGCCATTCATCTCGCTGCCGGTGCTGACCGCCCGAAAGATCGGCGTGACATAACGCGTTGGTTCGCGCGGATCGACATCGCTCAGGGCAATCTCGTCAACCGAGATCTGGTTGCCCGCGCTCGTCTCAGCACCGATGTCGGCACCGGGGGTGCTCAGGTCCAGCACCATATCGGCCAGCCATGCCTGCTCGTCGGTGCCCAGGGCGGTGCGCTCCAGCGTTTGTGTGGTGGTGAAGACGTTCTCCTGCACAAAACGCGGCCCCAGGTAGACATGGTAGAGGTCCGAGCGACCATAGCGTGGATCGGGTGGGAAGGGCTCGATATCCGAGGCTTCCGCCAGATTCTGGCCGGTGGCAATTAGGTTGCCGCCGCTCTGCAGGTAGGCAATCAGCAGGTTCTGGTCGGCTTCAGTCAGCGGAACCGGGACCGGCAGCGCGCCGCTGGGTACGAAGTTATCCCCCGTGAACCAGATGATAATGGTATACCGCTGGAGTTCTTCAATTGGTGGCAGCGTCTGGGCCTGCCCGGCCAGCGCATCCAGGTCGAGATAGGTGAAGGGTACCCGCAGTTCGCCCAGCGCATTGCCATAGTAGCCGGAGTAGTTCGGCAGGTCAAAGCTACTGCTGCCGTCGTTGTCGAGCAGCAGAACCGTGGGACCACGCTCCGAAGGCTGCAAGCGCGCCCAGATCGGCAGATGCAGTGCCTGCGGTCCACCAATCAGTTCAACCAGACCGCCATAGTCGCCGGCCGGGGCGTCGGCGGGCATCTCAATTGAGAGCGTGATATCGGCCGACTCACCCGGTCCGAGTGTCAGGGTTGCGGGCGTGACGCCCATGCCAAAGGCGGGACCATCGACCGAGCGGGTCGTGAGCGTATAGGTCTGTGGTGCGCCGGAGACATTGCGTGCTGTGACGGTCAACTCGCGGAAGACCGACTCGCCCATGCCCCGGGCAATGCTGCCAAATGAGAAGGCCGCATTACTGAAGAGCAGGCCAGGGTTGGCCGCGCGGGCCACATCAATGCGCCCGGCGCCCTGCTCCAGCACGCTGGCACGCTGGGTGCGATCCTGATCCAGCCAGACATCGGTGACGGCAGTTGACATCAGGGCTGACTTGATATCGGCTGGGGACCAGTCGGGATGGATCTGCTTGAGGAGCGCGGCACTGCCTGCCACATGCGGCGCGGCCATGCTGGTGCCCGAACTCAGGCCAAAGCCCAGGTGCCGCTCAAGCCCCTCGGCATTGGCAAACCCGGCGGAGAGCACACTCACACCGGGGGCCATCACATCCGGCTTGAGGCTGCCCTGGAAGGTCGGTCCCCGCGAGCTAAACTCAGCAATAACATCGGGCGTCTGGTCAATAACCCGGCCCTGCGGATCGATCTGGACCAGCGCGGCCGCACCATGCTGCGCGTACCAGTCACGCATGCCTACGCCCATCGAGCGGGGCACAAACACCGCCGGAATGGTTACGGCCTCGGAGTTCTCACCGGGAGCCATGTTCACCAGCGTTTCGCCTCCGGCCTCGGAGTTATAAACCATTGCGGCGCCGGCACCACCCAACTGGGCATTGAAGACCTTGACGCTAAACTCACAGGTGCCCCGCTCGATCAGTGCAATCTGCCCATCGAGGGAACCGGGAGGCAGCGGATCACATGCCAGGCTGGTACCACCGACCAGTTCCACCGGCAGGTAGGGCGCGGGGCCAAACACCGTGCCCTCGATAGGCGCGCCAAACGCCGCCGGGGCATATGGGCGTCCCCGGAGTGTGTCGGGTGCGCCCTCCGGGGCCACGATATCGACAAACCCGGCGGCAATTGTCTGGGCTGTAGTGGTTGCGCCAACCGAGATAAACTGGTCACTGTAGGCGGGTGAGCCGGCGGTACTCTCGCTTGGCCCCGAGTTGCCACCGGAGAAGACTACGGTGACACCCGCATCCACGGCGGCTTCGGCGGCGAGTGTAATCGGGTTGACGCTCGGGTCTTCACCGGCGCGCCCCCCCCAACTATTATTGATAATATCCGCGCCATCGGCGACCGCATCCTCAAGCGCGGCGATCAACTCGGTAGTGAAGCCGCTGCCGGAGAAAACCGACTCGTTGGCGTAGAAAACCTTGTAGTTCATCAGGTAGGCTTGCGGCGCAACCCCGGCGATAGTTTGTGTCACCCCGGCGACAGTAGCGCTGGTATTGGACACCCCGGCGACGGTTCCGGCCACATGGGTGCCATGGCTGGAGTCCTCCGGGCCGGGTTGGGGCGTCTCACCGCCGGGCAGCGGCGGCGCGTCGGGGCGGAAGTAGGCGCGGGCCGCAATCACCTTGGGCGTGGTGTGGTCAACATCGCCCTGGGGATAACCGGGCGGATAGCTCAACCCCGCCGGGTCGAAGAAGGGATTATCAATCTTGATGCCCGAGTCGAGAATGGCAATCTTTACGCCGGCACCGGCGTTGCCCTCGCCCCCGATTGCCGGGCTGTTCCAGAGCGCCGGGGCATTGATAGCCGGCAGGCTGGAGTACATATGCAGATCGTGCGGTTGATCCGGGTAGACCGCCACAACGCCGGGCAGGGTACGCAGCCGGTCCATAGCCGTTGCGTCGTCGATGCCGGGCAGGGCCACGGACATCCCGTTGAAGACCACCTGGTAACTACGATGCATCTGCGCGCCGGGAAAACGGTTCTGGATCGTAGTGAACAGCGTCTGCTGCTGCTGCGCCAGCGTAGCGCGATACTGCCGGGCAACCGTGCTGTTGACCTGCAGCCGGCCGGTTGTCGGCGCACGCAACGCCGAGACGGCAAATTCGGGTGATGAGCCGGGCACCTGGGCCAGGGGCGGCTCGGCCAGGCGCACAATCCAACGCTGGGTGAGCGAACGAGTGGCAGGACGATCACTGCTGTCAATCGGGCCAGGGGGAGAACCATAAGCTGATCGGGTTCCCAACCCGGAGGCAATCAGGGTCAGGATCAGCAGCAACGTGGCTACAAGCGGCGAACGTGCGGACATAGCGACTCCTTAACTAGGTCACAATGCGATATTCGTCTTATGGTGTTTGTCTATAGTACAGGACGAAGGCGCGCAACGCAAGCGGGGCGACTCCGGCATCAGGCCGGGCGCGGAAGGTGGCGATGGGAGAAATCAGCGAATACGTTTACGGTAGTGCTTCCGGTAATATAAAAGAGCCCCTCCTCAATCGGAGAACAGGCTCTTTTACGTACAAGTATGCGTCTGTCCGGACGGGTCAGGATTTCTTCTGCGACTGGGCCGCGGTCCAGATGCGCAGCCAACCCATCTGGGCTTCCAGGATTTTTTGCGCGGCTTCCTGCCAGGACTGAACGACCCGCTGCGCCTCTTCATTGCTCCAGGTCGTAGTCATTGACGTAGGATCGGCCTTCTTCACTGAGTCAAACCAGCTTTCGGAGAGTTGCTTCTGCGTCTCGGTCCAGCGCTTCATCATATCCAGTACCTGGTTCGACCAGTCGGTGACCTCTTTGGGGGTGTTTGTGCCACTGGTCATGCTGTCTGCCCAGAACTTGGTCCATGCAACCTGGGCTTCCAGGGCATTCTGAACCGACTCGCTCCAGACCTCGACCGACTTCTCCCAGGCTTCTTGCGAGGAGGTGGCCGGGCTCATGCCCTGCATGGCGCTAAGCCAGCTTTCCCACATCTTCTGCTGAGCACCCGTCCAGGTCTTGATCATATCTTCAGCTTGTCGGTTCCAATCGGTTGTCATGCTAGTGACTCCCTTTCTTTCAGTGCGTCTCGAAAACTAACAGAAATTGACAGTATGGCGCGATGCATAATGCGTTAATGAATGCCACAGACATGGGGGCGTGCGATTCTCCACAATGCCCGGAGCTAGAGCGGTTGAGTAATAACCGTGTACGGCATACTACTGTATCCAATCGAGCGCCGATACCCGTTCGTACGACATGGGGTATGAACAGCGCGCCAAGTATACCATAGTTCTTACCGCATGTTTGAAATCTGGGTATGCAGATATGCTCCTCTGACCAGCGCGATGCCTTCATCGTGCCATACAGATGTGGCGTGTAGCGGACAGTCGGGACAGTTCGAATAAATTTGGCTTGAGGATATCCTTCAGGTTCTATTATGCATCGCTCAGTTACATACTGGTTTATATGCAAAGAGTTGTTGTATCGACATGTACTGCGATTAACGACAGGACGTACGCGGTCCTGCCAATTCAGGCCTGGTGCCAGCCCCAAACGCCAGATTCGCCTGCGGCAGCATGGTACTTTTTCTTTTTCTACAAAAATTTGCACTTTATGCAAATTTCATGAAAAAGATCTGGTGTCTTCGGCCCTGCCGGAGGCGAGATCCGCCACCAAACCCGGGAGCGCCTGATGCATGTCAGCATTGGTCGTTTCGCGGGTTTCGTTCATTTCGTGGTGTTCGTGGTCCAAACACTGACCGCGTATGTCGTGTTCGTGATTGGAAAACGCCGAACGTCGGCATGCCATTTTTGTATACATGGTGTATACTAGAAGCCAAAATGTCCCGGCAAACTGATAGCCGGCGTATGGAATGTTTCAATGTTTCGTTGATCGGCACTGTTCGCTGTTCTGGAGGTATCTTGACCACGCTAACGAACCAGTCGCACCCCCTGTCAACCGATAGCGGGCCAACATCACTGCACGCGGCCACGGCGGAACCGTCTGAAGTGCCCCCCTTTCTCTCGCTGATTATTCCCGCCTACAATGAAGAGCGGCGACTGACCGATAGTCTGCGGCAGATCCAGGCATATTTTGATACCCTGTCTTTCACTACGGAAGTGATTGTGGTGGACGATGGCAGCTCCGATGGAACGGCTGATCTGGTTGAGGCATATATGCGCGACTATGCGGCGCTGCGCCTGGTGCGTGCGCCCCACGGCGGTAAAGGGCATGCCTGTAAGCAGGGTGTCTTCGCCAGTCGGGGGCAGTGGCTCTTCCTCTGCGACTCGGATCTGTCGATGCCGATCCAGGAAGTTGTCCGGTTCTTGCCTCATCTCGAACATGACATGCCGATTACAATTGCCTCGCGCGAAGTGCCGGGAGCCCGCCGCTATGGTGAGCCGGCGCATCGCCACCTGATGGGCCGGGTATTCAACTGGCTGGTGCGGACGCTGGCGGTGCGCAATATTCAGGATACACAGTGTGGCTTCAAATGCTTCCAGGCGGATGTGGCCCGCGATATCTTCAATGTGCAGACGATTAATGGTTGGGGCTTTGATGTCGAGATCCTATTTATTGCGCAGAAGCATGGGTTTCAGATTGTTGAGGTGCCGATTAACTGGTACTACCGCAGCCATAGCAAGGTGCATCCGGTGCGCGATACGGTGAATATGATCCGGGAAGTCTGGCAGGTGCGCCTCAACGACTGGCGCGGCGTCTACAAGCAGCGGTTGTGCCCCGTTGATGTCGATCTATCGGAACCCCGGTGAAGTTTTGACAAGGAGCGAGATATGCCCACGCCTGACCATGTGATAGACGATCTGGCGCATACCCTGATCGTTGCCGAAGAGCGAACCATGCCGATTGAGCCGATCAGCGCGCGCTACCCCGAGTTGACTGAGGCCGATGTCTACCGGGTGCAGACGGCCCTGCTCGATCTGAAGACGCAGCGGGGAGACTGCGTGGTCGGCAAGAAGGTGGGCGCTACCAGCCAGGCCGCGATGCAACTCTTTGGTCTGTCCGAGCCCTTCTATGGTTCGCTGCTGGCCGCCGGGCGCGTTCCGGATGGCGGAACGATCCCCTTTGCGCAACTGATCCATCCGCGTGTCGAGTGCGAAATCGCTTTCCAACTGGGACAACCCCTGCGCGGCCCCGACATTACGGGGGACGATGTCCTGGCGGCGACGGCGGCGTTCCTGCCTGCATTCGAGGTCGTTGATGCCCGCACCAGCGACTGGAAGCTGCAGGGGATGCGCGAACTGATCGCCGACAACGGCGTGGTCAGCCGTTATGTATTGGGAGAAGCGCGCGCGCCGGATGTGGGGCTTGATCTGCGGAATGTGACGGCGGTGCTGACCAAAAACGGAGAGCAGGTTGTTGAGGGGCAAGGCACGGCGGTGCTGGGCGACCCGGCAACCGCGGTTGCCTGGCTGGTCAACAAACTTGCCACCCATAATCGGCAATTGGAAGCGGGGGATATTATTCTGGCCGGTTCGCTGACGCCGCTGCATCCGATCCAGGCAGGGGATCAGTTTACGGCCACCTTTGCGGGCATCGGGAGTGTATCGGTGACATTTGAATAGGTTACACGACTTACGCAGTACGACCTGTTCCGACCGCATACCATCCTCGGAAGCTGGTTTCGCCTGCGGCAGCATGGTACTTTTCTTCTTTTGCACAAAAATGTTGCACATCGTGCAACATTTTTGTGCAAAAGAAATGGAATCTTCCGCCCTGCCGGAGGCGATATCCCCTGCCAAACCCGGATCGCCTGATCCACGGCAGCATTGGTTGGCCGTTTCGCGGG
>DAOTVB010000106.1:0-46044 GCA_034436755.1 Chloroflexaceae bacterium | reverse complement strand
TACTGCCGACGGGCTGGACCGCGACATCCCGGCGATCCTGACGCTGCATGGCACGCTCGACGGCGCACAGGTCGGCGCTGAGCGCAGTATTACGCTGGGGCAGGATCTGACGCTCTCGCGGAGCGTGGTCTCCCACGCGGCGATTGACTATGTGGCGCTGGGGCATATTCACAAGCATCAGTCGCTGGGTGAGCATCCGCCGATTGTCTATTCCGGCAGTATTGAGCGGATCGACTTTGGCGAGCGCCAGGAAGACAAAGGCTGCGTGCTGGTGGAGTTGGCGAAGGCGGCAACCCGCTGGCAGTTCCACAAGCTGGCGGCGCGTCCGTTTATTAGCATTGATGTAGATGTGCGCCGCAGCAGTGATCCGCAGGGGCGTGTCTCGCATGCGCTGGCCCGGCATAACCTGGACGACGCCGTGGTGCGGGTAGAAGTCAAGGCGACCCAGGAGCAGACCACCACCCTGCGCGAAGAGACGATCCGTGTGGAGTTGGAAGCCGCCGGCGCCTTTGTGATTGCCGCGATTGTGATTGATGTCGAGCGTGAAACGCGTGGACGCTTTGGTGATGCCGGGCGGGAACTGCGCGATGGGCTGACACCGCGCCGCGCCCTGGAACTCTATCTGCAGGCCAAAAATACTGACCCTGACCGGATGGCGACCTTGTTGACCGCCGCTGACGAACTGCCGGCCCAGGAGTGAGGCATCTATGACGGGTGAACTTCAGGAATTTGGCCGCTTTCTTCGGGAAGAGGCCGACGCGGGGTTAGATGAACTGGTCGACCGGATTGCGCGACTTGGCCCGCACTACACCACCACGCCCCTGGTAGACCTGCGCAGTGCGGTCCGCCAGTCGCTCTTAACCGTTGCCCACAGCCTGGAACATAACGACACAACTACATTAGTGGCCTACTGCCAGTCGCTCAGCCGGCGCCGTGCCATCAGCAACTTTACCCTGGCCGAGGCGCTTGGTTCGATGGATCGCTTTCGTGAGCATGTGCTACAGCGCCTCGACCAGTTTCTCCAGGGGCGCGCGCCCTGGCCGCCGGCAACCGTGCGGCAGTTGGAGGATCGCCTGCGACTCTTCGGCACCCAGTTTATCTCCGGGTTCGATGACGCGTTGGAGCAGGCCCGCGCCGAGGTGCGGCTCCAGTCTGAGCAACTGGCGGCCCAGCAGCGGACGATCCGCGAGTTGAGCACGCCCATCCTGCCGGTTCACGCCGGGGTGATTGTTGTGCCGCTGGTCGGCATGATCGACAGCCGGCGCGCAACCCAGATTATGGAGCAGTTGCTGCAGGCGATCAACACTCATCAGGCCGATATGGTGATTGTCGATATCACCGGCGTGCCGGTGGTCGATACCGGCGTTGTCAACCATCTGGTACAGACGGCCCGCGCGGTCCGGTTGGTTGGCGCGCAGGTGATCCTGGTGGGTATCAGCCCGGAGATTGCGCAGACGGTGGTGCAACTGGGGATTGATCTGCGGGATATCCCCACGCTGGCGAATCTCCAGGAGAGTATCGCCTATGCCTTCCGCCGTCCACAGCCGGACTGATGGGCAACCCGCGCCGGTTTTAACCGGATATTTACACCAGTGACTCCTTCATGGCAGGGCAATGCCTATGAAGGAGTTTTTTCTTTATGTCAAATACTTTTGACAGAAAAGCCAGAGCTATGGTACACTCGCTGCCTGTCAAATCTCCTACATCTA
This sequence comes from Chloroflexaceae bacterium, assembly GCA_034436755.1. GTDB lineage: Bacteria > Chloroflexota > Chloroflexia > Chloroflexales > Chloroflexaceae > CAKZQX01. Next base: position 44,335 of record DAOTVB010000106.1, on the reverse strand, counting down.
GGGGGTATGTTTTGTAATTCGTACAAAATGTGGACGACCTGTGGATAACCGTAACAACAAATTTTTAACAATTGCCTTCGGGAGATTCGCTTGCCGTTCCTTATACTGTTTCTTGTTACCATAATGTTTCGTATCGTAGTAGCACCGCGATGTCCCGGATATTTCAATTCCACAACTCGGTGCTAACATTTTGTTGCAGAACCATCTGTAGTGAGGAGGCACTATGACCATGCGGGAGACCAGCCCGGCGAACGGTAGTTCGTCGCGGGCCTTTCTCGATCTCGACCAGGCAGGCATCTCTGTGCCGACCAGGATTGTTAAGCGCGACGGCCGCGTCGTGTCGTTCGATATCGCGCGGATCGAGAATGCGATGGCGCGCTGTTTTGCCGGCTTTCACCGTACGCCCCAGGTGCGGATTCCCGACCTTGCCCGGCATGTGGTTAATATTCTTGCCGCGAAAGCCAACGGCTCGCCCCCAACGGTTGAGGATGTGCAGGATATTGTCGAGATGGTGTTGCAGGCGGCGGGTGAATTTGAGGCCGCCAAGCGCTACATTCTCTACCGCGCCGAACGGGCGCGGGCGCGGGAGCGCCGGCCCATTCCCGAAACGGTGCGTAGCGCCTTTGCCGAGTCGGACCAGTATTTTCCTACGGCGCTGCAGAAGTTCCAGTTCTTCGACAAGTATTCCCGGTTCAATTATGATCTGGGCCGCCGCGAAACCTGGATCGAAACGGTTGACCGCACGGTCGGGTATCTGCATGAACTGGCCGGGGATCGGCTGCCCGCTGCCACCCACGAGCGGATTCGCCGGGCCATCCTGGAGATGCGCGCGATGCCCTCGATGCGGCTGCTGGCGATGGCGGGTGCCGCCGCGCGCCGCAACAATATTACGCTCTATAACTGCAGCTACCAGCCGGTGGAGAGTATCGACTCGTTTGTCGAGGCGCTGATCATCTCGATGAGCGGCTGCGGGGTGGGCTATTCCGTTGAGAGCCACTATGTTGAGAACTTTCCCCGGGTCAGGCGTCCAACCGGCCTGATGCGCGACACCTTTGTCGTGCCCGACTCCGCCGAGGGATGGGCCGAGGCGCTACGGATCGGCCTGGAAACCTGGTTTGAGGGCGGCGATATCCGGTTTGATCTCGCGCAGTTGCGGCAGGCGGGCGCGCCGCTGCGCACCAAGGGCGGGCGTGCTTCCGGCCCCGAGCCGCTGCGGATGATGCTGGAGTTTGTGCGCTCGCGCGTCCTGGCCCGGGCGGGGAGCTTCCTGCGCCCGATCGATGCCCACGATATGATGTGCGCCGTCGGTAATGCGGCGGTAAGTGGTGGCATGCGCCGAACAGCAATGTTAGCCCTGTTTGACCATGACGACGACGAGATGCGCCTGTGCAAGTCGGGCGATTTCGAGCGCGAGAACAGCCAGCGCTGGAACGCGAACAACTCGGCGGTCTGGCCCAGGGGTGGCTTTACGCAGCAGGAGTTTATCCACCAGTTTATGGAGATGGTCGAGTCGGGGCGGGGTGAGCCGGGGATCTTCAACCGCGAAGCGGCCAACGCGATGAAGCCGGCGCGGCGGCAGGAATCACCCTTTGGCACGAATCCGTGTATTACCGGCGATACCTGGGTTGCTGTTGCCGATGGCCGTGGTCGTGCGCGTATGCAGGATCTGGTAGCTGAAGGTCGGGATGTTGCGGTCTATACGGTTAAAGACGGCGAACTTGCTATCCGGATGTTGCGCAACCCGCGTAAAACAGGTACGCAGGTGCCGATTTATCGTGTCACCTTTGCGGATGGTACCAGCATTCGTGTGACCCCGAATCATACGTTCCTGTTGACGGACGGAACCGAGAAGACGGCGGTTGATCTACAGTTCAACGATGCGCTGACCAGCCTGACGGTCTACTCGTATCAGAAAAAGAGCCTGCCGCAGACAGCCAAGGTGAGCTACGATGCTCCCGGAAGCTACCGCATGCTCCAGTTTGGAGAGTACCGCAAATCGGAGCATCGGTTTATCTATCAGCATCACTACGACGTTGATCTCACCGGAATAGATTTCCACATTCATCACCGCGACTTTGATGGGCGAAATAATGCCATCGACAATCTTGAGTATGTCACCGCAACTGAGCATGCCCAGATTCATCGTACGCGTATGCTGGGGGCTAATAATCCTGTTCATCAGATGACTGATGCATGGCGGCACAATCTGTCACAAGCCTGTACTGGTCTGGTCAATGGGAATGCAAAACAGGTAACAAATGAGGAACTGGAAGAACATATCGTTACCCTTGTACGTTCTCTGGGAACTATCCCCGCATACAGTGAGTATGCGGCCTATGCACGCAAACATGATCTTCCTCTTGCGTTTTCTGAATATCGCCGGCAGTATTTTGGTGGTCATATTCAGCATGCTCTCTGTACCATTGCTGAGCGGGTCGGTGTCGTGCCGCGCTACGTGGCCGAAGCCAGGAAAGTGACCGATTTGCCGGTTGTCTTTCGTGATGGACGTACGTATGTGATCAAGACCTGTGAAGTGTGTGGGCATACCTTTGAGGTGCGTCTGAGTAAGCGGGAGCAGGCGGTGTGTGGCTATGCGTGCAGCATGAAATTGCAGCATCAAACGCTTGGTCGGGAGCAGTTTCGACAACGGTTGCTCTCGGCGCACGAACAACGTCGCGCAGAACTACGTACACAGCAGATACGCATATACAATGATCTGGTGGTGGAGTTAGGTCGGCATCCAATGAAGCAGGAGTGGCAGCAGCGCTGTAAAGCATGTGGTGTCTCGTCCGAAATTAGCCGAAACAGCAGCCCATTCCGCTACTGGCGCGATCTGCAGGAGCAGGCAGCGGCGACCAATCATCGCGTCGTCCGGGTTGAGGCAGATGGCTATGAGGATGTCTATACCGGTACAGTTGACGAGACCCATACCTTCTTTGCAATTGGTACTGAGCAAGTCGATAAACGCGGCAGAGCAGTGATGCGGTATGTGCTTAACCGGCAGTGTGGAGAAATTCTCCTTCGCCCATGGGAATTCTGTAACCTCACTGCCGCCGTAGCCCGCACCGATGATACTATCGAAAGCCTCCGTGAAAAAGTCCAGGTCGCCACGATCATCGGGACTATCCAGTCGCTGGCGACCTACTTCCCCGGTCTGCGCCCGATGTGGCAGCAGAACTGCGACGAAGAGCGGCTGCTGGGTGTGGATATCACCGGCCAGATGGATAGCCCGGTGGCGCAGGATGCGCAGGTCAAGGCGCAGTTGCTCCAGGTTGCTGTCGGGGTCAACCGGGAGACGGCGGCGGCACTGGGGATTAATCAGTCGGCGGCGATTACGTGTGTGAAACCGAGCGGAAATTCATCGCAGTTGCTAAATTGCTCTTCCGGGCTGCATGCGCGCTGGGCACCCTACTATGTGCGCAATGTGCGCGTGGCGACCTACTCGCCGCTCTTTCATGTGCTGCGCAGTGCGGGCGTGCCGATGGACCCGGAGAATGGGCAGACGCCCGACAATGCGAATACCTGGGTGATTCACTTCCCGGTCAAAGCGCCGGAGAACGCGATCACGCGCCAGGATCGCTCGGCTATCCAGCAGTGTGAGTTCTGGCTGCAGAACAAGCTCTACTGGACGGAGCATAATCCTTCGGCTACGATTACCTATCGCCCCGACGAAGTACTTGACCTGATGAAGTGGGTCTGGGAGCACCGCGATCAGATCGGTGGGCTGACCTTCCTGCCGGCATTCGATGCCAACTATGCTCAGATGCCCTATCTTGAAATCAGCCAGGCCGAGTATGAGCGCCGCGCCGCTGCATTCCCGGCCATCGACTTCTCGAAGATCTACCGCTACGAGGAGGAAGACCTGACCACCGCCGCGCAGGAGTTGGCCTGCTCTGCCGGCATGTGCGAGACGGATTTCTGAGGCGTGATACCGATTTGTTGTTATAGCCACAGAGGACACCGAGGACGCAGAGATGTTGAACAGTCATGTGCTGCTCTGCGCTTCGTGCCCCCATTCCGGCTCATTGCTGGTTTGCTGGCAAACTGGTGTGAGGCGTGAAGCGTGAGGCGTGCAACGTGCAACGTGCAACGTGCAACGTGAGGCGGGCCGGTTGCCGGTTCGCCTCTTTTTCTTCGGTTATTGTGCCGTTTGCGCTTGTTCCTCTGCACCAGATAGGGTACAATACCCCTCGCAATTTCGAGTGAATGTAGTTCTGAGGATATACTGTGAACGCGACGATTGAAGCCGTCCGGGGCATGCACGACATTCTGCCGTCCGAGCAGCACACGCTGGCGCGAATACGTATCATGCTGGAAGATCTGCTGGCGCGGTATGGCTATGCCATGCTCGATCTGCCGGTGATTGAGCATCGCGATCTCTATCTGCGGAAGCTGGGCGAAGAACTGGTCGGTCGCGTCTACGAGTTTAACTTCGGTGGACGTGACCTGGCTCTGCGTCCAGAGTGGACTGCTTCAGTGTTGCGCGCCTATGTCACGCATATGCAGGAGCAGCCGCTACCGTTGCGGTTGGCCTACAGTGGCCCCGTGTTTCGCTACGAGCGACCACAGCGCACGACCTATCGCCAGTTTACCCAGGTCGGTGTAGAACTGATTGGCGGACCTGCACCGCGTGCCGATGCCGAAGTGCTGGCGCTGGCCTGCGCCGGTCTGGATGCGGCCGGCGTGTCGGACTACCGTGTGACAATCGGACATATCGGCCTGACACGCAGCCTGTTGAGCAACCTGGGGTTGGCCGAGCGCACCCAGGGGTTGCTCGTCTGGGGGCTGGAGCGCTTGCGGACCCAGGGTGATGCGGCGATTCGCTCCCGCCTGGATGGGCCGCCGGATGATCTGCCGCTCGATGCCTCGCTGCTCGAAGGTCTGGATGATGAGCAGGCGACGGCGCTGCTGCTGCATACCCTGCGGGCCATGCAGGTTAACCTGAATTTTGGCACCCGTCCACCCGAAGCAATTGTCAACCGGCTGGTGCGCAAAATGCGCCGGGGTGATGCCCAGTCGCGTGTGGAACAGGCGATGGCGTTGCTGCAGCAGTTGAGCCAGATCCGGGGCGTCCCCACCGAGGCATTGCCCCAGGCCGCCGCGCTGCTGGCGGAACACAACCTGCCGACCGGCGCGCTGGATGAACTCGAAGCGGTACTGGCACTGCTGGCCGCGCATGGCCTGTCACACGAGCGGATCGTGCTGGATTTTGGCCTGGGGCGCGGATTGCAATATTATACCGGGTTGATCTTTGAAATCTATGACGCTGAAGAGTACCAGTTGTGCGGTGGTGGACGTTACGACGATCTGGTGCTGGCGCTGGGTGGTCGCCAGACGGTGCCCGCCATCGGGTTTGCCTATGGGCTGGAACGGATCGCGGCCGCCCAGGCCGATAACGCCGCCCCCGAACGCCGCCTGGAAGTGCTGGTGATGCCCGTCGCCGATGCCGATTATCCCTACGCACTCACGGTTGCGCAGCGGTTGCGCGAACGCGACTATGTGGTGATGGTGGATGTGCGTGGGCGGGGCGTCACCAACAACCTGCGTGATGCCGCGCGCCGGGGTGTAGACTATGTGGCCATTGTCGGCCCGGAGGAGCGCGAGCGGGGCGAACTGGTCTGGCGCAACCTGCACACACGCGAAGAGCAGCGCCGCCGGATCGAAGAGTTTTAAAGAACGTTTGCAGAACAAAGAACTGAGAACTGAGAACTGAGAACTGAGAACTGAGAACCGACTACGGGATACGGGATACGGGATACGGACTACGGACTACGGGATACGGGATACGGACTACGGGATATGGAGAAGCGATGTCAGTAGCAACACCTCGCTGGGGAAAGTATACCGAACTACGCCCGGATGCGCTGGCGGCTATTCGCGCGGCAGTGCCGGTCGCCTATCTGCCCTGGGGCGCGCTGGAGTGGCATGGGCCGCATCTGCCACTGGGACTCGATGGGATGATTGCCGAAGACGTTGCCGAGCGGATCGTGCAGTGTACCGGGGGCGTGCTCCTACCAACGACCTGGTGGCCGATTACCGCTATGCCGCATGCTGCCTCGCTTGCGATAGACAGTGAGACTGTGCGGCATCTCTGGGCGGATATCTTTGCGCAACTGGCGGGCGCGGACTGGCGGGTTATTGTGGTGATCAGTGGGCACTATGCGCCGGCGCACGAGTTAGTGCTGATGGAGAGCGCAATGCAGGCCATGCAGCAGCATGCCGGCCTGCTGGTGCTGGCGCTGCCACCGCTGGCCCTGGTTGACGAAGAGATGCTGGATCACGGGGCTCTCTGGGAGACATCGGTGCTGCTGGCGCTCCGGGCAAATCTGGTTGACCTGGATGCGCTGGGGACCGGCGCACTCAGCCCGGCCGACAGTGGGGTGCTGGGGCGCGACCCACGCGGGCTGGCTTCCGCCTCGCTGGGCAATACCACGCTCGATCTGGCTGTCAAACGAATGGCCGGCGCGGTGGAGCAACTGCTGCATGAGGGGAGTGTGGCCTCGCTCAAGGTGCTCTACGAGCGCCGCCGGGTGCGCTATCAAACCTATATTGATCACTGTAAGCATGCTTCGCCCGAAGAAGCGGCGCAGATCTGGTGGGAAAGCATGACTGCGTCGGTGGGCGATCAACCGCCCACCAGCGATGAACCGGCACCGGATGACCCGATAACGCGCGGCCCCGCAGCGGATGGCGCGGCGCGGAACGAACGTCAGGACCAGGATCCAGGCAAGGTAAATGGGAGGCTGAAGGCAAAGGAGTGGGGGTCGGACAACTCGACGGGCAATCGGTGAGCAAGAACTCACAGCCCGGCACTCCCGATGCCGAATACTATGCTACGTTTTGCAATACCCTCAAAAGGTTCCGGCTACGATGGATCGGTGTCGTTGTTGGAGAGCTGCGGCCTCCGGATTTCGCGCGCCAATCCACGCCAGTATATCGCCACGCTGCGCGGTCTGCCCAACACGGAGGTGCTGCTGCACCGCCCCTCTGATATTGTCGAGAAGGTGGCCGAAGGGACGATCGATGTCGGCATTACCGGGATGGACCTGGTCCGTGAGCGCCGTGATGATGATGAAGATCTGCTGATCCTCTACGAAGATCTGGGCTTCTGGCGGGTCGAACTGGTCTTTGCGGTGCCCCAGGCCTGGATCGACGTAAGCTCGCTGCAAGATCTGGCAGACCTGGCGGTTGAACTGCAGGGGCAGGGGCGGCCGCTACGCATCGCTACCAAATTCCCCAACGCGGTGCGGCGCTTCTGCTACATGCATGGTATCAACGCCTTTCGTCTGGTGCCCTCCGAGGGGGCCACCGAGGCCGCGCCGAGTCTGGGCTATGCCGATATTATCGCCGATATCACCGAGACCGGCACGGCGCTGCGGGATAACCAGCTTAAAATTGTGGGTGGGCCGATCCTGCGTTCCCAGGCATGCCTGGTGGGTAGCCGCCGCACATTGCGCAACGATCCGGCGCGGCTGGCATTGGCGCGCCAGTTGCTGGAGTTGCTCGAGGCGCGGCGGCGGGGGCGGCTGTTCCATACGGTGACGGCCAACATGTGCGGAACCTCGGTTGAGGCGGTCGGACGGCTGGTTACCGCCCGACCGGAGCTGGCGGGGTTGCAAGGGCCGACTATCTCTCCCGTCTGGAGCAAACATACCGCCTCCGAAACGGCTACCACAACGGAGAACTGGTATGCCGTGAACATGGTCCTGCCACAGGAGGAGTTGCTGCCGGCGCTGGACTATCTGCGCAGCATCGGGGCGGTTTCGCTAACGGTGCTGCCGGTGCAGTATGTGTTTCAGGCCCAGAGCGAAGCCTACATGCAGTTGCTGGCGAAGCTGGAGTAGTCTGTAGTCCGTAGTTCGTGGTCCAAACGCCCACTGCGTAACGCTGGTGATTGACACGCGTTACGCGGTCGGTTTCAAACCAGGCGTCTGTCGGGACAAACGGCCCGATTCGCCTCCGGCAGGGTGGAAGATTCCCAATCTTCTTCACGAAATTGTGGCTCTCCGAGCCACAATTTCGTGAAAAAGGATAAAACAGTACACGCTGCCGCGGGCGAAGCCAGCGTTCAGGTCTGGCACGAGGCCGGAACAATCCACACCGCGTAACGCGTGTGATTGACACGCGTTGCGCGGTCGTTGACCTGAAAGGTATCTCAGCCTCCGACAGGGTGGAAGAAACCCGATCTTTTTTCAAAAAAATTCACAACGTGAATTTTTTTGAAAAAAGAAGAAAAGGATTACCACGCTGCCGCAGGCGATTCTGCCGTTCACCGGGTGAAACGCCCGGTTTGATGAACGACCGCGTAACGCGTGTGATTAACGGAAGAAACGTATGGGAGAGTCAACTTACCGGGCGGCGGGGGTAGATATTGCCGCAGCAACTCGCGCAAAAGAGCTGATGGCCGCAGCCGTGCGTGCCACGCATGGCCCGGCGGTGCTGGCGGGCATGGGCGCGTTTGGCGGTTGCTTCGATACCGGTCTGGCGCTGGCGGGAGTTGAGTCGCCTATCCTGGTCGCCAGCACCGATGGGGTCGGCACCAAAACGCTGGTGGCGGCGGCAATGCAGCGCTATGACACGGTCGGGCAAGATCTGGTGAATCACTGCGTGAACGATATCCTGGTGCAGGGCGCGCGGCCGCTCTTCTTTCTGGACTATATCGCCGCAGCGCAACTCGATCCGGCGATGGTCGCAGCGGTGGTGGACGGTGTGGCGCAGGCATGCCGGGCAGCAAGCTGTGCCCTGCTCGGTGGTGAAACTGCGGAAATGCCCAATATCTACGTGCCGGGGGCGTTTGACCTGGCCGGAACCATCGTCGGCGTGGTTGCGCGGGAGCAGATGCTGCCCCGCACCGATCTTGCTCCCGGTGATGCAATCCTGGCGCTGCCGGCGAGTGGCCTGCATACCAACGGCTACTCGTTGGCCCGTCGCCTGGTCGAACAGCACTCCGCCTATGACGCCTGCCCGGTTGAACTGGGGGGTGCGAGCATTGGTGCGGCGCTGCTGGCGGTGCATCGCTCCTACCTGGAGGAAGTAACGCGCCTGCGCACAACGGTACCCGTCAAAGCGCTGGCTCATATTACCGGCGGTGGCGTGCTGGACAATCTGCCGCGCGTCTGGGCCGCGGCGACGGAGCAGACCGGTCACCGGCTGGGTGCGGTGATCCGCCGTGGCACCTGGGAAGTGCCCCCGATCTTTGACCTGCTTCTGCGCCTGGGCAACATCCCGGAGCAGGAAGCCTTCCACGCCTTCAACATGGGCCTGGGCATGCTGGTCATCCTCCCGGCAGATGCGGTTGATGCAGCCCTGGCAGCCGTGCCCGAGGCACGGCACGTCGGCTGCTTGATCGAGGGTGAGGGTGTACAGATTGAGGATTGATGCGGTAGGGACGCGCTTCTGCGCGTCCACAACGCGGACGTTCCGGGAGGGATGCCCGGAAGCGCATCCCTCCCGGCCTGATGTGGGAATGCCGGAACTTATACCAATGTGCCATCAACCCAGCAATCAACGGGAATAGACGCGACGGGCGCAGCGGCGGCACGCTCCCGTTGATCAGCGCTGCGTCCTCGGTGTGCGCTGTGGCGATGACAACACATCGGTATCAGCGGGACAGAAGCGGAAGAAATAGTTCCTCTACGCTTTGGGCAATCCCGGCTGGAATGGTGATCTGAGTTGCGCCATCTGCGTCGGAACTATGGAGTTCCGCATTTTCCTTGAGACGAATACTCCGCACCAGCGGCTCGCCGATCCCATCCACCGCCAGTCTGACGACATAGAACCCCGGGTCCGCGCTGGAGGTTTCCAGCAGCAGGCGCAAATTCCCCGCCGCATCGCTCCGGAGATCCTGAGCAAGACCCTGACTGCTGACCGGTTGCCCGTTGATGGTCAGCGTGGCGGAACTGTCTGGTGGCAGTGACGAAGCGGTGATAACAAAACGACTGCCGGGACGCCCTCGGGCGGCACTGCTCTGGATACGTGGTATGCGTGGCAGTGGCTCCAGTTGTGGGGTAGTGTTAAGATAGACGTGGTCTGGCCCACCACCGGGTGTGAAGAACGACCCCATATTCGCAAACATCATGTCGAGCACATCATCGCCGTTCAGGTCACCCAGCGCTACCCCCCAACTGGTATGGTTTGCCGGACCCGCCCAGGCGAGAGTAAATTGTCCGGTGCCCAGATTGCGCCAGACCAGGTCGGGCCCAAACTCGGTTGCCATTGCAATATCGAGCGCGCCATCACCATTGAGATCGCCCAGCGCGCTTTGTTGGACAGTTCTCACTGTCACTTCGGGCACGAGGGTGGTAGATAATGCAAAAGTGCCGCGCCCAGAGTTCGTATAGATTTGCGCCGTGCCGTTAAACCGGCTGATCAGGATGTCGCGGTCGTCGTCCCGGTCCAGATCGCCCACAGCGATATCGGTCGTGCTGCCCTCCATGGCAAGATTGAACGTGTTGGTGAATGTCGCAACACCGCTGTTGAGCCATATGCTGAGTTCATCGAAGCCGAGCACAACCACATCCAGATCGCCGTCGCCATCCAGATCATCCAGTACAAGCGGGTCGAGGAGGCCGGCAAACGCCTCCTGGCCTGTGCGCGTAAAGGTACCCTGCCCGTTGTTGAGCCAGACCCCGCTGCTACTGGCATAATCCAGGTCGCCATCGCCATCGAGATCGCCCAGTTTGCGGGCGCGCCGCTCGGCGAAGAGGGGATAAAACTCGTCACCGTTCATTTGCAGCAGGCTGAAATTGCCCTGTCCATCGTTGAGCCGGGTTGCGTGTGCAACCGCGTCGAGATCACCATCACCATCGATATCGCCGAAGAGCGGCAGCCCTTCGTACGTGTCACCGATGCGTCCGCCATCGCGCATTGTACCGTTGCCATCGTTCAGCCAGATCTGGCTGGGGGCCCGGTCATTATCTTGCACCACCGCATCGCGTGTGCCATCACCATTCAGGTCGCCGAGAAAGATTGCATCGCTCCGGTTGGTACCAAGCGCTTGCTGCGTGTCCGAAAATGTAAAGGAATTGTCCTGGGTAGAAGCAGGGCTGTGTAGTGTCAGCGCCAGCAGGAGAATCCCGCTGAGAATACCAGTATGCGCTATCCTGGCGATCTCCCTGCTACGACCATATCGACTCATCAGATTGCTCCTTCATACTGGTGGCAGAATTGTCTGACCTGGCGCGGACGGTGCGCTACGCGGCGCACCGTCCGGGCTTGCTTACGGCTCCAGTGTACATGCAATTTGGGCAATCAATAAAGCGGCCCGAATAATCCACAGCATAGTCCGGGTTGCTCCTGCTGCATCGGATCGATCGTTTTCGTCGATCAGGCGTTCTTCCCGGCCATGGGAAAGTCGGCCGCTTGCTGCACCCGCTCGGCCTGCACCAGATGTAAATACTGATGCGTTACCAGGATGCGAAAGGCATCACCCAGACTGTATTAAGTTGATTGCCATTTTGTGGTACTTCGGCGTGGCAAACGGCCAAAACTCGGCGAAAATAAGCCAAAAGTAGTACGGACATATGTACGACCAGTCTTACCTTCACGACTTGACCCAGGACTTATTCGCGCTAACCAAATGTTTTGGGAACAAGATCGATCACGTACCATGCTGCCGCAGGCAAAACCGACTCCCGGGTCTGGTATGCGGACAGAACAGTCCGTACCGCGTAAGTCCTGTTACTGATTGTCATCCAGGATGTTTATCGTTATCGTATTTGATGGTATCCTGATCATTGCATCGTTCCGGAAATATACTACCACATCAGTCCGCATGCATCCCCGGTTGCGTCTGCCCGGTTTGCCGTGCCTGCTGCTGCCGTTGCAGGAAGGTCAGCACCGCAAATGCCTCGGCGATATCCTCCACGCTCACCAGGCCCAGGTAGGTTAGCCCATCGTAGACGGCGACAACGCGCACATCCTGCTCGCTCATCATCTGGCGTACCTGGTCCAGGGTGGCGCCGGCATCAACCTTCGTAATCTCGCGGCGCATAATCGAGGTGACATACACATCCTGCGTGTTTGTGTCCAGGGCCCGCAGTACATCGTCCCGGGTGACAATGCCAATCGGCGCACTGCCCTGCATCACCGCAAAATCGGGCTGGTAGCTGGTCAGAATATAGTCCACCACCTGGCTTACCCGGTCGCCCATGTCGAGTCGCAGCGCATGCTTGTTGTAGGCATCCCCCACGCGCAGGGTTGTCAGCACCGTGCGCGCCTGCCCCTCGCGGTTCTCCTGCCCGGCCCCAAAGAAGATAAAGGCCGCCACCAGGATCAGCAGGAAGTTGCCGCTGATGATACCGAACAGCCCCAGCCCGATGGCCGCCATTTGACCGATGTTTGATGCAATCGCGGTGGCGCGCTGGTAGGTCATAAACATCGCCAGGATCGCCCGCAGCGCCCGCCCGCCATCCAATGGAAAGGCCGGGAGCATATTAAACAGTACCAGTGCAACATTCGCCTGCAGCAGCCAGAGCAGCAGCGTCAGCGCGGAAGGGTCCAGCGTTGCCCCCTGGACCGTTCCCTGGGGGCCGAGCATGCCCAGGAACGCGGTGGCGCCCGTAAGGATCAGCAGGGCCGCCGCAATCACCACATTCACCAGCGGACCCGCCACGGCAATAATCAACTCGTGAAGCGGCTTGCTGGGCAGCCGTTGCAGAAAGGCCACGCCGCCAATCGGCAACAGGATTATCTCGCGTACCGGGATGCCAAAAAACCGGGCAGCAATGCTATGCCCCAGTTCGTGCAGGGTGACACAGGCAAACAGCAGCAGAATCAGCAGCACCCCGAAGAGCGCCCCCGTCAGGCCATACGTTCCCGCCCAGGGCAGCGCGCCGAGGGGCAGGATTAAAAAGAATGTTATGTGTATTTTGATATCGATACCCGCAATGCGTATCAATCGAAAAGACCGGTTCATTGTTTTGCTCCCATTACTATGTTTGTTGGTTTTATGAACACATGGTATGCGCTACCGTAGCGACAGCTCAGTGACACAAGTTACGCGGTTGACATTCAAATCAGGCATTTGCCTGGATGAATGGCCCGATTCGCCTGCGACAGCGTGGTACGTGATCTATCTTGTTCACAAAAAATTTACACTTTGTGCAAATTTTTTGTGAACAAGAAGAAAATCTTCCGCCCTGCCGGAGGCGAAATGCTCTGCCAGGTTAGTGACCGCGTAACGCGTGCCAGTGATACGATCTGGTTCAGCCTGATTTCCATCCTGAGTGCCGGCGCAGCCCGCAGCAGCATGGGATAACTGTCTGTTCTTTGTCGTTTGTTTGTTTGTTCTTGCTGTAAGCAGTATCAGGAGATTTCCAATGCTTGTCAAGATCGTCCCGGATTGCGGGTGTGACGTACGTTCTTGCAAAACGCCTCGCATCTTTGGCAGAAACGGCGGCAGCATGCCGCCGCTCCGCTGCGCGTGGATTGGAGCGGCGGCATGCTGCCGCCGAATGCAGACAGGAGCACATCCATAAGAATGCAGAACAATTCGTCACACACCCGGATTGTGGGTTTGCCGGGTTACGCCCACGATGGCATATCAATCGATTTGTAATCTAGAAGTATTGACATAAACGATCTGCCGTCGTAGAATAGGAGATCCTGAACAGCAAATATGCTACAATAGTGATAGGTACAGTACAGTAGACGGTGCAGACGCTACGCTCGCCTACGAGGTATGTATGTCCCCTCTGACACTTGATCCACGTCAACTGGAGACCCTCAGCCAGCTCCTGATTGCTGGGGGCTACCATGATGTTGCCGAACTGCTTGGCGCATCGCTTGAGCGACTGGTGGCCTTCTGGCCCGCTCAGGCGGGGGCGCTGATTTACCATACACCTCACGGTGAGGTTGTCAGCCTGGAGCATGGTCCGCTGGATGCGGAGGCACGCACGCTGATTCAGCAGGCGCGCACCGACTCGGCCCGGCGTGATGCCGCCAGCAATGAGCCGACCATTGGCTACTACCCGCTTGAGGACGGACGCGAGGTGCTGGAATTGCCGCTTCAGAGTAGCGGCCAGGGTGTGGGCCTGCTGCACCTGGTTGTTACTGAGTCAACCCTGGATAAGCAGGTGGCTTCTTCCACCGAGTTGAAGCCGGACGAAGATTGGATGATTCTGTTGGTACGCGCGATTGGCGGTGAAGCTGATAAACTGGCGACCTTGCGCCGGGCTGAGCGCGATCTGCGGGAGCTGCATCTGCTCTATGAGATCGGCCAGTCGCTGACCGTCAACCTGGACCTCGCCAACCTGCTCAACGAGATTATCCGGCGGGTACCCGAAGTGGTCAATGCCGAGCGTTGTTCGATCTTTATGCTGGATGAACAGCGGCATGAACTGGTGCTGCAGTTGGCCGACGAAGAACAGGAACTGCGTATGCCCGCAGATAAAGGCATTGCCGGATGGGTATTGTCGCATGGCCTGGGCCAGATTGTGAACGATGTTGAGCAAGACCCGCGCTGGTATGATGCCATCGGGCGCGAGGTTGATTTTATTACTCGCTCGATCCTCTGTGTGCCGATGAAGTTCAAAGATCGGATCGTCGGTGTGATGCAACTGCTCAACAAGCGCGGCGGAACGTCGTTTACGCAGCGGGATATGCGTCTGCTGACGACACTGGCGGCCCAGGCCGGCATCGCTATCGAGAATGCCCGGCTCTACCGCAGCCTGAAGAGCGAACGTGACCGCCTGCTCAACAAGGAGGAGGAGGTCCGACACGCCATCGCCCGCGACTTGCACGACGGGCCAACCCAGAGTATCGCCGCCATTGCGATGAATATCGAGTTCATTAAGCGCCTGCTCACGGCCATGCCCGAGCGGGTAGGTGGTGAACTGGATACGCTGGCCGAACTGGTGAACAAGACCAGCCATGACATTCGCACGCTCCTGTTTGAACTGCGGCCCCTCGGCCTGGAAACCCAGGGGTTGTTGACGACGCTGCAACAGTATGTGGCCCGCTGGCGCGATCCCACGAATGAGATCCAGTTGCGGTTGGAAGCGCCGTTTGCGGTTCCGCGTCTGCCGCATGAGGTCGAAGCCGCGACGTTTATTATTATTCAGGAAGCGGTGAACAATGCGCGCAAGCACTCCGAATCGCCGGAGATTACGATTTATCTCTACGAAGAAGAGGGCCACCTGGTAGCCAGCGTGCGTGACCGCGGCCGGGGCTTTAATCTGGACGCAGTTGAGGCGAATTCGAGTAAGCGCAACAACCTGGGGTTGACCAATATGCGCGAGCGGGCGCGGTTGATCGGCGCGGAGTTCCGCATTCGCTCGGCGGTTGATGCGGGCACAACGGTGGAGTTACGCCTGCCGCTGACCTGATCGGAAAGCAGGTGCCGAGCAAGGCAACGGGTGACGCGTTACAACCGTGTCACCCGTTCTGTTTGCGCTGCCGGGGTACCTGGGTACCTACCCGCGGGCGTAGCGCCCCATCAGCAGCGCTTTCCCGACGATATGCCCCTGCATGGCTGCCTCAACTTTGCCACGGTTGGTACCCTCTTCCAGGTTGAGTGTGGGGATGTCCAGCGCATAGAGCGCGAAGTAATAACGGTGCGCCTGATCCCCCGGCGGTGGGCAGGGTCCGCCATAGGCCACTTTGCCAAAGTCATTCTTGCCGATGGTGCCCAGACTGCTGCCCTCCTCCGGGAGCGTCTGAATATCTGCGGGCAGATTAAAAAGAATCCAGTGCGTAAATGTACCACTCGGCGCGTCCGGGTCATCCATAATCAGCACGAAGCTCCGGGTATTATTCGGTACATCGCTCCAGCGTAGTTCGGGCGATATATCCTGTCCATCACAGGTAAACTGCTGCGGAATCGTCTCGCCTTCACGAAAAGCCGGGCTGTTCAGGGTAAGCCCCATGGTGTCACCTCCTGATGCTGCCGGCGCCGGTTGAGCCGGGGCGGGCTTGCGGCGCTGCTCTCTTCTCAGTATGCTGTATGCCTGGGATGTTGCATATTTCGTACCAGGGGAATAATTTCTGCGGTTGCTGCGTGGTTGAACATCTGGACCACGAAAGAACGAAAGTACGCGAGAGGGGCGAAAGTTGAGATATCTGCAATTACCCGCAGCAGTGAACTGACAGCTTCATAATTAATTACACGAGTTATGCGGTGGGTCTGCAAACTGGGCGTTTGCGCACGGTAATGGCCCGATTCGCCTGCGGCAGCATGGTACTTTTTCTCTTTTTTCACAAACAATTTGCACAGAGTGTAAATTGTTTGTGAAAAAAGATGGGATCTTCCGCCCTGCCGGAGGCGAGATTCCCTCCTGGGTTCGTGACTGCATAACTCATGTTAATTAGTCAAATAAGCCTACACTGCTGTCGGGTGAGTTGTCCGTTGCAAAACCAGTATCAATGAGTAAATTGCTTTGTTGAGCTGCTTTCACTGAGAGACGATCACAGCATTCATTTTCTTCATTTCCGGCATGCCCGCGTACCCACTGGAACGTAACTTCGTGCTGATCACACAGATCTAGAAGTTCACTCCACAAATCACTATTTGCGGCTCTCTCCTTACTATTACGCATCCATCCCTTGCGTTTCCAGCTTCTGGCCCACCCCTTTGAAATACCATCTACAAGATATTGTGAGTCACTATATACCGTAACCTGGCATTTGTACTTCAAGTGCCTCAAAGCAACAATTGCAGCCAGGATCTCCATGCGATTATTTGTAGTGTATTGATACCCGCCTGAAATCTCTTTACGGTGTATACCAGAAATCAAAACGATTCCATAACCACCAGGTCCGGGATTACCGAGGCATGCCCCATCAGTGTAAATGATCACAGACTTTAGTTCTGTTTTTTGTGAAACTTCACGTACTTGTGCTGCAGACTCTGGGGGATGAATATGCTTTTCAGAAGCAAGTGCGGATGTGTGTCGGTAAATATCGGGTTTTTCTTTTTTTATTCGTTCTACAACTTTCCATGCTTCATTACTGCCACCCATTGCAAGGACTACGGCTATTTCCTTCGCTGCGTCTTCCCATTGATCTAAATCACAATAGGCAGCAGCACGTGAAGTCAGGAGCGGTGGATAACTTGATCTCCGTACTGCCTCTGTTTCATCAAGTGCCTTCTGCGGAAGTCCTCTATCGCGCAGGATGCTACAAAGCATTGCATACGCACCTGAATGACTGGATTGTAAATTGATGACGCGACGGATAAGTTGCTCTGCACGAATAAATTGATTATGCATGCGTGCATCGGCTGCCTGTTTAAGTAGTATGTGTGGGTCATTAACTTGGGCCGATGCCTGTCCAAATTCCTGGAAAGACAGTCTGTCTAACTTCCGAGCAGTGCCCAGATCAACAGTCAGGCGAGATTTCGCCTCAACCCAACCGCTTTTCGTCCAGGTATACACTTTTCCAGCTAGTGTAACGGTTTTTTCGTCGTTCATGTGAAAATCCTTGCTCGGTTTAATGTACGTGTCGGTGTAGTAGTCACGACAAGCATAGCACAAAAATTCGACTAATACAAGTATGTGTGTGTTACCGTTATGGGGTACTTCACATAACGTGCTTCGTTCTCCGTCAACAGAAGGTATGGGGTCTCCGGCTCGTGCCCTTCGTGGTAACGGCGTCTTGCCCCCGCCTGCTTGACGTATCCCCAAAACCGCTTACTATAGACAGCACACAGTGTGTAGACGTAACCGTGTGCATTGCATGTTCCGACCAGCCCCGCACCCGCCGGTTGGTCTACACGGAACTGCCGTCCTCCCATCGTACCATCCCGTCCCGGCCCGCAAGAGTTCAGGTGCAGGCAACCATATGTAGCCTTTTGAGACGCAAAGGAGCGGTAATTGCCATGACGACAGGTCAGTACCGGACCGAAAAGGACTCGCTCGGCGAGATGCAGGTTCCAGCCGATGCGCTTTATGGAGCGCAGACGCAGCGCGCCGTTCTCAACTTTCCTATCAGCGGTATGCGGTTCCCCAGCCGATTTGTTCAGGCGCTTGGCATTGTCAAGCAGGCGGCCGCCAAGGCCAACCGGGATCTCGGTTTTCTCGATAACGACAAGGCCAACGCGATTGTTGAAGCGGCCCAGCAGGTTATCGATGGCAAACTGGATGACTCATTCATCCTGGATATTTTCCAGACGGGCAGCGGCACCTCCACCAACATGAATGCCAACGAGGTCATCTCGACCCTGGCATCGGAGAAGGTCGGCGGCGAGCGCGGCAGCAAGGCCGTTCACCCCAACGACCATGTCAACATGTCCCAGTCCTCGAACGATATTATCCCGACCGTCATGCATGTCTCGGCCCGCGTCGCTATCGAGCGCGAGTTGATCCCGGCGCTGACGGCCTTCCAGGATGCGCTACAGGCCAAAGCACAGGAGTTTGACGATGTGCTCAAGAGCGGGCGCACCCACCTGATGGACGCGACCCCGGTGCGGCTCGGCCAGGAGTTTGCCGGGTATGCCGCGCAGATCGGCAAGAATATCGCCCGGCTGAAGTTTGCTTCTGAAGAACTGGCGGAAGTGGCCCTCGGCGGTACCGCCACCGGCACCGGCATCAACTGCCCGCCCGGCTTCACCGAGAAGACGATCAACTATGTGGTGGAGGCGACCGGCCTCTCCTTCCACGAGGCCGAAAACCACTTCGAGGCGCAGGCCGCCAAGGATGCCTATGTACTGGCTTCCGGCACGCTCAACACGCTGGCCGTCTCGCTGCTCAAGATTGTCAATGACCTCCGCCATCTCTCCAGTGGCCCCACCAGCGGCCTGGCCGAGATCCGGTTGCCCGCCATCCAGCCCGGCTCCTCGATCATGCCCGGCAAGGTCAATCCGGTGATGAGCGAGGCGGTGATGATGGTCTGCGCCCGCGTGATGGGCAACCACACGACGGTCACGATCTGCGGGCAGCATGGCAACTTCGAGCTGAATGTGATGATGCCCGCAATGGCGCACGCCATGCTGGAGAGCATCAGCATTCTGGCGGGTGGCTGCAATGCCTTCCGCGTGAACTGCCTTGACGGAATTGTGGCCGACCGCGAACGCTGCCAGGAGCTGCTTGAACTCAACCCGTCGATTGCCACGGCGCTGAACAGCGCTATCGGCTATGACCAGGCTGCCAAGGTGGCCAAGCAGTCCGCCTCAGAGCGCAAGTCGGTGCGCCAGGTTGCTAAAGAGATGGGTCTGCTGAGCGACGCGCAGTTGGATGAGTATCTCAACGTACGTGATATGACCGAGCCGGGAATACCGGGGCAGTAAAGCGGAATGCTCTGGAGGGGTTTTGGAGTGCGGGAGCCATGCTCCCGCAATTCCGAAGTATTGGGAGTACGGGAGCCATGCTCCCGCGTTTCACGGCTTACTTCCCGACGCGATACCCACAGTTGGGACAAAAGACCGCATGCATGGGCATGTTAAACCCACAGGCTGGACAGGTTTTGCTGCCGGTTGCCCCTTGCGGTGGTGGCGGCGTACGCTCCTGCGGTGATGGTTGGGGCGGTGGCGTACGTTGTTGCGCCGGTGGGGGTGAGGGCGGCATATGCTGCTGCGCTGGTGGCGGTGGTTCATGGTTGACAGGAACGGACTGTGCCGGCGGGGCCGTGCCGGCCGGCGGCTCCTCGTAGTTCTCCGCCTGAACCGCCTTCAGCGCCTCCTCCTTCACAATCACATCCGAGCGCAGTCGGTCAATGACCTGCGTTAACGCAGTAACCGATGGCGCATTGATCTGCCCTGCGCGATGCAGATCATAGGCGCGCTGCCCCAACTCGATCAACTTATCGTCAAGCTGCTTCTTGATCTGATTGAGTTCACCATTTAAACGATTCGTCTTCTGGAATTTTTCCGCTTCAAACTTCGCACGATCAACACCGTGTGAGAGCGATTTACCGAGGTTATCGAGAAAACTCATACCCTTATATCTCCTTACCGGGATGGTACCACCCAGACCGATTGTACTGATACGACGTGCAGGTAGGTGAACCGGATGCACTCTTATTTTATCACATGTACTAGTCTACTACGCTATGTAGGTCACACGGGTGAATGCTACGCAAGTACTATAGACAAATCTTTAACGAACAAAGTATGATATATACAAAAGCCGGACATTTCTGGCATTGTAATGGGTTGAAACGCCTCTATCAGGCAATACCTGTGAGCCGTATGTCCTCTTTATTTTGACAATATTGTGGAAATCCCCATCCAGAAAGTGCATTCTTTGCACGCACCCGCATATGTTGACTTGTCGCCGAAAGGACCTGCCGTGACGCAGATAATTGCATCGCAGTATGACATCATGGAGGACCAGGATCGTTTAATCGCGGTTCTGGAACGTTACCGCACTTACTTGCCTTTTGTAGATGAGGAACTGGCACGCCACCAGTCCCTCCGTCAGGAGTTAGAGCAGCACCAGGGATTGAGCGAGCAGACGCTCGCAGAGTGGCGTCAGGCGTTGGCCCAGCGCTGGGAGTGTGAAGTCGTTGGTCAACGTCTCTACCAGCAGATCCAGAGCCGGCTCCGCGACTATTTTGGCACCGACTCGCCGCATCTACGCATTGTTGCGCCGGACAACGATGAGAAAGCGCGTACTGCGGCCGAACTGCTCAACGATCTGCGCCGCCTGGAAGCATCGCTGCGGCTGATGCAACCCCGCCCGCCCTTCGTACGGCTGCAGTTGACCGAGTTGACCCAGGTCTGCACCGATCTGGAGCAGGCGCTGACCTGGACCCGGCATTGCGAACACCAGCGCCACAATGCAATGCTGGAACAGCGATTGGCCCACAACCTCTACGAGCAGGCGCGGAAGCAGACGCAACGCCTGCTGACTGAGCATCTGGGGGAACCGGTCGAACTGGCTATGCCGAAGTATGCCGGCGACGGCACACGCGCATACCAGGAATAACCCATTCCTGCCCGATATGTCCTGATTTACGCGGCCCCGAACGCGGAAGGAAATGTCGCCTCCGGCAGGGCGGAAGAGCTTTATTCTTTTTCAGAAAACATTTGCACTATGTGCAAATGTTTTCTGGAAAAGATACAATGCGTATCATGCTGCCGCAGGCGAAGCCGGCTTTTGAAGCGGTCAACAGACCAGAAGAAGGCTGCGCCGCATACGTTGTGACTCATGCGGAAGATAAGGCGGCAGTGGACTTCTCCGCTGCCGCCGGTTTATCGTTTGCGCTACACTGAACTAGACCGTAGACGGTAGCACCGCGATACGGGGACGGGTTGTAGTTGTCTCGGTCCAGCGTATCTGGTTATGTTCGGTAGTCTGGGCCTGGAAGGGCAGGCGGCACTTGCTTAGATCTTCCTCAACGGCAACCATACTGGTGATCACCTCCGTCTCGAGGCGCCCGGCCAGGCATGCGGCCAGTTCTCGTGCGGAGGGCGTATCGGCAAAGAGCAGCGCCTGTGGATGGCGTTCATCCACAAGTTGCACCAGGACATCAAGCAGTGGCGGCGCGGCCTCCGGGGTCGCTGTCGCGGGCCGGACCACCATATCGGCTCCCGCCGACAACAGCATCCCCTCATTTTGATCGGCCCCCAACAGCACCGCACCGCTCCAGGCATACACTGACTGTGCCAACCGGGTGGCCCACGCGACGAAATCCCGCGAAGGCAGGCTGGCATCGGGAACCACCGCCCAGATGCCATCGTACACCTCCGGTTGAGCGGGAATACCATACGTCGCTACCAGCGTGATTGCCTGTTCAGGGCAGGCCGGCACACAGAGCAGACAGTCGATACAGGTATCGTAGATCTGTGCCACTGCCCGACCCTGCTCATTTGTAACCATTCCAATGGCATGATAGGGGCAGGCAGCAACACAGATCTGGCTGCTCTGACAGCGGTCCTCGTTGACAATTACAGCGGGCATACCAGGATCCTCTCTCTTTTTCCCAGAATGGTGCGGATACAACATCTCTACAACAGATCAAAGTACGGACTGCATTACAGCCGGTACCACCAGGTTGCCCAGGTTGCCGCTAACCATCCCAGGATACAGATCCCCAGGTTGCAGAGTATAGTTACACCAGAACTACTCAGGGTCGCGCGGGCATGCGCTCACGCCACGCCATCAACGTGATCGCCAACTCGTCGGGAGCACGTTGAACCAGGACGAGGGAGTGGAAAGATGCACCCTGGTGGTCAGGGAATGGGCTCATTTATAACGCAGTGCGTCTAACGCACTGCATTATAACATAATCTGTCGGAGCATGCGAGAGGTGATGGTATGCAAATCAGGCGTTTGCTCAGCCAGATAGCAGACAGCGCCTGCCGCACGTCCAGACTACCTGCTTACGGCAGCGCAGAATACATCCGCATGTCTCGCTCCAATCGGATACGGGAGCGTACGTGTCGGGGTAGCAGGTGAACAGGACTTACGTCCGGGCTCCATATTAAAAAAAAGTTAGGAAGCATACGTATACTGAGATCCCGAGAGGTTTGGCATCCAATCTAACCCACAGGGAGTTTTGTATGCAGCGAGTACACATCTTTGTTTCATTCCTGTTCGTAGTCGTGCTTCTGTTTGTAGTTGTGGCGCGTAGTCCCCTGGCGGCACTGTCGGCGGGGGAGAACGTGCTCTACCTGCCGCTGATCATCGGGGGGGGCAATCAACCCCCCAATGGGGATGGCGAAATCGGGGTTACAGCGGCGACCTATCTTGGCGGTGACGGTGAGGATAGCACCTCGGGAGTGGCAGTTGCGCCGGATGGGAGCGTTGTCCTGGCGGGCATGATGCCGGGTCATAATCCCGGCGGAGTGACCCCGGTTACGCTGCTTGATGGCGGCGATGGGGTGGTGGTTCGGCTGGACCCGGATGGGCAGGCGGTACGCTCGGTGACCCGCATCGGCGATAGCGTTACCGACCTGGAGATTAACGACAGCGGCAACATAGTTGTCTGTGGCGCGTTCGGCGTAGCGGTCTTGAATGCCACCGCCAGCGCAACCGTCTGGGATGCTGACCCGGGCACGGGCAAACGCTGCGCGCTCGGCAGTGACGGCACCGCCGCAGTCCTCGTGGGCAGCACCGCCTATCTGTACGATAGCGATGGAACACCGCTTGAGAATTGGAATATCAGCGGGAATGGCACAAATGATATCGCCGTCGATGGGGCAAACAACCTGGTGATTGCCACCGGCTACACTCAGGTGAGCGGCAATCTTCAGATTGCCTTTATTCGGGCCTGGAACTACAGCGGCAACCTGGATTGGAAGAGCTATGACTTCTCCAGTGCGCCGGGGCTGGGCGCGGATACCCGGGGCGAGCGTATCGCCATCGGGCAGGATGGGAAGCTCTACTTTGCCGGCTCGATCAATGGCGGCACGGGAGCCTCGATCTTCTCCCGTGATCCCAAGGACTTCGACCAGAAAATTGATAGCGACCCGCGTGTAGTGAAAACGGACGATTACACCCGGGCCACCAACATTGGCTCCGTCAAAATGACCTGGTTCGGGCGGTATGAGCCAACCGACGGGACGCTGGTCACCGGCCAGTCGCTGCTGACCCGGCGCACCAGTGACAACAAAGGCAACTCCATTGGGGTGAACGCGATTACCGCCGATGCAACCGGGCGAGTCTACCTGGCCGGCAGCACCGCCTGCTGCATCAAGGAGCGCAACAGCCGGCAGATCGCCGGGATAACGGTAGGCGGCTACGAGGGCGGTGAGGCCTACTTTATGGCGCTCTCGGCTGACTTTAAAGAGCGACTGGTCTGGACGCCCTTTGCCGGGCCGGATGTCTCGGCGGGCGGCTCACCCGCCACCGGCGTAGGTGTGCGTGACGGCGTGGTGGCGGTGAGCGTTTCGCTCAATCCAAAAACCGACGGCACGCGCAGCCTGATTACTTACGAGGCACTGCAAGCAGCACCTGCCACACTGCCGGAGGGCTATCTGGCGATCTGGTCATTCAAGTAGGTTTATCGACCGGCACAAACGGGGCGACAAAGAGAGAACCGAGAACAGATGAATAGAGAACAACCCGCGTCGTCTACATTTTCAACGGGCACCCGGTTTGTTCTTTGTTCGATGTCTATTTGTTCCTCTGCGCATCGCCCCGTTTCGTTTTATCCTAGAGACTGTCTGAAAAGATGATGCGCGTCGGTCCCACGGCATGCTGCGTGCCCTGAGACACCGGACAGCGCCCCAGGAGTCCCGGCTTCAGCCGGGGTGTGGCCGGAACCGGCTGAAGCCGGGACTCCCGCTCCGGGGCCGTAGCCCCATGACCAACCCTTTTCTAAGGAGTTGTAAACGGTCACAGCGGATGCGCAGGGTTGCGCCTGACTCGGCCAGGTCGTTTGCATGCAAACCATGGTATGATCAAAATATACCGGATAAGCAAGCGTAGCAGTGCGCAGCGGGGGGAACCGACCATCCTTTTTCACAAAAATGTTGCACATAGTGCAACATTTTTGTGAAGAAAAAAAGCCTACCATGCTGCCGCCGGCGAATCGGGCTTCCCACTGGTCAAACGTCCGGTTTGCACGCTTACCGCGTAAGTCCGGTTATCTGACAGGTATTGTGCCATGGTTTACGCATAGCAAGGAGATGAACAATGCGACCAGAGCGGATTGAACCGGGGCCAGGGCAGGAGTCGGTCTGGGATTATCCCCGCCCGCCGCGCCTGGAGGACTCGTCCAGGCATATTCAGGTGGTCTTCAACGGCGTGGTTATCGCGGATACGCACCGCGCAAAGCGGGTACTGGAGACCAGCCACCCGCCCACCTATTACATTCCTGCCCATGATATCCAGATGGAATACCTGAAGCGCAGTTCACGCACAACCTTCTGCGAGTGGAAGGGCCGGGCTGCCTACTACAACATCGTTGTCGGCGAGAAGCATGCAACCGAGGCGGCCTGGTTCTACCCGAACCCTACCCCGGCCTTTGCCGCGCTCGAGGATTACATCACCTTCTATCCGAGTCTGATGGATGCCTGCTACGTGGATGGCGAGCAGGTCCAGGCCCAGCCGGGCGATTTCTATGGCGGATGGGTGACGCAGGATATCGTTGGTCCCTTTAAGGGGAGCGCCGGCACCTGGGGATGGTGACAACGCCGCCCGCAGGGGCGCAGCATTGCTGCGCCCCTACGCGTCGGGGACAACCGCATCTGCCTCGATCTCGATCAGCATGGCCGGGTCGATCAGGGATTTTACCTCAACCATGGTGGTGGTGGGCGGATGCGCCGCGAAGAACTCCTGGTGTGCCCGGCCATACTCGGCCCAGCGGCTGATGTCGGTGACAAACATGCGCGTGCGGACAATCCAGTGCATCTCCGCCCCCAGATCGTGTAGGGCACTCTCGATAATCTCCAGGCAGCGGCGGGCCTGGGCGTAGGCATCGCCGGGTGCAACCACGCCGCCGTCAGCGCCCACGGGCGCGGTGCCGGTTACAAAAATCTGCTGCCCTACCCGCAGCGCGCGGCAGTAGCCCACCTGCGCCTCCCAGGGCGCACCGGAAAAAGTTCGCTGAATGTCTGGCATAGCTTACCTCCCTCGCCGGATTTACCAATGCGTTCACCCGCCAACCAGCAGCTCGCGGTTATCCGGGGCCAGCACTCGCGCCAGATAGGCCGCCAGCAGGAAGGCCAGGCCATGCCCCGGAATATTAGCCGGTGGGAAGGGACTGGAGGTGGCAATCATCGTCAGCAGGCCCACCGCCAGGCCAACGCCGAGGAGCGGTCCCCAGCGCATCAGGTATAGGCAGGGTTCCGGATTGGCGCATTGTACCAGACTTTTGCCCAGATATTGAAATGCGTGCTGCTGGAGAGTCCAGATATCGCCACTCAGGAGTCCCGGCATCAGCCGGATCGGGCGTTCCCGGCAGGAAGCCGCTGTCCCGGCAGGTATTCATCGGCTGAAGCCGGGACTCCCGGACATTCATACCCAAACTATTTTGTCAATGCTCATCAGCCGGATCGAGCGTTGCGGGCAGGAAGCCGCTGCCCTGGCAAGTATTCACCGGCTGAAGCCGGGACTCCCGGACATTCATACCCAAACTATTTTGTCAATGCTCATCAGCGGGAGGAGTGTCAGAAATTGCGGATGTGTGAAGGCAGGGCAGAAATATCTGCGCTATAATGGGCCTCCGTGATGGGTGTGATCTGCCGGGGAGGACACAGGCGATGGCGATTGAGCGTGTGTATGTAGCCGCAGTAGACGAGCTGCAGCCGG
Source organism: Chloroflexaceae bacterium (assembly GCA_034436755.1). Classification (GTDB taxonomy): domain Bacteria; phylum Chloroflexota; class Chloroflexia; order Chloroflexales; family Chloroflexaceae; genus CAKZQX01. The sequence continues at coordinate 18,203 of DAOTVB010000106.1, read as the reverse complement.
GACAGATGACCTGCGTCAATGTTGAAGGACTCCCCGTTGCGCTGGCAAATGTCGCGGGCGTGATCTATGCCTTTGGCGATGCCTGCCGTCACGAGGGTGGTCCACTCTCGGCGGGAGTTCTGATCCGCGATACCGTAACCTGTCCCTGGCATGGCTGGACCTACAACGTGCGTACGGGCAAGAGCATTGTGCCGCCGGTGGGCCTGCGCATCCCGACCTACCCGGTCCATATTGAAGCCGGCGCAATCTATGTTGAGATTGACTGGCCGGAACCCTGAGGGCCGAATATCCAGATGTAACCGGCACCGGGCAAGCTGCATCAGAGTTGGTAGAACAATTGATGACGATGCTTAGACGCGCATCCCGATTTCGAGTACAATGCTTAGGAAGAACTACACCCAGCGCATAATCCACCGCGAACGACGACCCGGCGACCGGCGATAGACGCTGCCGGTGGGGTATGTCATTCAGTGAAACCTTCTACAGCATTGAGGAGCAACTCGTGTCGGGACTAAAAATCGATCTACACCGTTACGATACCGAGGAGGAGTTATTAGCGGCACTGCGGCAGAATGACCCGGATGCCTGCACCTGTATGGTCAAGCGTTTTGCCTCGCTGGTCTACACACGCGCCCTGCGCATGCTGAACGATCCGGATGAGGCCGAGAGTATCCTGCAGCAGACCTTTATCAAAGCCTGCCAGAAGATCGGCGAGTTTGAGGGGCGCAGCGGGCTGGGAACCTGGATCTACCGGATTGCCACAAACGAGGCGTTGATGCTACTGCGCCGCCGTCAGCATCCCACCATTACGATTGATACGGCCGAAGAGATGATCCCGGTCAGCGATATGCCGCAGAACTTGAGCACCTGGACCGTTGATCCGGCCCATTCGGCCCTGGATACGGAGTTGCGCAGCCAGCTTGAGTGCGCGCTGCAAGAACTGCCCGAGAATCTGCGGGTCATCTTTGTGCTACGCGAAATGCAGGGCATGAGTACCAGCGAGACTGCCGCGCTGCTCGATCTGAGTGAGAGTGCCGTCAAGGTACGCCTGCACCGGGCGCGGTTGCGCCTGCGTGAGTTGCTGGCCGGCTATTTAGGAACAGAAGGAGACACCTGATGAGTCATCACCATCACACCGATGCCGAATGCCAGGAGTTGTTACGGCAACTCAATGCATATGTTGATGGCGAACTTGCCACCGAACTATGCCAGGAACTTCAGCAGCATCTGGACGATTGCCCGGATTGCGAGGTGGTCTTCGAGACACTGACCCGCACGGTGGCGCTCTACCGCAACCTTGACGAGGAGCCCGCCGAACTCCCGGCCGATGTTGAGGCGCGCCTCTTTCAGCGCCTCAGCCTGAGCCCCTGTTCAGGACTGCCGGCTGAGGGCTGAAGATTGCAGTCTGCGGGTTATCCTTCCGCGGGAACCAGGCGATGACCACAACTGGCGCAGAAGCGATCCTCGGGACTGACACCCGTGCCGCACTGCGGGCAAAAGCGCCGCGCTGACGGTTTCTGCTGCTGTTCTGGCGAACCCATGCGCAGGTGCATATTGCCCATCCGCATTTCCATCGGGTTGGCCGACATCTCCATGTCGCCCATGCGCATCGGCTCCATGGGTTGCATGGGTTCCATCGGTTTCATCGGCTCCATGGGTTGCATGGGTTCCATCGGCTTCAGCGGCTCCATCTGGCCGGGACGGGCTGCATTCTGGTCGGCAACCTGGCGCAGTGAGAGCACATCTGCCCCCGCCAGCGCGGGCGTGCTGTTCAGCAGACGCATACCGTTGCCCTGCACCTGCACGAAAAACTGGCCCCGTGCCGCCTCAATCCGCACGATCAGGCCGGCCGCCGTCCGCAGCAGCGTGGGCGGGCCATGCCAACTACCCGTCTCGAAGCCGTTGCGCTGGCTCTGCTGTTGCCCGGCTGTTGCCGCAACCAGCGTGACAATCGTCTGGGTGTCCTGGTTCTCCAGGTAGATCTGCTGACCGGCACCCAGATCAGATACATATGCCATCGTGTCATCCTCTCATATCTATATCAGATGTAATGTTACACGCGTTACGCGGTTACCATGCAAACCGGACGTTCTACCCGATGGAAGCCCGCTTCGCCTGCGGCAGCATGGTACGTTTTTCACACAAACATTCACAGACGTGAATGTTTGTGTGAACAAGATCGGGTTTCTGCCACCCTGCCGGCGGCGCTCTCCTCCGCTACATGGGGGATCACCTGATCCACGTCAGCCCTGGTCGTTTCGCGGTGTTTGTTCATGTCGCGGCGTTCGTGATCCAAACGCACACCGCGTAACGCGTGTCAATTATACCGATGTCCTTCGATACAGACCACCCCTTCCGGCCCGACGACTGCATCATGGTTGATCCCCGCCGGTAGCTCCATCCGGTCGCCGGCGTGTAGAACCACTTGCCGTTCGTCTGCCGGCAGGCCAAAGGTGATCGTTCCGGCAACAACATAGAGCACTTTGTGATAGAGATGCGTATGCGCTCCATAGACATCGCCGGGACCATTCGACCAGCGATAGTGCTCCAGCCCCTCCTCCCGTAAGATCTGCCGGATGGTTGCCTCGGTCGGTGACTGATCTGCGGCCCAGGGCTGAACCGTAACCGTAGCGGCAGGCATACGATAATTCCTCCTGCATAAACCGAATCACAACGTTACCCAACCTTCATCCTGGAAACAGTGTCATTATACCCCCGTGTGCGCTATAATGACAGGTGTAAGCGGATTATGGACACGCGTTACCTGGCAAATCTCTGTTTGGTATAGCCTTCCGGTCATCCTCCTGACCAGTGTGTGCCAGGTCTACCGTTAGTGATCGGTCATCGGTAAAGCCTATGAATCATACATCAACCCCAAGCCCGGCGGGACCAGATCAACTGCTTACAACGAAGCTGTCAGTCCCGCCGCCCCGTCCGGGTCTGGTGGCGCGATCACGACTGATCGCGCAACTGGATGCCGGCACCCGGCGGAAGTTGACCCTGATCGCCGCGCCGGCCGGTTCCGGCAAAACCACGCTGTTGAGCGCCTGGCTCTACGGGTCAGGGGGCTGCGACCCGGCTGCCGGGGAGCGTGCCGCGTCGCGCGCACTCCCCCATGTTGCCTGGGTCTCGCTGGATGCGGCCGATAATGATCCGGCCCGCTTCTGGAGCCACGTCCTGACTGCGCTGGATCAACTGCATGCCGGCGTGGGGGCCGGAGCCATGGCGCTGCTGCAGCCGCCCCATCCCGCGCCGATTGAGGCGGTCCTGACCACGCTGCTCAATGCCCTGGCCGCAACCCGTGAGCAGATCTTACTCATCCTCGACGACTATCACCTGATCGAGGCCGAGCCGATCCACGCGGCACTGGGTTTCCTGATCGACCAGATGCCGCCGCATATGCATCTGATTATTGCCGGCCGCAGCGACCCGCCCTTCCCGCTGGCGCGGCTGCGCGTCCGGAGGGAGCTAACCGAACTACGTGCGGCAGACCTGCGGTTTACCTCTGCGGAAATCGCCACCTTTCTCAATCAGAGCATGGGTCTGAACCTGCCGGCTGCGGAACTTGCCACGCTGGAAGCGCGTACCGAAGGCTGGATTGCTGCCCTGCAACTCGCGGCACTCTCCATGCAGGGCCAGTCCGGTGGCACGCGGAGTATCGAGAATTTTACCGGCGAACATCGCTATATCGTCGATTACCTGGTCGGGGAGGTGTTGGCCGCGCAACCGGTCTACATCCAGACATTTCTGCTGCACACTGCCATCCTTGATCGTCTGTGTGCATCGCTCTGTGATGCGGTGCTGGGCGACTGGCAGTTGATGTCCGACGGATCGGGTGTTGCCCACGTTCCGTTAGACGCCGTAATGCCTCACCCGGCCCAGGCAGTGCTGGAACAGTTAGAACGGGCCAACCTGTTTCTTGTGCCGCTTGGTGCGGAGCGGCGTTGGTATCGCTACCATCATCTCTTTACCGACTTCTTGCACAATCGGCTGAGTCAGCAGTGTCCCGATTGCCGGCCGCAGTTGCACCGCCGGGCCAGCGCCTGGTATGAAGCGCATGGCTTTATGCCTGAGGCGATCCAGCATGCCCTGGCCGCGCAGGACTTTGACCGGGCAATCGATCTGATTGAACTGGTTGCGCTGCCTATGCTGATGCATAGCGAGGCGATCACGCTGTCGGGATGGCTGAAAGCGCTACCGGAAGTGCAGGTACGCTCAAATCCGCGCGTCTGCATTTTGCATGCCTGGGCGCTGGCGGCGACCGGACAACTGGATGCGGTTGAGTCCTGGTTGCAGAATGCGGAGGATCGTCACACTCCCGACTGCCCGCTGCCGGATGAACTGTTGAGCGAAATTATTGCGGTACGCGCGACCGTTGCCGGTCTGCAGCGTGACATTCCCCGGACAATTGAACTGGCGCATCAGGCACTGGCGCAACTCCCCCCCGAAAAGTTGTATGTCCGCAGTGTGATTACGCTGCTGCTGGGCATCTCCTACCGCTTGAGCGGCGATGTGGTGGGGGCCAGCCGGATTCTTACCGAGGCAATGACCCTGAGCCAGGCCGCCGGGAATATCTTTATTACGCTGTTTGTGCTGCGTCAGCTTGGCGAACAGCAGGCCATCCAGGGGCAGTTGCGCTTTGCGGCCGGTGTCTACCAGCAGGCGCTAGATCTCGCTGCCGCGCGGCAGATCCAGGCTCTGCCCGTTGTCGGAACGGCCTATGTCGGGATGGGCGAACTGCTGTACGAGTGGAATGATCTGGATGGAGCTACACGCCAGCTTATGCAGGGGATTGAGCATGGGCAGCGCGGCGGCATGCCCGAGATTCTGTTGAGCGGTTACATGACCCTGGCGCAGGTGAAGCAGGCCCGGGGCGATGCGTCGGGTGCCATGCAGATGTGCCGGCAGGCGCTGCAGATTGCCCGGCAAACCAATGCATCCCGGATTATTGCCTGGATGGAGGCGCTGCAGGCGCGGCTCTGGCTGGCGCAGGGGCAGGTTGCCGCCGCAATCCACTGGGTGCAGACATCCGGCCTCACGCCGGAAGACACGCCCAACTATCTGCTTGAGATCGACTATATCACGCTGGCGCGTGTGCTGATAGCCCGGTGTGACATGGAGCGAGCACTGCCTTTTCTGGAACGTCTGCTCCAGGCGGCAGAAACTGCTGAACGGATGCGCAGTGTCATCGAAATTCTGGTGCTCCAGGCCGTTGCGCATCAGATGTGTGGCAATCCGGCCGCGGCCCTGGCGACCCTGGAACGCGCGCTCATCCTGGCCGAACCGGAAGGCTTTGTCCGTATGTTTATCGATCTGGGGGAACCAATTGAAAGGTTATTACGCCAGTGGGCAGAAACCAGGAGCCAGGCAGCGGCTGATGTGCCCCATTCAGTAGCATCCTATGTTTCCCGCCTGATCAAGGCATGTTCGCAGGTGCAAACCGCAACAGCAGTTACCAGGAAAGAACCTCGACCAGAACAGAAATCGGGCCGGGTGCCGGAACCTCCCGCTTTATTAAGCCAGCGCGAACACGAGGTTCTGAATTTAATTGCCTCTGGGAAATCCAATCAGGAAATTACCCGCGAACTGGTGGTTGCTATGAGTACCGTCAAGAAACATATCAACAATATTTATACCAAACTTGAGGTACATAGTCGTACGCAGGCCCTGGCCCGGGCCAGAGCGCTGCACCTGTTGTAACAGGTGCAGCGCTCTGGTCATAACATCAGCTACAGCATCCCGATAAACAACCCGAGAACAGTATGCCACTGTCGGCAAACGTTTGCACCAGCGTAGCCACTACTCCGCAGTTTCTGCTTCAATGTGACCATTCATATTCTCTTCTGGAGCAAACTTCATACCCTCCTCAGCCAGTTCACGCAGATCCGTAAACAGGCTGATATCGAGGATAACGCCGGCCGGGTAGCCCTTCTGGGTGACAATAATCGGCTTGCGCTTGGTACGTGAACGCTTAACCAGGGTCGCCAGCGATGAAGCTGCGCGCGAAATCGGCACCACGCCGTCAGTGAGGTCAACTTCTAGAATTGTTTTGTTCGTATCCATAATCTACTCTCTCAATCTATCACATGAATACTGGTGGAAGTCAGTGCATGCCTGCCACCATCCGCCATCACCGATACACGTTACGGAGTACTTCGCCCAGACCGGGTACCATCCGGCAACGGTCAGAAACCAGCGAAGATGAACCTGGTATGACTACACAATTTTCTGCTGTCGTAACGGGTCTGACGTAGCAAAACTTATAGCGTATGGAAAGCCGCCATGCCGTTACGTCTTTGCATAGAGTGTGCCGCCATTCTCCGGCAGCGTAGTGTAATCCTTCATGTCAAAGCCTTTACCAGTTTTTTACTCGTATCCATATTATACAGTATTCACTCCATTACTGCAATACATTCGGCGGCATATTCAGAAAAGAAACGGCGTATGAGACTTCTTCCACGCATATGTACTCCGCAAGAAGCTGGAGTAGCGCACGCTGACTGAGGCAAAGTATATGGTAGTATTAAGCGAATTCTGTTTTTCGCTACCAGACTGTGGGTGAGTATGGCGCATGTACTCTACAGTGTAATCTCTGTTTGAATATGCCTTGAGGAGGTGGGTATTGTGCGACTTGTAACATTTGTGCCGACGGACAAACAACCCCGTGCCGGCGTTCTGCTTGGCCCGGCCGTGATCGATCTGGCTGCCGCCGCGCCGCTCGTTCTGGAAGATATTGCGGGGTTATCCTGGGATATGTTGAGCCTGTTGCGGGGAATACAAACGGATGTAAGTCTGGATGATATTGCGCTGATCCAGGATGCGGTCGTCAGTCTGGTCGGGAGCGATCTTGACCTGGATGCGGAGGCGACCGGGAATGGCAGCCGTGATCAGGGCATGAGCGGGAGCATCTCGATCGGCGGGGTTGAGATGCTGCTGCCGCTGGAACATGTGCGCTTGCATGCACCGCTGCCCCATCCGCACAGCCTGCGCATGTTCGATACCTTCCCCCAGCATGCTCAGATGATCCGGCAGCTTCAGGGACGGCCGCTGCCACCGGCATGGTATCATCATCCGGCTTTTGTCTTTGGTAATCATAGCAGCCTGTATGGGCCTGATGATGATATTATAGTACCGGGGACAGAAGCGCTCGACTATGCGCTGGAAATTGCCTGTGTCATCGGGCGCGAAGGACGTGATATTGCCGTTGACGAGGCAGCAGACTATATCGCCGGATACATGATTATGAATGCCTGGAGCGCGCGGGATATTCAGGCCGCCGCAGATATCTCCGGGTTGGGAGCGGTAAAGGCGCGCGACTTTGCCACGTCGCTTGGTCCCTGGTTGGTAACCCCGGATGAACTGGAACTGTATACGGATGACGATGGTCGTCTCGCGGTGAATATGCTGGCGCGCGTAAACGGTATCGAGCAGTCGCGGGGCAACGCCGCCGGCATGCATTTTTCATTCGGGCAGATGATCGCCTACGCCAGTCGGGATGTTATGCTCTATCCCGGCGACCTGTTGAGCAGCGGCACGGTCGGAAGTGGGTGTCTGGCGGAAAGAACGCATGGGCAGGGTCCGTGGTTGGCACCGGGTGATATCGTTGAGTTGGAGATAACCGAACTGGGAATATTACGCAACCGGATTGTGTGATACTCAAATCTGTGTATACTGGTCAATTGGAGGCCGGCAGGCGATCAAATGCACGTTTGTGCGCACGGCATCACGCAGCATCCCAACCGTCCATGCAGCATGCTCGGGCAAGCGGATTGCGGTACAATGTTTATAAGACCGTCATGATACACAAAGCGACAATACATTCTTATAGCCGACTGGACCTGGTCTATCTGGGACTGATCACTACTGTTTACTTTGTCACAGGACAAATCGGCCTCTTCTTTGCCACTGAACATGGTAATGCCACCCTGGTATGGCCCCCGGCAGGGATTGCACTGGCGGCGCTCATGCTCTATGGGTATCGGTTCTGGCCGGGCATTTTCCTGGGAACCCTTCTGATGAACCTGACGGTCGGGGTTCCCCTGGTTGTCATATGTAGCGTGGCGGCCGGTAATGTCCTGGGCGCATTGCTCGGAACATATCTGCTCAAACGGCTGGTGGGTTTCCGTGCCGCGCTTGAACGCCTGCAGGATGCGCTGGGCTTGATCATCTATGCGGCCGGCATCAGCACACTCATCAGCCCGACGTTTGGTATCATCAGCCAGCTCCTGACGGGTGGATTGACCTGGGAGCTATCTGGGCTGGCTTGGTTGACCTGGTGGATGGGCGATGCCGTCGGCGTCCTGCTTATCGCTCCGGTTATTCTCAGTTGGGCGGCGCATCCGCATGTTGACACCACTCCCCGGCGTTTGATCGAAGCCGGTCTCCTGCTCTTGCTTACCATGCTCGTCAGCATTACGGTGTATAGCGATCTCTTCTACCGGCAAACCTATCTGCCTCTCACGTACACCATCTTTCCGCTGGTTATCTGGGCCGCACTGCGGTTTGGGCAACGGGGCGCAACCGTCATTGCCTACATTGGCAGCAGTAGTGCCGTTTGGGGAGCGGTGAATGGGTCGGGCCCCTTTATGGGCCGGAGCACGCAGGCGAGTCATCTGCTCCTCCAGAGTTTTATGGGGATTGTCGCCGTTACCGCCCTGATTCTGGCCGCTATTATCAACGAACGCAAACAGGCGCAGACGGCGCTCCAGGAGAGCGAAACGCGCTACTGCTCGCTGATGAATGATGTGCTGGATAGTTCTAATATTGGCACGATCATTCTTGACGCCCAGTTGCGGGTCGTCTGGATGAACCAGGCTTTTGAGCGCTATTTTGGGCTGAACCGCGCCACGCTGATCGGCCAGGACATGCGCCCGGTTATGACCCGACAGATTAGCCGTATCTTTGCCGATCCGGAAGAGTTTGCCGCAAAGATCGCAGCAACGTATACTCAGAATACCTATGTGGAAAACTTTGAGTGTCATGTACCGCCGGGCCCGCAGCGTGCCGCGTGCTGGCTGGAACATTGGAGCCATCCGATCAAAACCGGTCTCTATGCGGGTGGGCGGATCGAACACTATTACGATATTACCGCGCGCAAACGTACGGAAGATGCGCTGCAGGAGAATCAGCGCTTTATCCACCGGATTGCCGATGCCACCCCTGCAATTTTGTACCTGTTTGATCTGGTACAACAGTGCAACGTCTACTCAAACCATGAACTTGGCACCATCCTGGGCTATACTCAGCAAGAGATCCAGGCCATGGGGATGAACTTTTTTGCCGAGAAAATGCATCCCGCTGATCTGGCCCGTCTCCCCGAACACCTCCAGCAGGTTATGGCCCTGGCCGATGATGAGATCATTGAGCATGACTATCGCATGAAGAATGCGGATGGCGCATGGCGCTGGCTCTCCAGTCGGGAAATCATGTTTACGCGTACACCGGAAGGGCAAGTGCATGTAATCCTGGGAACGGCCCAGGATATTACGGCGCGCAAACAGGCGGAAGAACAGGTCAAGACTTCCCTCCGCGAGAAAGAAGTGCTTTTGAAAGAGATTCACCACCGGGTTAAGAATAACCTTCAGGTGATCTCCAGCCTGTTTCGTCTGCAGTCTCGGTATACGGATGATCGCCACGCGCTGGAGATGTTTCGGGAGAGCCAGGATCGGGTGCAGTCAATGGCCCTGGTTCACCAGAAGTTGTACCAGTCGGCGGATCTGGCCCGCATTGATTTCGCCGAATATTTGCGCAGTCTGACAACCTCCCTGCTGCGTTCATACCAGATTGATCACCAGTCCATCACGTTGACAATTATGGTCGATGACCTGTTCCTCGACATCGATCAGGCTATCCCCTGTGGGTTGATTATTAATGAGCTGGTTTCAAACAGCCTCAAGTATGCTTTTCCAGATAATCGTACCGGCGAGATTCGGATTGAACTACGTCGCACGGTTGACCATCAATTGATGTTGATGGTGCATGACAATGGTATTGGTCTCCCACCAGACATCGACCTGACGACCAACAAAACACTCGGGTTACAGTTGGCCAGTACGCTGACAAACCAGCTCGGCGGTTCTATTACCATTGATCGGCATGGCGGTACAACATTTATGATACTATTCACGCCGGTATACCACGAGGAGAGGGAGAACCATTATGAATACAGCTAGTATCCTGGTGGTCGAAGATGAGAGCATTGTTGCAATGGATATTCAGAGCAGGCTGGAACTGCTGGGATATGCAGTGCCTGGCGTTGTATCCACCGGCATGGAAGCGATCCGGAAAACAGCAGAACTGCGTCCGGACCTGGTGCTGATGGATATCCGGCTCAGAGGAGACATGGATGGGATTGAGGCCGCCGGGCAGATTCGTACGCGCTTCCATGTTCCGATCATTTATCTAACAGCCTATGCCGATGATGAAGCGGTGCAGCGTGCCCGGTTGACCGAGCCGTTCGGGTATATTCTGAAGCCGTTTGAGGAAAAAGAATTACATGTAACGATTGAGATGGCGCTGTATAAATCCAGGATGGAGCGGGCGTTACGCGAGAGTGAACAGCGCTTTGCGACAACCTTAAGGAGTATTGGCGATGCGGTGATTGTCACCGATGTCACCGGGCGGATTACCTTTATGAATGCGGTTGCCGAGCAGTTGACCGGGTGGGGCCAGGCGGAAGGTATAGGAAACCTGCTCACGGAGGTGCTGCATATTATCGATGAGGAGACCGGTATCCGCGCCGAAGATCCCATCACTCGCGCCCTCCAGCAGAATATGGTTGTCGGACTGATCGGCCAGCCCATGCTACGCGTTCGCGATGGCACCACCATTCCCATTGATGACAGTGCCGCCCCGATCCGGGACAACTGGGGCAACCTGACAGGGGGCGTGCTGGTGTTTCGTGATATTACGGAGCGGCGACAGACCGAACTGCAACGCCTGGCAATCGAGCGCAAACTGCTGGAAACCCAGAAACTGGAGAGCCTGGGGTTGCTTGCCGGAGGTATCGCCCATGACTTCAACAACTTGCTGGTGGCGATCCTGGGAAACGCCGACCTGGCCCTGCTTGATCTGGAAACCGACTCCCCTGCCCGGACCAGTATTGACCGCATCATTGTCGGCGCACGCCGGGCCGCTGAACTGACCCAGCAGATGCTGGCCTATGCCGGCAAGGGTCGCATGGAGATGCAACTCATTGATCTCAACACGCTAATCACCGAGATGACGACATTGATGCAGATCTCGATTACGAAGAGCGCCACCATCACCTACCAGCTTACGCCCCACCTGCCGGCAATCAAGGTCGATACAATTCAGATCCATCAGATCATTATGAATCTGGTGGTAAATGCCGCAGAAGCGCTTGGCGAAAGCTCCGGCACCATTACCATAGCTACCGGTCTTATGCAGGCTACACGCAACTTTCTCGATGGAACGCAACTTGGTAGTAACTTACCGGAAGGGCAGTATGTCTACCTGGAAATTGTTGACACCGGTTCGGGGATGGATGCAGACACCCAGCAGAAAATTTTTGACCCCTTCTTTACAACTAAATTCACCGGGCGGGGTCTGGGTCTGGCCGCCGTGATGGGCATTGTCCGCGAACACCAGGGCACGCTCTGCGTTTCGAGCACGCCGGGCCAGGGAACCAGCTTCCGGGTGCTTTTTCCCTGTCAGACCGATGCCGCCACGCCTCTTGCGGTGGAACCGCCCCCTACCCTGGATACGTCCGATAACAGTGTGGTGCTGGTCATCGATGATGAAGACCAGGTGCGGATGGTTACGGCCCAAATGCTGCAACGCTCTGGGTTTGATGTTCTGACTGCCAGTGATGGTTCGGATGGCATTGAGCTGTTTCAGCGCCATGCCGGTACAATTACCTGCGTCCTGCTGGATATGACGATGCCGGGGGTCAGCGGCGAAGCGGTATTTCGCGCAATCCGCCAGATTAAGCCCGATGTCCGTGTCCTGCTGATTAGTGGGCATAGCGAACAGACTGTGGTCAGCCATTTTGTTGAGCAGCAGCGCGTCAGATTCCTGCAAAAGCCATTCACATCGCAGACCCTACTCCAGCAGGTGCAGCAGCTTCAGGAAGATACCTAACCGATGGGCAAAATCCAGCAGAGCACTTGCGTAGCGCGTGGCCTTCTGGTATAGTGCCTCCCCGATACGATGGAGCAGAAACCAGCACAACCGCAGCATGAACCGTCAACCACGCGCCGGCAGGCCCGGTCAGGGCATACCTTTCCCGGTGAGCGGGTACCAGTTCTGCAACAGATGCTTGATCAACTCAGCGCGCAGCCCTACCTCTGGTCGCTCCTGCGTCGCATTGTCGAGCATGGCTTTCGGGGTGAGCAGCAGGTGATCGCGCGGGAACTGGCACCCTGGCGTGATCCCGGCCGGCGCATGTTTCTGGATTTTGGCTGCGGAACGGGCGAGTTTGCCGCCTGCTTCCCGGCGGGTCACTATGTCGGGATCGATCTCTCGCCGGCATACCTGCGGTTCGCGCAGCGGTCGCAGTCGCGGCAGTTTGTTGCGGCGAGTGGCGCGGCCCTGGCCCTGGCCGACCAACGCTTTGATGCCGCCCTGGTGCTGGGTGTGCTCCACCATCTGGCCGACCCGGTTGCCCGTGCGGCCCTGATCGAACTGCATCGGGTGTTGCGCCCTGGTGCGACGCTTCTGGTGCTGGAGGATATCCCGCCACCGGACCGCTGGAATATCGCGGGGCGTGCCATGCACTGGCTAGATCGGGGCGGTAACATCCGCGATGATGCGGCCTACCGTCTGCTTTTTCACCCCGAGTTTACCGTTATTCGAACCTACACTATGCGCAGTGGCATCTGCGATTATGGTGTCTATGTGTTGAGGCGTAACGACCAATGACCCAGAAGTTTGAGATCAGAACCGAGAACCCGGAACCGGGAACCGGCCGGCATCAACGTCCACTCGCCGGCGATTCCCGGTCGGCGGTGATGGGTTTGCATGACATACCAAAGGTGCGCGCTATGCTCTTGATCTTTACCCTGCTGCTTACGGCGATCTGTCTGACGGTGACCGGGGAACTTCTCTTGAAGTCCGGTATGAACCAGGTGGGTGAGTTTTCCGCTTCGTTTAACGCTGTGTTTCGTACCTTTACCGAGTGGCGCGTTCTGCTGGGCTTTATGCTGATCTTTGGGGGTGGGCTCTTCTGGCTCGGCGTGATCTCGCGCGTCGATTTCTCCTTCGCCTACCCGCTGCTGGCGCTCAGTTATGTCATTAGCCTGATCCCGGCCCATTTTTTCCTGGGTGAACATGTGACGCTGAACCGCATCATCGGCGCGTGTGTGATTGTTATCGGTGTTGTGATTGTCACCTGGCGAGCCCCCGTATGACCGGCCAGCGCCCCGCACCGGGCGACCCGCATCTGCCGGCCCCGCGCAACATGTCCCTCTCCCGCACTATGACACACGCCTTCAACCAGTTTCGGGCCGGCATGCCGGTTCTGATTGGGCAGCGGGCGGATCTGCGGGCGCTGGGTTTCTTGCTGCTGCTGGGCCTGCTGCTCTGGACGCTGGCCTATCAGGTGCCGCCCTACCTGCATCTGGCGGTGGGCGGGGATAGCAACACGCAGCGGCGCGAGGATGATGCGCCCTTTCTCGTGGGCGTCAATGCCTCTGAGCCGGCGCAAAAAGGCCGGTTTGACTGGTGGAACCTGGACGCCGGCAACTCCTACCGCTGGGTGACGCGTGCTGCCGCCCTGGAACTGCCGGGTCTCGGCGGGCGACGCTGGCGCATGACGCTGATCGCCAGTAGTGGGCGTCCTGATGGTACACCCGCGATCAGCACCTGGACGACCGGCGCACAGACCATCCCGGAACTGGTTATTATGGCCGCTCCCCGCGCCTACCATATTCTTGCCGATACCAGTGCTATGGGCGATCTCCGCCTCGAACTGCAGACGCAGTCCTACACCGCCACGAATGATCCGCGCGACCTGGGGTTTGTGCTCTACGACGTGCGGGTGGCTCCGCTGACGACCGGCCCCCGGCTGCCGGCGCCGGCCCAGTTTGGTTGGCTAACGGCGACCCTGCTGTTGCTCTACCCGCTGGCGCGCTGGCTGGGGCTGGCCCTACGACCCACGCTGGCGCTGGCGCTGGCCTATCTGCTGGTGACGGCGCTGCTGCTGGCGACCCACCGCTTTGCCCTGACCCTGTTTACCCCGACGATGGCCGGACTGGCGTTGGGCGGGTGGGCACTGGCGCTGCTGCTGCGCATTCCGTATGCTGTTCACCAGTCGTTGCGCTCTACCCGTTCCGCCCTGGATACAGAAGCCCTACGCCGCGACAGGCAGTACAACGCGGTTGTGGCGTTGCTGCTGCTGGCCTGTGCCATTCGTCTGGGGGGGATGTTGCATCCCCATGCCCGCTTTAGCGATCACCGGCTGAATGCGAATAATCTGCTGGAGGTGGCGCTGGGCAACATCTACATCATGGAGGGATTGCCGGCGGACGCGGGCGGCGGTGATGCGCCCTATCCGCCCGGTGTTTACCTGATCCTGGCTCCGCTGCAACTCTTTGCCGCTCCTGACATCGACAGCCGGGTGTTGCTCGTGCAGAGCGGCGTGGCCCTGCTCGATAGCCTGGTATTGGCCCTGCTCTGGATGCTGCTGCGTCAGGCGGGACTGGGGATGCGAGCGGCGCTGTTCGGGGCGGCGTTCTACCTGGCTCCGGCACCGCTGCTGGTCTCGTTTTCGATTGGCGAATACGCGAATATTGGTGGTCAGGCGCTGCTGCTGCCGGCACTGGCGCTGCTGGCCTGGAGCAGCGCGCGCATGCCAACCGTAACACCGGCAACAACGCTCACCGGCGACGTAGAGGATTTAGCTGATGAGCCACGCGGCTACACCCGCACCCGCTGGTGGCTGCCGCTGCTCGGCGTTGGTTTGCTGGGACATCTGGGGGTAGCGCTGTCGGCGGGACTGCTGCTGGTCAGCGCGGGGGGACTGGGCGTTGTGGAGTGGGTCCGCCGCTGGACGCCGGGCAGGGGCGGCCACTTCTTCCGGGTGGGTGCGCTCATGCGCGGGGGCATTCTGGCAATTATCGTTGTGGGCGGGCTCTACTACTCGGCGCCCCGGTTTGCGCCCTTTTTTGCCGGTCGCCTGGCGGGAAACGGCGCGAGCAACGGGATGCCGGAAATGTCACCTCTTCCAGCGATCAGCCAGATCATCGGCAACACGCTTGCCCGCTACCAGCAGCTTATGCCATTCCTCGCCATAACCGGGTTGGTCGGGTTGGCCGGCTGGCTGCTGCTGCTTCAGATGTGTCGCCGCCGTCCCGCCGTACGGGGGCTCGTGGCACTGCTTACTGCCTGGTGGTTCGGCACCCTGGTAGCGGTAATCGGGCTACCGCTGCTGATGGGCGCGAGTCAGGGGATACGCTGGCCCCACTTCCTCTATCCGGCGCTGTGCCTGGGGGCCGGCCCGGTGCTGGCCGCACTCTGGCGGCGCGGCCTTGCCGGACAGTTGGTAGCAATCACGATTTTGCTTACAACCCTGAGCTATGGTCTAAGTGTCTGGATTAGCCAGATCCGGGACTATCTGCACTAATACGCTATCCCAGATATCCATCGTCCGTGATTAACCTTCCTGGTTTTCTCCCTCGGCCTCTTCGCTTGCCAGGTCGCGTACCAGGTCGGTAATCGAAAGCACACCAATCGGCTTTTTCCCACCGCTCTCGGTGTCTTCTACTACAACCACGCGATGGATCTTGCGCTCCATCATCAACCGGCTGGCCTGCTGCACGGTGTCGTTAATATGCACCGACACCACATCCGTTACCATGATATGACCGGCGGTCAGGCCGCGCCAGTGCTTCCAATACTGCTCATAGAGCCGGGCGTTGACCAGGTCAGTGCGTGAAATCAAGCCGGCCAGATTGCCGTCAGTGTCCACAACCACCAGCGCGCTCACATCCTGCTGGGTCATCTGCTGGGCCACATCCTGGACAGGCATCTCACGCGAACAGGTGATCACACCACGATGCATAATGTCTTCAACCAGGCGCTCCATTACTCCTCCTTACGCTACTGAAAACAGAGGCGAGGCATCCTGCATGCCGGAGACACACCGCGATTGCGTGGCAGGATTCCGGCATGACGGGGTTATGCTCTTTGGGAAAAAAAGAAATAAGTGGCTGGCAGTGTACTACGCTTGTGCTGTGGCGTCAACTGCCTGAATGGGTAGGGCCAGCCACCTGGATGGGGAGCGCTCCCGCCGGGAGGTGGGCACGCCGGAGCGTGTCCCTACTCCCGCTGCCATTCCCCGATATTCCAGGTGATCGGCGCAATCGGATCAGGCTCCAATCCAGCCAGGTTGGGATTGCTGATGGTGACAACCAGGCGCTGGAAGAGGGGCACAACCGGAACCTCCTGCGTAAATAGCTCCTGCTGTCGCACATAGGCTTCCCGGCGCTCTGCCTGATCGAGTGACGTGTTGGCGGTACGAATCGCCCGGTCGGCCTCGCGGAAGCACCACCCGGCAAAGTTATTCCCGGTCCAGCCATTATTTTCCGTCGGCACGGCGGTACAACTCCAGAGCGCCAGCCCCCCCGGATCAGGGCTGGCGATCCAGGCAAACTGCGCCACCTGGAACTCGCGCCGGAACAGCGGACCATCGCGGCTGTAGAGTTCCTGCACCGGCAGGGCACGCACATTCACCTGGATGCCCAGCGCGGTCATATCTGCCGTGAACTGTTCGGCAACCTGATCGCGGAGGGGGGCCCCATCGGTTGTGAGCAACTCGATCACCACCGGCTCGCCGGCGCGCTCACGGATACCGTCGCCGTCACTATCGGCCAGCCCGACCTCGTCCAGCAGGCGGCGTGCCTCTTCCGGGTCGTACGGGTAGCGCGTCAGCCGATCGGTCGGGGCGGCTGCCGTCTGTTGCGGCAAGATCCAGCTATCGAGCACCGGCACATGGCCGTCAAACAGCGTATCAACCAGCGCCTGCCGATCCAGCCCCTGCGCAACCGCGCGGCGCACCCGGATGTCCTGGAACAGTGGCGTATCCAGGTTAAAGTCGAGATGCTCCCAGATTGGACCGGCAGTGTAGGCCACGTCGAGCAGATCGCGCTCTTCGTCGCGCTCCAGGAACTCCAGTTGCTCTGGCGCAATCCGATCCGCCACGGCTACATCCAGGCTGCCACTCAATACTGAGGAGCGCAGGGTATCGACGCCGGGTAGGAAGGCAAAGGATATCACCTCGGCCGGCGGTGGCTCGCCAAAGTAGTAGGGATTGCGCTGCAGGCGCACGCCGTCCTGGTCGCGCCGCTCGACAATGTAGGGACCATAGCCGACCGGGCGCAGGGCAAACTCACTCTGCCTCAGTTCTTCCGCCGGCAGTTCGGCCAGCAGATGACTGGGCAGCGGCGTCCAGAAGGTCAGGAAATAGAACGGGTGCATAAAATCGGGCTTGAGAAAGGCCCGCGTGGTATGCTCGTCCACCTGCTCGTAGCGCTCGAGCAGCACCAGCCGATTGTTAGCCTCCTCCCCCAGCGAGACCGTCTGCGCCAGTTCGTAGGCAAACAGCGAGTCCGCTGCCGTGACCGGCGTCCCGTCCGACCAGCGCAGGTCCGGGTTCCAGTGGTATGTCACCACCAGTTGCTCTACCTGCGTAATCGTTTCGGTCTCGGTTGTGGTAATCGCCCCCGCCGCGTCCAGGTAGACATCAACTGAGCGTAGTTCGACATCGCCATTCTCAAAGGTGGGCATGCGCTCCAGCACGCCGGTTGTAGTATAGGTATAGCTCAACGGGAGCAGTGGCTCCGGGAAGAGTAACTCGCTGATGGGTGCGGTGATACGGCGATCCCCGGCATCATCGTGGTAGGGCAATAAGTCTGCCGGCGCATCCAGCAGTCCCACCCGAAAGCCCATGTCACGCGGGGCACTGGTTGGCTCCGGTGACGTTGCCAGGGTTGGCTGCGCAACCGCTCCGGGGGTGGCGGGTGGTGGTACACCGCCTTCGATCTCGCAGGCGGCCAGCAGCAGCAGCAGTAACAGGGAACAGTAGCGAAACATTCGAGAGTGCAACATGTGTCTTCTATCCGACGGCAATGCGTCTTCGGTTGAACCACTCGCGCCTGGGCGCAAATGATCGGTCTTCTCCAGGGGCCGGCCCGCGGGAGCGCGCCGGCAGTCGCAGCTTGTAGCGCGCATGGGCAGGTTTGTCT